>CANCFT010000013.1 GCA_947377285.1 Bacteriovoracaceae bacterium
GATGGAGGAGACGGGCGGATTCGCACCGCCGGCTTTACGGTTTTGCAAACCGTTCCATTGGACTGCTCTGGCACGTCTCCACAATGAAATAAGTAAAAGGGATTTTGCAAAAAATCCCTTTATATGTCAATGAAAATTAAGGAATTTAAGCTTCGCGGATCACGTACTTATCTTTTCCGTCATCAACCATTTCTTTAAGTTCTTTACCGACTTTAAAAAATGGAACTTTTTTAGGTGGAACTTTTACAATTTTGCCAGTCTTAGGATTACGTCCTTCATAGGCCTTATAATTTCTATTAGCAAATGAACCAAAACCTCTAATTTCGATTCTCTCGTCTTCGTAGAGGGCCTTAATCATACTATCAAACGTAATATTAATAATGGTCTCAGCTTGCTTGTGAGTAAGGTTAGCTTGCTTTTCAAGTGCTGCGATCAAATCTGCCTTCGTCATGGCCTTTCTCCTTAAAACATTTAGTTAGCATAGATTCTATCGGGATTTTGATTGAGAAACTTTAGCTGCCATCTAGTTTAGGCATTGATTCCTAAAAAGTAACTAGTTAACTATTTAAAATTATTTAAATCTAAAGATAAAACTTGAGTAAAATACTTCAAATGCCGATAATCTTAAAATGGAATACAGATTTTCAAAAAGCCGGGCCGAAATCATAAAAGCGCTATCAGTAAAACTCACTGCAGGGAGCACGTTACTAGTTTGGCAAAAAAAGCCAGATGGCAGTCGACAAATTATTGAGAAAATGACTTTTTACGCCCTCTTTGCAGATGAAGGTGTTTTTACATTAAAAATGACTCGTAAAGAATGCGCAAAAATTAATCCGAAAAAATATGTCTATTTTTTACTTGAAGGTCATGACTTTGTATTCAAAACTAAAATGGCCGTAGATCAAAAAGAATATATCACTCTCCAAATTCCACATGAAGTTAGGCTTGAAGAATTAAGAGTTCATCCAAGAACCTATTTCACTCCAGAAGAAAAAAAGTCAGTTGAAGTCGTTTTTATCGTAAAAAATTCAGATACTGAAATCTCGCTCACCTGTCCATTAGTTAATATATCAGATGGTGGTGCTTGTATTGTGATCTCAAAAGAAACAATTAGTAATATAAACATAAATGCTAATGTTATTTTAAAATTTACTTCAGACATTAAAAAAGCAGTCATTAGAAATGCTCGAGTTTTTGCCAAAAAAAATCTAAACACTGATGAGCTATACGCTATCGGAGTTCAATTTCAATAAGCCCAGATTATGTGGCACTTCCAACTCAAATAGATGTTCAATAAGTTAGTAAAAACCCCGCTTAACATGATGAAATTTCTATTTTTTCTGTGTTCCCTAAAGATTGAAGAACATCTCCTATTCTCGAGAGCTTAAAATAGAGATTGAAGACATTAAAAAAGACTCAAGAATAGGGCTTTTTTAGTCGAATACACTATTAGGGAGAAACAAGTCAAACCATATGAAGATTTTATTAAGATGGCCAATATTACAATTATTTATACTTTCAACTTTGTTGTTAGTGAGTGCTTGTGTAACTGACCCAGGCTTAGTTAAAAATCGTGGTTTAGTCAAAGATTTCTCAATTGGTTCAAACACCGTTGGGTGTGGAACGAGTTATCTGATTTTATCTCAACTAAATGTTTGTGTAAGTAAATGTGATACTGGAACACATATCGCTTCTGCAACTGAACTCACAACGTCCAAAACGACGACTGATACGACTCTACTCGCTAGGATAAATGCTTCGGCCGGATTATGTATTGATGATGTCGTAGTCGTCTCAAGACCCACAAATCAAATTGATATTAAAAGTGATTTCTGCTCATGTATAAATGGAAAATCAGATCTTATTAATGATTGTGCATCCACTTGTGCAAGTCGAGCTATTACGACATCTCCCATTTTAATTGTAAATACAATTATAGGAACTGATATTGCTCTCAATACTAAAATTGGAAATCTGTACAACTGGTGTAATGTCCAACTAGAAAGTGATAATACTTCTCCGCAATGTTTTTTAGAAGCAACTGCAGATGGCTCAACTATTAGAATCGGTGTTGATATTGCTTCAGGAAGTAACTCATTAACTGCCAATATTTCAACCTTAGCTTTGGATAAAACTTATATTATTAAAATCATCGAAGGCAAGTCAGGTTCAGGCGCTGTATCGAAAGAATTTCAATTAAGACGAAAAACTCAGCCAACTGAAGACACTTCACTTTTAGGAGCACTTAAAGTCACTCCTATTTCTCAATACTCTTGCCTATCATATGGAAGTCCGTCTTCTACTTCATCTACGAACACAATCATTCGCGACCCTGCAGGGTCATATGTTCGAAACTTTTATTATTTCCCTTCAAATGAAACCCCTCCGCCAATGCCTCCAGTAGGATTGGGAAATCAATCCCTCATCTTATGCCACGATGAACAACTTCATCCTGGGAATGACAGTGCTGAATACCCTCGATTAGAAACTATTCCACAAGCATTTGCTATGTGGGATAAAACTGACCCTCGATTTGTTAATTTAAATAATACTGGTCTCAATATTCAAAATACTTTAATTACAAGAATGTATAATGAATATGGAGTGAGATTATTAAGTGCAGATATATTTGTTCCACTTAGTTATCCAAATCGACCTCTGACAACTACGACGTCTTCGGCCAGTGTTCCTTTGGGATTTATCATGTCTTTTTTCACAGATAAATCTGGAAAAGCATATTGCCCAACTCAAACTGAATACAATGCAGGAGATCAGCCGTTATTTAATATTTTAAAAGAATATATGGATGATACAGAAGGATTATTTGTTGGTGAAAAAGAAGCTGAAATTATTCTGATAGGATCAAGTTATAAAACAATTTATGGATCGATGTTTGTGACAGAATCTGTCCTAAAAACTTACGGATTTTATATTGAAAATGGATTAAAAATCATGGCCACTCAGGCAACGATGAATACCAAGACTATCTATTATTACTGGCCAACGAGTAAAACGATGGATCCTTTAACCCAAGGAACTCGCAAACTTTATACCGTAAGAGCTATTAGTAATCTCAATGGAAATATACCAACTGGTACTTCGACAAGTTTATCAGCAACAGATAAGCGCATTGGTTGTGTTCCAAAAACTGCTCTTTAAAGCCTATTGTAAATTAAAAATTAAAAAAAGTTTTCGTCGTAATATTTAAGGTCGGAGTAATTTCGGCCGAAAAAAAGAAGAAAAGTATCCAGACTCGTAAAAGAGTCACTAAAATAAATCTCACGAACCAAAAACTAACTGATTTTATAATTGTTCGCCCATCTCTTTTTAAAAATCTCTTTAAAAAAAAACTGAAAATAAAAGTTGAAATCATACAAGAAACAAATTTTAAATATTTTTCTTGGTTGTCTAATGTTTTAGCTAATAATGGAAGTGCATCTTTATCTTTAATCAATCGAACTGTGAAAAGTGCTAGCAAGGGAAATTTTTCAATATAAGTGTAGGCCTGTGTCCCTTTTGTATTTTCTATTAATAAGCCTACTAATTGATCTTCTTTCATAGATTGAAGTGGGACTAAGGCCAATCTAAGCTGCTCAGAATATTTCACTTTTTGAGATTCATTAACTTTAATAATCTTTTTTTGAGGTTTGAACATGCCAGGAAGTTTATTTTCATTTAGGAGAGGATTAGGTGTTTCTGCTTCTATGTCATCTTCTGTAGGCCCAAGAGTTTCTGCTTGTTTTGATAATTGAGAAACATCTTTTAAAACTTTTTCTTGATCTTTATTGTAGTCACTCAGGACTTTATTTAATTCATGAGTGTCATGATCTTCAGTAATTTGTTTATTAGTTGAAACTTCCGAGTAAACAGTTGAGTCTATAAAAAATAGACTCAACATTATTATAAAAGTAAAAAATAAATAAAATTTAAGCGATCGCTGTTTTTTGCTTGTTTGCATTGGCTTTCTTTAATTGTGTATCGGTAAACAGAGTTGTAATTGCAGCGATATAAACTGAAGAATATGTTCCAAAAATAATCCCTAATGACATTGCTAGGAAGAAATCCTTAATTGCAATCCCACCGAAGAAGTACATTGAAATTGTCACTAGTAACGTAGCCAATGAAGTAATAATTGTTCTTGAAAGAGTGTCATTAACAGCATCGTTGATATGCTGTCTTAAAGAAATCGTCTTATCTTTTTCTTCATGTTCGCGAATTCTATCGTAAACAATAACGGTGTCGTTAATTGAATAACCAATAATTGCAAGGAGAGCGGCAACCGTTTGAAGTGAAAACTCATGTCCAGTCCAAGCTATAATTCCGGCGACAACAATAACATCATGGAATAATGAAATCATCGCTCCTGGAGCGTAACGAAAGTCGAATCGGATAGCGATATAAATCATAATAGAGAGAATGGCCCAAAACATTGCTTTAACTCCTGAGAGTCGCAACTGCTTTCCGGCCTTAGGACCTACGATATCAACTTTTTGGATTTCACCTTTGTTATCGGCGAATTCTTTATGAAGATCTTCAGTAATTGTTTGAGTAATTAAATTCAATGATCCTTCTTCTGCCTGAACTTTGATTAAAACTTCATTGTCCTTATCTTCACCAATCGTTTGGACAGAAACTCCTTTTAAGCCTCCTCTATCGAGAACTTCGCGGAGTTGGTCGACATGAATCGGTTTTTCAAATTTAGTTTGGATTTCTGCTCCACCTCTAAAATCGACACCATAATTCATATGTGTAAAGATTCCATAAAGAGCGAGGGCCGTTAAAACAACAGAAGCAGTTACGATATATTTAGCTTTGCCCACGAAATCAATTCTAGTTCCGTGTTTAATTAATTCGATCATCTTAAAACTCCTAATACTAAAAAATTAGATACTCAGTTCTTGTCCTTCAACTTTATCCATATACAATTCAAACAATAATTTTGAAACGTAATAGGCCGTATAGACAGTCACTCCAATCCCAATTAATAATGTCACAGCAAATCCTCTAATTGGACCTGTCCCAAAATTCAGTAGACAAAAACCCGCCGATGCTGCCGTCACGTGAGCATCTAGGATAGTCCAAAGTGCTGAAGCAAAACCCAACTCAAATGATTTATAATTACTGATCCCTTTTCTTAATTCATCGCGGATTTTTTCAAAGACGATGATGTTAGCATCAACGGCCATCCCAACTGTAAGAGCAATACCAGCTAAACCAGGAAGAGTTAAAGTCGCATCTAATGCAACTAAAATTGCGACTGTAAAGAGCACATTGAGTAGAAGAGTTACAACGGCAATAACACCAGAAAAACGGTAGTAAATGATGGCAAAAATAAAAACCAACATACAACCAATAACTGAAGCGATTTTAGCTTTATGAATAGACTCTCCACCTAAATTTGGACCAACAGTTCTTTGCTCTAAAAAGTCTAATTGAACTGGAAGTGCACCAGCACGAAGAACTAAAGCTAAATCTTTAGCTTCTGACATGGTTTTATTAAAATTAGCCCCGCCTCCACCAAGAGTGATTTGAGCATGTCCTCCACCAATTTTAGCTTGGATAACTGGAGCAGAATAAACATTTCCATCGAGAATGACCGCCATTCTGCGACCAATATTGGCACCTGTGGCTTCTTCAAAACGTTTTGCACCCGCTTGCTTAAAATCCATAGAAACATAAGGATCATTTTTCTGTGGATCGATTTGAACTCGAGCATCAGCTAAATCATCGCCATTAATTTTTGCAATGGATTCAACCACGAAAGGAATATTATTTTCTTCACCTGTCGATTTATTTGTTTTTTTCTCGAAAGCTAATTCGTGCCCTGCAGGGATATCAGCTTTTAAAAGTTCGTTCATTTTTAAAAGGTATTCAGAAAACCTTTCACCTTTTTTATAAACGATTCCCGCTTTAGTCGCTTTTTCCATCCAGGCCATCATCGATTGTGGAGCGACTGTGTCGTTTACCATTTTAAATTCAAGCTTAGCTGTTTTTCCAATCAGTTCTTTTGCGCGTTCAATATCGCGAACACCTGGCAATTGAACAACAATACGGTCTTGTCCTTGGGCCAAAATCTCAGGCTCTGTTACACCAAACTCGTCAATACGATTTCTGATAACTTCAATTGATTTCCCAACTGATTGCTCTTCAATTTGTTTTTTTATGATGGTGGCAAGGGCCACTTCCAATTTATCGCCTTCTTCTTTCGTAATGCGAATATTGCCAGTATAAAACTCTTTAATTTTTTTCTTGGCCGCTTCAATATCAGTAGATTTTGAAAAAACTAAAATTTGTTTTGGATCCATTGGGTCCGATTCATCCATTGCTCCTGGAGTCACTACAATTTCTTGATCTTTTAAAACAGACTCAATTTTTCGGGCATAAGTTTTCACTTCGTCTTTATAGACTTTTTTAAAATCTATTCCTAAAACCATATAGAGCCCACCTTGAAGGTCGAGACCTAAATTGATTTTTGATTTAATAGGATAATGCCCATTTTCATCAAACTTCAATACAGTAGGAAGAAGAACGAGGACGGCAAGAACGACAAAGACAAGTAGCGCACTAAAGCGTACCCACCAGCTGGTTTTCATCAAGAGACTCCCTTTTATAAGACGGCATAAAAACTATACTTTTTAGAAATCCTAAAAAGTATAGTTGATAAATTTATAGATTTGCAAGGCACTTATTAAGAATGCTTAGGAGATTCAGGATTTGTTTCTGTTGTTTCAACTTTCGTTGCAGTCACCTCAACATCTTTTTTCGCTTCAGTTGGTGTCACTGGTGTATGAGGTTTATTGACTTCATTCATCATTTCATCACGGGCCTTTTGAAATTCACGAATTGCTTGACCTAGACCTTTAGCAAGTTCAGGTAATTTTTTTGGACCTAAAAAAAGTAGAGCGATAATAAAAATAAGAAAGAGTTCCCCTGCGCCTAATCCAAACATTTAATCCTCACATCGTTACTGGTTGAAAAATAACTTATTATTTAGACGTCTCAAGAACAGATTTTGCTAATCCACCAACTTGGCTTTTTAACACTTTTACTCTTACTCCGTCAGCTATTTCTAGATCTACGATTTTATCATTGATTCCAAAAATAGTACCAATAAAACCTGCTTTTGTGTAGATTTCGTCGCCTTTAGCTAGTTTGTTGATCAGAGCTTGCTCTTCATCAAACTTTTTCTTTTGAGGTCTAATCATTAGGAAATAGAAAATAACGAAGACTACTACCAATGGCAAAAATTGAAGCATTGGGTTTTGCGCCGGAGCTCCAGCAGCTGCTTGAGCGTGAGCATTAGTTGACTGAAGTAGAAGGAGTAAAGTTTTTAACATTGTTTTTCCTTGGGATATTCTTTTATTAGTTCCACATATTTGATTCATAAGAGTTATAGAACTTAGTGTAAAACTCGTCAAACTGATCATTTAAAATAGCTGTCCTCGCATCGCGAGTCATCTGCAAATAAAAATGGAGATTGTGATAGGTAATCATATTTCCAGCTAAATATTCTCCAACTGTATACAGATGACGAATATACGAACGCGAATATTTTTTACATACTTTACAAGAACATTGAGGATCTGGTGGAAGTAAATCTTCTTTAAAGCGCTCTTTTTTTATATTAAGAGGGCCGCCACTAGTTAAAAATTGGCCATTTCTTGCATTCCTTGTGGGAAGAACGCAATCAAACATATCAATTCCGGCCTTGATTCCATTTAAAATATCGATTGGTTTACCTACGCCCATTAAGTAACGAGGTTTATCTTCTGGCATAGTGTGGACAAAATTGTCTAAAAAACTAACCATCTCTTCATTTTTTTCACCAACAGATAATCCACCAAGAGCAAAACCTTCAAAATTCATTTCTTTTAATCGCTCCATGCACTCACTGCGTAGATCATGGTGCAAACCACCTTGGATAATGCCGAATAAATTTTGATGATTTTTTAATTTAAAATCTCTACATCTTTGGGCCCAACGAAGAGTTAATTCCATACTTTCTCTTAAGCGCTCTTTAGTTGCTGGTAAAGCTGGACACTCGTCAAAATTCATGACGATATCACTTCCAAGTGCCCTTTGAATTTCCATCGATTTTTCAGGTGAGATGAGGTGCTTGGATCCATCGAGGTGGGATTGAAAAGTTACACCTTCTTCAGTCACTTTATTCATGCTTGAAAGTGAAAAAACTTGATAACCTCCACTGTCTGTTAAAATGGCCCGGTCCCATTTCATAAACCCATGAAGGCCTCCACCAACTCTTTCTATAAGTTCATGCCCTGGTCTTAAATATAGATGATAGGTATTGCCTAATATAATTTGGGCATTCATTTCTTCTAAATCTTCTTGCCACATAGTTTTAACACTGGCCCTCGTGCCAACGGGCATGAATATAGGTGTTTCGATATTGCCATGGGCAGTCGTAATAATTCCTGCACGCGCTTTTTTGGATTGCCCTAATTTTTTAAAAATTGATTTCGCTGACATCTTTTTAATTCCTATGAAGTTTTAATCGCTACCTTATGTCTACCTAATGATAAGCATCCCATCACCATAAGAAAAAAACCGGTATTGCTTTTTAATCGCCAATTGATAAAGCTCAAGGGCCTTTGATCTGCCAATCATGCTTGAAACAAGCATTAACAAGGAAGATTTCGGGAGGTGAAAGTTGGTTACAAGACCATCTACACTTTGAACTTCTATACCTGGGTGGAGAAAAATTTGAGTCTTATAAATGGTATTTGGCTCTAAATTTTTTTGAAAACTAGATTCTAAAACTCTTAAACTAGTCGTGCCAACGGCAATAATTTTTCTCTTTTGAAGACGAGCTTGTTGAATTAAATCATTATTTATTTGGTCAAAAAAATAATTCTCAGAGTGCATTTGATGATCTTTTATATGTGTTGTTGTAACAGGTTTAAATGTCCCAATCCCCACATGTAAAGTGACAAAGGCTGAATCTATCTGGGACTTCGTTAATTGATCCCGCAAATCATTTTTAAAATGAAGCCCAGCTGTTGGAGCGGCAACAGAACCAACTTCCTTGGCAAAACTAGTTTGATAATTTAACCGATCTAATTCATCACTTTCACCATTTCTAATATAGGGTGGTATTGGAATTAAAGCGTGAAGTTCGAGAAAATGAAGGATATCTTCACAATTAAAACTTACGCCAAATGTTCCATTCTCGTTAATGGATTTTAAAGTGGCCACAAGATCAGGAGCAAAAAAGTATTGATCTCCTATTTTTTTTTTAGAAGTTGTTTTAATTAACGCTGGATAAATGCCATCCAATGCTTCAGTTGAAAGAAGAAATAATTCTGCCTTACCTCCACTTTTTTTTGTCCCTAAAAGCCTTGAAGGGAAAACTTTTGTGCGATTAAAGACTAAAAGTGTTTTTGGTTCAAGATAAGTGCTTATATTTTTAAAATAATCATGAATAACTTCGTTTGTAGAAGCATTATAAACAAGAAGCCTGGATTCAACACTGGGTCTTTGAGCTATTAAATGATCTGGTAAATCAAAATCATAAGAAGAAAGAAGCAAGTCGTCAGGATTAAAGTCATTCATTGTCCATATTTATCATGAAGCCACGGTATTGGCCCTTTTAAAAAAAGGGAATATGTGAAAAAATTAACCCATGATTAGAAATAGTTTTTTCATTTTGTGGACACTTTTTAGAATGTCTCTTTGTTTAGCAGCGCAATCAACTAATGATTTCGAAGCAGAGCTTCGCCTTTTGGAAAAAATGGAAATTAATGAAAAACTCAACGAAGAAAAAGCAGAAGCCTTAGTCCAACAAATTCCAAAAAGTGTTGCGCCACAAAATCAACTACCAGACCTCTATGTTGACTCAGTAAATACTCAAAATTCTTCAACTGTAACTCCACTCATCATTGAAAGCCCACCCAAAAAAACGAGACGAGTCCCATCACGGTAATTTAAACAAGCAATCATTATGAAAAAAAGACTAATTTCTCAATTCAATATCTCGATACTTTTATTTTTTTCTTTATTCGTTATTAGTACAAATACTTTTGCTCAAATCATTAGTTTTGCAAAATTCACGATTGGTGAATCGAGAATAAAAGCAGATCTAAACGATTTTGAAATTCACACAACACATCCTGAAATTAAAGTTGTTTGGGTTGATAAAACTGTTCAATGGATACGAAATGAAAATAATTTACTTACCCCAAGGGCCATTTTAAGAGTCATTATTAATAAAAAAGTAGGTCTTCCCCATATAGAACTGCATAATTCAATCATCATCCCCGTCCAAAAAAAGAATTTCACAGTTGCCGACATTTATATCGATTTATTTAATCCTGAAGTCGTTTCAATTTTTTCCGGAAAAGACTTACTTGATAAAATTACGATTGAAGCCAAAACAACGAGCCTAGCTCATTCAAAACAACTGATCGATTACTCATGTTCACCTTACAATTTAAAAATTGAAGGCATCGACAATGAGTACATCTCTATCGGTTGTAAAATGCAAAGGGTTGGAAAATATGGCAGCGAAACACCTCGCTTGGAAATCACTTTAAATTCAACTAACCTCAGAACACTTAATGGCTCAAAACCACCATTTACCATTTTCCTAGAAGACAACTCTCCGGTCGAACTTCAATTAAAAGGTCTGGATCAAAAAACTCAAATTCTGCATTTAGAAGCAACACTTCCAAAAAGATTAAATCGATTGAAAACTGCGATAGGGGCCGGTCCCTATATTTTTCAAAGTGATTACCAATCTGAAAAACAAATTACCAAGCTTGCTCCATCAATAATGATTTATGGAAAATTGGATATCAACGAGACTTCTTCTTTCAAAGCTTTTGATGCCTTATTATATAACAAATCTTTTTTTAATAACTCAGGTCTTTATTTTTCTTATGACTTAGCAGAAGCATTTGATGGTAGAGTGCTCTTTCAAGCTTTATTAGGTTTTCAAGGACTTCATTATAAATATTCTTCTTCTACCCCCACAGTATTTAGATTGATTTATCCGCAGGGCTTTGAAGTTGTTTACAAACATATTTTTGTCGAAAATTATAATTTAATGTACGGAATGTTTCTTTCGACAAGTTCTGAAAGTTATACAAATGCCTGGCTTAGATATGGAAAAAGTAGTTTCTTAGAACTTAATTATATCGACTGGGGACAAGAAAAAAGTCATATCAAAATGCTTGGCCTCTCTATTGGGATTCCATTTATGGGTGGCTTTTAGTCAATTAGACTTTTTTCTTGGCAGTCATTTGTTGTATTTGAAAAATAATTTCGATCACTTTTTCAAAAATTTGATCAAGAATTTTTTTCACTTCAATAAACACTGCATACGTTTGAACTTCTAAGAGAATCATTTGCATAAATGATTCTAACAAGGGAATGATTTTATCAAGACCTGATTTTTTTAAAATTAATTCTAACAACCCACTGGCCTCTTCCACGTCCACTCCATTTTTTCTCACGACATATAAAGGATTCTTTGATTGATTCTTAGGCTTGTTCATGAGACCACTCCTCGATTCTTTTAGCAACTCCACTAAATTTTTCCTGGAGGTCACTGAATTCTTGGTTTTTAAATTCAAATACTGATTTTCTACTTGAAAGAGATTTTACGAGACCTGCTTTATTAAGAAAAGGTGAGAAGACTTTACCGGTGCCTAATTCAAGGTCTATCGCCGAAATAATTTTGGACAGGTCATCACTTTCTTGCTTGCGGCGAAGATCTACTAAATTGGGAACATGCAGAAAGATTTCTGGGGCCTTAACAATACCCATATCTTTGATATCTTCTATCACTTGATAAAAATGCTCTAGTCCCTTAAGAGAAAAATCATCAGGTCTAAAAGGGACAATAACCCCATCACTTGCACAAAGGGAATTAATGACGAGAAGACCTAATGTAGGTGGACAATCTATGATAATAAAATCATAGCGTTCATTTAATCCATGGGCCTCGATAAACTTTTTTAAGACAAGTTGTCTTGGAGCATTGATTGAAGCCACGGTTAAATCAAAACCTGAGAGTTCTTGACCTCCAGGAATGAGATCAACATTAGCTTTATGAATGACCTTACTAAGCATTGCTGGAATATGAAGTTGCTTTAATTCTTTTACTGAATTCACTAAGAGATGATAGAGATTTAATTCATTTTCTGCTTTAAACAACAGAGTGAGATTGGCCTGAGGATCAAGATCAATGGCCAATACTTTATGTCCATTTTTAGCAAGAGCAAAGGCTGCATTAAAGGCCATGGTTGTTTTTCCAACGCCGCCTTTTTGATTAATAAAGCTAATGACTTTTCCCATTTTGATTCTCCAAAATATAAAAAACTAAAACAAAAAACTTAAGATGAAATGCGGTCTTTAAAAATAAAAACAGCCGCTAAAACCAAACAAACACTAGCGTATAAAAAATTTCTGGTCAGAGGAACTTTCATATAAAAAATAGCAAATAATCCAAAAACGGACATCGTAATAATTTCTTGAATAACTTTTAATTGTGCAAGACTTAGGTAATGAATTCCTATTCTATTGGCCGGTACTTGGAAACAATATTCAAAAAAAGCAATTCCCCAGGAAACGAATATCACCACCCATATTTTTGAGTGTTGGTGAGTCTTTAAATGCCCATACCAAGCAAATGTCATAAAGAGGTTGGATATTAAAAGAAGGCCTATTGTTTTAAACATGGATAAAGATTAGCCAAAGAATTCCATGAATTCAAATTTATTCAATTAAGATTTTAATAAGTTTTAATAAGAATAAGTATGTCGACCAGTATCAGCCGGGAAGTTATCTTTATAAATTGGTAGATAACAACGGAAACCAACATCATCGCGAACATCTGCAGTCGGAATTAATTCAGAAGAATATCGACCAGAGAGATTGCCAGATTGATATCCACCACCAACAGCTATTCCACCAGTACCTGAGACAGTTGTATTTGCTGAAGCTAGTGCTGAGTTTGCATCTGTAAGGGCGGTTGTTCCACTTGTTTGGGCCGTTAAAGTTAAGCCTTGAAGTGTTCCATCTGGGGCCAATAATGCCTGAGTACGAGCTGTCGTTGCATCAGTTCTCGCTGTTAACACTAAAGCTTGGGCCGTTGTGACTAAATTTTTAGTTTGAGCAACAAGGTCGCTTGTAGAGGTTTCAAATGGAAAATTAGTAATTGCATTTTTAGAAAGTGTTGCCGACACAGAAGCCGTCACAACAGCATTATAGGCGGCCAAGGCAGAATTATCTGCAGTTAGTGCTGCTAGGTAAGCATTATTTTCAGGTGTTCCAGCAGCATATGAGCTGTCATATAAAACGGCTACGGCCCGAGCTAAACTTGCACTTGTGTTTGAGTGAAGTGTTGCCGCATCTGTTTTTGTCGTATTAATTAATGTTTCAATAGAAGCGGCCACTACTCCATTGATTAAAGTTGTGAGTGCCCCGTTTACAATAATTCCGTCTTCGTGTAATTGACTATTAGTGATCCCAGAAGTAGGCCCAATATCTAAGAGATAAGGAATGGCATTTGATCCAGCAACAGCTGAAGTCCCGGTGCCAATATCAACAAACATTGGCATTCCCATTGGAAAATTAAATTTTCCTGCACCATAAAGTTCATCTCTAAATATCCATTGAGTTAGAAATGAGTCCGTAGCACCGGTAGTTGAATCTGCATTTGAATCGTTATAGGGACCAGTTAATAAATCAAAACCATAATGTTTAAAAGTAGAGTTAACTGTATCAAAATCATAATCACCTAATTCTGTTCCTGCATTAGTTGAACAAATATTAGTGGACGAATCACACGTCATTGACTCTTGAACCCACTCTGCTACGTTTCCATATACATCTTGGACTCCATACCGAGACCGACATGACTCAGTAGAAGTATTACTTCCCCAAGGAATTGAGCCCGTATAAATAGAGCGAATTCCCGATGTGGCCGTTCCTGGAATTGAATATTGATAACTAGTCGATGGAATTGGTGAATCAGAAAAGGCTCCATCTATTCCATTAGCACTTGAAGAATTACACCGCGATTGTATATTGAGTGAAAATCCTTGCTCTAAATCCGTAATGGTTGAATCTGACATTTTATAAGGAGCTGCTGCATAAGCAATATATTCTTTTTTAGTGGGAAGACTTAAATTCGCATCTGGAGCAACTGTCCCGGTTAAAGCGGTCGTTGCACTCCCAGGAGTTCTTGCCTGGCAAATTAACTTGGACCTATTTTGTGAAACATTTACTAAAGGAGGATTGAGGGCAGTATTGACTGAAGTAAGTGCTCCAGCTGTTGAGGTATTAAAATTAGTCCAAGTTGCAACTCCAGCTGGCATTGCACTTACATAGAAACATGAGCCAGAACTTCGGTCATAATAGATATCATTAATTGCTAGGGACGTTCCTGTTGAACTTGGAGCACCAACCCCCACACAACCATTGGCAGTGCATTTAGGGGCCAATGAGTAAGGACAACCGGCCTCTGAAATATCTACTAACATATCTTTACCAATATCGTAGAAACCTGCTGCTGTTGCACCAGGACCTTTATAAGGACAGCGGTAATTATTTGTTGGATCAACTCTTGAAGAGGCCGGAGTTGAAGTTGTAGTCATATGCATATTATTACAAATTTCTTGATTGACCATCCAGCGGTGTACAAAAGAGAAATTTTCAGTTGGTGCAAGAACTCTAATTTCGGAAAAAACTTCTGGCGTGTAAGTCGGTAAATGGTGTCTGCTATCAACAGGACGAACAAGATAATAATAAACTTTACCCGCAATCGCAGTAGTATCCGTAAAAGTTGTGGTTGATGAAGTTGAAATTGTCATTGTATCTGTTGAAACTAATTTTAAAAAACCATTTTTAAAATCATAATCATAACCTTTTTCACGGCGGTAAACATTCCATCCTTCTATACTGACACCAATATCTCCACCAGAGCCTGTGATATTAAAAGAGTTCCATGCAAGTGTAACTTTTGATGGAATATAAGGAGAATTCCAAGTAAAGACTCCAGGAGTCGGTTGAGTACTATAATAACAAGTACGAGTCGATGTATCTAAATAGTATTGGCCAGTTGCAGACGCCGTAGGAATTGATTGTGCTGGTGAAAGTGTCGGATCATAAAGACAATTTTGTCCTCCACAAATAGAGGTAGCAACATTAGTCACACGGGTAATTGGACAAGAGCTTTTAATATCTATCCATGAAAATTTATCATTCCCCTGACTTCTATAACAACGCTTATTTGTTTTATCCCAATAAAGAACATTCACTGCGTCTGGAGTAATTGAACTATTTGGAGGAACATCACCGACGCAATCTTTTGTGGCGGTATCACATTTTTTCAGATCACTAGATTTGTTATAATTACATAGGACTTCACTATCGGCCGTTAGGTATCCGCTAGTATCAGTTTTTAAAGTTACAGGTGCACCATTCTTATCTGTTTTAATTCCCACTGCTGTAATATTGGCCCACCCCCCATGTAGAGCGGCCACTGGATTTACAATTAATGAAAAAGTTTTTGAAACAAAATGAGATGCAGCGACAGAAGCTATTCCATCAAAAATGGTAACTGTAATATTTGAGTTTCCAGAAACACCGGCAACTGGATTTAATTTGAGATAAAATTTATGTGCTTTTACATCATCAGTCAGTGGTGCTGTTTCTAAAGTTTGTGAAGTTGGGGCAACTATTGAACTAGAACCAAATGTTCGCTCTTCTCCCGAATCAGCAACACCATTATCATTGAGATCATAAAACACCGTAATGGCACTTACTGGTAAAACGGCCGTATTGTCGGAAGTTATATTGGCAATTTGAATCCCCTGATTATTTTCATCAAGAGTGCTCCCTTCATCTTCATCGACCTGGAAAGGACCTGCTATAACGGCCCCTCCTTCATTGGTCTGGACACTTGTAAAAGCAGGAGTAGACGCTGAAGTAATAAAATAAGGAGGATCATCTACGGCTTGAATATTGAGTGGAATAGCAACTGTTGTTGTTATTGGTGCGGCCACTCCATGAGTCGTTCCGTTATCCGTTAATTTTAAATTAATAGCGGTTAGTCCAGATTGATTTTTCGCAGTTGTAAACGGCAACATATAAAAACCGGCCGTACAATTATTTCCAACCGCGGAAGGAGCTAGGATTGTCCCAAAGGTAATAATTAAATTCGAATCAGGAGTTGTGGCCAAAGTCATATCTTGAACTGCAGTGGCCGTTAATGTTTGAAGAATTGATTCATCTGTTCCACCACCAGCATTTTCTGTAAAACAAATATAAGTGCTACTCGCTGCGGCCGTAGAATTTTCAAAAAGGGGTAACGGATTAGTTAAAGGTGCAGTATAGGGAGTAGTAATTCCCCCGGCAGTTGTAGAGGCAGCACCAATCGTAAGAATAGGAGCATCATTAACTTCCCAAATAGTCATATTGACGGCCTGAGATCCACTGGTTTTAGTGGCCGCAGAAAATCGATCTGTTGTTGTAATTGTATAAGAAAACTTGGCCGTGCCATTGAAATAGGTAATTGGTAAAACATCAACCGAGCAAATTCCTGTGATAGAACAACTGCAAGTATTAAAGATAGGATTTAATCCACCATTTGGAGGTGTAATCAAATCAACTGTACAGGATACAGGTTTTACAGCTGGATCATTATCACTATCAAAATAAGGAAGTATTATATTTTGAGTAATAGCTGTTCCTTCAGCTTCAGCAACTGCTGTGGCCGGAGTTAAAACCAGTGGTGAATAATCAATAGCATATTCAAAAGGAACTAAAGGAGCATGATCTGTATGATTGATTGAAAAAATAACGGATGTTGAATTTACTGAATCAGAAAAACCATTATTTACAGTATAATTAATTGTGTCGAATGAATCGGTTCCATTGGCCAAAGTTATTTCACTTGGAACCAATGTATTCGTTGGATCAGGAAAAGTTGTCGTCGCACCACCGGTAGCGGCCACCAATGTTTTTGCTTTGCTATCCGAATTAATAAGATCTTTTATATCACTGGTGCTTGTAGAATTAACAACAAGAAAAATTTCAATCGTATTCCCAATGACTCTTATATAAGAATCTGGATAATAAGGTGACACTAAACCAAAGCTTTCGGCCCTCGTCGCCTGAGCATCAAAGCTTAAGTTATCATCGGTTAAATTATAATATTTAATTTTAAAACTATTCCCATAGGTACCAGGACTTTTTGCTGTAAAAGTTAAATCACCTAAAATGCCACTCGCGGCAACAGGAGTTGTCACACTATACTCATCTGCATTGAGTTGAGTATAAACACAACTTGTGTCTGTGGGGCCTGTTGAAAAAGCCAGGTCCATACAATGAGTTATTTTTCCTTTAGATGTGTATCCATAGACGAGTCCTGACTGAACAACTTTTGTCCCGCCAAAAGTATAATTAAAACTAGTTGTCCCAAAATAATCCCGGGCCACTGGCAAATCAAAATTATTTGGCAAAGAAGCATGAGTAGAATTTTGTGTAAAAGAAATTGAACTAGACGCCACTGCAGGAGTAAGTGAGCTGGCACTTTTAGAAGTAGGTGCTATTGTGAGAGATACAACTCTCGGGTCTGATTCACCATCTTTATCTGTGACTGTGTAAGTAAAGCCCGAATTTCCACTTTGAATAATTCTTGGTGCGATTACTGTTGTACATACTCCACCACTACAATCACAACGGTTATCAACAAAACTTTTGATCGGAGCAAATGCTAAATATTTTGTTTGAGCGCTATCAAAATAAAATTTAATCGTTAAACTACTAGTTGAAATAGGTGTGGCCAGGGCAAAAATATTATCTAACGAGGCTTGAAAAAGCCCTAGTTGAGTGAGGATATTTGAATAGGAATAACTAATTTTTGCCTTATCTAAAGCTGCTTTCATTAAAACAATTTCTGCAACTGCGAGTCCCTGTGATGGTGGAGGAAGTGAAATCGCTAAATTGTTTGCGGCCGTATACATAAGGGCAGCAGAATTAAAAACACCTCGACTTACCACTTGTGGAGAAACTGCTTCAATATTTGCATTGACATCACTGACTTTACAATTCAAGGCCGAATTTCCATTGGCATCACTATAGGTAAGTGTAATTGTTTTTGCTATTTCTTGAGTCAATGAATCTGAAACTTTTAAACCAACTGGACGAGTTCGAACTTCAGAAGAACTAATGCAACTTCGAGTAAGTGTATTAAAGACTTGATTAGCAGAACAGAATGCTTTTTTCTCAGTTGCTTTAGGCATGCATGAACTGATCACAAACGTAATCAATAAAATGATGTAAATTTTGACAAGCTTAACAATACTTATAATTCCCTCTCTCTTAGGCTTATCGAAATATCGAAGGGTTTCTTTAAACATCTCTCATCCTTCTCTCTATTTTATCCCTGACTCCTATTGTCTGATACTTTTGACCAAACAATTCGCTGCATGCTTAAAATGCCTTTCTTCATAGAGTCTTATCGAAGTGATCAATTAATAGGCAAAAAGTTAAGGGCAGAAAAAGTGACTCTTTTTATTGGCATTAGCTATGCTAAAATTAATGAATGAGTAAATTCAAGGCATTCTCAAAATTAGCACTTTTAATCGGGTATCTTTTAGGAAATTCATTCAGCATTTATGCAGCTGAAAAACCTCATGAAGAATTAATGATTGTCCAAACAGTCTCAAAAGACCGCCGCTCATTTGTGGTCGCCAAAGGAATGAGAGAAGGCATCTCAAAAGGCGAAGAAGTCATATTTTCAAATGAAAATGTCAGTCTGTTGTGTAAGGCCCAAGAAGTGAATCGCAATTTCTCCTATTGGGTCCCAGTTGATAAACTAAGTAATGTTCCCTTTAATAAAGATGATTTTATAAGTTATAATTCTCACGCTTATGGCAACGTAGCACTAGATATTTCTGGAGATCAAAAAAATCTCACTCCTGATGTTAACTATGAAATTATTTTTAAAAAATTTCGATCGAGCAATGGCATTACATTAAAGACCAGTTTTGATCAGGGCCTATCACAATCTTCTTCAGATGTAACTTCAGATAAAAACTCAAAAAGAACTGGTTTTACATTTGGGGCAGAATATAATTTTCGATTTATGCCTGAATTTGAAATGAGTGCTGGAATCAGATTTGATAGTGAAGTTTACCGAATTATGAATCCAACGCTAGATATTCCAACTAATAGACAACTTTTAACAATAGCTACAACCTATCACTTCACATCCTATTCTAAAGATAAAAATAATTTTTATCTGACCCTTGCAGCAGGATTCGGTCGATCGACAACAGAAGTAGACGGAGTCAAAAGTAATGGTACAGTAACACTGCTTCCAGAGGCCAGGTTAGGTTTTATTATGCCATTTTCAAACACAACAGCTCTGGTGCTTGAAGGATCAATTGAATCCCTAAGTACTCACGAAACATTTGCAGACCTGTCTTCACAAGATACAAATATTTTAGAATCCAAATTAACAATTGGTCTTAGATTTTAAAAAGATTTTTAGTTATTTATAAAGCCCAATTTCTTTTAATCTTTGGATCAAAAAATCTCCTGCCGTAATGGCCGGAGCAGAAGTGCCAACACCTGCACAAGATGGAATTGTTTGTAGAACTGCATTTGAGTGTGGATGAACAAAATACGGCATAGAGTATCTGGCACTCGAATCCGTCGTAGGATTAATTACTCTATGAGTAGTTGAAGGCAGGACATTATTAGTAATTCTTGAAATCATATCCCCAGTATCAACTACAATTTCCCCTGGTTTTGAATTCACATCAAGCCAAGATCCATCTCTCTCCAAAAGTTGTAGTCCAGAATGAGTTGCACCAACAAGTAGAGTAATTAAATTAATATCCTCATGTGCAGCTGCACGGATTGAATTTTGTGTATCTTCACCTTTAGTCGGAGGATAGTGAATCATCCTAATAATTGAATTCCCATCCGCAATCATGTCCTTAAAATAATGAGCAGGTATATCTAATCCAGCTCCTATTGTTTCCAATAAAATTTCTGAAGTCGTATCCATTGCTTCATAGAGCTCAAGGAAAGTTTTTTTAAGCTCTGCCACTTCTGTTGGCCAGATGTTTTCAGGATAATTTCCTTTGTAAGGGCTCGTACTAAGTAATTCTCTTCCTACATGCCAAAACTCTTTGAGGTCTGGATTTTTATTATCTTTGGCGTGTTCAGTTTTAAAAGGAGTATATCCTCGCTGCCCACCATTATTAAGTTTGTATTTCATTTTTACGTCGAGGGGAAGTTCGAAAAAGTTTTGGACTAATTCATAGGCACGGTCAATTTTAGATTGTTCAACAGTGTGGTCTTTTAAAATAATAAATCCATAGTCTTTTAAACCAGAAAATATATTATCGACAAATTTTTGTTTATCTAACGAGCTGCCATTGACGTAACTTAATAAGCTGAGTTCTGGAACTTTTCTCGACATGGGAATCCTCCATTAGAAATACTTAAAAACCTAATATAACAAAACTTATTATAATTGCTACATAGAATCAATTGAAGACATCTATCTAAAAATAAGATAAAGGAATTCGATAACTAACGCTATTTTAATGATTTTGAGATTTAAAAATGGCCGAACCAACACGAATATAATCAGATCCTGCCAAAAGTGCGAGTTTGTAATCCTGACTCATTCCCATAGAAAGCTTGAGTGAATTTTTTAAGTGATAAGACTCCTCTAGTGAGCGAGCAATTGCATTGAGATCTCTAAAACAGCGTGTCGCTTCAGCTTCAAAATCATTCGTACGAATTGTTCCCATTGTCATGAGTCCTTCGAATTTGAACTTCGATTTTCCGCGCCCTAAAAGTAAATCAATGGCCCTTTTTAGTTCATCTGAATTTTCAAAGCCACTTTTTTCAATTTCATGTGAAGTATTGACTTGAAAAAATATTTTCAATTCTGGGCCTGTAAAATCATTTTCTCTTTTTAACATTTCTTCTAGTAAACTCAAAGAATCAACAGAATGAATGGCAAAAAGTTTTGGAATTTTTAAAAGCTCTCTGACTTTATTCGTTTGGAGATGCCCAATAAAATGCCATCGAACACGATCCAATTTTTCATTGAAAAATGCTTCCGCTTTTTCTTTGAGATCCTGTACTCGATTTTCTCCAAAATCATAATGTTTGGCAACGTATGCCTCTTTTACATCTTCGACGGGAGAATATTTTGTAACAGCAATCAATTGAGATTTCTTAATTTCTTTTTTTATAGCTGCAAGATTTTTAGCAATATCAATTTTTTTCATTGTTAATTTTTAGTTTCTGCTTTCTTTTTAAATTTAAACTTTGCTTCAACTTCTACATCATAATGGTCAAGAATTTCCGAAACTATTTTAGTGGCATCTAATTTAGAGAAATAACTTTTCACTTCTTCTCTTATACCATTTGTAAAATCCTCTTTGGCACCCTTCGCATTTTGCACAAGCCCAGAAATAATATCTTTAGGAAGTGGTAAATCTTCAAGAATTTTTTTTACTGATTCTTCAGTCATAAAGGCTGCACCCACACCAACGGAAACAACTTTTTTTATAATATCTCCAATAGGAGAATCTTTTTTTTCATTAGATTTATTAACCATTAACCAACTCCCTTTTCATTTTTTAAATTATTTCGACTTTGCCCGTTTAAAAAATGACTCCATCATGATTGGTAAATTTTTATTTGTTAATGCACTTAAAATAGAACTCGGAGCAAACATTTTAAAATCTAAGTCTAGTGAATAAGTCACTTCTGTTTTTCCATTGCCTAAATCTTTTAGTTTCCATTCACCATCATTTTTTTTAAATAAATCCCCAGACTCAAATGTCCAAGAGATGCGAGTTGGTTTTTCTTGCTTAATCGCAATGATATATTTAAAACTTTTGATCATATCAATAGAATATTCTACTTTCGCAGACGTATCATTTTGCGATAGAACCTTAATCCCGCTCACACCATCGACGAAATCAGGATATTTTCCATAATCGATCAATACATCATACAATTTATGAATTTCAACATCTACTACTTCTGTCCGTGAAGCATTTGCCATACAAGAATCTCCCTTAAAAACTATTATAAATAGAAATACAAAAAATGTTTTTCGCAAATTCTTAGTATCGAGGCTTAGTATCAAAATGATGTTCAGCTTCGATATGTCTTACTGTCCCAGAAGAAGATCTCATGACAATAGAATGAGTTGTTGCCCCCCAAGATTTAAACTGGACTCCTCTAAGAAAGTTCCCAGTTGTTACCCCTGTCGCACAAAACATAACATTGCCTCGGGCCAGGTCATCAATCTTAAAAACTTTTTTAATATCGTTAACACCCATTTTTTTAGCGCGCTCAATTTCTTCTGCATTTCGTGGTTGAAGTATTCCTTGAAAATCCCCTCCCATACAACGAAGGGCAGCTGCTGAAATCACGCCTTCAGGCGCTCCACCAATTCCAAAAAGGATATCAACACCAGAATTAGGGTTACAACAAGCAATGGAAGCGGCCACATCACCATCACCAATTAATTGGATTCGGGCCCCAGCATCACGCACTTCTTGAATTAGTGTTTTATGTCTTTCGCGGTCTAAAATAACGGCCGTTAAATCGGCAATACGGCATTTTTTAGCATCGGCCAGGCGTCTAAGATTTTCTTTAGGTGATTCATTTATATCAATTAGGCCTCTGCCCTCAGGTCCACAGGCAATTTTCAACATATAGGTATCTGGTGCGTGTAAAAAATTTCCTTTTTCTGCAATGGCCATGACTGAAATAGAATTGTATCCACCTGTTGCACAAACAGTAGTTCCTTCAAGTGGATCTAAGGCTATTTCCAATTCTGGACCTCTGCCAGTTCCAACTTTTTCACCAATATAAAGCATAGGTGCTTCATCACGTTCACCTTCACCAATCACGACAGTGGCATTGCATTCTACAGAATCAAGCATCGCTCTCATGGCATCAACTGCTGCTTGGTCTGCTGCTTTTTCGTCCCCTCGTCCCATAAGACGAGCAGAAGCAATAGCTGCCATTTCAGTTACGCGGACAAATTCAAGTGCGAGGTTGCGATTCATCATAACTCCCATTTAAAGACATTCTATAAAGACCTTGAGAACGTCTTTGATTATAAAAGGTAATTATGCGAGTGAAAAGATTTATCCGCCTAGCTTGTAAACTAAAAAGTCTCGGGCCTCGAGTGGAAGATGTTCACTATTTATTTTTCTAACAACGCCTAATGCCATTTCAATTTTTTCATCGACTGCAGATTCATCAATTTGAAAGACAAATTCATCTTCTTGAGACAGAGGTGTATCAAGGTCTCTTTGAGTCATTATTCTTCCTGTGCGAAGACCCACTCCTTCTTCCCACTCAATAAAATGCTCCATCATGAGAATTTGAAATCTAGATATTCCACTTGAAGTATGTTCCCAGACAAATATTTCCAATACACCATCGGCCTTAAGCCAGTATTTAAGATTATTCGGTAAATCAAGCGACATATCACTTTTATGTAAAGGTTTAATATGCGTAACAATATTATCGAAAGATAGAAAACTTCGCATTTTTTCTTCAAAGCTAATACTGGAATCAAAAGAAAAACCAATTCCACTTTCACGGATCCATTGGACAATTCCTTTGACCCGTACTGTTGAACCTCGCCATTGCAAAAATCCTTCAATCGTTTTGCCTTGGGTATAGTTATGACTCCCATCTCTAAATGATATTTGCATTCCTGACAAAGAAATGTCTTTAACTTCAAAGACCATTTTGGCATCAATCTCTTTGGGGTTATCTTCACGAAAAATCATAAAACCAAAGGGAAAACGTGGAAAAACTCTCTTTTCCATTTGCTGATAATCAGTTTTAATTAAACTTAAGTGACGATCCATGAATTCTCCTTCTCAAAAATATTCTTTAAAATACTTTTTTTTTAATGATATTTCTTTTTTAGACTCTCTTAGGTTAAAATAGAGTTGAATATAATATAAGAAGGAAAAAAATGGATCATGATCAAAATCCGAAGCGTAATTTTCATCCAAATGAGTGGGATATTGATAATCTTCCTAATAGATTGACTATGTTTCGGATTATTCTAATCCCGATAATTTTACTTTCTTTGTTTTTTAATCTTTCGGCCAATCCTTGGGTAATAAATCACATAAAAGCGCTCAACTATATCGCTGCTTGGACTTTCGTAGCGGCTTCTATTACAGATTTTTTTGATGGATATATTGCTCGCAAAAAAAATATAGTTACTGTTTTTGGATCATTTCTCGATCCAATTGCTGACAAATTTTTAGTCATCTCTTCACTTATAATGCTTTTAGCTCTTGGAAGAGTTCATGTCTTAATAGTATTGATTCTCGTTTTGCGCGAAATGTATATTACAGCTTTGCGATTACTGGCCATGGAAAAAGGATTGAGTGTTCCCGTAGGTACATTGGGAAAATGGAAAACAGCAACTCAAATGATTGGTGTCCCATTTTTAATGGCCAATGATAAACCATGGGGAATAGACATGCCCCTTCTTGGAACAGTTGCCATTTATCTCGCTTCTATTTTTTCACTCTATTCAGCTTTAGAATACTCAATAGGGCTGATTAAAAAAATTCAAAAATTAAGAAAAGAAAATAAACAAAAAAAACGCGAAGCTAAAAAGGATAAATAAAAGTGAATAGTTTGAATGGAAAAATTATTTTAGTGACAGTTTCAGGTCCCGATTGCCCAGGGATAACTGCAAGGTTAATGAAAATTATTAGCGAATACAATGTCGATGTCCTAGATATGGGTCAAGCTGTTACTCACGGACTTCTCTCCTTGAGTATCGTCTTAGGATTAAATTCAGACGAAAAAAGCACTAATGGAAATGTTTTAAAAGATTTACTATTTGAAGCTAATCTTATGGGATTAACTCTTGGCTATAAGGTAGTAGAACAAAATATTCATACTCCAGAAATGGAAGGTGATAAATTTATCGTTACTTGTGTTTCTCCAACAACTGTCACTGCTAGTTTTGTGGCAGATCTCGCCCAAATACTGGCCACATTTAAAATTAATATTGAACGCATTGATAAAGTTTCTCCACGTGACTTTTCTTCTATGGAAATTTCTACTTCTATTCCCAAAGATTTAGAAACTAAAAAATTAAAAGAAGATTTAATGAAAGCTTCTACAAAGCATAAAATTGACGTAGCCTTTTTAAAAGACAATGTTTTTAGACGAAACAAACGATTAATCGTTTTTGATATGGATTCAACTCTTATTCAAACTGAAGTTATCGATGAATTAGCTGACCTCTGCGGTGTGGGCGAAGAAGTTCGACAAATTACTCATAGAGCAATGAATGGAGAAATTGATTTTGATGAATCGCTTCGCCTTAGGGTTTCAAAACTCAAAGGATTAGATACAGCACGCATGCAAGATGTCCTAGAAAAACTTCCACTGACTCAAGGAGTAGAAGAATTTATTAAAACGATTAAGACACTTGGATATAAAGTCGCATTGATCTCAGGTGGATTTACCTTCTTTGCTGATGCTTTGAAGATAAAATTGGGACTTGATTATTCTTTTGCAAACGAATTAGAAATTCAAGATGGCAAACTAACTGGACATGTGACCGGAACAATCGTTAATGCCAATCAAAAAGCCATTTTAGTTAAACTGATCGCTCAACAAGAAAATATCTCACTTGAACAAGTTGTGGCCATTGGTGATGGAGCAAACGATCTTCCAATGCTTGCCACGGCCGGATTGGGAATTGCCTTTCATGCAAAAGACGTTGTTCGCAAAAAAGCTCAGCAACACTTAAGCCATGGTCCCATGACTTCAATTCTTTATTTCTTGGGAATTCCAGGTCCAACTAAAAATTAGGAATGACAATGTTAAGAGAAGTACTTCAAAGTAAAATTCATAAAGCTACAATTACAGAAGCGGATATTTCATATATTGGGAGTATCACTATCGACCAGGAATTGCTTGAACGCATTGACCTTTGGCCTGGTCAAAAAGTCATTGTCGTTAGCAATACAACAGGACACAGATTAGAGACTTATGTTATTTCAGGAACAAGAGGTTCTGGAATGATTTGTATGAACGGAGCTGCCGCACATTTAATAAAAAAGGGCGATGAAGTTATTATATTTAGCTACGCTTTAAGTGACCGACAAATTCAAGCAAAGTGTATTTTAGTAGATGCACACAATAAATACATTCAGGATTTATAAAAATGTGGTTTCATAAAAAGCTCATAATAAAACTTAATTCTGAAGACACTCAATTTCCCATAGAAGTCTTAAATCAAACAGACATCACTGAGTTAGAAATAATCGGTGGAAATATTACATACTTCCCAGAAGATATAAGTGTTTTAGTGAATCTTAAACACTTAAGCCTCATTTCAACTAAAATTTCTACTATTCCAAGAGAGCTTTTTGAATTGCCAAAGCTGACCTATTTAAATTTGAAAAATAATCGCTTATCAAGACTTCCTTTGCTCACGCAAAAAACAAAATTAACCACACTTATATTAGGACGAAATTATCTTGCTTCGATAGAACATGCTCTACCCTTTTTACCAGATTTGATGACACTTGATATTGGTCATAATTTAATAGATTCAATACCAGAAAACTTTCAATATTTAAAAGATTTACAACGCCTCAATCTTGAACATAACCGAATAAAATATATTCCTTCATTTTTAAAAACAATGAATTCGATAAATCATCTATCCTTAAATCAAAATAAATTTTCAGCGGAAGAAAAAAGAAATATTGAAAGAGATTTTAAAATTTATTTAGATTAAACTCTGATTCTTGCATTGGCCTTACGTAATCGTTCAGTCAAAGTATGCAATAGAGCTCCAAACCATTTTGGTAGAGAATGAATTGCAGCTTCAAATTTTTCAAGTGGAACAACGACTAAAACACTCTCGGACATGGCCCTCACAGAAGCAGAGCGAGGGTTCCTATCTAAAAAAGACATCTCACCAACCAATTCACCAGCAATTATAGTTCCGATTTGATGTTCGACGTCCCCTTTTCTTTTATAAATGGCCAACGTTCCAGATTGTAAATAATACATTTCGGTGCTTTCTTCACCTTCTCGCATTAAGTACTCATTGGGAGATAAAGTAATTGTTTCTTTCATTGTTAATTTTCCAGAATAAATTTTTAATCTCTTTAAATAATATTCATCATATCACAAGCGAGAGTGACTTCAAGAGGCTTCAAGTTATTTCAAGTCACTCTCGCTTAATAAAAAATTTAAAACAATTACTGAAAAAGAACGTGGTTATTTTGATCATCTGTCCATTTGGCCTGCAATTTACCAGCAGTTAATTCCCCTGCTAAAAGTTTGCGAGAGAGCGGTCGAGTGATAAATTGACTAAAAACCGACTGAAGTGGTCTTGCTCCAAATCGAGGGTCATAGCCACGTTTTGCAATTTCATTATAAAGATTATCATCAAGATCTATTTGAAGATTTTTCCCTTCTAACCGAAGATTTAACATTTTCACTTGTCTATCAATTAAATTTTTCATAATTGATTGATCTAGTGACTGATAAGTTAAAATGGAATCAAGGCGCCCTAAAACTTCAGGTTTAAAATCATGTTCTAAATTTTGTGAGTTAGTCGTGATCATGATAATCGTATTTCGAAAATCAATAGTTCGCCCCTTATTATCTGTGAGCCTACCATCATCTAAAATTTGTAATAAAATATCAGAAAAATCGTGATGTGCTTTTTCAACTTCATCAAATAATAATACCGCATACGGTTTTCTTCGAATGGCCTCAGTTAAAACCCCACCCTCTTCATAACCGACATAACCAGCAGGTGCTCCAATTAATTTTGAAACAGAATGCTTCTCTGAAAATTCAGATAAATCAAAACGGATTAAATTTTCCTCAGAATCAAATAAAAATTCAGAGAGGGCCTTTGCCGTCTCTGTTTTACCAACCCCTGAAGGACCTTTAAGTAAAAAAGATCCCAATGGTCTAGTTGGGTCAGAAAGTCCGGCATGAGCGGTAACTAAGACTTCAGATATCTCATGAATTGGTTGAGCTTGACCAAAAACTCGCGCCATTAAAAATTTTTCTAATCCTAAAATTTTTTCTTGTTTAGATTTGAGGATTTTTTCAACCGGAATTCCTTTTTGGCGAGAGATAATATTGGCAATATCTAAAGTTGATAAAACCCAACCTTCTGGAGTTGATTCTAATTTATGTTCTAACTCTGGGATAATAGAATATTTAAGCTTGGAAGCAGTTTCATATTCTTGATTCCTTTGCGCCTGTTCTAGTTCAAATTTATAACGTTCTATTTGATGTTTAATTTCAGTTACTTGTTTTAATGCTAAAACATTTTTATCCCATTTTACTTTTTCGCTATTGAATTTTTTCTCAAGCTCGGCAATTTCTTTCTCAACTTCTGCATTTTTAGACTGCGATTTAGAGAAGATTTTTTTGGTCCGAATATCTGCTTCAAGCTCTACTAAATTTGCAGGCATGGCTTCGGCCGATAATTTTAGCGCCGAAGACGCTTCATCGATAAGGTCAATTGCTTTGTCTGGTAAATTTTTATCAGTAATGTACTGAGAAGATAAAAAGACAGCGTTGTAAATAGCATCGTCAGATATTTTGATTCCATGATGGATCTCCAATTTTTCTCTAATTCCCATTAAAATTTCTATTGCATCTTCTTTGCTCGGTTCATCAACCGGCACATTTCTAAATCTTCTATCAAGGGCAGCATCACTCAATATATATTTTTGATATTCTTCTGGTGTTGTTGAGCCAATGCAATGAAGTTCCCCGCGAGCAAGGGCCGGCTTTAATAAATTAGCAGCATCCATCGCACCGTCAGTTCTGCCCGCACCAACTAATTGATGGAGCTCATCGATAAATAAAATGGACTGCCCATTTTGAGCTTTAATAAATTTAAGAAGTGATTGAAGTCTTTCTTCAAACTCACCTCGATATTTAGTTCCGGCCATAAGAGAACCTAAATCAAGAGAGTAAACAATTTTTCCTTCTAACACTTCATGTACTCGCCCTTTGACAATTGCATCAGCTAATCCTTCAACAATGGCCGTTTTACCAACACCAGCTGGACCTACTAACACTGGATTATTTTTATTTCTTCGTCCTAATATTTCCATAACAGCACGAATTTCTCGTGATCGACCAATAACTGGATCGAGTTTACCACTCTCAGCAAGCTCATTGAGGTTGATTAAAAAATCTGGTTTTTCAATAACCCCTTCAGCATTTTCAGTATTCAAATCATTATAATCAATTTTAAATTGTGGTAAAATTTGAGCAAGGTATTTTAGTAAATCACTTTCTGTAATTTCACTTCTCCCGTTTTGAATTGCATGTGAACTTGCATAAGTCAGCCATTCAGATAACTTTGAAGAAGCTCTTAATTGATCCATTTCCATCTTTGTTTTAACTGTTGGAAGCAAATCCATTAATTTGGATAAATCTTTTGAGTATTTTTTTAGAGATCTACTGCAAAAAGTCTGCGGATTATTAATTAATCCATAAACCAAATGCTCAGGAAAAAGCTCAGTATGCTTCTTTTTTAAGGCTTCACTTTGAGCGACTGAAAGAGCACCTTCTGTGATTGAGTCAAATTTATTCATTTTCTGCCTCCTTATAAAAATTCATTTCTTCTATAAAGATGGTCATTGAATGAATAATGTCAAGGTTTGGGAGGAGAATTGACAGTAGTAGCATGACTAAGTATTTTTAAAACACGCTCTTGAAAGGTGGGTTCATCGAATGGCTTGACTAAAAAGGTTTTCACACCTCGACCTATAATTTTTGAAATAAGATCTTTTTCTAATGTTCCAGAAATAACTAAAATATTTTCTTTAATATTTAAACTACCTGTTTCAAATTCACCAATTAAATCATAGCCAGATTTTTTGGGCATATTCATATCAAGTAAGATTAACGCAAACTTTTGATTGCGAAGTTTTTGAGTGGCCATTATTCCATCATGTGCAAAAACTATATTTTTAAAACACCCCATATTGTGACAATATTCGCGCAAAATTTCGCAAATATTTTTATCATCATCAACTATTAAAACATCTCTTTGAATTCTTTTATCTAAGGCCATTTAATTCTTCCTAAATATTTTCTTTAATTTTAACGATAGTACTTAACTCTTCTTTACTCATTTTTTCTTTCGCAAAAATTTTATTTAATGAATAAGCTAAACGCAACCCTGCTTGCTTTAAACGCATTTCTATAATGGGCTTTACTTTATAATTGTATTCATAACTTAAACTTACACTTTCCGAAGGAGCGCCAAAGTCGTAAACTTTAGGACGTAAATCTTGTGATTCTTTTGCCCAATCAATGAATGAACCCTTTTCGAATTCTTTTTTATCTTCTTTGGAAAAATGATTTAAATAATTTGCATATTCAGTAAAAGACAATTTTTCAAAATCGACTAACTCTTCATCCCAAACTGAATGAAGATTTGTTTCAGACTTAAACCATTTAACTCGGATTGAATTTCCTCCACGATCCTCGGCTAAACCAACATGAAGTGGCTGGTGTAAATCTCCAACCATATGAACCATGAAACGAAGAGCATCTAATTTATGTTCTTTAGTTTCTTTAGGATCTCGAAGTGTTTCTTCAAAGCGATAAAGGGCCTCAATAACGTCGCCTTCTTTATTTCTTTTTTGGTCAAAATAAGTTTTTCCATTTGGAATACTTACATAATGCCAAGGAGTCGTGTAACCCATTTTAGGGTCAGATCTTATTTCATCAGGCCATGTAGATAGGCGAGAAAGATCATCATCACCTGCGAGTTCTTTAATATTTTTTAATGTGTTTTTCTTTAAATTGCGTTGTGCTATTTCACCGACGATTCGATGCCCCGTTTTTCCCCAAGAAAAAGCTGAAGGTGTATAGAGAACGACAAGAGAAGTGATTACTAATAAAATTTTCATAAATCGCACTTTGCTCCAAATAAACATTTTGTTTTAACTGTTTTGGCAACTGATGGTGGAACAAATTTCTCCCATCCAACAGTGCCATCTTGTATCATTTTTAAAATTTTTCTTGACCAGATCCCAACAACTTCAGGATTAAAATCTTCAATATTTTCAACATAATTATTTTGAAGTAAATATTGCATTAAAAGTTTTAATTCTGGTGAAATAATCATCGATTCTATTTTTTTTATTTCATTCGTTTCATCATCACAAGCGGGATATATATATAATTTAGTATTCGGCTCTAACAATGTCCCTAATGAACCTAATAAACCAAATTTAGTACTTACATATTTTGCAGGACTTAAAATCTCTTCTAAGTTATATGATGCCATGACAAAGGCAATTTTCTTTTTTGCATATTTTGTAAAAAACATATTTAAGTCACTATAAGATTCTGAATTAGAGATGAGTACTTTTTGACCTAAAGCAGACAAAAGATCAACTCTGGCCAGAAAATCTTCATTATCTACATGACCACGGTCAAGTAGCAATGACATACTAATTTCAGGGATTACAATAATATTGTCTTTTTCTGATTGTACTAGCGAGTTTTTAAATTTCTTTAATCCACACTCTAACATATCCAAACTTAAATTTGTCGGAGGTCGATACCCACCTCGAACAACTAAGACATTTTTTTTATAAAGTACGTCTGATGCTTGAAGAACTTCTCCATCTACATCAAAAATAATAGCTTCACACAATCCCATTTTAACTAATTCTAAAGAAAGAAGTCGTGAGTCCACTCCTTGAAAAGCTTCGCCTGAGATACGGATCATATCTATTTGCATTCGAGAAGTTGTTAAACCATCCATAAGACCAGAAACGAAATTAGCTCGGTCTGAAACATCGTGATAAACAGCATATATTAAATTAACACCCAAAAGCCCAATGGCCTCTTGTTGTTGAATATTTTCTGCATCCAACATACTCATGTGGATTATGACTTGAGAAGGTTTAGCTTTAGGTTTATGTTGAAACTTTATCCCAATCCACCCATGATTTTCACCAGTGCCTTTATAAGATTTTGCTGAAACGGTGTCAGCGTAGGCAAAAAAAGTCGTCTCTCCGTGACGAATATCAGTAAGTCTAGTTGTGAGAATGTCATACTCAGTATCAAGCATTTTCTTGAGACGGTCTTCACAAACGTATCGACCAGAAACTTCTTTACCATAGACAGCGTCACTCATTGTCATATCATAGGCAGAAATACTTTTTGCAATTGTTCCTGCGGCCCCACCTGCTCTAAAAAAATGACGGGCCACTTCTTGCCCAGCTCCAATCTCAGCAAATGTGCCATAGATATTTGGGTTAAGGTTAATTTCCAAGGCTTTTTGTTTTTGCCCTAGGCTCATGGTAACTCCAAAAAGAAAAGTAGATATGTCTAATGATATAGCCAGTTCGGCCATAAGAAAACCTAAGAATGCGTATCTAGGTCAACGAATTACGTAAACCCAAACGCTCAAGTATACGAAATTTAAAAAGACTTTAGGATTATAAGGATTTACCGATAAGTTCATACTAAGATGTTCCTCATCAATGGATGTCAAAAAAGGATATTTATGAATTTTATTGATCTAGCAGTACTCGCACTTGGTTCAATGGCCATTCTTATAGTTTTTGTTTCAAAAAATGACCTCGATAAAACGAGAGTTAGAGTTAAAGTAAAATCTAAACAATAGATAGAAAATATGAAAATGACGTTCCTCTTTTTATTAATGATACTATCATTAAAAACTCATGCATCTGAGTTTGAAAAAATTTCTATTGATGGTTTTGAAAAAGAAATACTCTCAGAAAGGCAAATTCGTTTTTCTAATAAAAAAAATCCTACATTAGTTCTTCATATTCAAGTCGATCGTTTTAATCATGAAGAATCATGGACTGAAAAAAATCTTAAAAAAGATATTAATAAAATGTTTGAAAACCGAAAGACTATTTATGGGATTTTTGGTTTTTCCAATATTGAGTTTTCTGATTATTCACTAACTTCAATTGGTACAACCATTACTCATCAAGTCCTTACTATTTTAGGGAAATATAATAATCTTTCTAATAAGAACGTCTACTTCATGGAAAAAAATATCTATTTCAATGACAATTTTCTTCAAATTAAAATCATCAAAGAAAACTCTAAAATTACAAAAGAAGAAATTGAATTTTATACAACTCAAATCCATCCTTTAGAAGTGGATATAAAATAATGAAACATAAAATCATCTCACTTCTCTTGCTTTTCACATTTATGACAAATGAATCTTTGGCCGACGCCTGGATAAAAGAAGTACAATGCCCAAGGCCTCTGATCAGAGAAGTTGTTACTATGGATCAACTCTGTTCAAACTTAACGGATGTTCTTTGTAGAGATACATTAAAAAGTGAAAGAAGAAGTTGCAATGAGAAAAATTCAATTATTCACAAAAATATGACCCTAAATGAAATCTCTCAATTTGGTGAAAGCTGTTTTAAATCAAGTGCAAATACATTTAAAAACTTTTTCACTGAATTCCTTCCAGAGCTTGTAACTTCGATGGGGAAAATCATTCAGTCAGGTGGAGACTTAAAGCCTTCTGGGTGGTGGGGAAATATCAAAGGTCTTTACGAAACATCTCGTTCAATTTCTGCCGATATTTATGAAAACTTTAATAAAAACCCAGGTGAGTTTATTACTGGATTATGGAAAAAGATTGAAGACTCTCTCTCAATTGCCGTTGATAATTATGACTGTTTAAAGTCAACATCTAAAGTAGAGAAAATATGTAGTTTTATAACTAGTTATGCTCTTCCCCCAATAGTTTTTGCGAAATTTCTTATAAAAGGTGCTCGTTTCACCAAAGAATTTGTTAAAGATTTGATAACAGAAAAAAAATTAGTTTCTGAGAATGTAAAGCCTTCATTATTTAAACAACTTTTAGAAAATTCTCCTAAAAAGCTTAAACTTACGGTAAAAGAATATCATCAATATTTATCTTTTTATCGCCTCCTTGGTTATTCAGAAGAAGAATTTAATTATCTCTACCACGCAGGTCTCTTAAATAAAATTCAACCAGAAAAAATGTTAAAGACTTTTAGCGCAGAAGGAAAATTGCAAAAAGCATCCCTTCTTGAAGGATATAATGACTTCCAAGCAACTTTGCCTAAATCAGTAGCAATCGTATCCCCTGGTGGCTCAAACGAAAAACAATTAATGGAAAAGATCGCTGCACAAAAATCACAATCATTTATAAAACAAAAAACTCTAATTAAAGATTTACAAAAAATACAAGATCAAATTTTTAAACAAAGTAAAACGGCACCGGCCTTAAAATCGAAACATCTTTTAACAGAGCTTCAAGATGTTCAAGAGGCAGAATTAAAAATGCAACATGATATATTAATAAATGCTCAGTATTTAAAAAATTCTGATGAAATAAATAAAGCTCAAAAAAGAATTGATGAGCTCGAAATTATTCTAGAAGATGCCGAATCTATTAGATAAGCTTTAATGCTTCACTTTTTAATATTTTACGATCAACTTTTCCATTTGGTAATAAGGGAAAATCTTTTAGACATTTTACAAAGTGAGGGTGCTTATAACGAGACAAAAGAGGATTTAAAAAGATTCTTAAAACTTCAACACTAATATTTTTTTCAGTTTTTAAAAAAGCAAAACCAACTTCGCCCCATTTTTCTGACGGAACGGCCACGACAACTGCTTCAAGAATATCTTGATGAGTTGTAATTTGTTTTTCAACTTCACCAGGATAGACATTCTCACCACCTGAAATGTACATATCTTTAATTCGACCAACGACAAAAAAGAAGCCGTCTTGGTCTTTTCGGACTAAATCTCCTGTATAAAAATATCCATCTTTAAAAGTTTCTGCGAACGCACTTGGATTTTTATAATAGCCATGACAAACATGAGGGCCCGCGATTAGCAATTCACCTGGCTCATCAATTTTGGCATCACTACCTTCTTTTGTCACAACTCTCACTTTAGAATGTGGCATCGCCTGCCCAATTGAACCTGATTTGGTTACTGCGAATTTTTCATCGAGAATAAAACAATTTGGACCCACTTCTGTTAATCCAAATCCTTGTTTAAAAACTAAATCCTTTTTTTGATAAGCTTCAATCATAGTCGTCGAGCAAGCAGCTCCTCCGGAAATGAAAAAACGAATTGAAGAAAAATTACACTGAGTAAATCTCGGATTATCTAACAACATTTGAAACATTGTCGGAACTCCAAAATAAACAGAGACTTTATGGTTTTCAATACAATTAAAAACATTTTCAGCATCAAAGCTAGTCGCTAAAATAACCGTTCCACCAATATATAATAAAGGCAGGCAAAGCACATTATAACCGCCAGTATGAAAAAATGGTGTTTCTACTAACGTTACATCTGAGGATTTAAGCCCCCATCCATTGATAGTTTCCACTTGGTTACTTTCTAGCATTTCCCCGTGAAACATAACACCTTTAGGATTTCCGGTTGACCCTGAAGTAAAGAGCATAAGAATTGTATCGTTCTTTTTAGAGCTTGTTTGAGAAAAATCTGAATCATTTAATTGATGACCCACGAATTGTACTGTCGAGGTATTTATATAGGGAATTTGAACATCAAAAATTTTTTCACCAACACCGAGATAAAGCTTTGGGGCAAGACGATTAAGAACACCAACTATTTCTGTATTTGATAGCCGAAAATTTAGTGGAACAAACATAGCTCCAACTTTAGCGCTTGCAAGCATTAAAGTTAGATGGTCTAGGCAATTAGTTGGAGCATAGAAAGCGATGGCCTCACCAAACTGGACACCTTGTTCTTTTAAAAAACTGGCCCAAGAATTTACTTTTTGATTTAATTCAAAATACGTGAGTTTAGTCATTGATCCTTGATCAATGACCGCTATTTTATCTTTAAATTCAATTGCATTTTTTTCTAAAAATTCAATCCAGTACTTATTCATGACTTACCTGTTTATTGAGCCAAGGCAAAATTGTTTTATCCATAATTGTTGGCTTCTCAATTAAAGACGCATGGCCTGAATGAACTATCACAAGCTCTCCTCTAATACATTTTTTAAGCATGGCCTCGTGATAAAAAACGGGTGTTAGTAAATCCTCATCACCGGCAACTAATAAAACCGGACATTCAATTTCACTAATATCAATATCAGTTTCCAATGCCCCAAGAATCAAATTCTTAACAACATGGTCGAGAGTCAATCCAGCTTTATCTCGGTAACTTAAAATTAATTCACTTTTTAATGAAAAAACTTCTTCTCCCCATATCCATGGTGTGGCCACATCAAAACGGTGTAAAGGTCCACTCTCTTCATGGGCCCGCAGCCAACTTGAAAGTTTTGCTTTTAATAAAGGAGAGGGAATATCATAAGTGTCGCAAGCAACTACGGCCATTATATTTTTAAATCGCCGTGCGAACTCTAAAACTATTCGCCCACCATTACTGAGACCTACTAAAATCACTTTTTTTAAATTCAATTGATCTAATAAATAAAATAAATCCATGACATGGTCTTCTAAATGATAGACCATGTCTGGTTTTGGAGAAAACCCTTGTCCTCTGCAATCATAGCGTAGGATTTGAAACTTCTCTTTTAAATAAAAGGCTGCTCCGTCAAAAGAAGTTAAGTCAGCAAATAGCCCATTTACCAGGACTATAACTGGATCTGAGTCTTTTGTTTTTTCACCTTCTAAAAGGAAGTGTAGGTTTAGCCTAATATTGTACCACCATCAACATTCAAACAAGTTCCTGTGATGTATGATGCATCTTCGCTCGCAAGAAATGCATAAGCTGCAGCGATATCAGAAGGCTCGCCTAATCTTTTTAGAGAGGCTTTATCTTCCATCATTGCTAGAACTTTTTCTGGCATTTTTTTAACCATTGGAGTTGCAATGAATCCTGGTGCAATTGCATTGACCCGGATTTTATCTTTCCCTAATTCTTTCGCCATCGTTTTTGTCATGGCTATAACACCGGCCTTAGTTGCTGAATAATTTGTTTGTCCAAAGTTTCCGTAGTGAGCAACGACTGAAGCTGCATTTATAATTGAACCACCCTTTCCAGCGGCTTTCATCACTCCAGCAGCTTCGCGAGATAATTTAAAAATGGCCGTTAAGTTAACTGCAATTACAGAATCCCATTGGTCATCAGTCATTTTTAAAAGAGTTGCATCGCGAGTGATACCAGCATTATTAATTAAAACATCAACCCCTTTCGACATTTCTGTTTTAACAGCTTCTAGAGTTTCGGCTTTTGTTACGTCACCAGAAATATAAGTCATTTTAGTTGGAAAAAGGGCCTTAAGCTCTGATTGCTCCAACGAAGGCATATCAATCAAAACTAATTCTGATCCTTCGGCATAAAATCTTTCAGCAGTTGCTCTGCCGATCCCAGAAGCAGCTCCAGTTATAAAAACTCTTTTGTTTGTTAAACCTTTCATCAATTTCTCCTTCTAAATATATTATTTTTACTAAAAAACTGTTTATCCTAAATCTTGTAATTCATCAGTGTCGAAAGTGTTTTCATCCCAACGCATACTCATTGCACTCCACATATATCCAATTCCTGCTGAAGCAAAAGAGATATGATCTCCTTTTTTGAGCAATCCTCTTTTTTCTGCTAATCCTAGAGATAAAACCTGATCTGGCGCCCCAAAGTGTCCGTAGTGATCAAGGTAAATAGATTGCTCGAGATTTAATTCCATTCCCAAAACAATCATATCGTGGGCCGATTTTTTCATATGTAATAATGCTAAGTAATCGATTGGTTTATTCATTGAAGCAGTTGAAGAATCTTTTATTACTTTTAAAAAGTTTTGTATCGAGCGCTCTTCCAATCGCACACGCATTCCTTCAATGTCAGGAACTTGTAAATAAGTTAAGGATTCATCTGGATGATTGCGAGTTGGATTTCTAGTTCCGCCTGCTGGAACAATAACATCGTGAGTGAAATCACCGTCAGTAATAATCGAAGACTCTAATAACGGATTAGACTCTCCACGCTCTAATAACATGGCCGATCCACCATCAGAGAGATTATTTAAAAATCTCGCACCTGGATCTTTATAATTCACCAAATCTCCTGTTCTATGCCCACCACATAAAAGAACGCGGTTTAATTTAGGATTAGTCATCATTAAAGATTTGGCGAGGTGAAGCCCTAATATTTTATTTCCACAACGAGCAGAGATATCAAAAGCGTGAGCATTTTTTAAACCAAGTTCACGTTGAACATAAATTCCGGCAGTCCAAACAATATAATCTTTATATTCTGATCCCGTCCAAATCACCATATCGACAGATAAAGGATCAATATTTTTTAACACTTTTTTCGCTGCTCGAACGGCCATGTCTCCAGGATGAATATCTGGTGTTGCCCGACATTTTCTCACAATTCCCATCTTAGTTCTAACGACAACTTCAGGAACACCTGTTTGTTCTGCAATATAATGAGAATCTTCAAATCCTTCAGGAAGCCAAACCGCCGCTTTTTTTATAATTATTGAACTCATAATATTTCCTTAAAAAATCTATTTAGTGTTTGGGCCACTTCAGTCGGTTTTTCCAAAAAAAAGAAATGATCAGTTTCATCAATAAGACTGACCTGGCATTGTTTAATTTTTTTAGCAAATGATCGAGTATTTTCAGGACTCACAAATCTATCTAGAGATCCGGCCATTGCTAAAGTCGGACATTTTATAACCGAGAGATCAATCGTAGACTTTAAAAAAGCAACGGCCGCTCTATTTTGTCTGACGGTTTCTTCTATGTCAGCTTTATTTTGAATTCTTAAATCGACTATTCTTTTGTACTGACTAGGATTTTTTTCTTTCAATGTCGGGTGAACTGTTGCACTCGTGGTAAATTCAGCTTGTAGTGCCACATCAAAAGTATTGAATTGGCGGAGTCCTTCCTCAGTAAGGCTTGCAGGTGGAAAAAACTCTGGACCACTAGAAAGAGTGCACATTAAAGCGAGGGCCTTTACTTGAGTTCCAGCTTGAATCATTAATTCTTGAGCTATAAACCCACCCATGCTAATTCCCATTAATCCAAACTGATTAATATTTTCATGGGCCATTACGGCCAATGCATCCGTGGCAACATCGGCCAAAGTATAATCTTTAGTTGTTTTACCAGACTGACCCATTCCGCGGTTGTCGATTAAAATGACCTGAAAATATTTTGTGAGCTCTGGAAGTAAATCTAGATAATTATAATGAGTACAACCGAAACCTGAAATTCCCAAAAGCGTCGGAGCATTTGCGTTAGGGCCATCTTTATAATAGCTCAATTCACCAAAATCACGCTTGATTGTTAATGCTTGCATTTTCACCTTCTTAAACAGTTTTGAGACAAAAAATCGTTCACTGTGAGAAGTCTGTCAAGGTAAGAGTGGCCATGATTAGGAGGATGTAAGGATTACATGCTTTTTCAGCAATTTCTTACTTTATCTTTCATTTGTACGGAGATAATTACATCATTCTCGACTAACGGGCCAAGCTAAACTAGAATGGTTATTCTTTTGAATATTTTAAAATTAGCAGGAGTATCTTTCCAAATGAACTTTAACAAAAGTCTTTTTAGCCTTCTTCTCGCCTTTGCAACTCTTGCATTAAATAATAATGCTCAGGCCGGAACTTGGAAAAGTGGAAGTAGCTCTGGATTAAACGGCTATAGAAATTATAGAATTTATATTCCTGATGGTTTATCAAAAGCCCAAAAAGCTCCAATGGTAGTCATGCTTCATGGATGTGAGCAATCAGCAGCAGAATTTGCGACTGGATCACATATTGAATCCCTCGCTGACAGCGAAAAATTTGTGGCCCTTTTTCCAGAACAAAATTCTGCTTACAATCCGTTTAAGTGTTGGAACTGGGTTGTTCCGGTTAATAATCTTCGCGCAGGTGAACCAGCTGCCATCATTGCGATGATGGATGAAGTAACAGAGAAATATAACTTAGATAAAAATAATGTTTTTGCGGCCGGTATGAGTGCGGGTGCATCGATGGTTAGTATTCTTGGAAATTGTTACCCTGAACGTTTTAAAGCGCTTGGCTCTCATGATGGGACTCAATATTATGCATCGGCCACAGGACTTGATTTCGCTAATGTTGTTTTAAGTGGAGCGACTGTTCCTTCGGCATTCGCAGCTCGCACAGGTTATGCTTGTTCTGCTTTTGCTAGTAACCGACCTACAAAAATGCCAATCATTATTTTCCATGGAATGAATAGCCCTTTAATGAGCCCTGTTCACGCTTTTCAAGTTGAAGATGAGTTTAAAGCTTTCAATGATTATTTAGACAATGGAGCTAGAGACAATTCGTATTTCAAATCAAAAGACACTGTAAATATTCCTGAATCTCAAACCTACGGTTACAATCTTTATACGACTACAAACCAAGATGATGAAGTTTTAATTGAACGTTATATGGTCGATAAATTAGGTCACGACTGGAGTGGTGGAGCTGCTGGTTTAAAATATAATGATCCTAAAGGTCCAGATGCAACAGCTTTAATTATTAAGTTTTTTAAGAAATTTGGACTTTAATTTTCTAATCAGATTTTTCATTTCAGATTTACATATCTTAAGGCCATCACATTTAGTTGATGGCTTTTTTTTGCCTTATTTCATTAAGCAATATTGGCCTCTTTCTAGCCTATAGATCGTAAGCACCAATAGAAAATGAGACCCCTTAAATTGCCAGCATTAAGTTTATTAGGTGGGTATTTGCGCTCATTGGAGGTCTTTAGGAGCTCTTTGAAGCTCTTTGGAGTAGGCTAAGATCCACTACCTGTAATTGACCATTGCAATCAGTGTTGAGACTGTATGAAATAAAAAAAGCCTCGTATAACGAGGCTTTTCTTTATAAATATCTAATATTGTATTTAATCTAATTTATAGAGTCGACCATCCCCAGTGACATGGAATGATTCTGATGTCGTGATGTTTTTGGTCCAATTTTTTACTGTATAAGTCATCTCAATAGTCGCACCAGCGATTACATCTTTTTGAGTTCCAACGTTCGAGATTTGGAGCAACTGAGAGCTAGCATCTAAGTCAAACCCAAAAGAAATCGTAATATTTCTCGCAGAGGCCCGAATCCCTGCTAAGTACTTACCTTTTCCATCGACATTCCCACTATGTTGAAATGAAATTGAATAGACAAAAGATACTACTTCAAACCCTAAGGCATTTTTGTAAACAATTTTATAATGTTTAGTCACTGGAATCGACCAGCCTCCCATATCGTGAACGACAGGGTCTTTTCCTTCTGATCTAGGAAGAACCGAGACAGAGGCCATTGGGTTGTTAGTAACGATTGGTTTCCCTTCTTTAATAGTAGGAATTAATTTTTGTCCAATAGCGATTAAACGGTCAATAACCATGATGACCGAATCAAATGCACCTGAACCCGTTGGAGTATTTGGCACGTCGAAATTAGAATTACCAAAACCTGGATTTCCAAAACCAGGGTTACCATTTCCAGGAATACCAATTCCAGGAGAAACTATACCACCATTATTTTGCGGTGGAAGAATCGGTGGAATATTAGGAATTGCAGGTGGAGCAAAACCTTTATTAACTATATTAGTTAAATGAGTTTCTTCTACATCATCGACTTGAACATTATTAAACTCTAATGCATCTTCTTCTGAAATTTGATTAATACTAACGGACTTAATTTGAAAATAAGGGTCTTGAAGTGCTTTTTTGTTAGTTGTTTTCACCACTTCAATATAAGATTTTGGTCTTTTTGCGTGGGCGATTTCTGGATTCACAAACTGGATTGCAAATACTAAGGTAAGTGATAATTTAATTAAATTGTTCATTTTCATAATTAATCCCCTTGGATCTACTAGTTCATCTGCTTGTAGCATTACTTGTAGATTGAATCATCGGCCCTTATAAATTTTACAGTGGGATTTTTAATAATCTAGAAAAAAGCGTAATAAAGGTCATGGGTGAAGTACATGGGACTTAGAGGCAATAATAAAAAGATAAAAAGAGAAATCATTAGAAAAGATGGGCTTTTCTATCATCCGACATTTATTAAAAAATCAGAAAAAGAGCAGATAATTCTTTGGTTAAAAACACTCTATCCTATTTGGGAAATGCGCTTTTCCGAACACAACCCACCTCCTGAAGGGGATGAGCAAAGGCAATTAAAGCGACCAGTATACTGGCTGGGAAATTGGCAATTTGCTTGCTTGGATTATTATCATCCACCAAAGGGAATTTTAAATAGGTGTATTGCGGCCGAAGACTATCCTCCAGTTCTTAAAAAAATTTTAGAAGTCGTTGAAGGAATTACCAAAACTCATTTTAAAAGACATGAAGTACCAAAAGATTGGCGGCTTAATACATGTTTAATAAATTTTTATGGATCTTTGATAGATCCAATCACCGGTAAAAAAAGTGATACTGCAAGAGTTGGTGACCATAAAGATTTTGAACTCGGCCCTGTCGCTTCAATTTCTTTTGGTGAACGTGCTTTTTTTCAATTTGTTTTAGGAAAAAAAGACCTGAGTAATAATATTTTATACGAACAATGGCTCGATGATTGCTCACTCCAAATTTTTGGTGGTGATCTTTATAAGGATAAGGCCTTCCATAGAGTCCAAAGAGTTGAAAACAAATTAAAAACTATTTTCCAATTAAATGTTGAACATTTTGAAACAAGAAGAATAAATTTTACATTTCGATATGTTCCTAAAGAACATATTATTGAGTTTAAAAATTTACCTCAGAATCAACAATCTGACATTAATCCTTACATGGAAAAACTCGCCGAAAGATCAGAACATTTCAAACGAGCTCTTAGCAATAAATAAACCCTTGACTTACGCATAAGCTACGCTTAGCCTAATTCTATGGCACTTACAAAAAAACAAAAAGAAGTTTTCGATTATATTCAATCCTACCATGATCACCATGGCCATGCGCCGACTCAAAATGAAATCAAAGATCATTTTGGATTAAAGTCATTAGGTTCAGTTCAAAAATATCTTCAATATTTAAACAAAGAAGGCCTTCTTGAAAGCCATTGGAACCAAAGACGAGGTGTAGAAGTAAAAGCCCCTCAAAATATAAATACAGATTCAGACTCAGAGCATATCCCCCTATTAGGTTTAGTAGCGGCCGGAAATCCTATTTTGGCCATCGAAAACCCGACAAACACTATTGCAGTACCTCGCCATTTTTTAAAAGGTGGATTTCGTTATTTTGCTTTAACAGTTAAAGGTGAGTCTATGATCGAAGCTGGCATTCTTGAAGGAGATGTTATTGTTTGTCGTTCAACTCAAGAAGCAAGAAGTGGCCAGATTGTTGTAGCAGTAATAGATGGAGAGGCCACCGTAAAAACCTTGGCCATTCAAAACAAAAAAAGGTTGGAACTCCTCCCTGCAAATAAAAATTTTTCTCCAATTATAATCGATGAAAATAGTACCGACTTTAAAATAGTAGGAACCTTAGTCGGGCTCTTACGATCATACTAACAAATGAAAAAAATCATCCACGTCGACATGGATTGCTTTTATGCTCAAGTTGAGATGAGAGATAATCCACTCCTCCTAAATGTTCCGTTGGCCATCGGCGGCCTTCCTGGAACTAGAAGTGTCCTTTGTACTAGTAATTATTTAGCACGAACTTTTGGTGTAAAATCAGCGATGCCTACTGATTACGCTGTCAAACTTTGTCCAAACCTCGTCGTTTTAACACCTAATTTTAAAAAATATTCCGAAGCTTCAGAAATCATTCAAGCCATTTTTCACAAATATTCATCTGTTGTTGAGCCCATCTCCCTTGATGAAGCCTACTTAGATGTTAGCAGTGTAGAAAATGCTTCTCAAATGGCCCTAGAAATTAAAAAAGCAATATTAAAAAAAACAGGTCTTACCGCCTCTGTTGGTGTGGCCCCAAATAAATTTCTTGCCAAAATTGCCAGTGACTGGAAAAAACCAAACGGACTTTTTGTGATTCCTCCAGCAAGTGTTGAAAATTTTGTCAAAACACTTCCCGTAAAATTAATTCCTGGCATTGGTAAAAAAGGAAAAGAAATTCTAGATTCTTTAAATATTTTTACTTGTGCCGATATTCGGATTACTCCACCAGAAATTCTGGAACATTATTTTGGAAAATTTAGTTATGAACTTTATCAATATTCAAAAGGTATAGATCATCGAGATGTTATTAATGATTGGGAAAGAAAATCATTAAGCGTTGAGACCACTTTTTCAGTCGATATAAAAGATGAAGATATTTTAAAACTTGAACTTGCTGATCTACATTGCGAAATGCTTTCTAGGCTTAATGCTCATTTTGACGAAGAAGGTGAAAAAAAAATAAAAAAAATCTTTATTAAAGTCAAATTCAATGATTTTTCCAAAACAACTTGTGAAGAAACGATCCAATTTAATTCAAAGGAAAATTGGCAAGATCAACTCCCAATAGATAATTTCAAGACGCTCTTGTCCCATGGACTTCAAAGAAAAGGTAATGCTGTACGCTTAATCGGGCTTGGAGTAAGATTTCTTACGCAAGAAGAAATCAATCCTGTTCAATTGAGTCTACTTCCTTTTTGCGCTTGAGTCTTTTTAGGGTAAGTAATGAATACTTTTGATTTCAATTTCCATTTTAAAAAATATAATCAAAATATTTTTTTTAATGCCACAACTTATAATGAATTAAACCAACATATTCAAAACTTTTCCAATTCAAAATACTTAAATTCACAAGATTGCATTGGCATTCAAACTCAATCCCCTTATTGGGCCTTTGTGGCCTTATTGAGTTGTTTAAAGTGCTCAATTGACTCTGTACTCCTATCAAATTCAGAAACACCCATAATGATAGAAAAATTAAAAACTCAAATTGAATTTAAGACCATTTTAAAAGATAAAGACATACTAAAATATTCCAATGAAACATCAATAAATTCAGTATTTCAAGAAATTGAATTTACTAAAATAGCGGCCATCGTTTTTAGTTCAGGGACAACTTCATTGCCAAAAGGAGTCGCACTTAGCTTTGGTAATCTTTATTTTTCAAGTCTTGGTTTTAGCGAATTTTTTCAACAAAACGAAACTCACTGCTCCCTCATTAACCTTCCACATCACCATGTAGGAGGTCTAATGATTTTGTGGAGGGCCTTTTTTTCTGGTGGATCACTCACAACTAATATTCATTCTCCAATTGATTTTATTTCCTTAGTACCCCTCCAACTTAAAAAATATATTGAAGACCCAATATTACTTTCAATCTTAAAAAAGATTAAAGTTATCTTAGTTGGTGGAGCTCCTTTAACGGAAAATTTAAAGTCTAGAGCAAGTCTTGAAAAGATAAATCTTTTTGAAACTTATGGAATGACTGAGAGCACTTCTCTTTTGACCATAAATGGACAGACATTACCTTATCGAGAAGTCAGAATTAATGAGGAAGGATTCTTCGAAATAAGAGGTGCGACAAAGGCCCTAGGGACTTTTACAAAGAATCAATTCACGCCAATACCTGATGACTGGTATAAAACTCGTGATAAAGGAAGTGTTTCTCCTGATGGATTTTTTAAATTTCAAAGCCGTGAGGATTTAATTTTTATTAGTGGTGGTGAAAATATTAACCCCCTTTTAATTGAAGAAATTGTCAAAGAAAATTCTCATATCAAAGACTGCTACCTCGTGGCCTTACCAGACGAGAAATGGGGGGAAATGGGAGTTTTACTATATGAACTTTATGACCAAAACTCGATAATTTGTTCAAATGAATTAGACGAATATTTAAAAGATCGACTTCATCCCCATCATAGACCTAAATTTTTATTTCAAACGAATTTGACTATTGAAAATCAAATTAAAATAAAAAGGAGTGATTTAAAAATAATAGCTTTGGATCTTTATTTAAAACATATTTTTTCATATGAATTTAAAGGAAATGTGGACTCTCCTGTTGTGGTTTTTCTCCATGGATTTATGGAAGAAAAATCTGATTTGGAAGAAATTTCAACATTTAACACATTAGATTATTCTTCCCTTTTAATCGATCTTCCTGGACATGGTGAAACTAAAATTAAAAATTTTTATTCTCAAAATGATTTTTTTACTAAATTATCTAAATTTATTTTAATTTTTTCTAAAAAACCTATTCTCTACGGCTATTCAATGGGAGGAAGAATTGCATTGCACCTAAGCCTACATTACTTAACCCCTAAGGAGTTATTTTTAGAATCTTCAGGTCTTGGTCTAAAAGATAGCAATGAGAAATCCCAACGTTTGTCCCAAGATTTAAGTCAATTTGATACAATGAATTCTACTTCTATTCTTCAATTTTTATATCAATGGTATAAAAATCCAATCTTTGGGGATTATATTCATTTTCCACATTTTCAAAATAATATTGAAAAAAAAGCTAAACATGATTTTCAAGAATGGCGAGATTCTCAAGCTTATTTGTCTGCAGGAGCCTTGCCTACATGGCCTGAAAATTTGCAAATTTTAATTAATATCAATTTTAAACTTTGTTATATTTATGGCGAAAATGATTTAAAATACGCTCAAGCTGCCAAAGTATTATCTTCGTCTTTGTCTGCCAATAAACTTAGTCTTCATATGGTGGACAGCGCCTCTCATAACCCCCACAAGACACATCCTCATGAAATTATTAAAATACTGACTAATTCGCTTAAGTAATTTTCACTTATCGCCGATAGATTATTTAATGAATTCAGATGGCATAAACCGACTTAATTATCTCCGCCAATTACCTCAGTCAAAAGATACTGGGAATTCTTCTGAAGTTGTTCGCGAGTTGCAAAAAATTAAAAATGAATTAACTATTGCTAATAATGAACGAGTCCGCGATGAAGACCCGATTACTAATGCCACAAAATCTCCTTATTTACCTGATCAAAAATTTACAAAAAAAGATGTAGTTTTCAACTCTGCGGAAGAATTAAAATGGAAAGAAGTTAAAACATCTGCCCAAGTTGAACTAGATACACAGGAGCAATTCATAGAAAGTAATAAGCGCAAACTCGACATTATTTAAAATTATGTTAAAAAATATATTACTCTTTTGCTTTTGTGTTTTCCATACATCCATTATTTACTCTAGTGAATATGATATTATAGGAATCTATCTTTCACCTGATGGAGATGCAAAGATTGAAATTAGTAAAATAGATCAATTATTTTTTGGGAAAATTGTTTGGTTAAAAAATACTGATAAAAATAAAGATATTCATAATCCTGATATTAATCTTCGAGATAAGAATTTAATTGGACTTACTATTCTTCAACATTTTTCTCAAACAGAAACACATCTTTGGGAAAATGGCACAATCTACGACCCAAAAATAGGTAAAACTTATAAATGTAAAATGTGGTTTGAAGAAGGAAATAATAAAGAATTATTTTTAAGAGGATTTATAGGTTTTTCATTTTTAGGTCGCTCAGAAAAATTTACTAGAATTTAAAAAAAAGCTCTATTAATTAAAAATAAAGCTTTTAAGTTAAAAATTATTTTTTCTTTCTTAATTTTAAAATGATAAATCCAACTGCACATAAACCGGCAATAAGCATAATCGATTCAGAAGTTCCACTTGAATCCCCGCCACCAGTTTTTTTCTGAACATTAATATCAGGTTTATTATTTGTATCAACAACAGTTGTACTCTCTACATCACTTTCGTCTTTTTTCTTGACCCATTTTCCAGAATCAGCGGATTTTTGATCGAATACTTTTAATGTAGCAATTACTTTTTCAAATATATCTTGGTATGAATCATAATGATCTTTTGCCACTGAAAAAGTAACGGCAATTCCCAAATTATCTTTAACTGTAGCAAGGTAGCGCGTGTAAAAACCTGGAACTTCTGAGGCCAAATGAAGAGCATCCACCCATCTTTGGTTATTTATCGTTTTTACTGCAACTGATTTTGCTTCGGAAATTTGTGTTTTCCCGCCAGGAAGATTAAAACTTTTTGGTTGCTTCAAGTAGGCTTGGTATTGATCTAGAGAATCTTGCTCACCTCTAAACTTAGCTGCTAAAATGATTATCGCTTCTTTTTTTCTATCTTTATCATCGCTTTGGCATACCCACTCTGAACCTTCTAAAGCACAATCCCATCCAGACGGAAGTTCAAATTCAGAAAATTGGCTAGTAAAAGTTTTAGCATGTACAACTGAAGTTAAACTGAAAATAAAAAAAAGAGACAAGTATAAAGTTTTAAAACTTTGCATGAGTTAACCACACCTTTCTGGCACGTTAATATATATCCTATAATTCTACACGATAAGCTATTATACTCAAAATAGTTAAATCATTCCGCATTAGTTCTATCAATCGAAATTAAAGTCCTCTTGCCGCAAAACCAGGTTTAATTTCGATTTCTTTATATTTTTTTGTGAGTTTAATAACCGCCCAATCTGCTCCGACTTCAAAGACAACTCCTGAAGCAACTAGGACATTACCACCAAAATAATCAGTCTGATAAATATCAAACTTAGCTCCTTTTTCTACGTCTGTTGAGAGTCCCTGATCAATTTTAACAAACGTTTTTTGGGCAGAAACTTTTAAGACAGAAGCATCAATATGATATTCTTTAAAACTTTCTATTTTATCATTTTCGGGAGTTTCCCCAATTGAACCCCAAGTTAAATTAATAAAAAATGTATTGCCCTTATCTGTGGATTTGCCAGCAAGAACTGTTTGCCCCTTGATACCCAATAAAAATTTATCGAACAAATAATTAGCGCCAATATAGGGAGCTAACTTTTCGCGATTAAGTGAATTAAAAAGATTTGATTGTCCTTTACTCATTAAAGGCTTCAATGACGGATCATTAGTAAACTGGTCACGTTTTAATGAATAGATCCCTTCCAGTCCGGCAAAAGTGCTCAGCCGAGAAAATTTATAATGTAAGCTGGCTTCGTAATCAATTTCTGAACTCAAATCATTTGGTGGTGAAACATAACCAAATTTCAAATCAAATTTAACAGGACGAGAGTCATAAGTTACATAAAAATTAACTGCATATTCACTACCATCATCGCCCAGAATAACAACTTCCGGAGCAGGCGTTTGAGAAATTGTATACCTCGTATTGGTATATAGAGTTTGTCGGTAACGAATACCAATGGCATAACGAAGAAGATCAATTGGAAGAAATGCATATTTCGCTTCAACTCCAACGGATTCTGCACCAGTATTGATGGCCGTATCTATTCCATTATAAGAATTAATACTCCTTAATTTTCCAAATAATGACACTTCTAAATTGGAACTTATACCGTAGGAAATTTTTAAATCAGTATCTATCAAGCGAAATGTGCTTGCACTTGCAGGTGGAACTTCAACTCCAGCATCATTGAATTGTGCCGTCATCAAAAATAGCGAAGACTCAATTTGCACTGAATAAGCTTTGGGGTTTAATAAAATGGCCCCACCAAATTGACTTCCCTTGGCCCATGAAACTGAATGAAAAAATACAAATGAAATAAGACTTAGAAAAATTAGAAATTTTGACATAATTGGTTCACGAAAAAAAAATGATCTCGAGAATCGAAATCATACAGGTTAGTTTTTGCAATCCACTGCTGGGGACCTTTTTCAAAGAGCACAAAATGCGCTCCATTCATGACAAAAGGGGAGGAAAACTCAATTTTCGCCGTCTCTATTGCTGATTCTAATAAATCGCTATATTCAAAGCGTCCTATAGGCAAAAGTGGATTTGTAGTCTCTTTAGATTTTTTAAACCGAGCACCCGATTCCTTTAAAAAAGAATAAAGTGATTCCTGGCAAAAAAAGAGATCTGGAGAAATTTTTGGAGTTAAACCCAACACTCCTTTTTTTCCCATAGAAAAACTAATTCCATTAAATTCTATCTGTGAAATTTCTTTGAGTCCCATTAGATGACTATCTAATAAATCAGATAATTCTTCGATAAAGTCATTGAGTTGGTCATTTTTTTGAAAATCAATTGTAAAAGGTGGAAGAAGTGTGAGTTGGAGTAATTCACCTTTTTGAAATTTTGTGTCAAATCGTTTCCTGAAGCTTTCTATCTTGGTGTAGTGGATAGAACTTGGATCAAAAGTAAGTCCGATAAATAATTCCAAAGCTGACTCCAGTTAAAAAATCATCTCTTAATAGCTTAAGAAGATTCTGGACTGGTGACAAGGTTTTATTTTAAGCAGCTTTTTTCTGCTCTTTTTGATGTGTAATTTGTCCACGCTTCGGCAGAGTTATTCGGTTAATCCAAAAGCCATTTGATATTTCAAACTCGAAGGTCCCGCCACATTCAAGTGTTAAATGGTGGATAGACTCAAGGCCTAAGCTCACATGCTTATTTACTGGTAACTCATTGAGAATTACCAGACCAATATTGTCAGACAGCGCACTCAATTCCCCACTTCCTCGACTTTGATTTTTTGTTTCAATCGATAAACCAAATTCATCATAATTAAATGTTAGATGAACTTCTGAAGATTTAGCCTCTGACATATTTTTAATTAGATTATTCATTATTCGGTAAAAAAATGGGTAATAAACTAATGTTAATTCATTTTCTAAAAAATTTTTATGAAAATAAGTCTGAACTGAATTTTTAGGTAAGTAAGTAAGTACTAAGTTTTTTACAGCACTTTCTGCAAAATAAAAGGGAACCCATTCTAGAGTTGGCGCCAAATTTTTATGTTTAAATTGGAAATGATCTTTAATTAAACTTTGAAGTGTTCGAATTTCTTTTTCTAATAATTGAACTTCTTCTGAACTTAAACCAAGCTTCGAACTTTGACGTTGACTTAAAAAAAGTATTAATCCATGAGTTAGGTTTACCAGGTCATGAAAAAAAAGACGCGCGCTCTTGTCGTCGCCCGCGAGCTCGCTATCACTATCGCTTCCGAAATATTCCTTTTTTTTAAACCAAAACACATTGCCCTCAATACCAATAATAAATTTTTTAAACTATCATTCAAAATATTGGTATTGAAGGCCTGGTTATTTTATCTTCTTTATTTCACTGGAAGATAAATTGCACTTGATCCAAGCTCTTCTTCAATACGAAGAAGTTGATTATATTTTTCCATTCGGTCTGATCGACTGGCCGAACCAGTTTTAATATGAGCAGAACCTGTTGCTACAGCTAAATCAGCAATAAAAGAGTCCCCTGTTTCTCCTGAACGATGTGAAATAATGGCCTTATATTGGTTTTTATAACCTAAAGCAATCGCTTCAAATGTTTCAGTAAGAGTTCCTATTTGGTTCACTTTTACTAAGATGGCATTGGCTTCACCTGTCTTGATTCCAGCTTCAAAGATTTTTTTATTAGTCACAAAAAGATCATCACCAACTAAAACAACTTGTGAACCTAAAACTTTGGTTAGCTCTATCCATCCAAGATGGTCGCCTTCATCCAAACCGTCTTCAATGGAATAGATCGGATACTTCGAACATAAATCTGAATAATATTTAATCATATCACTAGTACTCAACTCTTTTCCTTGCATATTGTATTTACCATTTTTATAAAATTCAGATGCCGCTGAATCTAAAGAGATAGAAATATCAACACCTGCTGTATAGCCGGCATTTTTAATGGCCTTTAAAATGCACTCAATAGCTTCTTCATGTGAAGATAAATTGGGAGCAAATCCACCTTCGTCTCCTACATTTGTAGAATAATTGGCATCATTTAGAACTTTTTTCAAAGCATGAAAAACTTCTACACCGGCGCGTAGATTTTCCGAAAAAGATTTTTTCAAATGTGGTACAATCATAAATTCTTGGATATCGAGATTATTTGAAGCATGAGCTCCACCGTTGATAATATTCATCAAGGGTGTTGGCATAATATATTTCTGATAAGCATTCGGGGCTTTTAGTGTTTTAAACAAGTATTGGTATAAACTCATTTTACTATCCAAGGCAGCGGCCCTCGCAACGGCCATAGAAACACCTAAAAGAGCATTGGCCCCAAGTCCCGATTTATTTTCTGTTCCGTCGAGTTCAAGCATGATTGAATCAATTTTTTTTTGTTCCAAAACATCTATTCCAATTAATTTGGGAGTGATTATTTCGTTAATATTTTTTACTGCTTTTAAAACTGAGCGCCCCAAATAATAAGATATATCACCATCTCTAAGCTCTAGTGCTTCTTTAGATCCGGTTGAAGCTCCTGAAGGAACATCAGCGCGTCCGCAATGACCTGATTCGGTTTCGACATCAACTTCAACCGTTGGGTTTCCTCGTGAATCTAGAATTTGTCGGGCTTTAATGGCTTTGATTTTAGACATGCTTATTTTCCTTTGAAAGGTCCTAAGAAGGACTTGCGTGATTTTTGTATCCAGTGATTATTGGTAGAGGACAGGAATTGAAAAAATTCATCAGTTGATTCGGTTACATGATCTTTTGAATGAATAAGCTCTTTTACTCTAAGGGCCACGTGAGCACAGGGAGAAATCGTTTTTAGATTTAATAGAGATTCGATTTTTTTATTAATTAATGGATAATGAGTACAACCTAAAATGGCAAACGAGTAATGATGGTCTTTTAAAAATGAAAGTTCTTCTTCAACTCTTAAATCAAAGTCAGTATTAGTTTCAGAATGGTAATAATAATTTTCTATTAAGCGGGCCAAATTGGTTAAACTGTAGTGGTCTATCATAGACTTTGGATCGAGGCGTTCTTTAAGTCTTTTAAAACGTTCTGACTTTCCCGTCGATTCTGTTGTAAGAACCATCATTTTTTTTTCTTGCCCTTCTGGAATTTGATAATAGGCATTTAAATAAGGCTCAACCCCAACAAATATCATCTTGGGAAATGTCTCTCGCAGTAAATCTATACTAGATGCAGTAGCAGTATTGCAGGCCACCACAATCAGCTCAACACCTTGTGACATCAATTCATTGGTAATTGTGATCGATCGTTCTGTGATAAATTCATCAGTTTTTGGCCCATATGGTGCATTTGCATCATCGCTATAATAATAAATTTGAGCTTCAGGAATTATCTTAAACAACTCGCTAAGTACACTAAATCCTCCGATCCCAGAATCAAAGAGTCCAATTTTTTTTGTCTTAATAATTTTGTCAGGATTCATCATATCAGGCATTATCTTAAACAAAGAAATGATTAAAGTTAAGGGTAAAAATGTTTGGAAATCTAAACTTTATAAGAAATATTTATCAGAAAGTGACCAATCAATTATCGAGTGTAAAAAAAATCGATTCTCTTGAACAATTTTATCAAATCGCTAAGGTAGGCCGAATCAATTGGGTCTCTATTGCCATTAATAAATTTAGCTATGAAGGCAGTTTTCTCACTAAAGAACTCGATATTTTTACTAAGAATGATGCTTTCAGCTTAAAAAGTGCTGAGCTAAAGAATGAAGCTATTACTCAATTATGGAAAAATCAAGAATTGGTCTTTAAGTCAAAACTTTTACTTAATTCGGAATATATCCAAGAATTTAATCAACTTATAGATATTTCAATTGAATCAGAAATTCGTCATTTTCAGCTAGCTTTAAACCTTGCATTAAATAACAAAAGTTTTACTTCTACTGAGATTTCCAATGGCACAAAGGCGTTAGAATGGATCAAAGTAAGTTTTGAACTTTTAGAAAAAGCTATTGTAAAAAGTTTAACAGATCCTGAATTATTATTTCAAACATTATTTTTTTTCGGAGAAAACCCAAAAACTTCTATTCACGAAATACGAATTATTACTTTTAATCTTGATATAAAATTTGAACTTTTAAACTCTAATGGGATACGTATTAAAATTTTTAATGATAAATCAGGAGCATTTGGCAGTGATAAAAAAGCTGCACTTGAGGGAGACTTTAATTATTATGCCCGAGAGATGTTTGATGAATTGATAAAATTAATTTCTGCTCAGTCAGTTGGAATTAAATGGTGAACTTATTTTTTAGTAATGACTGGAGTTTTTCTTAAGATATTAAAAGCTGAACAAATCTCACAAGTGAGTCCATCACATCCCCTTGCGCTACAAAATTCTCTTCCATAAAAAATAATTTGAAGATGTAATTTATTCCATTTTTCTTTGGGAAATATTTTTTTTAAATCTTCTTCTGTTTGCTCAACATTTTTTCCATTAGTTAATCCCCAGCGCTGGGCCAGTCTGTGAATATGGGTGTCGACTGGAAAAGCTGGGACCCCAAAACTTTGGGCCATAACAACTGAAGCCGTTTTATGTCCAACTCCAGGTAAGGATTCTAGTGCTTCAAAACTTTGTGGAACCTCTCCAAAATATTTATCCAAGAGTATTTGAGAGAGCTCATGAATGGCCTTTGATTTTCTTGGAGATAATCCGCACGGTTTAATGATGCTAGCAATTTCTTCAACGGTCAGTTGAACCATTCTTGAAGGAGTATTGGCTTTTTTAAAAAGGAGTGGCGTAATCCTATTGACTCTTTCATCTGTACATTGAGCCGATAATAAAACGGCTATGAGTAAGGTATAAGAATCAGTGTGGTTAAGCGGAATAGGAGTTTCCGGATAGAGTTCTTCTAAGCGATTGAGGATAAAATCGGCTTTGTCTTGGCGAAGTGACATTACTTGATTGTGACAAAACAAAGCTATTTAATCAACCACTTTCTAAACTAGAATTTGATAAATTATTAAAAAGAAAGTTAAAATTATTACAATTATACCGATTAAAGAAACAAATGACTTTTTGCGAATAATCGTTTTAGTCTCAACTTGCCTTGGAGGGCCAGTGAAAATAGATATAGTTCAAGATGCCAAAGATCATACTTATACTTTGGCCGTAAAAATCGATCAATTTAAAACACTAAGAGATTATGAAGTTATTCATAATCTGATTAATGCCATTTCGCTTGATTTTGATTTAGATCCAGAAATATCAATGGAAGATTTAAAAAAGATTGTCGCTGATGCTAAAGCTGAAGAAGCCTTAGAAGTCACATGTGATATTGGGCCCGATGGAATTGATATAGAATATTAAAACTAAGCGGCTTCACCTTTTATTTTTTGATTATACCAATCAGGTGCCAAAAAATTGCTTTTTGGAAAGGGAAGTTTATTGACGATTATATCATCAAAGAATGTTGGAATATAATTACACGGAACCATTTCTCCAATATATTTTCCAGTTTCAGGATCTTTCCCAGTCTGAACCCAACGAAAAATATCTCTACAAATATAATTTCCATTTTTATCTATACCTAAAATTTCTGATATATGAGATGTCCTTCGTCCACCATCATGCATTCGGGTACATTGAACAACTAATTGCATGGCCGAAGCAACCATTTTCCTAACAGCGTCAGGTGGAATTTTTGTATCTCCCATCAAACATAATGTTTCTAAACGAGTGCAAGCGTCCACTGGATTATTTGCGTGAACAGTTCCCATACTACCATCATGACCAGTATTCATAACTTGAATTAAATCTAGTGCTTCTTCACCGCGAACTTCTCCAACAATGATTCTATCTGGTCGAAGTCTCATCGCTGACAATACAAGTTCACGGATACTCACTTCACTGATTCCGCGTTCGGCATCAGCTTTTCTAGTCACAAAATTTACAACATGTTCAGCTTTTACTTGAAGTTCAGCTGAATCTTCTATAATTAATAAGCGTTGTGTTTTTGGAATCCGAGATCCCAGAACATTGAGCATTGTGGTTTTTCCAGACCCAGTCCCGCCTGAAACAATAATATTTTTGCTTAAATAAATACAAATATCCAAAAAACGAGCAGCTTCTTTTGATAGAGAACCAAAAGAGATCAAGTCATTGAGAGTTAATTTTTCTTTTGAAAATTTTCTTATTGCTACTGTAGTACCATTTCTGGCCATTGGAGGAAGAACGACTGCGATACGAGAGCCATCTGGCAAAAAACCATCTAAACGTGGATTGTCCTTATCAATTCTTCTTCCGATTGATTGGGCAATCGCTCGCATTGCCGCCAATAATGCTTCTTCATTATGAAATTGAGAATCCGTTTTATAAACAAGTCCTTTTTTTTCAACGAAAATTTCTTTTGGCCCGTTAATCATAATTTCAGAGACCCCGGGATCATCGAGGTGTTCCTTTATGGGATAGAGAAACTGATCAATTGCGTCCTTAAAAACTGATGACATTTTATTCGCTCTCTTTATCAAGATCCATTGAGTCGCCCATCCCCTTAAGTTCTTTAAGCTCGGATCTTTTAATTTGTACCCATTCGGTAGGAGTTTCTTTGGGCATCCATATTTTTACTGTATCTGAGGCAAGACCTCGCCTCATTCTCTCTTCTTTATCGGCAGGCTTCTCTAAAATCATAATTCTTCCAGTGAAAGTATTATTGGGGCAATTGAATTGATAAACTCCGACCTTATCAAAAAATGTTTCAGATTCAGTAATTTTGGATGGATTAGCAGTTGTGTAAATATTTTTATCGGGAATATTAAAACATGCTGACTCTACCCCAACAGATGTAATAAAAAATCTGACTTTTTCGCCTTTAAAAGCAATTAATCGATTGGGATAAAATCCTTCTTTACTAATGATTATGGCCTGTTCTCTATAGGGAACATCGAGAGTTTTTTCTTTGTTATAGCTTTCCTCAAGGCCCATAGAGCTTGAAGAATATACCGAGGATAAAAATAAAAATATGATGAATCTTAATTTGAACGCTTTGATAAAAACCCCTTTCAAGTCAAATTCTTTGAACTACTATTGGGCTTATCGGTAACCTATCAAAAAGCTTTAGTCGGGCTTTGCAGAATGACCAAAATATTAGTTATTGGCATTTTTGAGAAATAGTGACTATCGACTTTGAAATTGGTGAATGTGTTAATGTTAATTTAATTTCAGGCTTGTCTTTATAGGACATTAACTCAATTTTAGAACTCCAATTATCTGAGTTTTCAAGCATTGTAGATTTATAAACAAAACCACCTGGTACAAAATCGCTTTCTTCTATATTAACTTTAAAGTCTTCATGAGTTTCTACGTTTGAAATAAATAACGATTGCTCTTCTGGAACAAAATTAAAAATAAATTTTTTATTACCAATCACATCCGAAAATTTACACTGAAAATTTTCGGAATTAGGATTTCGTAAAAGTTGACTTTGAATAGAACTGCAACTTACTAAAAATAATGAGATCAACCAAAAAAACTTCATATCTACCCTTTTGAAATCACACAATACTGAATTCATATTCGGTTTTAATTACAAAAGTATTAAGTTTTTCCCATACCTGACCGATACACTTAAGTGTTTTGTTAAATATGGGACAAATTCATTGAGACTAAAATTAAAAAATTTAATTAAAATAAAAAAATTGGGACACTTCATCTTTATAGCGTATTTGACAACATATTTGATGGTGACGTCTTTTGCAGCAGATAATTGCACTGCCATTGTAAAAAACTTACTAGTTGGAATGGATTCGACCATCGCCAAGTCCATTGACCTAGACAAACATGTTAATCACCGCGTTTTTATAGCTAACTATGCTAAAAAAAATGGAATAGCTGTTTTTTACAAACAAAATCAATCGGGTGAAGACATACCATTTATTTTAGTAAATCGAGAGTCTTCAAAAAAACTAACTAACTTCATTGATAACAGTTACGGCACAGATGTTGTGCTTCAACCTAACCATGGAAATGACCATGGTCTAATGAGAACTGGAAATTTTATTATTGATGTCGATGCTCCTGGTTATCGAGGATATAATGAGCTTCATAAAACGGGACTTGCCTGGAAAGATTTCAGTTCATACATTTCAAGACGCCAGCAAAATTCAGGAATTATTTTAGAAGTTAGCTATTTAGTCACACCAGAAGAAAAAAGGGTCATTGATTTTTATCAACGTATAAGACGAGCGGCCATTTTTAGAGTCAAATTTTCTTTCAAAGATTTTAAAACTGAAGATCACCCTTTTCTTCTCAATAATGGTGGTGAGCATTGTTTTATTTTCTGTAAGGCCCAAGCTGTTACATCTCACAATAATGAATTGCGTGCTAAATTAAATACTCTAGGCTTAAAAGATATAGATGCTTTTTTTATGGATCCAGAAGTCATTAAGAGAATCGATGAAATAAAAAACATAGTTTTAAGTACAGACCCTGCGAGATTAGGTCCAGAACTTTTAAACGACGAAAAAATATTAAAATCATTTAATCAATTCTACCCTCCCGAAATACAAACAGCAGAACAGAAATTTGAATTTTTAAGATGGGCGATATCCTATGAAGGATCTGGAAATTACAACCGTGTTTTAAAAGATTTAGGTGTCAGCTCAGATTACGGAATTAATGATATCAAGAACAAAAGAGTCAGTGCCATTTTAGTTTATGATGAAAATGTAACTCCCGAAAATTTTAATAATGCAAAATATACAGCGAAAGGTGCCTTTACACCTTGGCCTTTAGGCCTGCAAAAGCCAGTGGAATAAAAGATTATGATGAAAAACTTAATGACATTATTTTTCGCCCTTTTATTTTCATTTTCACTCAACGCAAATGATTTATGTATAAATCTCGTAGAGAAATTAATTACTCAAAAAGATCTTCAAGGCTATGAAGAATCAGCTCATCTCGTTGGTAAATTAAAACGTTTTGCTGACGACAATAAATTGCTCTATAAAGTAATGGATATTGGTCCAGAGCAAAGAAGAGTTCAAAGACTTTTTGTCGCTCTTGATATGAACGATGAAGAAATGGTTCAGAAATACTTAAAAGCTTTTAATCTTGAGGATGAAGAAAATCCAGTTTTAGCTTTAGAGTTTGGTTATGAAGTTCCTGATCAATACGTAAGCGGAGTTCTTCGAACATCTTCAGACCCAAAAGCTCCCGTATATCGATGGGGAAAAAAAGATTTACCGAGAGATCAATGGGCGCAAGAGTGGATGATAAAGGGTGGCTTTAATCGCTATCCTCAACGAGTAAAAAATCCGGTTTGGGGATATTCTCACATCCTTGAATTAGATAAAAATGAAGCAAAAAATGTTTCGCACTTTTTAGAAAACCCATTAGAAAGAGGTCCTTGTAAATCTGACAACTGCGTTGCTTGGACTGCCAGTATTGAATTAGGTGTCACTAAAAAAGAGGCCACAACTGAAGAGAGAAGATATTTATTTAACGAGTTAGGTGTCTCTAGAGCTTCTGCCCATTACGAAATTGGCCGGCGACTAATGCATGCCACAGATCAAAGACATTCTGGTGTTATTGTTTTCGTTAATGGAAAAGAAGGTCGAGATGCTTTTAGTAAAAATTTAAAGAATTTCTTACCACCAGAACCTCAAATTCCTTATACAAATATCATAAAAGGATTAGGTCATGACCCTAAGGGGGAACTCATGTCGGCCGTGGCGAAAATTCCTGATGGTTCAAAAATATTCTTTCCAATAGCTGCAGGAGCTAGTCCTGAGGCCATGAGCGCACTCATACAACTTGCAGCAGGGGCAAAAAAAGGTTTTGATATTTCAATTCTCGTTAATGGAATAAATGAATCAACTCTTAGAAAAGGAGCAGAACTTCCAGGAGGAAAAATCCGCTTTAATTCTCTTTTTGTTGGAAGCAGCATGCGAAAGCTTCATAGTGAAGGAAAAATAAATTATGTACCCGGCTATTTAAGCGATTTCCCTCGCTATATGCGAGACCCGGCCATGAAAGATTTTAATTACGATGCAATCGTTGTAAGAGTCAGTCCACCTAATGCTGAAGGCTTTCATTCTTTTGGTCCTAATTATGATATGATTCATACAATTCTAGAGGCCCATCCAAAAATTAAAATCATTGCAGAAGTAAATCCAAATATTCCTTTTACTTCAGGTGAAAATAAAATTCATGCCAGTAAACTAACTGCACAGTTTAAAAGTTCGGCTAAATTGGCCGGGCCTCCGATTGTCCCTTTTACTGAAGTTGAAAAAAGAATTGGACTTTCATTAGGGAAATTAATTGATAACGACTCAACACTTCAAGTCGGTATTGGAAATATTTTTGGTGGATTAGCAGATGGTTTAAAAAAAGCTAAACGCACAAACCTAAAAATTTCTACAGAAATGTTCGGTGATGGACTTAAAGATATTATGGAAAAAGGAATCGCGACTGAAGCAGAGACTGGCTTTGCCTATGGATCAGAAGATTTATATAAATGGCTCAATCTCAATGAAGCGGTAAAATTTGTTTCAACTGAAAAAGTTAATGATACGGCTTTGATTCAAAATACTGAGAAATTCCATGCAGTCAACACCGCCCTTCAAGTTGACCTTAGAGGATCAGTCAATGCTGAAATAGGCCCAGAAGGACGATTGAGTAGTCCTGGTGGTCAAGTCGAATTCATGTCGGCCGCCTCTCGCTCACGCGGTGGAAAATCTATTATAGCGATTCGCTCTACGGCCAAAAATGGGGATTTTTCTACAATTGGAATGGAACTCTACAAAGGCAATGTGACAACTCCGGCAGAGAGTGTTCATTATGTTGTCACTGAATATGGAGTGGCCTTACTTAAGGGAAAATCTGAATCGGAAAGGGCCATTGCTTTAATTAATATTGCCCACCCAAAATTTAGAGAGGAATTAAAAAATAAAGCAATCGAGTCTTCAATTATTTCAGTAGAAGATGCCACGAGAATCATACTAGACGCTCCAGTAATTGCCGAAGTTGAAAATTCTGAAACAAATTCTCGCAATATCGCCAGTGTTGAATCAATTTGGTCAAAAATTTGGGCATCAATTATGGAATATTTTTAAAACTAAATCGTAATATCATTTTCATCTTTTCCAACAGGCAAACGTTGATCGACAGGTTTAACAGGAGGTGCCTTAGGAGTCGTTTTCGATGTTTTTAATTTTTTAAATTTTATTAAAAGTTCATTATTTTTATTTTCAAACTCAGGCGTTTTTTGATCAACTCCTTCTGGAATCGAAAAAATTCTTTCAAAGTGAACTTTAGAAACTCTCTTTGATTTTGGATTATTGAGATCGACAGTTTCAATATCACCAATGAATTGAATTTGTCCTTTTTGGATTTTTATATCAAGTGGTTTATTTTTTATTTGTTTAACTTTTAAAACAAATACCATTTGATTGTCAGTTTCTCGCCAATCATACTCTCCCAAAACATCTCCGCTCCCAGGCATATCACCCATGCCAAAGCCATTCGCATTTTTATCAAATTGTTGAATTAGATCTTCAAAATGCTTATCTAAATTTTGAAAATTAGAATCATTAAATAGAGACTTAATCATCTCTTCACGCGCTTTCATGATTTCTTTAATTTGTCGGTCTATTTCTTGCTGACTCGTTGTTTGAGAAAAAGAATTTTCTCCCATCACAAATAAAATAAATATTAAAATAAATTGAGTCCAAAGATTTTTATTTTTCATCTATTAAATCCTTATTTTTTTAAAATTAAATCCGCTCTAATAACATAACTTGATAGGCAGGCACTTCATAAGGATGATTTTTTTTCATCGCCTCTATTACTGCTAAAATATTCTCCGCTAAGCAAATCATTTCTACCTTAAGTTCAGAAACTTTTTCTAGCTGATTTAACTCTCCCAATGCCGGATTTGCTCCTTTTAAAGGCCTAAATTGACCTGTTCCAAGAGTTTCAAATGAACATTGTTCATAATTACCTATTCGCCCTGCCCCTGCTGAAAACATCGCCGATTTAACGATTTCTGCCTCATTAACTGGAACATAAAAATCTATTTTATACATTCACAAATCCTTTCGAACTAAATGGTCAACATTTGTGCATTTTCAATTATAGTCACGCCATTAGAATCATTAAAGATACTCTCAGTTAAATGGCTGGCCAAACGGTTGGCCTCGATTCCTCGAAATTTTTTCAAAGGACCTATTAAGGTATGACTCAAAAAAGGAGACAATTTAATAAATAACTTCTCCATAACTCTCACTTCTTTTCTTTCACCTAATATAAGTGAAGGGCGCAAAATAAATAAAGAAGTAAATTTTATTGGTCTCAATCCCTCTTCCATTTCACCTTTAACTTTATTATAAAATACACTTGATTGACTATTGGCCCCCAAGGCCGAAATAACTCCAAATTTTTGAGCACCACATTTTTTAGAAAATTGAGCGAACGCAATAACAAAATCTTTATCAACTTTTTTAAAAGCGGCAGCTCCCCCGGATTTTTTTATGGTTGTTCCAAGCGTGCATAACCCAACATCAACAGAATTAATTCCATAATCAGCAAGATTTATATTTTCAAGTAAATCAAGGCTTGAGATCACTTGAATAATTTTTGGATCATCAAAGTCTTGCTTTGTCCTAGAGACTAAAATTATTTTTTCTATACGAGAATCTAGTAGTAAATTCTGTAGTACGAGGCTTCCAACTAATCCAGAACTTCCAGCGAGAATAACTGTTTTCATTATAACAACCTCCTTTAAACGAAAAAAGCCCGGCGAGTTTAAATTCGCCGGGCCTTTAAGATATCTAATATTTTGTTAAATACTATTTTTTCTTTGGTGCTGCTGCAGGAGCTGCTGCTGCGGGTGCTTCAATTCCAAGAAGTTCAACTTCAAAAACTAAAGTTGATCCACCAAGAATTTTTGGTGGTGCTCCAGCATCACCGTATGCCAATTCTGAAGGAATAACAAATTTTGTTAATCCACCAACTTTCATTAACTGAACACCTTCAGTCCATCCTTTGATTACGCGGTTAAGTGGAAAAGAAACTTCCTTTCCTCTTTCTCTTGATGAATCAAATACTGTCCCATCTGTTAATGTTCCATGGTAGTGAACTTTAACGATATCAGTTTCTTTTGGAGTCGCCCCAGTTCCCACTTTTAAGTGTTTGTAGGCCATTCCAGATGCAGTTTTAGTAGCTCCATCTTTTACGAATTTTTCAAGAAATTCTGCGCCTTTTTTCTTTACGTCGACAGCTTGTTTTTCCATACGTGATTTAAACATGTCTTGGATTTTTTGTTGGTATGCCATAGGATCAACTTTTTGCTTATCACCTTTAGCTGAATCTTTTAAACCAGCAGCTAATGATTCTAACTCAGCGTCAGACATAGCAAGTTGAGTTAAACGAGATCCAAACATTGTACCAATAGAATAAAATGTTTTTTCTTCTTCAGTTTTTGGATCCTTTCCTTTTGAACAGCTAACAGCAGTTAAAACTACCATACTAGCTACAACTAAATTTCTTAGAACTTTCGTCTTCATTCTTTTCATTCCTTTGTATAATTATGATGATGAATAATTTTATATTTCTCTATAACGTTAATGCCTATCTGATTAAAGATCAAGTTACCAAATTGAATATAAAAGAAAAAAATTTAAAAAAATCGTACTGATATTAAAAAAAGAGAAACTAAAACGCAGTGCACCTAGCCAGTTAAAAACCTGCCTCATCGAGGGCCAAATTCGCCATCTTGTCACACATTTCGTTTTGAGGATGACCAGCGTGCCCCTTAATCCATAAAAAATAAATACGATTAAATCGAGATTTTAATTCGTCTAATTCTTTCCAAAGCAGGATATTTTCAGGATCTTTATTATCAGCTTTTTTCCAGCCTCGCGCCTTCCAACCAACAACCCACTTCTCGATTCCTTCTGTGACATATTTAGAATCGCTATAGACAAACACGGGGCTTTCTCTATCTGATACACCGTCTTCGATCCATTTTTCAATTAAGCCCTTCAAGCCCCTAATGACGCCTTCCAACTCCATTTTATTATTAGTTGTAGGGACATCCACACCTGAAGATTTAAGAATAACTTCACCCGATGAATCTTGAATTAAAGTGGCCCAAGATCCAGGTCCTGGATTACCGCGGCAAGCTCCATCTGCAAATATAGCATATCCGCTCTTTAATCCTAACATTTCAGCAGGTAGTGGTAAATTAGTTGAAAAATCGCTCGCAACATCGTATTCAGATTCACTATTCTTTTCAGGTAAAAATTTTAATCGTCGATCTAAACAATCTAAGGCCTCTAGGGCCTCAGTATCATCCATAAAAACAGTGCGTAATTTTCGAAGGTTTTTTTGTATTTCTGATTTTCTCATTTTTAAATTCTAGCTTCAAAGCTATTCTTTTTAAAGCACATATGTTAAAACTCCTCGAATGAGTACAGCTTTTTCTATACGCGTTTATAAGCAATATTTTAACTTCGCATCATCGCATTTTATGCTGTTTCAAGATGGAACGCGAGAGCCTTTGCACGGACACAATTATAGAGTTCAAGTCAGAGGTAATGCCCAAGATTTAAATGATGATATGGTTTTTGATTTTTTGAATATCAAACCCATTGTTCGGGAAGTCTGCGACTCTCTCGATCATAAATTATTAATCCCAAAAAATAATCCCCATTTAGTGATTGAAGAAAGAGAAAAAAATTATCTTCTCATCGCTCGAGATGAGAGTGTCTTTAGCATTCCTCAATCGGATGTTTTGATTTTGCCAATAGAAAATACTTCAGCTGAAAGAATTGCCGCTTATATTGCTTACCAAGTAAGTGAGAAAGTTCTTTTAAAATATCAATTTGAATTTAAAGAGCTTGAAATTGAAGTTGAGGAAACTCCAGGTCAGTCGGCCATATTTATTTTAACTAAAAACTAATGCCGGTTTATTCAAAAATAGGATCATTATGAAATTTATTGAACTCTCTTCAGGATCTTCTGTGAAAGGGGAACTTATCCGTGCCTATAAATCTGAAAAAACAATGTCAGATAATTCTGAAACAAAATACAATTATATTTTAGGTGCGGTCCATGGAGATGAAGTTGAAGGTGCTCACTTAGCGCAACAACTTTTTCAGTGGCTAAGAGAAACAAATGAAGTCGATTTGCCAGTCATCGTAGTGCCTGTTGTAAATATTGATGGATATAAATTAAAAACGAGAGTTAACGGAAATGGTGTTGATTTAAATCGCAATCTACCATCTGCTCAATGGACTCCTGAAGCACGTGAAGCAAAATATTTCCCAGGTGTCGCTCCACTTTCGGAACCTGAAAATAAATATCTCGTTAGTTTATTTGAAAAATATCCACCTCGTTTTATTTTGAGTTTTCATTCATGGTATCCTGTTATTAATTATAACGGAGCATGTAAAGAATTAGCTGAATTCTTATCTAGTTTTAATAAATACCCAATCGAAGCGGATTTTCTTACTCATCCAACTCCTGGATCTCTCGGAGAATATGGCCCTCAGACATTGAATGCGCCGGTGCTTACATTTGAGTGTCCTGTCTTATCTGAGACAGTCACACTTGAAAAAATTTGGAAGGAAAACGAAGAGGGCTTTAAAAAACTTTTCACCACAAAAATAATCGAAACTTTCAAAGCATAAAAAAAACCGCGCAAGCGGTTTTTTTTTATTTAAAAATTTAAAAGAAATTTTTTAACTAGCTTTGATAAATTTAATGACTTCTACTGGACAGGCTTCAGCTGCTTCTTGAATTTTTAATCCATCATTAAGTGGTGCCCCAGGACGGATTAAACAGGTTGAATCAGTCACTTCAAAAACTTCTGGAAATATTCCTTCACAGGCATCACAAACAATACATCCTGGCTCAATCCAAACTTTAGTAACGGCATAATTTGCAACAGTTGAAGTAGCAGCTCCTGCATCACTTGCACCTGAAAATTGACCTGCAAACTCTGGGTTTGTTGCAATTTTTAAGGCTTTACCCGACCTAGGAAGTGGAGGTGAAATAAAAGATCTTTCTGGTATCTCAAATCGAACTGTTTCTTTTGGAGTTGTAAATTGTTCAGTTACTTCTAAAGCAGTTTTAGTTGCAGTTTTATATTTTGAAAGAAAAGTATTTCCCTTCATTGAAATTTGATGAGTAATACTATCTTTTGAAGAAGACACTTCAACTTCAATACTAGCGTTAGTCAAACCCTTTGCAGATAAAAGCTCTTTCATCTTAATGCCTAAATCTAAATCTCTGGCAAAATCAGTTCCCGAAGCTTCAAACTCTCTCGTAATTTCCATTTGAACTGGATTGCCAAATGGATTAAAAAGTTGAATTTTTAATCGGTCAAATCGAAATGGTTCAGCTTCTTGATCCCAAACAAAACTAAAAGCAAATCCTTGCTCCCCGAATTGGCTTTTTAAAATTTCAATTTTTGGTTTGATAAAAAGAAAATTAAGCGCACCTGAAAGTAAGCTTAATGCTCCGATACCAACTAAAAGACCTATTCCTAAAAGAATCGCCACTGCCATGGCAATAAATGTCGTATTCACAAAAACCCCTCTAAAATATCATGAGTTGAAGCATCAGTTATTGGACTTTTATTTTAACATAAGATCATGAGATGTTTAGGAAAAAAGTGAAATTGAGAGCTGAAGATTAAAAATTGCATGAAGCTCAGGGCCATTTGGCCTGCCAAAACCCAAAAGAGTGCCATCTTCGTTATAAACCCAAAAATAATTCTCCGAACAAATTGGTTTTGGATTTTTTCGAATTTCTACTTCTGAAAGTCCAAAGCGATGACCTTGTACATATCGCATTGTTTGCGGAAGTAATAAATAAACAGCATCGAGTTCTAAAACTCTATCAAGAGGAATTCCATGACTTTCAAGTGAAAAAGGTTTTCCCAGTTGAGGCCAATTTTCATAACGAAGAGACTCATCAAGATTTATTGTACCAACAGCTTTTCTTTCTAAGGTCAATAAGGCCCCGTATCCATTCATTAGTGTAGAGATCTCTTCAAATAAACTCCGCACATATGTCCCAGAAGAAACTGTTACTAAAAAATCTAAATAGGGATATTGGAATTCAAGAATTTCTAGTGAATAAATCTCGCGTTTCACTTTTTCTTTTTCAATGATTCTTCCTTCAAGAGCATGTTGATAAAGTCTTTTACCTTCAAATTTCGTCGCAGAAATGGCATGGGGTCTTTGCCAATATTCTCCTAAAAATTGCTCGCTTAAAAAGTCCAAAATTTCTGATTGAGTTGCATTGATCCATTTTTCGTCAATATGTTTTGTTTCAATCACTTCAGAAGTTAAATCACCTGATTGTGTTCTTCCTCCGAAGACTCCGCGGGCCTGGTATGTTTTAGGAAGAAGTTGATGAACATAATCATTTAATTTTTGGGCACCTTGAATACCTATTAAAAGCACTCCTTCAGCAAAGGGGTCAAGAGTTCCAAAATGTCCTATTTTTCCAAATTTAAATCCAAGATTTTTTTTATAATGATGAACGACATCAAAAGATGAAACGCCAACAGGCTTTCGGACATTAAATACGAGGGGAATTTTTTTTAAATCCATGAATGGAATTCACTCAGAGTTATTGCCAGAACTTTCATCGTTGGCATTTTTCATGAGATCCATAATTTTCTTTTCTTCTTCAAATTGATTATCGTAGACAAAACTAATTGATGGAACATGTCTGACATCTAAGACTTTCGCTAGTTCTGAGCGAATTCTTCCGGCCGCAGCTTCGATTGCTTTTTTAGCGTCGCCTCTTGTGTGAGAATCAAAAGTATCCCAAGAAATGACAGCGTATCCATAATCAGGAGACATCTCAACTTTTGTAATACTCACTCTTTGCAATCGGCTATCACTAATTCCAGTGCGAAGGAGACTGTTGATTTCATTCAACAGTCTTTCTTCAAATTTCGCTTTTTTAAAATTATTTTTTTTGGCCATAAATTACTTATAGAGCAGGTCTTGATTCTTTAGAACCAGAACTTGTCATTCCTGCTGCATCTTCTAGTGTTCTTTTCTTTTGAATCATTAAATACGCTTCAAAAATATCTCCAGACTTAATATCTGAATATCCTTCTAGAGCAATACCACATTCATAACCATTCTTAACTTCTTTAACGTCATCTTTGAAACGTTTAAGTGAAGAAAGTTTTCCATCATGCATGATTTTACCGTTTCTAAGTAAACGAATATTACAACCTTGAGCGATCTTGCCATCGATCACGTATGATCCAGCAATAACCCCAGCTTTTGGAATATTGAAAACTTCGCGAACTTCTGCTCGACCAATAAATTCTTCAACAAACTCAGGATCAAGAAGACCTTCAAGAGCTAGTTTCACATCGTTGATCAACTCGTAAATAACAGAGTAGTTTTTAATATCTACGCCTTTATCTTCGGCCATCTTACGAGCACTAGTTACTGGACGCATATTAAATCCGATAACAAATCCACCTGACGTTGCTCCCATTTGAACATCCGAATCAGTAATTGGACCAACTCCACCTGCTACGACTTTAACCGCAACTTCAGAGTTTCCAAGAGTCTCAAGAGACGATTTAATCGCTTCGTAAGATCCTTGAACGTCAGAGCGAATAATAAGATTAAGGAATTTTTGTTCCTCACCTTCTTTAGCTGCATTGGCAAAGAAATCTTCCAAAGAAACTTTTTTCTTCTCAGGAGCTGCTGCTAGAAGTTTTCTTTCTTGAATACGGTTCTCAGCAATTTTCTTAGCTTCTCTTTCACTCTTAACAATATTGAGTCTATCTCCAGGTGCTGGAGTTCCTTCTAAACCTAAAATTTGTACAGGAGTTGAAGGTCCGGCGTCATTAAGGTTTGCGCCTAAATGATCTGTTAGAGACCTAGCTCTCCCAAACGTTTCCCCAACAACAAGGTAGTCACCTTTATGAAGAGTTCCATTTTGAATAAGTAGAGTCGCTATTGGTCCTCTTCCTGGTTCAATTTTCGATTCAATAACAACACCTTCAACTGCAGCTTTTGGGTTCGCTCTTAAATCAAGAATTTCTGCTTGAAGTAAAATCGCCTCTAGTAGTTCATCAATTCCCTGACCTTTTAGGGCAGAAACGTGAACATATTGAGTTTGCCCACCCCAGTCTTCTGGCATTAAATTAAATTCAGTCAATTCTCTTTTAACGTTGTCAGGATTCACACCTGGTTTATCCATTTTATTGACAGCAATAATAATAGGAACGCCGGCATTTTCACAAAATTTTATTGATTCTTTTGTTTGTGGCATAACACCATCATCTGCAGCAACAACTAATACAACGATATCTGTTGCATGAGCTCCCCTTTGTCTCATGGCCGCGAAAGCCGCGTGTCCAGGAGTATCGAGGAATGTTACTTGTTTTCCACCATCAACAGTTACAGAGTAAGCTCCGATGTGTTGAGTAATTCCACCTGCTTCACCTGAAGCAACTTTCGCTTTTCTGATTGAATCTAGTAGTGTTGTTTTCCCATGGTCGACGTGCCCCATGATGGCCACAACTGGTGGACGAGTTGGAAATAAACTTTTTTGATCATCGGAAACGATAGCTTTACCGATAATTTTTTCTTCATTGAATGCTTTGTCTTCAACTCTATAACCAAAAAGAGCACAGATATCAGCTGCTAGCGCAGGTCCAACATAATCCGTTTCTTTAATAAGTAAATTAAGCGATAAACATTCATCAACTAAATCTTTAAATTTTAGACTTAATTTTTTTGCTAATTCACCAAGCTCAGAACCTTTATGAATGATGATCACTCGTTTAGATTCTTTAACTTCAGTTTTTTCAGTTTGTTGTGTTGCTCCCAAATAATCCTTTTTTCTCATTATCTGAGTATAAATTGGTCTACCAGTTCCACTTAACGCCGTATATGAACGTAGCTCTTCTTCAGCTCGAGACATCGTAATCGCCTGAGCTTTACTAGCAATAACTTTTTTACCAGTCATCAAAGAAGCAAGTCCACCTAATCGTTTCTTATTTTCTTCTTCATCAAAACGCTTTTTATCTTCTTCTTCTTGAGGAGTTCCTAGGCTAGGCTTAGGAGCTGTGCTAACGGGTCTTCTGGCAGCTTCTTCTTTAGCTTTTGCTTCTTGGGTTTCTTTAAAAAGAGGATCTTTTGAAGGAGTGTAGATCGGGGTAAATCTATGTGGTCGATCAATTCCCGATTTTCTATCTTCAGCTTTTATAATTGTTGTTGCAGGTGAAGATTTTTTTACTTCAACTACAGGCTCCGTACGAACTTCTGGAGCGCGGACAACCGGTTTTGAGACAACCCGTAATCCACCAGTTGGTGCTGGCGTTCCTGCCGATCGGCGTGGAGCTTCAGTAGGTGTTTCATCTATTTCTTCAGTCGTATCATCAACTTCTTCTGAGTCAACAAACTCTTCTTCAACTGTCTCATCTTCATAGAGAGCACTTAAGCCAGAAGATTGGTATTCTTCTGATTCAAATTCATTTCCACCGTCTTTTTCATCAGTTTTTCTTCGAATAACAGTAGCTTTCTTTTTTACCGAAGTTGATTTAGGAGCTGCAACTTTAGCAGCAGCATCACTTGATTCGGTTGCAAGAGTAGCAGCTACTTTTTTCTCAGCTACTTTTTTCTCAACAACTTTTTTCTCAACAACTTTTTTCTCAACCGTTTTAGTTTCGGCCGTCGGTGCTTTTTTTCTAATAACTTTCTTTTTAGCATCTGCACCAGATGAACTTTCTTCTTTATCTTTTTTTAAAGCAGAAAGAAACTTTGTTACGTCGTCATCACTTAATTCGGCCATATGATTTCGAACAACAAAACCTTTTGTCTTTAATAATTCGACCAGATCCAGCGGGCCTATCTCTAATTCTTTGGCCAGCTCAAATACTTTTTTAGGCATTATTAACTCCGTTTACATTCTTTTTTATTTCAATTTAAAAGCAGCAAGTTCTTCTCTTAAGCGTCTTTCAGCTTCAGAGAATTTATCTTTGCCATCACCTTTGTCTTCTTTATGCTTATCCAACATACCTTTGTAAGCAGGAACAGCAGATGCAGAAACTAATTCTTCTTCATCATCGTGAAGATTAATAATTCCTTTCTCGATAGCATCATGAGTATCATTGATGATATTTTGAGCATCGGCCACATTTCCATGTAGCATTGTCGATAATGTTTCAGCATCAAGAGCAGCTAAATCACCAATAGACATAATCCCATTCTGAACTAACATCTGAGCTCTAGCGTCTGAGACTGTTGGTATCTGAAGAAGATTTTCCACTGCTTTTTTAATTTTTTCTTGTAACTTAGTTTTTGAAATAATATTTATTTTATAACCAGTTAACATCGCCGCTAAACGAACGTTTTGTCCTCGTCTACCAATGGCCAGTGACAATTGATCTTCTTCAACAACAACATCCATTGAGTAGTTTGCATGATCAACTTGAATATTTGAGATTTCTGAAGGTGCAAGAGCAGCTCTTGCAAATATTTCAATATCAGAATTCCAGCGAACGATGTCGATTTTTTCACCTTGAAGTTCATTGACTACGTTTTGAACTCTTGAGCCTTTCATCCCAACACAAGCACCAACTGGATCAATGTCTTTATCACTTGTATAAACTGCAATTTTTGCTCTCTGACCTGGCTCTCTAGCGGCCGATTTAATCTCGATATTTCCATCAAGAATTTCTGGAACTTCAATTTCAAATAATTTGACAAGGTACATTGGAGAAGTTCGTGAAAGTCGAATTTCTGGGCCTCTATTAGTCATAACAACTTCTGATAAATAAGCTTGAATTCTATCGCCAGTTTTAAAATTTTCCCCTGGGATTAGTTCTTTTCTTGAAAGTATGGCATCTGATTTACCAAGATCGACGATTACGTTACCGCGTTCATAGCGTCTAGCAATCCCAGTCACTAACTCACCTTCGCGGTGTTTGAAGTCAGAAAACAAGATTTCTCTTTCAGCGTCTCTTACTTTTTGAAAAATAATTTGACGAGCAGTTTGAACATCTACGCGTGTAAAACTAGGGTTCTCAATTCGAATCCCTAATTGATCCCCAACTTCAACAGCTTCATCTAAAGATCTAGCGTCGTTAATTGTAATTTCAATAATTGGGTCTTTAACGTTTTCAACAACGTTTTTATATTGATAAATTTCAATTTCATCTTCAGCGTCATTGTATCGAGTTTCATACTCGCCTTGAATGCCGTATTTTTTTCGAGCAGTTACTAAAAACGCTTGTTCAATAGCACGAACGACAACTCTTTTGTCGATTCCACGGTCCTTTCCCAGCGTTTCAATCATTCTTCCAAGTTCTGAAAAACTATTCATTTTAACCTTCCTATCTTATTGCAATTCTCTATTCAATATCTGTTTCAATTTCTGTTTCACTATTTTTTTCATCGTCAGGATTGTAATTATTAAAGTCAGTTTCTAAATTGGCTTTTTTAATTTGAGTGTAAGGAATATCAACTAATACTCCTCTTGCATCAAACACAATCGATTCATCTTTTACTTCAATTAATTTCACTTTAATTTTTAAATTATTTCGAAGAACTTTGGGAAATTCGGGGTAAATTGTTTCATCAATTTTTTTAGTCAATCCAAGTGTTACTTCTTGACCCACAACTCCACGAAAATGCTCAACTGACGTAAGATATCTAAATAACCCAGGTGAAGACACTTCTAAAGTTAAATTTTCAGGCATCCAAGTCTCACTCTCTATATAAGGAGTGAAAGCGCGGTCCACTTTTACACAGTCTTCAATCAATGCTGTTTTAGTTTTAGGATTTAATATATAAAGACAAAGTTGTCCTGATGATGAATTCCAATCAAGATCATACATTTCCAAATTTAATTCATTTAATATCTTTAAAGCAATTTCATAGAATCTTAATTCCATTCCGCTTCTTGGACCTCGTAAAACCATTTTTAAATAACCTCTAAAACAAAACAAAAAAGATAAAAAAAAAGGGCGGAATATAAAATCCACCCTTACTATATCAGTACAAATTAATACTTTATTTCTGGCGATAGAAACTTTTTAAAAGCTCGTATAAAGATACATATAAAAAGTAACTACAAACGGACTATAACAAAATTTTAAGGATTTGCAAACTAACTGTGGGCCCTAGTCATAATAATCGCCGAACGATTTGTTCCGTAAAAATGCTTCTTCACATGAATGGCCTTAAAACCAACAGATAAATATAATTTTTGCGCTGCCGTATTATTTTCTTCTACTTCTAAAAATAAATTATAGCAATTTAAACTCTCCAAATGAAAAATGGACTTATTTAAAAAGTCTTTTGAATGCCCCTTTAATCTAAAGTCGGGATGTATTAAAATTTTAATCAAATGCGCAAAGGAATCTGCGACTGATTTTTCAAAGAGGATGAAGCCCACAATCTTATTATTACAAATCAATAAAAAAAGTGACCGGTCTTGGTTTAAAAAAAGAGTGACCCACGATTCAATTGTCCAGGGAGTGGGAAAATAATTACGATCAAGTTCAAAAAGTTCGACAGCCAGCGCACTTAAAAATGTTTGCTGGCTTTCGATGATTTGAACTTCAAATTCTGGCATTTTTAAATGACTGATAATTCTTTAAACTGGAGAGCTTAAATCAACGTTTCCAATTGATCGCTCTGAATTTGTTTTAACTTCCATATGAAAGCGAATTTTTGCAAGTGGATTAAATGTATACCCATCTTTGCCACGGATAATATATTTGCGTTTTGAATCAGCATCAATTGGCTCAATCAATTTTCTTAAACGACTTACACTTGTATAAATTAATTTATCATGGATAAGTGGATTGTACTCATCTTTCCAAATCATTTTAGCTAATTGCTCTTTATCAAAATAAAGACCCGGATTTTTTGATAATAAAAACAAGATTTCTAAAAGGACAAAACGGTGTTTAAAATCAATAGTTCCAAGAGAGCGTTCAACAATTTTTCTGTTTGTTCGGTCTAAGTATAAATCAACAGTACTATCGTTTACATCATCAATCTCTGCTTCTATAAGGTGGTTTAAACGCTTAAAGACTGACACATCAATTGACTCTTGCGCCAATTGAAACATTTTAAGTGCCTCTTCAAAATTTCCGGCTTTTTTAAGAGCAGTTGCTTTGCCAAAGAGAATGTATCCATAAAGGTTCCAACATTTTTTACTTTGAAGATATTCATTAGCTAATTTGTAGTAATTAAGTGCTTTTTCATTTTCATTGAGTTCAATAAAAATTTTTGCATAATAATTATACATGGCCCCAGAAAGATAATATTTCTTAATGATTTTAAGTAAGTCGTTTAATTGATCTAAATACCGAATTGATAAATCAAAATCTTTTCGATAAAAGGCGTTTGTTGCCAATGAAAGCAAACATTTTGATAATAATTCTGGTTCATTTTCTTCTGTTGATTTTTTATAGGCTAATTCAAAATTAGCTTTAGCAGCTTCAAAATTTCCACTGTAATTTTTAACAACACCAAGATTGTAGAAAAACTCTGATGTTAATGTCGGGAATGCACGGCTCAAAACATCCATTAATTTTTCACTTTCTAGGATATATTTTTGAGCTTTTGAATCTTCTAATTTTTCAGAGGCAAGTCTTATTAAAAATCCGTATGTTTTTAGGATAGAAAAGCCATCTATAATTGGATCTGCGTAAGAAAGTGCTTTTACAAATGCTTCTTCAGCTTTATCTAAATCTGCTTTGTCGTAATAAACTTTACCGAGTTGGTAGTATGAGCGCCCAATGTCAGAACTTGAGATGGCCTGGTTATTTTTTTTTGTATCATCTTGGAAAAGTCCAAGTGCCGGATGACCTTCAGAGACCGTTTCTGTCATTCCAAAATCTAGAGTCGTAACCATAGGTTTCTCCCAAAAAAATTTACCTCTAACTTTAATTCAAAAGTGAAGTCCGAAGGTCATATCACGTCAAGTTTTGAGCGTCAAAAGGCCGTTGTAAGATTTTTTTAAAAGTAAGATTCAACTCGTTGATTTAAGAGGTAAGCACTGCTATTCTACGAGTGTAAAATTTTCATGTACATCCTTTTTGGAGACTTAAATGGCCAAATACGAACTTGACACTATCCGCCACTCTTCCGCACATTTAATGGCCCAAGCCGTTAGCCGCGTTTTTAAAGATCAAAACCCTCAATTCGGGATTGGTCCCGTCATTGAAAATGGTTTTTACTACGACATCGATATGGAAGCAAAAATAACTGACGAAGATTTAGCTAAAATTGAAAAGACAATGATGGAAATTATTGATGAAAAACTTCCTATCACTCGCCTAGTTTTCAACCGCAGCGAAGCGATTGAATTTTGGAAACAAAAACATCAACCACTCAAAGTTGAGGTAGTGTCTGATATACCTGCTGATCAAGAAATTACATGTTACCAACAAGGTGAATTTGTCGATCTTTGCCGAGGTCCGCATGTAGAGAACACAGGTCACTTGCCTAAATTTTTTAAGCTACTCCATACAGCAGGGGCCTATTGGAAAGGTGACTCTAATAACAAAATGCTACAACGAATTTATGCAGCTAGTTTTAACACTAAAAAGCAATTAGAAGACCATCTAATATTTTTAGAAGAAGCAAAAAAACGCGATCACCGAAAACTTGGAAAAGAGCTAGAACTTTTTCATTTTGACCAAGTGGCCCCTGCCTCTCCTTTTTTTATGCCTAAAGGTGCAACTGTTTATAACGAGCTGGTTGCTTTCATGCGCCGAATTTATGTGAAATATAATTACGATGAAGTCATTACTCCAATGCTTCTCGATTCTGATCTTTGGCATACTTCTGGCCATTACGCTCATTACAAAGAAAATATGTATTTTTCTCAAGTCGACAAAAAAGAATTTGCACTTAAGCCAATGAACTGCCCTTGCCATATGTTAATGTTTAAACATTATAAATATTCCTACCGAGATCTTCCAATGAGATATGCAGATTTTGGAAGGCTTCATCGGTACGAAAGTGCAGGAGCTGTTGCTGGTCTCACAAGAGTTCGATCATTTTGCCAAGATGATGCTCATATCTTTATTCAAATGGAAGGAATTGAAACTGAAATTATAAAGTTAATGGAAATGTTCTTTATCTGTTACGACCATTTTGGTTTTAACCAAATCAAAGTAGGGCTTTCGACACGTCCAGAATCTAAAGCAGGAGATGATGCAACTTGGGATAAAGCAGAAGCTGCTCTTAAAGGTGCCCTTGATAAAACAGGACACGCCTATCATATAAACGCTGGAGATGGGGCTTTCTATGGGCCCAAAATTGATATCCAAATTGCAGACGCTATTGGAAGATGGCACCAACTTGGAACTATCCAACTTGATTTCCAGTTACCAGATCGATTTGACTTAAAATTCACTGATAAAGAAGGCCACGATGTAAGACCTGTTGTTATTCACCGGGCATTATTAGGATCCCTTGAAAGATTTTTCGGTGTTTATCTTGAACATGTTGCCGGAATTTTCCCATTCTGGCTTGCTCCTGAACAAGCTGTCATAGTCCCTGTGAGTACTGATAAACATTTAGAGTTTTGTCGATCCTTAGCTGCTGAATTAAAAGAGTTAGGTATTCGTATCAAGGTTGATGAAAGAAATGAAACAATGGGTTACAAAACTCGTCAAATTCAGCAATCAAAAATACCTTTTATGTTGGTCGTTGGTGATAGAGAAATGGAAAATAAGGCCGTTAGCATGAGAGCTCACGGAGAAGCCAATTCAAAAAACCTAAATATCAATGAATTAAAAGACCTTTTTCTTCAATTAAACTTAGAAAAAGTTCCTGCTAAATTGCGCTCGTAGTACACTAAAATAAGGTTGGGTTAATGATGACCCAACTACAAATTTTGCGAAGGACATGCATTATGAAAAAAAACATACTACTCCTCTGTGGAGGCGGTGGCACTGAACACGATATCTCTCTCGTTTCATCCAAATATATTGAAAAAAATTTAAAAGAAATTGGCATTTACAATATTATTAAAGTTGAAATTGGAAAAGATAAAGTATTTCGCAAAATTACAACTGATTCACAATTAGGGGCCTATCTTGGTGAAGTCGTTGAATTAAATTTCAAACGTCAATTGGTAGGACTAATCACAGAAGATATTCACATCGTTGTTCCTTGTATTCATGGACCCCCTGGAGAAACTGGAGAAATTCAAACTTTTTTTGAATTAAGTGGACTGCCATATATTGGCTGTGGACCAGAAGCAAGTTTGAATTGTTTTAATAAAGTAACTAGCAAATTATGGTTTAATGCTCTTGAAATTCCAAATACACCATTTGAATTCTTAACAAGTATGGAAGATGTAGCACGTGCACATAAATTGTTTGATCAATATGGAAAATTATTTGTCAAGGCCGCAAGTCAAGGTTCAAGTGTAGGCTGTTATCAAGTTTTTAAAAAATCAGATTTAGATTCCACTCTTTTGGAAGCTTTTAAATATTCGTCATATGTACTAGTTGAGAAAATGGTCAACGCACGTGAGTTGGAAATTTCAACATATGAATACGATGGTGCAGTTATCACGACTATTCCTGGTGAGATAAAATGCCCAAGTAAATTTTATTCATTCGAAGAAAAATACGATCCATTAAGTAAAACAACAACTGAAATTGTAGCTCCTGGTCTCTCTCTTGAGACGGTTGAAAAAATGCGCTCGTTGGCACTTAAAGCTTTTACTCATTTAAAACTTCGCCATTTATCTAGGATTGATTTTTTCTTAACAGACGAAGGCGAGATTTTCTTAAATGAGATTAATACTTTTCCGGGAATGACCCCTATTTCAATGTTTCCCAAAATGATGGAAAACAATGGACATTCGTTTAATAAATTTTTTAAAGATATTATTGCTAAAAATATTTTGTAGCTTTTAGCAGTAAACAAGAGGTTACCTTATGAAATTGCCAATGATAAACAATGAAGATTCAATTCATGGTCAAGAAATTCTTAAAAATTATTATGCTGATAAAATGATTCCAGCTGAAAAAAAGACTTATATGACAAAACTTCAAGACTCCATAGGTCCTTATATGGGAATTGAAAGTGCTGATGGGTCTACTCATTATTTATTAGATGCTGCTTCACAAATTGCTACATTAGGGCACGGATTTAACCCAACAGTATTTTTTGGAACAACTGAATTTTTAGAATCTTGGATGAATGACTCTACAACAAAAGAATTTATCGACATGCGAGCAGCTTTTGTAAATTTCTTCAACCGTAAACTTAATTGGAAAAAAACTTATATGACCATGGTTCATTCTGGCGCGGAAGCCAATGAAACAGCACTTGGTTATTGTTATAGAAAGCGCATTCACCCTGAAGCCAATAAAGTTTTAGCATTTGAAGGATCTTTTCACGGGCGAATGATGATCACACTTGCAGCAACTTGGAATAAATCAAAACGTGAACCTTTTGAATGGAAAAATTATCTCGCAGAATATGTTAAATACCCAGAGCTCAATGATAGTCAGATCAATGTTACAATTCCTGATTTATGGAGAGAAACATGGAATGAATCTTCACTAATTGATATAAATATTCCTAGCATTTGGTTGGAAGATTCAATGATCAAAAAAGAAGTCGATTCACTTCTAAGTATCAGAGAGCAACTTTTAAGCAAAAAAATCTTTTCAATTTTAATAGAGCCTATGCAATGTGAAGGTGGAGATTGTTATTCATCAGATCGATTTCATACTGCTTTATTATTAATGGCCAAAACTTTTAGAATTCCAGTCATTCACGACGAGGTTCAAACTGGATTCCACTTAGGTAAAGAATTTTTTTGGCATCGACAATTAAACCTTAAAGGACTTTTAGGAGAACAACTTAATCCAGATTATGTAATTTGCGCTAAAAAAGCTCAAATTGGTGTAGTGTTAAGTCATTCTGAAACTAAAAACATTTTTAAAGGGGAAGAATTTTCAGTTGCTTCTGCTTTTAGAGGTTATGCTCATGCTATCAGTCTCGATCAATGCCAAGCACGTATAATTGAATTAGAAAATATTGTAAGACCAAAGCTACTTGCTCTTCTTAAAAAACATGATAAATTTATTTCTCGTCCGAGAATTAACGGTATGGCATTTGCTTTTGATGTTAATGAACCAACGATGCTCAATAAATTTGTAGATGTTCGTTTTAAGCACGGATTACTCTACTATCCAGCTGGAAATCAAACTCTTCGCTTTCGACTTAATTTATCTTTTGGTGAAAAAGATCTCAACTTTTTGTTTGATAGATTAGATTTTATATGCCGTGAACTTTTTTTAAATGAAACTCATTCTATCCCTACCCATGTTGACACAGATTGCGTTGATGCGCGTGAATCTTACGAATGGCATGAATTACTTATCACGACAAAACTAGAAAAACTTTTAGGTCATAAAATAAATAGTAAAAAAATCTTTAAGCAAATTGAAAAATTTATTACTGAAAAAAATGACATTCAATTAATTGAAATTTCTCCAGATAATTTTTTAAAATATAGACAAGATATCATCGCTTTAGAGAAAAAAGTTTATGAGCCTGCTAGGCAAACAGATATTGAAAAATTTGAACACACAGTCCTAAATCAAAATTCAATATGTTTAGGCCTAATTAATAATGAAGATAAAAAGTTAGTTGGTATTGCATTCGCTGGACCCTTAAAGCTTTATCCATTTGAGAGAGGTGTTCGGATGGATCCAAATTATGAAGAAGAAGATTCCCTCTATATGCTAGATGTTACTGTGGATCCAAGTATACAAGGATCAGGATTAGGAAGAAGTCTAAAATATGCTTTATCTGCCATGGCCTTAACCAAAGGGACAAAAAGAATTCAAGGACGAAACCGCGATCGACTTGCTTCAGCTATGATTAATATTAATATGTCACTAGGGGCCATAGAGCAAACTTACATAAGAGAAGATTATCCAGATTTAGAAAATCACCGAGATGTCTTTTACTATACGACGAAAGCAGAATGGAAAAAACCTAATATTCACTTATCTAGAGCAACAACAATTCCATTTTCTGTAAGAAGTTTAAATAAAGAGTATTTTGATTTGCAAATGCCTTATGCCATCAATAAAGTTTGTCTTTCAAATTTTGTTAGTGAAACTTTTCTCAAAGGTCTCAAAAATGTTATCAGTTATCTTCCCGAACAACTTCGGCATGGGTATACTTGTTCTGGACAGTCGGAATGTGTTGATAAAGTAGCAAAAACGATATGGGTTAAATCAAGTCCTGAAATAAAATCTGGACACATAACTAAAATGCTTACTTTTAAAAATCATTTCTTTGGGAATGGTTCTGCCTTGGCCCGCTCGTTAAGTTTAGATAGTGGATCTTATTTTGATGTTAATAAGCTTGATAACCCTACGGAAAAAAATTATTTAGAAATCCTTAAACAGATAGAAATTGAATTCAAACTTGGAATTTACCTGGCCGTTTGGATTGAACCAGTTTTGCAAAAAACAATGGATAAAATGCCTCTTGAGTTTTTAGTTTCTCTTAGAAAATTAGCAACTCAATACAAAGTCGCCTTAGTTTATAACGAAACAGCTTCACAGTTTTATCGTTATTCTGAAAAAGATTTTTTTGCATCCGGCCTAAAAAATATTGCTCCGGATGCTGGACTCGTTTATTTTTCAGGACAATCAGGATTAGCTTTTGCAAGTGATAACTATTTCTTAGAACAACCTCTCATGATGATTAGTACTTGGGATGGGGATGAATTTTCTTTCAATACTTATTACCATTCATTTCAAGATGTCACTTGTCATTTAGCCGATTATAAAAATACGGCCAAGCTTTTCCAACAAAAACTTATGTCTGAGCTGTCTCGCCATAATATGGAAAAAATTCAACTTGAAAATGGTTTTGGATATTTTAAAGGATTAATACCTTTGGAAATGAGAAAAATGTTTGTATGGAATAAAGATCGTTATCTTGTATGTCCAAGTTATGATTCTATGAAGGAGTATTTAAATTCATGAATACCAATTGCCAATTTCCTTACATAGAATATCAACCTGGAAAATCTTCGATTGAATGGGGCCAAACTCACGGCGAAGAATTTAGAGATGCGATTAAAGAATTGGCGCTCATTCGCCGTGATTTAATGCTCAAAAAAAATCCTAGCTTAATGCGTGCCTTAGATGAATTGGCGCTGATGCAATTAAAACTATCAAGCCAATTTGCACCACACCTGGCCTTAGAAATTGAAGGAATTGCAAAGGGAGCCAACTTATCTCTAACTGACTTAGTGATCTTAAATAATTATACAGATTTTCGAGATATAAGTTTACCCGAAGAAGGCTGCTCAACAGTCCATATACAAACCCCAACTGAAGTTCTTTCAGGTCAAACTTGGGATATGCACAGATCAGCAAAAAATTATATGTGCTTAATCCATGTACCACCAACAGAATCGCACACTGCTCAACTTGTACTTACTCTCGTTGGCTGCGTAGGTCTCATGGGCGTTAATACAAACAATTGCTTAATTGGTGTAAATAATATTAATACATCTAATGCTAAAACTGGATTAATATGGCCAATTTTAGTTCGCAAAACACTTGAAGCGAATTGTCTTGGTGAGATGAGAAAAACACTTTTAAGTGCACCTGTTACTTCAGGACATAATTATCTCATAAGTTCTCCCTTAGGTGGTGAACATTTAGAAATCACTCCTTCTGTAACAGAAAAAGTTTCGGCCTTAAACAGTGGTCAAGTCGGAAGTATTTTTCACACTAATCACTGTCTTGGTTATGAAATCGAAAAACTAGAAGACAAGTCATCGATGAGTTCAACTACCTTTGACAGATACGATCTACTTTCTCAAAAGTCTTATAAAGTAACTGACCTAGTTGATTTTAAAAATTTGCTCACCGACCACGACCATTTTCCAAAATCAATTTGTTCTCACTTTGAAAATGGTGCTCAAGATCCTTCTTTTACTTGCGGCGGAGGAGTTAGTGATTTGAAAAAAGGGATTCATTTATTTTGGCGAGGATGCCCCGCCCATGACCAAGACTATAAAGAATACCAATTTGTTCAAGAAGGTAATAATTTCAAAAAAATTGAAATTAAATAGTGGGTACAAAATGAATCTTCCATATTATGTAACATGGACTAAGCAAAAAGATGCTTCTACATTTGAAATTGATTGTGTGGACGGTGCAACGGTAACTACAAAAGATGGTTTGCGCCTAATCGATATGTCTTCTATAAGTTATCAGGCACACTTTGGACATAATCATCCAACAATAATAAAACATATTAAAAACCAACTCGATACTATTCCGATGAGTTCTCCAAAAGGAATATATCCAGGCAAGAATGAAACGACTCTTCAACTGCTTCAATATATGAAAAAAGAAAATGGGAAAATTTTCTACACAACCAGTGGAGCTGAAAGTGTCGAAAATGCCTTAAAAATTGCCCGAGATATAACTAAAAAGAAAATCGTGTTAGCTCGATCAAATTCATATCATGGGGCCACACTAGGTGCACTTTCGGCAACTGGAGACTGGCGAAACGCGCCTCATATAACCCCCGAAGGTTGGGTTGTTAGAATACCTGAGCCTAACGAAAATAACGCTCTCGAAAAAACGAGAGAAATTATTTTACAAAATGGACCTGAGAAAATTGCAGCCATTATTCTTGAAACGATTACTGGAGGTAATGGAGTTTATTCCGGATCCTCTGAATGGTGGAAAGGAATTAAAAATCTCTGTGTTGAATTTAATATACTCCTCATAATGGATGAAGTTGTTTGCGGGTTCGAGAGAACTGGAAAATCATTTGGATATATGCATTATGATGTAGAACCAGACCTTCTGTGCTTAGCTAAAGGAATAACAGGTGGAATGATTCCTTTCGGTGCTGTGTGGACTTCTAAAAAAATTTCTGATTATTACGAAGACAATATCTTATGTTGTGGACTTACAAATTATGCTCACCCTCTCGGTGTTGCTGCTCTGAAGGGCGTGCTTGAAATTGTTCATAACGAAGAATTCATTAAAAATTTAAAAAAAATTATTGTTCTTTTTATTCAAGAATTAGAAAAATGTCGATTACTTCCTATCGTCAAAGAAATTAGAGTTCAAGGAATGCTTTGTGCGATAGATCTCCACCAAACAATCGAAGGAAAAAAATTCTTTCAGAATGGTGTCTATTTAGTTGCTCAAAATAAAAGAATTATTTTAGCCCCTCCACTTATTATCAATGAGTCTCTTTTAAAAGATGGTATGTCTAAAATATATCAAGTCTTAAAGGAATCTATATGAATCCAAATAATCCTAAAGTTTTTAAAGATGCAAAAGATGCACTATATGATTTTCAATCAGGAAAAACTTTAATGAGTGGAGGCTTCGGACTCTGCGGTATTGCTGAAAATTGCATTGATGCAATTAGTGAAATGAATGTGAATAACCTAACCGTAATCTCTAATAATATTGGTAATTCTGGACGTGGACTTGTCAAAATTCTTGTTCAAGATAAGATCAAAAAAGCCTATTGTTCATATGTGGGCGGAAATCCAGATTTAGAAGTCCGAATGCTTAATAAAAAAATTGAAGTCGAACTTGTTCCTCAAGGAACATTCTCTGAACGTATTCGGGCCGCAGGTATGGGAATCAGGGCCTTTTATACTCCAACAGGATTCGGAACTCTTATCGCCGAGGGTAAAGAAGTTAAAAACTTTGACCGCCCATGTATCATGGAGACAGCTCTAAGTGCCGACTTTGCCATAATCAAAGCACAAAAAGGTGATAAATTTGGCAATCTCTGGTTTAAAGAAACTGCTAGAAATTTTTCTCCTTTAATGGCAATGGCCGCAAAAATAACCATCGTAGAAGTTGAAGAATTAGTTGAAATTGGTGATATCGATCCTCATGAAATTCATCTTCCTGGAATATTTGTCCAACGAATTTTTCAAGGAAAAAACTACAAAAACGAAATAGAATTTCTACTCTTAGAAAAGGAATAATATGGCCTGGACAAATAGTGAAATGGCAGATGAAGTTATCTTGTTTTTTAAACCATTCAGTTCTGTAAATTTAGGAATTGGTATGCCAACTGCTGTTGCTGAGCGAATACCAGAAAACTTACAAATTATGATCCATTCAGAAAATGGCGTTCTTGGAGTTAGTGGAAGACCTACAAAACAATCTGTCTCTCCCACTTTAATTAATGCAGGTAAAGAAACAATAGCCGTTAAAAAAGGTGCTAGCTATTTTGACAGCGCTCTTAGCTTTGGAATGATCCGTGGAGGACATATCGATTATTGTGTATTAGGGGCCATGGAAGTAGATGTAAGTAGAAATCTGGCCAACTGGATGGTGCCCGGTAAAAAAGTAACTGGAATGGGAGGGGCCATGGATTTAGTAAATGGTTCTAAACAAGTCATCATAATGATGAATCATTTTTCTAAAGAAGGTGAGGCTAAATTGCTTTCTCACTGCCAATTACCTTTCACTGGTTTGAATGTCGTTGATCTTGTTGTGACCGAATTAGGTGTTTTTAAACCAAATGGAAATATTTTTGAAGTCTTAAAACTTGCTCCAAATACCACAAAAGAAGATTTGAAAATGAGCATAAACATTCTCAATTAATGAGTTGATGTTTGATGATGATAGTATTCAATTGACTCTTACTTGTTAGATGATTGTGAACATATTTTATTTGTTCACAAGGATGGTCTAATGAAATTTAATTCACTTTTCTTATCAATACTTATTTCAATATTTATTTCTAAAAGTTTTGCTTTAACAAATTCTGAAGTTGCAGAATCAACGGAATGGACAAATGTTATGCTTATAAGAAGTGATGCTCCTGATTCAACGGGAGACACTGCACCTGGATTCTGCAACGCTACTTTAATCCATCAAAATGTCATGATTACTGCAGCTCACTGTTTAGTGCTGGCTTATGTCTCAGGCATGAAAAAAATAACTCTTCAAATTGGAAATTATAAATATATAAATCGAAAATCTGATGGAAAATTAGTTCGCATCGGTTATGTAGATAAATATATCTTAAATAAAGAAGTTTCAATTGAGTTTCCTCAGTCACTGGTCGATAAAATTGCAGTACGTGGTGAAAAAGCGATGATTTCACCTTCAGAAGATGTCGCCATTGCCTGGTGGAAAGAAGAGACACCTGAATTGGCCAATATTCAATTGGCCGATGTCATTTCTCCAATCGAGCATATTGAGTTAATTAAGAATTTAAATCAAAAAAATCTTCAAGTTGTAACTGTTAACCCATTTAGTGGAGTAACTAGTGATACAAAAAGAATTGCAACGCTAAATAATTTTAAATGGAATGGATATATTCATTCAAAGTCATTAAGTAGAGTAGAACCTGGTGATAGCGGAGGTCCATTATTTGTTCAAGTTAATGGAAAAAATAAAATTTTAGCTGTTGTAAAAGGAAAAGCAACGACGGTTTTTGATAATTGGGACGCTTACTCAGCTGTTGGTCCATCAATTTGTCAGATGGCAAACAAACTTCCAACTTTTATTAAAATAGAAGCCTGCAAATAATGTCTTAATAAAAAAAGGGGGCTCCTGCAAAAGCCCCCATTTTTTTGGCATCCTGCCACTAGTAAGAGAACATCCTATCCTCTACAATTATAAGTATAACCGGGATTTATTTTTTTGTTGCAAAATTTTTCAAGGGTAAAGTTTTCCACAAATATTTTAAAAAGGTTATTATTGATGGTGAGTTAATTGATACGATATAAAATAGTAAATTTAGGAATTTAAACATGTTTGAACTAGTTACATCGATCTTTAAAAATAAAAAAGACTTTAAAATTCAATCTTTTACCTTTTTTCTTCCCTCTCCTCCTCCAAGGGCAACTGGCTACAGAGAAAAGCAATTTGATAAAATTTTTTATGAATTTATTAATAAAGGCTATAAAATTTTAAATTTTACTACTCAAGCACAGTCCTCCGGAGAGAAACAGTCAGGTATGTGGATATTAGTAGTTGTACAAGCTACTAATAGTGAATCCGAAAAATTAAACTTAGATGAAATATTTCATGATTCTATAAAGGCCAAAGCGCCAGTCAAAGACTCTATTGATGGATTTTATTATATTGATGATCGGACCCCAGATAATGACTAAGAATAAGTTCTTAATCCTATTTGCTATATTCTTACTAAACAGCTGTAGTTTTTTTACTAAAAAAGTTGAAACACTCGCCTCTCCACAATTTTCAAATCCAACATTAGAAAAAACTTTAAAAAAAGATCTTTTTTGCAAAAATACAAAGTCATTTCAACTTCTTTTTGATGATGAAATTAGTCAAAAAAATTATCTTCCAATAATTGCAAATCTTTTTGAAAAAAAATCTAATCGTTTTATACAAAAAGTAGTCATACTTTCACTACTTGAAATGCTTAGAAGACCAGATGCTGTTTCCCCTGAAGCCCGTTTTCAATTTTTACTACATTACAATAATCAAGATTTCTACTTTGATATCTACCCTAAAAATCCAGAAGACAATAAAGCAGTTTCTTACTTAAAAGGGCTCGATTTATTGCTAAAACATTTCGATAAACCTTCATCTCTACTATCTTTGGCAGAAAGTGTAGACAGACAACTCCCTGCAAATTTAACAATTGGACCCGAACTTGAAAATTTTCTAATATCATACAAAAATGAAATTTCTAAAAATAATTCATTATCAGAAACTTTTCAAAAAGGTGATGAAGTACTAACCAAGTATGAAACTTTTAAACGAATAAGCCTTAAAAAAGTTCTATTGGAATTTGGAAGTAAATTATATTTAGCTGACTCCATTTATAATTTAGAGAAAAATCCATGGAAAATAATTAATCAACAAAACTTACCAAAAGATATTCAATGTAATTTCGACTTAAATAGTGAAGACACATTAAAAGATCAAGTTTCTCAAAATGAAGATAAAAAAAATCATTATTTTGCACTTAAAGATAAAAATGATTATTTTGTAGCAATCAGTTCGTTGGTTTATCAAAAACCCATAAAAAGCTTAACATCGACTTATTTTATTAAATCTAAATCAACTCTTTTCCCAATACCAATTTGTCAATTTATGAATACTGGTAATAAAATTACTCTTCTATCAACAAGTGGAAGAAACTCATCCCAGCATTTAAAACATCTAGCTTCATACGATGTTGGTCTAAGTGAAAATTTTCAATCACTCAATGAACTTTTAAAATTTTCGCGACATCTTTTTCTAAGTAACCCTGATCGAATTCTTTATGAATCTAAAAAAGGTCGAAAATCTCAATTAGACTATTTTCTAAGCATGAATTTTCCGATTTATCATATTGAGTCCCTTGGTGATATTATAGGAGTAGCTCAATTTAATTCACCTGAAAATTCAAATACAAGTTTATTCATTGATGAACGAAGCAAAACTAGACTCTGGTGTGGCCAATGATTGCCGTCATCGAAATTATGGGCCTTGCTTCAAAAAGTATTGTAAAAAAAATCCCAGTTCCATCTCCAATACCAGAAAACTTAAGCTTAATGAACTTCCTTATTTCAAATAAAATCACTATCGCTTCTAGTTGCAATGGCGTAGGAAGTTGCCAAAAATGCATCGTAAACAAATCCATCTTAAGTTGCCAATTGACTCTATCCAACTTTATAAAAATGACCCCTTCACTAAGAGTTGAAATCTCTTATTTGTAGACTTTAATAATAAGTTCTTTTAGCATAATTAAAAACAATCACCCCATTGGTACAACATGCGTTATTTATCTATCGATCTCGAAGCAACTGGTTTAAATGAAAACGACTACATGATTGAATTTGGAATGATTCCATTTTGTACTGAAACAAAACGAGTAGAAGAATCATTGGCCCGTAATTTTTTTATCAAATGCCCATCATTTGATACCTTAAAGCCTAAACTTGCCCCATGGGTTATTGAGCATAATGAACAACTTATTCAAAAAGCACATAATTTTGGAATGCAATTAGATAGTTTTAAAGATGAGCTGGAGACATATCTTATTAGTAAAGAAGTTAAAGCCTATTTTAAAAATGAGAATAAGGAAAAAATCATCCTTTTTGGAAAATCTATGAGTGCAATTGATTTACCTTTTTTAAATAGAGATCTTGGTTGGGATTTTATGCGTAAATATTTTCATCATAGAAATCTAGACTTGTCCTCAACTGCCAATACAATGATAGACTTAAAATACCTACCAAGTGAATGCTCTTCTGGATCTCACTTAATGAAACATTTAGGCATGGGAGAAGTTAAACATACTGCACTTGAAGATGCCAAAAATACTGCTCTTATGTATATAAAAATCTTGGAAATGTTTTCAAAACAATAAAATATTACAATTAATTAATTAATTGCAATAAAAGAAGTTGGATCAATAGCTTCACCATTTTTTCGAATTTCAAAATGCAAGTGTGGCCCAGTTGTTCGACCAGTCATTCCAATTTGCGAAATAACTTGGCCCCTGAAAACTTTTTGTCCTTGGTGCGTAAAATTAGCCTTAGCATGCGCATAGACACTGAAGAATCCATTTTTATGTGCAATTACTGTTATATTACCATAACCACCAATTTCACTTCCAGAGTAAACAACAACACCCTCTGCTGCTGCAACTATATGAGAGCCTACTCTTGCAGAAATATCTATTCCCTCGTGAGACTTTCCCCAACGGTGTCCAAAACCAGAACTAATGGTATTACTAGAAGGAACAGGCCATAGAAACTCACCTGTCTTTAGATATGCTTTTGGATCAAATGGTCTTGCTTCAAAGTCTTGAGCTAAAACTCCTCGTTTAATTGGAATAAAAACCCATTCACCAGGAGATACTTCTTTTCCATTATTAGATTCTTTGATTTTTTCTTTTGGTATATTGAATTCATTGGCCAGTGTTTCTAACGTATCTGTCGTTTTAACTTGAATATAATGTCCACTTTTCATTGTAGAACAAGAAGTTGTGAGTAAACTCATTGCAACTGTAAAAAAAGTTAAAAATAATATTCTAGTCGATTGAAGCATTAAACCTAATAATCCTTTAATTTGTGAATACCTCAAAATATTTAAAATCCAGCTTTAGATAAAAATTTTTGAGTTTGCAGCATTAAGTCTTCCCTTGATAAACCATAATCAATTAACTTAATGGGAGAAACTGAAATCAAGCCATCTTCAATTGCTTGGCAATCAGAATCATTTAATTTTTCATAACCTTGGTAAATTCCACCAATCCAGTAATAACTTCGACCACGAAAATCAACTCGTTCGTCAATATTTTCTGAGTAATTGCGAAATCCAACTTTTGTGACTTTAACGCCTTTAATTTTTTTTTCTTCCAACCAAGGAACATTAACATTCAATATAGTCATTGGCGGTATAAAATCAGTTATCCTAGATTCTACAAGGTTTTTAATAAAATTTGAAGCAGTATAGTAAAACAAATCATTTTTCTCAGAGATTCGAAAGTCCATACATGAACTAACTGAAATGGCCGGTATTTTATGAAATACGGCCTCCCTGGCCGCTGCAACTGTACCAGAATAATAAATATCTTGGCCTAAATTTGCACCACGATTAATACCAGAAATAACTAAGTCAACTTTTTTTCCCTGGCTTTTAAAAATATGAGCGATTCCCATGAGTGAACAATCTGCAGGAAAACCATCACACCCGAATACATTTTCTTCAATTTCTGTTATTCGAAGTGTGTGATCTAGGGTCAACGTATGCCCAGTCGTAGATCTCTCCTGCATGGGAGCAACCACTGTAATATTGGCAATCGTTTTGAGTGTTTCTTTAAGAATCTTAATCCCTGGTGCGTGGACACCATCGTCATTTGTAAGAAGAATATTCATTCTAATTCCTGAAATAGAAAATTATTTTTTTTGAGCATTTTCATCTCAGAATTTAATTTATTAAAATCAACATTTCGATAGCAAACTTCAATTTTAGAATTTATAGGAAATGATAAAAGATCAAAATCAAATAAATCAAAAACAGTTGAAATTAAATTATTATGCCAATCAATCTTTAAAAGCATCAAGCTCTCGTCACCTAAAACAGCACTATATCTAGAAAAAAAATTCCTAGTGAAAGAATCTAATAAATTTGAGCGGTGTAAGTTTTCAAAAAAATCAAATTGAAAAATAAAACCCTTAAAATTTTTACCTATCAATTTATTAGGATCATTGTCTTTAGAAAAATTTAACAAATAATTATATTCAAAACTTATTGAACTTGCTTCAGTTGACCATTCATCAAATTCAAAATAAATATTTTTTAAACTATGACCATTTTTTTTAATATCTTCAATAAGCTTGTTAACCATTGGATCATTTGAGCGGCTAAAATGTAAAAAGACTTTATCACTTGGTTCGATTAATTTTAAAATTTGTTCTAAAAAAACATATTCTTGAATAAAATTAAAACTTTTCGGCGAAAAATCAAAACAAAAGTCTTTTAAACCAAGACTTTTTAAATGATTTAGTGTTCTTTTGTCATAAATTCCATCAATTCGTAATTTTTGTTCCATCTAATAATAGTAACTGAATTTATTGAATATCTCTTTGTAAGGCTGAAATTGCCTAAGATTCAAATGATAAAATCTAATAACTCTTTAAAAAACCGTAACCTATTTTCAGTCCCTATTGATTCTGGATGAAATTGATAGGAAATACCTCTTTCCCAAGTTCGTATTTGAATTTCTTTTAAGCTGTTTTTTGTTTCATAAACGGCCAGAGAATTATACCTCTGTACTTTTACTTTTTGGCCTCCAAATAAAATATCTTCTTGAATACCATGCTTAGGATTTTCAGAAGACTTTATAATCAGTCCATCTATTAATGAAAAAATTTGATGTCCTAAGCAAATTCCCATCAAAAATATATTTTTATTGGTCTTTAATTTTTTAATTTTCGAAAAATACTGTTGATATTGTTTTGGTGTCCCAGGACCAGGACCTAAAATAATGGCCAGCGGTGAATTATTATTTTCAATTACCGATAACAAACTCTCATTTGAAAAAAAAACATTAAAATTAATGACTTCAATTTTTGAAATTACTGGAAAGAGTTCACTTGCGATATTGAAAGTAAAGCTATCATCAAAATCTACAATATATATTTTGGTATTATTTAACATTCAAGGAAGCAAAATTATTTTCGTTATAATTAATATAAACAACAAGACCAATCTTTTTATCAATTAAATCTCGAGTATAATTTAATTCTAACTTCCAACAATTATTAAAAGGTGAATAAATAAATGAATAACTGCTTTGAGTAATATCACGACTCTTTAAGTTATAATCAACCGTATTTTTAAAAGTAAATAAATCACTCGCTTTAAATAACAAATCATATCCAATTAATTTTGTATTTGGTGTATTCGATATATTTGAAGAGTTATAAGTAAATCTCCCTCCAATTGTCGCCCTATCAAAAAGATATGAAGCAGAAGATGTGAATTTATGATTTGTCGTTTTGTGAAAATAAAACTCTTGTATATTTAATGTTGTTTTCTCAAGCGCTATCCCTGTTGAAATATACAAGCGCGTGAGTCTATCAATCAATTGATCAGATTTCACGTTTAAGTCAACACCTTGCGATAGCTCAAAAAAAGCAATATTAGAATAACTAAAATTATCTTTTAAATAACGTCCATCGATATAGGGATCAAAAATCTTGGCACTTTTTCTAATTAAACTATTATTCCACTGAAATTCGACAGTGTTACTTATTGGTAATGAATCTTGTGCAGTCGTTTGATTAGTTAGATGCTCTTTTGATCGAATTGCATCTACATAATCAAATTGACCATCATCATTTTCAATCTGATCTCTAAACTTAGAATTCCCATTAAACTTTTGATCAGATAAATAATAATGTTTAACTTTATAAACTTGGGAATGCCGGTAACTGTTGTTTAAATTTATAACTACTGAATTTTCTTTATTATTTTTTAAATTTGGAAGTGAACCAATGGTCGTTTGTGAATCTAGTTTTGGTGTTGGAACAAGGACTTGCTCAGCAGACTTTTCTTCTGCATAAGAAAGACCAAAAACTCGTTCAAGTTCAATTTGAGCTGTTGTCTCAAAAATCAATCCTCTTTTTCTAAATTTTTTCTCTGCCTCTGTAGGAAAACGATATTCTTGAAAATCAAGTTTCGCTAAATGAGAAAAAGTTATAGGCCCAAAATTCCCCAATTGCCAATTCACATATGGAGCTAAATTTAATCGTTGAGCATTTCTAATTGGACCACTTAAATCAGCGATGTTTTGTTTAAAAATTGTAAAATTAGAATTAAATCCAAAAGATATATTTTTAGCAAATGGCAGATTACTATGAAATAAATTAAAAGGAACTGTTGATAAACTTAACTTGGGCAGTAATTGTACATATTTGCTATCAAAAAGTCGGGGATCTGTGGTGAGCATATTTTTATTAAAATAACCTTCTCCCGTGAGTGAAAAAAGAGAAGTTCTAGCTTCGAGAAACCCTCCTCCTCCAATTTCCGTCCCTCTTATTTTATCTTTTGTAAAAAAATCTAAATCTCTAGATGTATCTAAATCTTTGCTATTAGAAAAATAAAAATGATTATTAAAATTGTGACCATAAATAGAATGAAATTCTAAATCTGAAAAGTGTCTGTAATATTCAACTCCACTTTTTTCTTTATTTAATTTATAAGGTTGGTAAATCTTATCATTTAGTTGAAGTGAGTTAATTTCTAACCACGTATTCTCTTTAAAATTTTGTCGATATTGAAACTCCCCTCCGAGCCCTCGATTTCCAAAAGTTGAAGGAGTTAACGTCATATCTTTCTGGTCGTTAATGGCCCAGAAAAATGGTTGTTGATATCGAATACCTTCCTTGGAACTAAAGCCAAGACTTGGAAATAGCAAGCCTGTTTCGCGCTTTTGTTTGATGGGGAATACGATATATGGGAAATACATGGCTACTACACCATTCACTTTTATATAAGCATGTTTTATTTTGACATAATTTCCTAATTCAATTGTTATGTATTTTCCAAAAACACTCCAAGACTCTGGGCAATCTCGGCAAGTTGTATATTCAGCTTCTTCTGCATAGATAATTTCTGGAGAATTTTGAAGGATTTTCTTTCCTGTGACTGAAAAATTATCTGACAGGACACGAGCATTTTCTAAGTCAATTTGTCTTGTGATAAAATTATATTTGAGTTTTGTCCCATATAAAGTCAGCTCTGGTGCAATATAACGAACATTTCCTATGACCTCAGCTTCACCTGTCGTAAAATTTATTCTCGCTTTTTCACCATAAATTGAATTCTTTAAATGTGTAATAACAACATTTCCAATGGCCTCAAATTCATTTTCGCTTGATTTTCGAAATGCTTTATCTGACAAAACATTTATCTTCTGACCTAAATTGAATTCGAATGTTTCTCGGGCGTGTAAAGAAGTAATTGTAAAAAAAACTAGGATTAGACTAAGATTTATTGAGAATATAGCGTTGAACTTCCCCAACAAAATAGTAAGAACCGCAGACCAAAATTTTTTGGTTATGAGAATGTTCAAGTTCTTCTTTCCAATCAGTGACAAAATTCAACAGTCCTTTGTTAATTTTGTGATTTTTTGAAACTTCCAATGCATCTATTTTTTCAAGTGCTTTAGGGTGTTCAAAATAAGCTAAATTAAGCTTTGCTTTTAATCCAAAGTTATTAATGAGTGTTTTGAGCATTATCTCTATTTCACCAATTGGTCGCTTTGAAAAACTTATCAGTAGATATTCTGGCATCAAGTTATCCTTTTGAGGAGCAAAAAGTTCAAGCATTCTCCTGACCCCTTCAATATTATGCGCACCAATAAAAACGAGTTGATTTCCTTTATAACTCATCTCTTCTCGTCTACCTTTAAAAAGTGGAATTTCCTTAATTAAATTGATTTTTTTAAAAGGTACTAAAAATTGAAAAAGAGCTTGGGCCATTAAGATATTTTCATCAAAATAATTCTGAAGTTCACTTTTCAATGGATACCAAGCTATTGAATGACTATCCGTATATTCTTTTGTTCGTTCGTTTAAATATTCGAGCTTAAAATTAGTAAATAATGGTTTTGAACTTCGAGCAACTGCTATTTTTTCACTTAAGATGAGGTCATAGCGGTTTCCCAAGATTGTTTGATGATCTCTCGATATTGATGTGATAGACGCACAGTCAGCGTCAAAATGATTTACGGCATCTAATTTTCCGCCTAAGCCCACTTCGAGCACAAGATGTTCAATGTTGGGGTTCTTAAAACTTAACCTCAAGAAAACTAAAAACAAAAACTCATAAAAAGATATTTTGATTTCAGAGAAGTCTTTTTTTAAATCATCATGTGCTTGATAAATCTCTAATCTCAAATCTGAATACGAAATATCCCCAATAAATTCTTTCGTAAAAAAATTAAATCTCTCTTTAAGACTCAAAATATGTGGAGAAGTCCATAACGCCACTTGAAAACCACTCTCACCTAATAAATGGGTCAGGGTATGGGCCGTTTGACCTTTTCCATTGGTGCCAGCAATTATGGTGACTTTGATTTTCCGTACTACAACTTCGCGTAGAAAGGTTTCATAAATTGGCCTCGTCCGCTCAAGTCCAGGCGTAAAAACTTCAAGTCCATAATGAGTATGGATAAAAGACATGAGTTCAGACTCAATATTTTGATTAAAATCAGTATTCATTATCCCATTTGGCCATTTTTTATGGCACTTGAAAAGTCGGAAAACCTATTAGTTGAATGTATTTCTCAAGCTTTATTTATAAATGCCGATAAGTTTACTAAGATTTGCGCTTTTAATGGAGAATAAGGGTATGAAAATTCTTAAAATACTCATTTGTTTTATTTCAATAATTCTTCATTCTGCATTTGGGGCTACTCCAAAACAACCAAAATCAAAACCGCAAACACAAGCTAAATCATGCTCAAAAGATGAAATGGATAAGATTAGAAATACCTATAGAGACTTACAAAATGCTCTAAAATATGACGGCAAAGACCAAGATATTAAAGTCGTTAATGGCAAAGCTGTGCCTGATGGAAAAGCTGGTACTGATAGTGAGGATTCTCTTGGAAAAAAAGCCGAAACTATTCTCTTTAATCAATATAAAGCAGCACTGAATAAAGTAGATAAAATCTATCGTCACCTAAATAATGATCCTAATTTAAATTCAGATGAATTAAAAATTAAAGCTAACCCTATCGTTGTCCAATTTTTTCAATCAATAAATCTAAAAGCTGAAAATAAAAAAGCACTAGACATCAATATTAAAACTCTTCTAGATGAACTTAAGAAAGTTGAAATCAAAGATAACAAACTTGATGAAAAAGATGAATATCTCATAACTGATTTACTTATTCACTCTCAAGACCGTGAATGCACTCTCGAAAATTATAATAAGATTAAAATAAAAAATAATCAGAATAAAACTCAATACCTTGATCAATTGAAACAAGAACCACTAAATAGAATGATTGAAGCACTCAATCGAAAGAATGGAAATGAAGATTTAAAACTTGCAAATACCGATGTAACATTAAATAAAACGATAACAGATTCAATCAATGCTCTTCGAGAAAATATATTAAAAAATGCTGCCTGTGCAAAATTTTTAGCAAATCCTAAATTTTTAGGAGAAGCACTTCAATCTTGTAATTATGGGAAATTTATTGATGCATTAGCTGAGAATAATTTTAATAATATTAAAGCAATTCTTCATTTTATAAATGCTAACCAAAAAGATACATATGCTCGCACAAGCTTAGATAACCTAGCAGCTATTTTTAAAAATGACTCGCACATTAATTGTTACACAAACGAACATAATATTTATATCCAAAATTTACCTTTTCTACCAAATGGTAAGGAAATTGATTCTTCAATATTCAAGTGCCAAACTTCAACTTCACAAAACTTAACTGGAAAAGATTGCACTGATAATATGAATTTTGACTATAAAAATGGTCTAGGATTTAAAATTTCTGCTAATTCAAAAAATGCAAAAAAAATAAGCATTTCTAATTTTTCTATTAAATCTGCTGAGAATTGTGACTCGATAGGATTAATTCCAGAAGTAATTCCTACTTTAAAAACTCCTCCTGAAAAACAAATCCTTCCCCCATCAACACCTCCCACATATTGTAATAAAGAAATTTGTGAAGCTTATTTAGTAGTAGGGTACACGCATACTTGGACAAATGGAGTTTGTATTAAAGCTACAATCGGTAAAGAGCCTCCAGAAAAAATTGAATATTGCAAAGAAGATAAAATATTACCACCAGTCATAGATAAAAAAGATCCTGAAGTAGATTGTAAAGAACCAAAAATATGGGATAAAGATAAAAAGTCTTGTAACGATAAACCCGATCCAGAAGCAGATTGCAAAGAACCTAAAATATGGGACAAAGATAAAAAGTCTTGTAACGATAAACCCGACCCAGAAGCAGATTGCAAAAAACCAAAAATTTGGGATAAAGATAAAAAGTCTTGCAATGACAAACCAAAAGAAGAAAAATGCGTAACAACTGAAGATGGCCGCAAACTAGAAGGAAAAGAAATTACTGAGTGCAAAGCTGCTCTTAACCCAGAAGCCGAAAAAGAAGTGGACACTAAAGATGCACCAGAAGAAAACTACGTCAACAAGCCTCTTCCAGGGCGTTTCGTACCTGTCACAATTCCCACAAGACAAATGTATGTTTTACCAGGTATGCCATAGACAGAAGCTTATTTAAAAAACATAACTAGTATCACTCGATCCTAAAATCGTAATTCTTTCATCACCAATTTCTTTGATCTCTTCAAAAAGTTGATGTTGAAAATTAGGCTTCAAATGCCCCAAGAAAATAGGAACATTTTTAGGCATTTTTAAAATTTCTTCTCTCATTGTCGCAGGTGTATGATGTTGACTATCAGTGGCCACTCTTGAAAGAGCATTCGGAAAACTTACTTCAGAAAAAATAGCCTTTAAATTTTTTAAATTTTTAGCGTACTCCCAAATTTTCTCAGTTGGACCTGTGTCTTGAGTAAAAACGACTGTTGTATTTTTTCTTTCAATGATAAATCCAAGAGCACCCTCTTGGTGATTAACTGGAATTGGCAATATTCTGTAATCACCAAGCTCAAGCCATGTTTCTGGCTTTATATCATGAAATCTTAAAGTCGGATTTTCTTTAGAGGGAAGTGCGGTAAAATCTGGCCAAATTATATCATTTAATAAATGCTTTTTAATAGCATTTTTAATAGGTGCATTGGCATAGATCTCAAAAGGTTTTCCTTTCATTCCAAAGCAATTGTCAGATAAAAAAGCTAAGTCAGAAATATGGTCAAGATGCGCATGTGAAATAAGAATATGATCAATATTTGCTTGTTCTTCAATTTGAATTCCGGAAGCCACAGAGCCAGCATCAATTAAAAGTTTCCCATCAATTAAATATGAAGTTGCTTTAAAACCTGGAGAAACTCCACCGTGTCCACCAATTATTCGTACGAGCATTACTGTGTCCTGTTTAAACTGTTTTTCTTAAAAACTTTTTATGTATAACTGTTTTCGGGGTTTAAGCT
>CANCFT010000014.1 GCA_947377285.1 Bacteriovoracaceae bacterium
AAAATGGCGGGAGCGAAGGGACTCGAACCCTCGGCCTTCTGCGTGACAGGCAGACGTTATAACCAACTTAACTACGCCCCCGTGGAAGTAGCTTGAATTCAATCGAAGCTAAAATATAAGAATATCAAGCTTGATCGTCAAGAGAAATCTTGAGCTTTTTACCTTAATTTAGGTTCAAATATTCAGCTTTTAAGGCATTGATCCTAAGAGCTATTCGACTTAGACTATATCTTAACTTTTGCTTTTAACAGGTTGGGGCTTTTGAATATTTTTATCACTGGTGGAACGACAGGAATTGGCTTATCTCTGGCCAAACTTTATTTAGAAGAAGGTCACCGAGTAGGAGTTTGCGGTCGTCATATTGATAAATTTCCAAGCGAAATTAAAAATAAATATAAACTTTTAAAGTGTTATGAAGTCAATGTCGTTAACCGCGAAGAGCTACGTGCAGCAATGGGAGATTTTGCTAACGGTCAGCTCGATATGGTAATTGCAAATGCTGGTCGATCAGTAGGTGCCAAGTCAAAAACACCGCAGTTTTCTGTGGCCAATGATATTGTCGATATAAATGTCAAAGGTGTGCTGAATGCTTTTGAATTTGCACTTGAACTTATGGTGCCGCAAAAAAAAGGTCATCTTGTCGCCACAGCTTCTGTTGCTGGATTTATGGGACTCCCAGGGGCCGGAGCATACAGTGCTTCAAAGGCAGCTGTTTTAAAATTATGTGAGTCCTACTCGATCGACTTCAAGCGACTTGGTATTGATGTTTCGGCCATTGCTCCAGGATTCATTGACACACCTTTGACTCAACAAAATAATCATAAAATGCCTTTTTTAATGAGTTCTGATAAAGCTGCAAAACTTATTAAGAAAGCACTTGATAAGAAAAAAATCCTTTATGTATTTCCATTCAGAATGAAAATCATTGTGACTCTTTTAGATAAAATGCCACGCAGTTGGTATAGAGCTTTGATGGGTTTAAAAATGTTTAATTATAGTTCAGATCATTAGGGAGACATTCGATGAAATTTTTAATTATTCCAATAGTAGTTCTTTTTTCGTTCACTGCTTGTTCAAAAGAAGCTGCAAAAAAAGGTGAAACAACAACAACAACAGAAAAAGTAAATAAAGCAACTGAAGTAAAGCCAGAAGTTCCATGTGATTCAAAAGAAGATCTTTTAAAAAAATTAGAAGAAAAAAGAAAAGCTGAAGCAGAAAAAGGTAAAGGTTTAAGCCTTCAAGGTGGTGATACCGGCTGTTCGATTAAATAATCAATCGAATTTCTTTTACGATAATAATATTATTTTCAACTACCCATTGAATATCGAATTGCTCAAAACGCGATCCATATTGTTTATATCCATCTTCATGATAAGTTGGGCGAGGATCAAGAGAGAGAACTTCAGTGATTTTAAGTTTTAATAATTCCTCACACTCGCAATGAAAATCTACTTTTAAACGTTCTGAGACTAAATACTGAGTCCAGCCAGAAACTGCTTCTGGAATAGATTCAATTTCTTTGAGATAAGGCTTGATATCATAGACTGGTGTATGGTCTAAAAAATCTCCACCTGAAATAATTAATTGTGTGCCTTTGATCTCTACGAGTTTCACTAAAGATAATCCCAGTTGATTGGGGCGATTAGGTGAGCGAGTGGCAAATACACCTAGACGTTTATTTCCTCCAAGGCGAGGAGGTCTTACAGTGAGAGATAAATTTTCTGAACTTTCTATTTGATGGAAATCAAAAATAATCCATAGGTGTGAAAATTCTTTCAAGCCTTGTAAGGCTTCCATTCTGTTGAATGGAGAAAGAAGTTCGATAGTCGATTCAATATTAGTTAAACCGGGTTGTCTTGGGATTGAAAATTTTTCTTTAAAAGGTGAATGAACAATGCCAATTGGTTCTATAGATTTCATTGCCTTACTCGTCGAGTGTATCTTCTTTTTTTGGAGAATTAAAATCTGAAAACTCCTGGAGATAACTAAGTTTTTTAGTATCTGTAATCCGGTCAATATAGATCTTACCAAAGAGATGATCGAGTTCATGTTGAAAGACTGTTGCTAGAAAATCTTCAGCGACGAATGTTTTATTTTCACCAAATTCATCGATATAATCTATTTTGACTATTCTAGGTCGTTCAACAAATCCTCTGAGTCCTGGTACAGACAAACATCCTTCCCAAAATCCTTGGAGAGTATGATCAATGATTGTGATCACAGGATTAATGATTATAAATAGCGGAGAAGTATGAAGAGTCCCGTAGCGTTCACTATTGGCCGGTAACTCAATAAGTGTCACTTGTTTTGAAATATTTATTTGGGGAGCTGCAATACCAATTCCCCCTTCAAGTTTCATCGTATCATAAAGATCAGTTAAGAGTTCCTTGAAAGCAGAAGTGAATATGTCGTTGTGATCAACTAATTCTGCAACGAGCCTTAAAGTGGGGTGACCCATGCGGATAACGGTTTTTGCTGTCATTCATTTGCCTCTTTGAAGTTCAGGGAAGTCACTTCTCTAATAATGATTAACATAAGTCCATCATTCGCGTAAACTACTCGTCTAGTAAAAAATGAAAATTTAAAGCCAATGAATAAACCAAAAGAAATAAATTACATTACACCTGATGGGCTTTTAAAACTCAAAGATGAGTTGTTCCAGCTCGCAAGTATTGAGCGGCCGGAAGTCATTAAAACTGTGGCCTGGGCCGCAGGAAATGGTGACCGCTCAGAAAATGCAGATTATATATACGGCAAAAAAAGACTTAGAGAAATCGACAGAAGGACACGCTTTCTCTCCAAGCGAATTGATTTGGCCCAGGCCGTTGACATGACTTCTAAAAGTTCCCATAAAATCCAATTTGGAGCGACAGTAACTTTATGTGATGAAGAGGGAGTGACTAAAATAATAGCAATTGTTGGCGTTGATGAAATAGACACAAAAAAAGGGCATATTAGTTGGCGATCTCCTATCGGAAGTTCTTTGATTGGTAAGGAGGTTGGTGATACAATCGAAGTCCAAACTCCCAAAGGTATAAGGTCTTTCGAGGTTTTAGAAATAAACTTTAAAGGCATTAATTAGGTTTTATGAATATAGAATGCGAAATTTCATTAGGTGAATTAGTCGATAAGATTTCAATTCTTCGAATTAAACTTGAAAATATTTTGGATCCTGAAAAACTCATTCATATTAAAAAAGAAGAAATGACTCTAACTAAAACTCTTAATTCATTGAAACTTGAAAATATCGAATTTCATATGGACCAAATGATCTCAGTTAATCAGACTCTATGGACAATCGAAGACGATATCCGAGACCTCGAACGAGCAAAAACATTCGATCAAGAATTTATTAAGTTGGCCCGTTTAGTTTATATTACTAATGATGAACGATTTAAAAGAAAAAACACTATTAACAATATTTATCAATCAGGACTTGTAGAAGTCAAATCTTACAAAGAATACTAAGGAAAAAACCAATGGCAAAAAAGTTAACTCGCGATGAAAAATATGTTCTTTATGAATCTTCAGTTCAAAACCCTGAAGCTGATATTGCCTTTATCAATAAAGAATACAAAAAAATCTATGGTAAAAATCCTTTAGTATTACGTGAAGATTTTTGTGGAACAGGTTCAATGGCCTGTGCTTGGGTTGCCCAAAGTAAAAAACATAAGGCCCATGGGATTGACTTAGATATGGAGCCAATCTCTTACGGAGTAGAAAATCATTTATTTAAATTAGCAGAAGCTGACCAAGGGCGGATGGAATTTATTCTTGGCAACGTCATGTCGACTTATAATTTTAAAACTGATGTCATTGTCGCTTTTAATTTTTCTTATTTTTTATTTAAACAACGTGCTGACTTAGTTAAATATTTTTCACAAGTCCGAAAACACTTAAAAAAAGATGGTGCTTTTTTTATCGACCTCTTTGGTGGAACTGAAACGAAAAAACCCTTAATAGAATCAGTTCGCCACACTAAACACACTTACTACTGGGATTGCGAAAAATATAATCCTCTTACCGGTGATGTGCTTTATTATATCCATTTCAAAACTCATAAAGACCAAGTTAAGCATGAAAAAGTGTTTAAATATGATTGGAGAATGTGGGATGCTCGTGAATTGTTAGACGTAATTGCTGATGCCGGCTTCAGTAAAACTCATATCTATTGGGAAGGTGTTGAAAAAGACGGATCAGGAAATGGGAATTTTAAGCAATCTACTAAAGCTGAAAACTGTGAATCGTGGGTGACTTATATTTGTGCTCTTCCTTAGTTTAGTTTCTTAATTCTTATTAAGGATTAAATCAATAAATTGAAATTGTGGGTATCGTTTCTGTAAGTCGGTACCCCAATGACTAGAAGATGTACTATTTATAATTAAAATTTTATTTCGAGTTGATTCTGTATCCGTTTCATTGAAGAGAACCATTTGATCATCAAGCAGTCCTGCTTGTATATTTTGAATTTTCACATGGACTAAGCAAAGTTTAAGCTTAAAGTTACTGGTGAAAAATGTATTAGGGCGCTCGAGGTGTTTATCTTCGTCTATCCCTGCTTTTCCATAAAGGTACTGAGAAATTAATCCATCAAATAGATAATTTAATTCATCAAATCCAATTAAATCACTCCCAAGATCTTCTTCAGTGATCCAAATTGCCCCTAATATTTCAGGTGTAAATTGGTCTATGAAATTGACGAGGTGTAAATTAGATTTACTGGACATGATCTTTGGCGAGTTTATCTAAAATACTATTAATAAATCCCTGAGAGTCATTAGGGCAATATTTTTTTGCAATATTTACATATTCATTTATATAAACACTCGGTGACGTTTTTTTGTCGTGTAAAATTTCATAAGCTCCCAACAACAGAACGGCTAAATTCATACGGTCAACTTTTTGAAGGTTGCCATTTGTTAAGTATTTTTCAATCATTTCAGAATTTTCTTCTTCTTGGCGAAGAGAACCTAAAATAAGTTCACGCGCAAAAGTTTTAGTGTGAAGGTCGATCACATTATCTGGATGTTCCACATCTTCTTCATAATAAGAAAGATCAAATAAATTGAGTGCTTCTTCAAATGATTTTGAATCGCTAATAATTTGATTTTTTTCACGGACAAAATCAGAGAGTAAATGTTTGTAGATAAATTTGAAGGCGTACTCACGTCCAACAGATCTTTTAACTGGTTTATTACTGGTATTCACGTTTATCACCTTTATCACAAATCGATTTTTCTGAGTGTAGATTGTTTTTTAAGCCGTAGACAAAATCTTCTATGTCTTGATAGTCCCAATAAAATGAGGCAAAGCGGACATAAGATACGCGGTCGAGCCTTTTTAAATGGTCCATAATGATTTCGCCTAAGTCTGAAGCGGCCACTTCAGCTTTTGAGAGCTCAAGTAATGATCTCTCAACTTGATTGATCATTAAATTTATTTCATCAATCGAGATTGGTCTTTTCTGACAGGCTTTTTTTAAACCTTTCATTATTTTTTCACGGTTGTAATTTTCTCTTCTGCCATCTTTTTTAACTATTAATGGCATCTGAATTTGAATGTTTTCATAAGTTGTAAAACGCATTTCACAAGCATCACATTTTCTGCGACGGCGAACAGAGTTTTCTTCAAGAAGCATTCTTGAATCAATCACTCTCGTGTCTTGGGCGTTACAACTTGGACAATGCATATTATTTATAAACCGGAAAAGTTTTACAAAGTTCGAGGACTTGATTTTTAATATTTTTTAATTCAATTTCATTTGTATGATTAGTGAGTGCCTTATGAATCCAACCTGCTAATAAACTCATATGTTGAGTTCCCAAACCACGAGTGGTAATGGCCGGAGTTCCTAATCGAATTCCACTTGTCACAAATGGTGAGCGTTTATCCCCAGGGATCATATTTTTATTACAAGTAATCCCAGCGTGTTCAAGTGCAGCTTCTGCTTCCTTACCAGATAGTCCAACAGAATCAGTTTTTAAAAGCACTAAGTGGTTATCAGTTCCACCACTGACTAAACCAATTCCTAAACCTAAAAGTGCAGTCGCAAGAGCTTTTGAATTAGCAATAACTTGTTTTTGATAAGTCACAAATGAAGGATCAAGTGCTTCTTTAAAAGCAACTGCTTTACCGGCGATTACATGTTCAAGCGGGCCCCCTTGAATACCAGGAAAAATATTTGAATTTAATTTTTTAAATAAATCTTCTTCGTTTGTTAAAATAATTCCTCCGCGAGGTCCGCGAAGAGTTTTATGAGTCGTCGAAGTTGTTACATGAGCATAAGGAATAGGTGAGAGGTGCAAGTCTGCAGCTACAAGGCCTGCGATATGGGCCATATCAACCATAAAGAGTGCGCCGACTTCATCAGCTATTTCTCTAAAGATTTTAAAATCTATTTCGCGAGCGTAAGCCGAAGCACCTGCCACGATCAATTTAGGTTTTTCACTTTTAGCTGTTTCGCGAATCATATTATAATCAAGTCTTTCAGTTTCTGGATTTAATCCATATGAAGAAAACTTAAAAAGCTTTCCCGAAAAATTGACAGCAGACCCGTGAGTTAAGTGCCCACCTTCTGCTAAATTCATTCCTAAAACTTTATCTCCGTAAGAGAGCATTGAAAAATATGCACCCATATTTGCTTGAGACCCTGAATGGGCCTGAACATTGGCAAACTTTGATTTAAAAAGTTTATTGACTCTTTCAATGGCAATTGTTTCTGCAAGGTCGACAAATTCACAACCACCGTAGTAGCGTTTATTAGGTAAACCTTCAGCATATTTATTAGTTAGGATTGAGCCCTGAGCTTGCATAACGGCAGGGCTGGTATAATTTTCAGATGCAATTAACTCAAGACCGTCTTCTTGCCTTGATCTTTCTTTTTCAATAATTCCAAAAATTTCTGGATCCATCGCTTCGAGTTTGTTTGCATCTTTATGAAACATATTTACACCTTTTAAAACTTCTTAAGAACTAACGATGAGTTAGTTCCGCCAAATCCAAATGAATTATTAAGGGCATATTTAATATCAGCTTTAACCGCAACATTGGGAACGTAATTTAAATCACATTCAGGATCTTGATTTTCCAAATTGATAGTTGGAGGAATGATCCCTGTATGGAGTGCCATGGCACAGTAGATTGTTTCAATTCCACCAGCGGCCCCTAATAAATGTCCTGTCATTGATTTTGTCGAAGAGACTAAAAGATTTTTAGAATGTTCTCCAAATGTTCTTTTTATTGCTCTCGTTTCTCCGATATCTCCCAATGGAGTTGAAGTTCCGTGAGCGTTGACATAACCAACTTCAGAAAAATTTATTCCAGCATTTTCCACGGCCATTTTCATACTATTATAAGCACCATCACCTTCAGGATGAGGAGCAGTTATATGATGGGCATCAGAAGTCGCTCCGTGGCCTACAATCTCAGCATAAATTTTTGCTCCACGAGCAACGGCTTTATCGTAATTTTCTAAAATTAAAATTCCGGCCCCTTCACCTAAAACAAATCCATCACGGTCTGTATCAAAAGGTCTTGAAGCTCTATGTGGTTCATCATTTCGGCGAGAGAGTGCTTTCATCGTGATGAATCCAGACATCCCTAATTGACCGACAACCGCTTCGGCACCACCACTAACCATAACGTCTTGGCGACCAAACATAATTTCATAGGAAGCCGCTGTCAGCGCGTGAGCCGCTGAAGCACAAGCACTCGAGATAGAATAATTTAATCCTCGAAGTCCAAAGCGAATGGAAATAAGGCCAGTAGTCATATTGGGAATAACTGCAGGAATAAAAAAAGGAGAAACTCTTTTTGGTCCTTTTTCAAACATCGTGCGTGCAGTTCTTTCAATTTCAGGAAATCCGCCGATTCCCACACCTAAGATACTTCCCATGCGGTGAGATTCGTAAGTGTTATTGATTTTTTGATTGGTAATGAGTCCAGCATCATCCAAAGCTTCGTAGGCAGAGTGCATAGCAAAGTGAATGAAGCGGTCATATCGGCCAGCTTCTTTAGCTTCCATAATATGTTCAGCGATAGTGAAATTTTTAACTTCACCGGCGATTTTTGTTAACATTTGTTCTGTGTCGGCTTGTTCAATTAAACTTACGCCAGATTTTCCAGCGATAGAATTTCCCCAAGTTTCCTTGAGTGAGTGTCCGAGACCAGTAATCATTCCCATACCGGTAATAGCGACTCTATTCATAAACGCACTCCCGTAAAACAACAAAGGCCCCGTTAGGGGCCTTCATATCTAATTAATTAGGCTTGTTTTTTTTCTAAGTAAGCAACGATGTCTTTTACCGTCTTTAATCCTTCAGCATCTTCTTCTGGAATTTCTACGCCAAATTCATCTTCCATTTTCATCATCAATTCTACAATATCAAGTGAATCGAGGTTAAGGTCGTCAACGAAACTAGTTTCAAGATTGATTTTTGAAATATCAATTTTAGTTGCGTCGCTGATAAGTTTGATTACCTTGTCTTTCATTAATAACTCCCTAAAATAATCTAAAAATAAGTAATAGTTTTATTAGATGTATAGTCCGCCGTCAATTTTAATCGTTTCACCTGTGATATATGACGATGCTTTGCTCAATAAAAAACAGACAAGATTCGCCACTTCTTCAGGATCTCCCATGCGTTTTAAGGGGATAGTATTTAAGTACGCATCTTTCACTTTTTCATCAAGTGCGTGTGTCATATCAGTTGTAATAAATCCTGGGCATATTGCATTACAGCGGATATTTCTTGAAGCCAATTCTTTAGCATAAGACTTAGTGAAGCCAATTAAGCCGGCCTTGGAAGCAGCATAAGCAATTTGCGAGGCATTTCCCATCAATCCTACAATTGAGCTGATGTTTACCACTGATACATTTTCAGCTTTTAAAAAACTGCGAGAAAGGATTTGAGTCAGCATTATGGCCGAAGTGAGGTTAGTGTTAATCGTTTGCGCCACATCTTCTTCTTTCATTCTCAAAACGATTTGGTCTTTAGAAATTCCGGCATTATTGACTAGCCCCGTAATGGCCCCATTAGATTCAATAAATTTTTCAACTGCTTCTTTCATTTGAACTGTATTCGTTACGTCAAAAAGCAATGCAGTTGCGTTACTTGCTCCAAGACTTATAAGTTCTTCTTTGAGAAGATTGGCCGCGGATTCGTCCCCTCGGTAATTAAAAATTACATGGGCCCCTTGAGTCGCGAGCACTTCTGCCATTTTTCTTCCTAATCCTCTTGAAGCTCCAGTGATTAAAATATTTTTTCCGGCCAAATCTGAAAATTTTGCGATCATAGTTAAGACTCCTGAAAGATTTTTTCTAATTCAATAAAAGCATCGTCCTTATCCAGAGGAATGACTTTGATATCTTTATTTATTTTTCGCACTAGTCCCATTAATACTTTTCCAGGGCCAACTTCTAAGCAAAGTGTATCTGAAGGAAGTTTTTCTATAGACTGAGTCCAAAGGACTGGTCCGTAGGCTTGATGGTAAAGATTATTTATTATGACTTCAGGATTAGTTCCTTCGGCATAAAGAGTAGCATCGATATTAGCAATATAAGGGATCTTGTTTTCATGCCATTTAAATTTTGCAAAAGCTGCTTTCAATTGATCAGCTGCTGGCTTCATCAATGAAGAGTGGAATGGAGCTGAAACATTGAGTTCCATTGCCCGGTGAGCTTCTTTATAGTTTTCTTCCAGCCATGCGACTGCGCGAATACAAGCTTGGCTTTCTCCTGAAATAACAATTTGAGAAGGATCATTAAAGTTTGCTGGCATAACTTCAGAATTTGGTTGTGAAACGGTATTGCAAGCAAGGGCAACGATGTCTGCAGGAACCTTTAGAATGGCAAACATTTTTCCAGTTCCAACAGGAACGGCTTCTTGCATGTATTTTCCACGCAAGTGAACGGCGTGAATAGCATCGTAGGGAGAAAGGACTCCGGCGGCCACAAGTGCAGCATATTCACCAACAGAGTGCCCAAGGACTCTATCAATTTTAATATTGTGTTTTTGTAATATTGGCAGCAGGTGATTTAAAATAGTGATCGAATGTTTTAAAATAGCAGGCTGAGTATTATGCGTAAGTTTCAATTCTTCTTCAGGGCCTTCGTGCATTAATTTTTTTAAGTCGAAACCTAAAATCTCATTTCCTTTATCATAAAGATCGTGATCGAGGTTTTTTCCCATTCCGACATATTGCGATCCTTGTCCGGGAAATAAAAGAGTGACTGATTTTACCATAAACATTTCCTTGTTTTAGTATTTAAGTAAAGTGGCCCCCGCAGTTAATCCTGCTCCGAAAGCATCAAAGAGGACAATATCACCGCGTTTGATTTTTCCTTCAACAATTGCTTCATGAAAAGCGATTGGTACAGTTGCCGCAGAAGTATTGCCGTAATTTTGAATATTGACGATCATTTTATCCATATCGATACCAATGAGCTTCGCTGTCGTCTCAATAATGCGAATATTCGCTTGGTGAGGAACAACCCAGTCGATATCTTCTAGTGAAAGGCCGGCTTCAGTAATAACTTTTTGTGCATTTTCTGCCAGTGTTCTAGTGGCCACTTTAAACATTTCTTTGCCCTTCATTTGCATAAAATGAGAGCCTTCTTCAATATGTGATGCTGTTAATGGAGTGACTGCTCCACCGATTGGTTGGTCAAAAAATTCTCCACCAGTTCCATCGGCAGTTAAAACACTTGAATAAACTTTTGATTCAGATCCCTCTTCAGCTCGACCAATAATCGCTACACCACAACCATCGCCAAATAAAATACATGAATTGCGGTCTTTCCAATTCACTTCGCGTGAAAGCATTTCTGAACCGACGATTAAAGCTTTTTTGATCATCCCTGTTTGAATCATGGCCGTTGCCATATTAAATCCATAAACAAATCCCGAACAAGCGGCAGCGATATCTAGGCAAGCACAATTATTAGTCATTCCCAATTTCACTTGGAGAATAGAGGCAGAGTTGGGAAGTTTCACGTCGGGAGTGCAAGAACCAAAAAGAATTAAATCGATATCGTTGGCTTCAATATTGGCAGCTTTGAGAGCATCGATTGTTGCATGATAGGCCATGTCTGTTGGAAATTCTCCGCCTTCAGTTGAACTGATATGTCTTTGGCGAATCCCTGTGCGTTCATAAATCCATTGGTCATTTGTTTCGACAATGCTTTCTAGGTCGACATTGGTAACTATTTTTTTGGGAGCATACATTCCAGTTCCTAGAACTTTTATTTCATAGGTTTTCATAGGTGACGTCCTGGTGTGATAAAAAAAGGCCCTTATTTCTCGCGAACCTAAGGGCCTTTACTATTTAAAGTATTTAATTTTTTGCAATTCTAATATGGTTAATTATTATGCAGCAGCTTCTTCAGTAGGAGCTTTTACAGTGACAACTTGTTTTCCTTTATAGAATCCACAAGCATTACAAACAGCGTGAGGCATAACGTGCACTCCACAGTTTGAACATGTCATTGGGTGTTTTCTATAAAGTTTATGGTGTTGACCAGCTCTTCTTAAACCTTTTCTTGAAACTGAATTTTTCTTCTTAGGAACTGCCATTGTATACTCCGCGACAATTTATTAAACTTAACGTTTTTTTCAAATATGAAGGACAATCTTTACGTGTAAAAGAGCATTTCGGCAAGTTTTTTCCAATTTGTCTCAACGCAAAATCAATAATAATTAGAAAAGGACCGGATTTTTACATTCTCCATCGCATCGCGGAAACGGTACGACTTCAATATAAATTTGCTCGTGAATGAACTCTTTTATATCTGCAATGCCTTTTTGGTAAAAATAAAGTTCCATTTCTTGAGCATCAGCATAAACAGTGGTGACTTCAGCATATTCTGGCAATTTTTCAAGAGATTCGTGAAGAAAAGCAGCGGATAAGTCGAGGTCGAGTTCTTGAGGAAGTGGAAACAAGCAGCGTCCACAGGGAAAATGGAAATGGGCTTTCAGTTGAGCTTTAACAATCAAATGGTCTTTTAACATTGAATTTGTTTTGCGTGTTATTTGGGCAGCAATGGTCATTTCAGCAGGAGCAAATTCCGCTTCGTCATCATTTTCTTCTTCGAGTTCGACTAATAAATCAGATACCCAGGGAGTCGTTTTATTGTCGATTTGGTAATCGACAATAATGTCTAGGCTGTATTTATTAACAATGATGGTTGGGTCTAGATTCGTTTCAATTTTACTCATAAATTTTCCATGGCTCTCAATAGGTCGTGTTTGAATTTCATTTATCTCAGTTAACGATAAAAGTACAATTGCAAATAGTGAAATATTTACTCAGTTTGAGGATGGAGTTATTACTAGAAAGAGATAAAGAGATTGAAGGCCTTGCGAGTTTAGGGCATAATTTATGCTGAAGTGGGGGAGTCCCCAAAAAACAGTTGAAAGAGGTGCTGCATGCGTGAAAAACAATTATCAGTTGCATTATTGCTTTCTGATTTAAATGAAGTCAAAGAAATCTCTGCGGTCTTTAAAAGACTTGGGATTATTCCTCATTTTTACGAAGACCTCAAAACTTTTTGGAATGGAACACTAGAAAGAATTCCATCGCTTTGCATAATCGATGTCAAAAAAATGAGTGAAGGAGAGTTTGTCCTTCAAAATCACCCGGCGGTTATCGCTGAAAAAATGCCGCTAATCTTTTTTTACAGTAAAAACACAGAACCACTTTTAGTTTCGACAAATAATTTTTTTCATTTAGGATTTTTAAAAAAATGTGAAGACTACGAAAGTCCATTGCGAGCAATCCTCAAAAGAGTTAATCATTTTTTAGAATTAGAATTCGAAAATCTTCATTTAAAAAAAGATTTGCAAACATTAAATCAATCAATCGAACAATTAAAATATGAAAAGGAAACAATTGAACTGACAGATCAATACCAATCAATGGTGAAAAGTGTTTGCCTTCAATTGGAAGACTTAAGAGGCGAGAGTGAATTTTTCAAAGCTGTCGAAAAAACATTTCAAAGCATTGATGAAATTGCAGAATTTGCATTATTAGAATTGAGTTTTAACGGTCAAAAGCTACTCTCTCCGATTTCTCAAGTCCAAAAATTCCGCTCAATCCCTTCTCTTTGGTTGGGGCAGGCGTGTCCTCAAGGAATTGAATTATTTGCTCAAAATATGGCCACTCAAGTGGCAATTGATATTATGGGGGGAGATTTAGTTTCATTACTTATTAAAGGTAATCAATCCAAGCCAGATAAAATCATGTTTATCAAATCAAAGAATGAATTATTTTATAATCAATTTGATTGGAACATGCTTGAAGCATACCTCAATGGCTTTTATGCTAGTTTTAAAAATCAATTAGACAGTAAGCCATCTGTTGAAAAAAAATTCGGCTCTACTTTTGAAGCCATGAGTTTTCTCGATAAATTTTTATACGGAAATCAAGCTTCAGAAACAATTGAGCAAAAATTAGCCACTAAAAAAGACTTTCGATTGATAGACGTAGATTTAAATAATTTAATTGATATTATTTTAAAAAGATCAAATAACAGATTTTTCTGGGACAAATTTGAAAAAGAATTTATTAATAAATTAGAAATTCAAACTCGGTGTGATTTTAAAAGTTTTTCTCAAGGTGTAAACCATATTTCTTTTTTAGTTGAAAGCCGTGAACTCGATTCATTTTTTAGCGAATTAAAAGAATTTGCTTCTCGTTTTTCTTACTGGAAATATTTTGAAGACCACGATGCAATGTTGGCCCAAATGATTTCTCCAAAAGTGACGATGGTTCCACTTTCAGCTTATGCTTATTTAAAAGCTTCTCAAAATACTTTGCTAATAAAGCAAGAACAAACTCATTCGTCGAATCTTGAAAAAGAAACATTAGCTAAAATAAAAACAAGAGAACTTATTTGGGGAAGAGAACCATCCAATGAAATTTAGAAGTCGACTTGTCGTTAATCTTAAGAATCTCGAATATAACCATTCTCAAATTAAAGCAATGGCACCAGATTCGAATATCCTTTTTATGGTCAAGGCCGATGGTTATGGGCATGGGATGATTCCTATTGCGCGATTTGCGGTAACAGAATTAGGAATTAAAGAATTTGGATGTGCAACGATTAGTGAAGCTCTCAAGTTAAGAGAAGAGCTCAATGATTTAGAATTTGATATTTATGTTTTTTCAGATATACAACTTGAACTTTTTGAAAATGCAGATATTTATTTAAAAAGACGGATTATTCCAGTTATTTCAAATGTCAGTGAACTCGAATATATTCTTCATACACCAGAATTTAAAAATTTCCCCATTTGTTTGAAGTTTAATACAGGTATGAATCGATTGGGGTTAGACCCAAAAGAAACTCCACATATTGCCAATATGATTAAAACTCATGGGCGGACAACTGTTCACCATTTGATAAGTCATTATGCCAATGCTTCTTACCCGATGGAAACTAATGAGCGCAACATTTATCAGAGAAGTCGATTTATCGATATTAAAAAATACTTTACTGATGCTGGTATTACATTAGAAAGAACATCTCAATCAAATTCAGGGGCTATAGAGCAAAAAATCGGTTTTAAAAATTCAGGTGACACTCATATTAGACCTGGCTTAATGATGTACGGCCCAACTTCACTTCACTCAGAATTTTCCAATCTCGGGCATTTTCAAGGAAAAGTTGTTTCACGCCTTGAAACTTATATTATCCGAACTTTTGAAGTAACAGCTGGTACTCCCATTGGTTATGGATCGACAATTTGTCCACATGACGGAATCGTTGCAGTGTTGGCCATTGGTTATGGAGATGGTTTTTCGACTCGGTATGGTGGAGCGCATCTTCACCATAAAGGCTTTACAGGTGTGATTACTGGACGAGTAAATATGGATATGATTCAAGTACTTTTTCCGATTGAAGCACGTGATCATATTCTTGCCCACGAGATCTTTACAATTTGGGGCGAGCAAGATGGCGATTTACTCAAGTTTTCAGAAGAAACAAAAACTATACCTTATGAGCTTTTCTGTTCACTCCTTCCTCGCATTCCTCGTGTTTATCGGTTAGACTAATTATGTGATTCAAAAATTAGTTCAATTATTTATTAGGCAGATCGAAGATCTGGGTGCCGTCGTTATTGAAGGCGTAGAAGGTCTAGGTGCTATTTCCTTATTTACGGCCCGTTTTTTTTATTGGTCGTTTCGCAAGCCTTATCGCAATCATTTATTTTTTGAACAACTCTATTTTATTGGTAATAAAAGCTTAACAATTATTCTGTTAGCTGGAATGTTTACAGGTATGGTGCTCGCGACCCAAACCTATTTTGGATTTAAACTCATCAACGTCGACTCCTTAGTTGGAGCAATTGTTGCGATAAGTTTATCTAAAGAACTCGCTCCCGTTTTAACAGGATTAATTGTCGCCGGAAGAGCTGGTTCAGCAATGGCCGCTCAGATTGGGTCAATGAAAGTGACCGAACAAATTGATGCATTGGAAGTTATGGGGATTAATAGCATACAATACCTTGCGGTTCCTAGGATTGCTGCTGCAACAATTGCAGTTCCAATGCTTTCTGTTGTTTTTCTTTTTATTGGAAATTTTGGTTCATGGTTAGTGGGAACAAAAACTTTAATGATTGATGAAGCTCTCTTTTTTTCCAAGCTCAGTGATTTTATGTTTATTTCTGATATTGCTCAAGGTGTAATCAAAGCTTGGGTTTTTGGATTTGTTATTGCCATCATCGGAACATATTTCGGTTTTCAAGTTGATAAAGGGGCAGTGGGTGTAGGTCGCGGGACAAATTTAGCGGTTGTATGGGGAATGATTTCTGTCTTAATTCTCGATTATTTTTTAACCTCATTTTTAGTGAAAATTCTTTAGGAGAAATGAGTTGTTAACTTTCGAAAACCCTGCAATTTCTCTTAAAAATGTCACCAAAAAATTTGGAGAGCACACGATCCTCAATGATTTAAGTTTTGATATTGCTAGAAATAAAATAACGACCATTTTAGGATTTTCTGGTGCCGGAAAATCGACTTTACTAAAACATATATTAGGAATTATTCAGCCTACAACTGGATCTGTTTTTGTTTTAGGAAAAGATTTAAACCATCTCGACAAAGTTCAATTAAGAGAATTTAGACGCAATTTTGGAATGCTTTTTCAATACGCCGCTTTATTTGATTCATTTACAGCGGAAGAAAATGTTGCATTTCCATTGCAAGAATTTACGAAGCTCAAAAAAAATGAAATCGCAGAAAAGGTAAATGATTTACTAACATCAGTTGGAATTAAAGAAGAATCTTTTAAAAAATTGCCCTCTGAGCTCTCTGGTGGAATGAGAAAAAGAGTGGGGCTGGCCCGTGCGTTGGCCTTGGCTCCGGATATTATGCTCTACGATGAACCAACAACTGGACTTGATCCTATCACGACAAAAATGGTAAACAATCTTATAGTGGAAACTTCGACCAATCACAAAGACCGAGAAATGACTTCGGTTATTATTTCTCATGATGTGAAAGCAACGCTAGAAATTTCCGACTATGTTGCATTTTTAGACCGTGGTACAATTATTGAGTATTTACCAGTTGCAGATTTTAAGAATTCCCAGAATCCATTGGTTCAAGAATTTCTTAGACTCTAATATAAATAACAGGTGATTTAACAAGTGGCAGAGATAAGATGAATGAATTTAAAGTAGGACTTCTCGCCGTTGCGACAATGGTAGCTGTTGTTATTATGTCTCTCAAAGTGACATCTAATCAATCAGGATTTGGCCAATACGAAACATTTCGAACAATCGTTAAAGATGCGTCTGGGATTTTTCCTAAAACGCCCATCAAAGTTGCTGGTATTAATGCAGGAAGAATTATTTCGATTGAACTTCAAGGAAATACTGCACTTATTACTTTCGAGATTTTAAAACAAATTGAAGTGACTAAAAACTCTAAACTGAGAATAAAATCTGTTGGGTTTTTAGGTGATAAATATATCGAAATTTATATTGGTGATTCTCACTCCATGCTTCACAAATTTGATTTTATTGACTCAGAAGAAGCAGCAGGATTAGAAAACTTAATCAAAGATACATCAGAAGTTCTAGGTGATGTTAAGCAAATCGTTCGCACGATGAAAGATTCAATTGCTCCAACTGGAGAAGTTTCTCCACTTAAGAAAATTTTGGGAGATGTTTCAGAATTAGTGGCCAATACTAAAGAAGTTACTGCCGATTTAAAACGAATGACAAACGGTAGTGAAGCTAAGATCAATGCGATGTTGGATAATTTAGAAGCTTTTACTGGCGACCTCGCTTATCAAACAGATAAAAATAATAGCGATAGTGCCATGTCAGATGTTAAAGAAGTTCTTGCAAATACTAAAAAACTCACGGCCGATATGTCGTCAATTGTTGCAGATCTAAAACTCGGAAAAGGGACAATCGGTAAAATGTTAGTTGAAGATGAAATTGCTGACCAAGTGAAGGATACTTTATCAAGTGTTAAAAAACTTGTTGGAAAAGCCGATGCCCTTAGAACAGAATTAACTATTTTTAGTGGTGTGAATTCAAAATCAGGGGGGGATACAGATGCCTCGCTTAGAATTTATCCAAGTCCGGAAAGATTTTACCATTTAGGATTAGCGACTTCTGAAAATGGTCCTGATTATGAAAAAACAATCGTCACAACTACGAATGGATTAACAGTAACTGAAAATAGAAAAGAAAATGTAAAAAATACTTTGCGCTTTAATGCTCAAATTGGTCGAAGAATAAATGATTTTGATTTTCGCGGTGGTTTAATTGAATCAACGGGTGGGTTAGGACTTGATTACCGTGCCCAAGCGATAGGGACAAAGTTATCAGCTGACGTCTTCGATTATAAAAAGAATTTAGGACCAAATTTAAGAATGTCCATAGAAGCTCAAATTTGGAATGTTTTTTATGGAAGAGCTTCATTTAATGATGCCGTCAGAACAACGAGAAGTGCAACTGTTTCGGGTGGATTGCGATTTAATGATGAAGATTTAAAAGGCCTAATAGGATTCTTTTGGTAGAAAATGGAACGTAATTGGTTAATAAGAACATCTCAAAAGCAAATTCTAGGACCCATTGCGAAGGCAAAGGTTTTAGAGTTCATGCAAAAAGGTGCTCTTGGCTTAAACGATGAAGTGATGAGTGGCAATGGCTACTGGTTTTCATTGAAAGAAAAAGAATTGGTCGATAAATATCTTTTTGGAGACCTTCCTCAAAGTTATAATCCAATTTCAGAATCTAAAAGTGTACTCTCTAAAAGAGAAAATCCAGATAAAACGACTTCTATTAATTCAGCACCAGCAAATAAAACTCAAGTTCTGCGAGCAGAAACACTTACACCTGGAATATTGCCTGCTAAAGATGATTTAGAATATCCAGATATTACTCTTCTCAACACATCAACGAGCGGTTTACAAAAGCAATCAATGCAAGCCGTAGAGCCTGATTTAAGACTTCCAGATTCAAGTGACCTAGAATTTCCAGACATCGCATTAATCAATGCAACTATAAATAATACCCCTCATGTCCAAGTGGGACATAATGAATCCCTTGCAAATACCAAAAGCAAAACTGAAGTGAATGCTTCAGTTGAATTTTTTCTTGAAGAAGATTTGATTTACCCCAAAAGTGATGATTTAGAATACCCTGATATGAATAGCCTCTTTGGAAATACGGAAGTTGTAAAAAAAGCCATTGAAGACAATGACGATAGAGAGTTTATCGTTCAGACAGATACGGCCCAAGTTAATTCAGTTGAAAAAAAAAATGATTTTGATAATGAATTTGATAATGAATTTAAAGTTGATATAAATCCCAAAGACAATAAATCTAAAAATACTGGATACGACGAAGATGCTAAAATGGATTTAGTCTTTAAGACTGAGCCTGATGTTACAAAGCCAGAAAAAACAAAAAGTTCCTCTTCTAATTCTAAATCCGAACTTAAACTTTTGCATGAAAGAAAGCCTAAAGCAATTATCACCCCTGTTCCCATCGAACCCATAAAACCTAATTTAAAGTCTCCAGCAGACTTTACCCGTACGGCGTTGCCAGAAAATTTAAAAAAAAGAAATGATAACTACTTACTTTATATCTTAATCATTTTAATTCTCTTAATTCTTAGCCTCTTTTTTTATTATTACCGAACGATTCTTAATAAACCTTTACCGGTCTAGAGTATGGTCATTAAAGTAGATGATGTTTTTATTTATCCTACCGACACTGTTTGGGGTATTGGCTGCAGCTTATATTCTGAAATAGGGCACAGTAAAATTGCTGAAATTAAAAAGACTGCAAAAAATAAACCTTTATCTATTATGTTCGCAAGTGTTCAAGATATTTTTGATCTATTTCATTTTCCTGAAGAAGTAACCTATTTATGGCTTGAAGAATTTTTTACTTTAGAATCGACTTTAATTTTTCCGGTGAAAGCTTTGAAAACTAAAATCCCTAAATGGGCCATTGGTGACAGTGACTATGTAAGTTTGCGCACTTTAAACTTGGATGTAATTAAAGATATATCAAACGAAATTCAAACGCCATTTTTCACAACGAGTTTAAATCTTACCGGATCAACTCCCATAACTAACATCGAAGACGCTAGAGTTTTTTGGCAAGCCTATGCTCCTGATGCGCATTTTTTACCTTCAAAAGTTACATCGGAATTATCTGGTTTATCTTCTACGATTGTACTTTTAGAAGAAAATTTAGATTTTGAAATCAAAAGAAAAGGCAGACGAGTTGAAGAGATTAAAAAACATATAATGAAATTATTTTTTAAATGATTGTATATAAATGGATATCATCTGCTCTTTAATTTCTGGATCGATAAGATCACTAAATATTTCTTCAGCTTCTTTTTTTAATTTGCGAAATTCTGGAGAAAATGGATGAAGCACCTGGCTTTTCTTTTTTTCAATTGGAGTAATGAACTGTGCGTATTGCGCAGAGAAGTGAGTTGTATCAACAATAAATTTAATAGAAAGAATTGATTTTTCTAAATTAGGAAATTTTTCAATGATTTTTCTTTTTAGAGGAAGCTCCATATAGCTTAATTCTTGGGCAAAAGCTGAATGATTACTTAAGATAACTAGAGTTCCATTTTGATTTTTAAGTGGAATTGTATGTTCTGATAATTTTGTTCCAGCAATATCTTTCCATGCTCGAATGAGTGCTAAAAAATCAAAACTATCGTTGAAATGTGCTTTTTCTTTTTTTACTGAAAATTGCCCTGAGTTTGGTGAATCGATAAAATGTGAAAGTTTTTTCAACATAAAATTCTATTGTTACACACTTGAAAAAAGGTTTAAGGCTACTGATTTTTAGGGTAACATTTGGGTTATGAAAGTGCGATTTTTAAATTTATTACTGATAATTTTTGCATTTATTTCACTTAGCGCTTGCTCGGGGTACCACGTCAATACTAATTCTAACCCCTTAATTGGCTATGATATTAAGACAATTTCGATCCCTATGTTTATCAATCGTTCGGTTCTTCCCCAACTCGCCGCACCCATGACTCAAGAAATTGCATTGTTGTTAAATGATTATAATGGATTAAAAGTTATAAGTGGTGACAACGAAAATGCAGATGCTGTTTTAATTGGTATCCTTGAATCTAGAGACCATTACAACGAAGTTGTGACGACTACCCAAACTTTATTCACAGACGCGGAGCTTTCAACGTCAATTGGAAGTCGAAGTCCTTTCTATTACCCAATTCAATCGACATACAATTTTTCATTAAGAATTCTACTTATCAAGCGCCCTACAGCTGAAGAACTCGCACTTTTTACCAGCGAAATTGGAAAACTCATTTCAATCCATCCAAAAATTGTTTTAGATGAAAGAATTAATTTAACTGGAAGTTTTTCAAGAGTCGCAAGACCAACTATACCTTCGATCAACTCACCAGGTGAGGTCAATTTTGTTAAGAACAAAGGGATCTTTGAAAAAAGTATACAAGATACTTGTATTCAAGCGGCCCAAACATTTAAACAAGTAGTTCTCAATGCATTCTAAAATTCTTCCTTGGGATTTTCTTCAAAAATTTCCAACGAGTTTAATGCCAAAAGCTTTGGGCTTAAAAACTTTTTTAATTGAAGATCCTTACCTCGAAAGACTTCTCTTAGACCGATTGCCGAAAAAAGAATTAAATTTTTCCCTTTATACTGGAAATGAAGTGACTCGAGAATTTATAGAAGAGCATTTCGTAAATTACTCTTTTTTTAGGAGTAATGAACCTATTATGGTTATGAATGCTGAATCTATTCCAGCTGAGAGTTTAGAGTTGCTATTAGAATCATCAATAGACTGGTCAGAGCGTTTACTACTTTTATGTTTTACTAAATCAAGCAAGGCCTTTCTTTCCTTTTCTAAAAAACCAGCAGTTGAATCTATTGAATTAGAGTCACCTCGCTTTTGGGAGGGAGAAAAACTTTGGCAATTTTGCCAAAAAGCCAGAGGCGTGCAGTTTGATAGTGCAGTTGCACGATTTGCTCTCACTAATTTAGAACACAATTTTGATTCATTTATAAGCCTAATTAATACGATTCAAATTCATTTTCCCGATGGAGCAGTACAAGTAAAAATTTTACAGGAACTTATTCCCTGTGAGCGTTGGGACTTTTTCCAATTAATTGAATTGTTTCACCGTTCACCGAAAAATTTTTTTGAAGAAATTCTAAAAAAAGAAATGGATTATGATTGGATGAGATCCCTCGCGAGTTTTATGCAAAGCCATTTAGTTAAAATTCTCTTTCCAGAAGAAATAAAAAAGAAAGCCAAGCTTACTAAGTATGACCAATCAGTCTTAGAGATGAGTGAAAAACTAAATAGAGTAATGCTGAAGCATTATTTGGGCTTTTTTTCGGAGTTAGAAATTCAGGCAAAATCGAATGATCAGTTTTTGGTAAATCGTTTGAGAATAGAATCATTAAAATAAAAAAAGAAAAGCCTCCATCAATGGAGGCTTTTCTATTTATAAAAAAATCTTACGATTTAAATATTAATTTTATGACTTATTTAAGTCCGTTAACCTGAGCAGCTAAACGAGACGTTCTTCTTGCAGCAGTGTTAAGTTTAATAACTCCTGTTTTTGCAAGTTTTCTAAGTTCTGCTTGAGCAGATTTTAATAATTCAGCAGCTGTTTTTTTGTCACCTGCAGTTACTGCATCTCTGACTTTTTTAACAGAAGTTTTCATTTGAGATTCGTTAGTTTTGTTGACAAGATTTTTCTTAATGTCTTGTTTCGCTCTTTTTTCTGATGATTTGTGGTTTGCCACAATAACTCCTACCGTTAGATATTCTTCTTTTTGCATTTAGCAATTTAATGTGAATCATTTTTTATTCTAATTTAGAAAAGTTGGCAAGGTTTTATTTGTGAAACTTAGCTCCTGTTTGTATCATTAAGACAATTTTCTAAAATATTTTTATCGAGAGAGGATCTTTATGCAAAATATCCAAAGTATTGGGATTGTTGGCGCAGGGCAAATGGGCCGAGGGATCGCGCAAGTAGCTGCAATGTCTGGCTTTAAAGTATTACTTTTTGATGTTTCAGAAGAAGGCCTTAAAAAAGGCATGGATTTTATTAAAAATCAGCTTGATAAAGGGGTTGATAAAGGAAAGTGGGATGCTGCATTTGTTACTCAAACAATGTCTGCCGTAACTGCTGTCACGGAAATGAGTGCTCTTTCAAATTGTGATTTGTTAATTGAAGCGGCAACTGAAAATAAAGTCGTTAAGTTTGATATTTTTAAAAAACTTGATGAAGTGGCTAAAGCTTCCGCTATTCTGGCAACGAACACTTCTTCAATTTCTATTACTGAGATAGCGGCGGTCACAAAAAGACCAAGTTTAGTTGCCGGAATGCATTTTATGAATCCAGTACCAGTGATGAAATTAGTTGAAGGTATAAGAGGACTAGAAACTAGTGATGATACTTTCAATACGGTTGCAGCTGTTGCCGAAAAGATGGGGAAAGTCTTTGTGCGTGCTAATGACGTTCCAGGTTTTGCTGTCAATAGAATATTAATGCCAATGATTAACGAAGCTGTCTACGCGCTCTATGAAGGTGTCGCGAGCATTCAGGATATTGATCAAGCAATGAAGCTTGGGACGAACCAGCCTATGGGGCCTTTAGAGCTGGCGGATTTTATTGGTCTTGATACTTGTTTAGCAATCATGAATGTGTTGAATGAGGGATTGGGAGATACAAAATACCGGCCATGTCCGCTTTTAAAAAAATATGTGTTAGCTGGAAGAATGGGCCGAAAATCAGGGAGAGGATTTTATGAGTACAAATAATAAATGGAACACGCTTACGTATGAAGTTCAAGAAGACCTAGGGGTGATTACCATTAATCGTCCTACCAAACTCAATGCACTTAATATCGAACTTTTAAGTGAGCTAAAGGAACTTATAACTGAATTAAAAAAAGATGAAGTTTTCGCACTTAAAGGTTTGATTGTTACAGGCTCAGGGGAAAAAGCTTTTATTGCAGGAGCTGATATTGCCGAAATGAGTGACATGACTCCAAGTGATGCTTATACTTTTGGTCAATTAGGCCAACAAGTGACAGTCTTATTTGAAACACTTCAAATTCCTGTGATTGCTTGCGTAAATGGATTTGCCTTGGGTGGTGGATGTGAAATTGCTATGAGTTGCGATTTTATTTATTCAACGACTAACGCGAGTTTTGGTCAACCAGAAGTTAAGCTTGGATTAATTCCTGGTTTTGGTGGCACACAGCGCTTAGCAAAATTAGTGGGAAGAAATCGCGCCAAAGAAATGATTTTTTCAGGAAGAAATGTGAGTGCGACTGAAGCTTGCGAAATGGGGCTTGTTCTCAAAATTCTACCAACTAAAGACGCCATGATTGAAGAAGCAAAAAAGACACTTAAGGCAATAACTCAAAATTCATCATTTGCTGTTTCAATTGCTAAAAAAGTAATGAACGAAGGTGTTGACTTAACTATTACTGAAGGTTTACAGCTAGAGAAGAGACAATTCTCGGGAATTTTTTCTTCTGAAGATATGCGCGAAGGCACTAAAGCTTTTATTGAAAAACGAGCACCTCATTTTAAAGGTAAATAAATATGCAATCAATCTTTGAATCCCAGTACACAGACATCCGAGATTTGGTGTCTAAATTTTCAGATTCTGAAGTAGCTCCTCTTGCTCACTCTATTGATCACGATGGAAAAATTCCTGCAGAATTAATTTCAAAACTTTTTGAAAATGGATTTATGGGCTCATATATTCCTGAGGAATATGGCGGAGCAGGAATGGACTACTCATCTTATGCCATAATCGTCGAAGAAATTTCTCGAGGTTGTGCTTCAACGGGAGTTTTAATCTCTGCTCATACTTCACTTTGTATGTGGCCAATATTAAATTTTGGAACAGATGATCAAAAGAAAAAATACTTACCTAAGCTAGCAAGTGGCGGAATGATTGGTTGTTTTTGTTTATCAGAACCAAATGCAGGTTCTGACCCTGGGGCCTTAACGACTTTTGCTGAAGACAAAGGTGATTATTTTGAAATTTCAGGTGTAAAAAATTGGATTACCAATGGCAAAGACGCGGGCCTTGCAATCGTCATGGCTAAAACGACTAAAACAAATGACCATAAAGGAGTAACGGCTTTTATCGTCGAGACAAATTCAGCTGGATTCAGTGTTCAAAAACTCGAAGATAAATTGGGAATTAAAGGCTCAAGCACGGCGCAAATTTGGTTAGATAAAGTTCGTGTTCCTAAAGAAAATGTCATTGGAGTTGTGGGCAAAGGTTTCAGTGTCGCTTTGGCGACTTTGGACGGCGGAAGAATTGGAATTGCGGCCCAGGCCTTAGGAATTGCTGAATCAGCTTTCCGGTATGCGAAAAATTATTCAAAACAAAGAATACAATTTGGGAAACCAATTAGTGAACTTCAGGCCATTCAATTTATGTTGGCAGATATGTCGACAAAGATTGCTGCTGCAAGACTTTTAGTGATGAATGCCAGTTATTTAAAAGATAATCACCTCCCTTATTCAAAAGAAGCGGCCCAAGCCAAGCTTTTTGCTTCCGAATCATGTATGAGTATCACCACTAAAGCGATTCAGATTTTAGGTGGAAATGGATACAGCAAAGAATATCCAGTAGAAAGACATTTTAGAGATGCAAAAATAACTGAAATTTATGAAGGTACTTCAGAAATTCAAAGAATAGTTATTGCTGCTAATGTACTCAAAGAAGTGTAAGAGTTAATTAAGTGTTGACCAAGAGTTGACCAAGAGTAGATAAGAGACTTGACTTGATTTAACGCGAAGGTATTTAATTGATAAAAAAATTATTGGAGAATCTTGGTATGAAGAAGCCTGCAAAACCGGCCAAAAAAAAGGCAGCCCCCGCAAAAAAACCTGCAAAAAAAATTGTGGCCAAGCCAGTAGCAAAAGCAACTGCTAAAAAGGTGATGTCAAAACCAATAGCTAAAAAGCCAGCGGCTAAACCACTTGTGAAAGCCAGAGCAGCAGTTGTTAAAAGTAAGGCGCCACAAAAAAATATCCAAAAGAAAATTCAAGATAAGATTGCTTCTACAAAAAAAGCAGTTGCCAATAAAGCTATTAAAAAAGAAGCGGCAATTAAAAAGGGAATAGTGAAAAAACCAGTTATTCCTTTAAAAACGAAAGCTCCAGCAAAAGCTGAGAATAAGCTAACTAAAAAATCCGCTCCTTTAAAAGTTGATACAAAAAAAGAAATCTTGAAGTCAGCTCCTGTTAAAGCTGAAGGAAAACTTGCTAAAAAAGCTGCACCTGAAGTTCCTGTTAAAAAATTGTCTAAAAAAGAAGAAAAAGAACTTTTAAAGGCAAAGGGAAAAAAAGGGGCGATGAGTTTTGAAGATGAGCAAGAAGAAGAAGCTAATAAAAAATCCCGCGACGATGATGAAGGGGACGATGATTTCGAAGCAGCTGCTCCTAAAAAAGTGAAAATGACTTTCGATGAAGACATAGAAGAAGAAATTATTCCTGTTAGAAAGAAAAATAAATCAGGTCTAGATGATGATATTAAAGAAAATTTAGCTGAAGAAATTTTAGCTCTTGCTGAAGATTTTTCAATTGATGAAGTATTTGCTTCGATAAGAAGTATGGAACTTTTTAAAGTTGAATCTGATGAATGTGTTGTAAGAGGTTGTGACAACCCTTCAACAACAAGTGGTTATTGCCGTTACCACTATATTAAATTGTGGAAAGACGTTAAGAAGAAAGAACTTATTCTTTCAGAAGGGCGATTAGCTAAAATTATTGAAGAACTCGTGCGCAAGTATCCAATGAAATATATTGAAACTATCATTCATGATTTAGCTGATGATAAAGCGTTTAACCATGTATTGAAAGATCTTGATATTGAAACAGATGAAAACGAAATTGACGCATTTGATGATGATGAATTATTAGATGACGATCAAGATATCGCATTTGAAACTAAAGTTGTTAAACCATCTTTTGATGATTAAAAATAAAAAAGGCTCCGTAAGGAGCCTTTTTTTTAATTATTCGCCTAATAAACGGTCGGCTTCCATTGAAAGCCCAATATTTTCTCTTGTTACTTTGTAGTAAAATTTAAGTTTAGCAAATTCAGTTTCTTCCCATTCTTGAACATAATCATCCCAGATTTCATCATTGTCCTCAGACTTAGAAAAATAAGAATCAAAAAAGACACCTACTGAATCAAACATGTCGTTAATCATTTCATCAGTTTTAGATTTTTCATTTAAATTAGCTGACAAAAAAAGTGTAACTGGGGTTGTAAATTTATCAAGACCAACAAAAGAAACGATCATGAGGACTTCACTCGGATACGAGAAGCCATAAATTTCGAAAGTTTTTTCGTCTTTAATACATTTATCACCATAAATATTTAGCAATATTTGCTTTAATCCCTCTGCCCAATCTTTAGGGAAAAGGACAGGAAGACTTTCGTGTTCAAGGCGAGAAAACATAGGCGCTCCATGGTAAAAAGATTCTAACATATAGCTCTTAAAAGACTCGTTTGCAACGAGGGAAGAGTATGTTTTAATGTCACAAATTTTTTACTTTTTAGGAGACTATATGAGCGTTTATATTCTTTCTGGCGCACGTACACCAAATGGCAGTTTTTTAGGTTCTTTGAGCACTGTTTCAGCTCCCAAGTTGGGGGCCGTAGCAATCAATGCAGCACTTAAAAAAGCGGAATTAAATCCGAGTGCTGTTGATGAAGTATTTATGGGAAATGTAGTGACTGCTGGAGTTGGCCAGGCACCCGCTCGCCAAGCAGCAATTTTTGCAGGACTTCCCGAGTCGGTTCCGTGCACAACTTTAAATAAAGTTTGTGGCTCTGGATTAAAAACAATCATCACTGGAGCTCAATCTATTTTAGCAGGTGATAACGAAGTGGTTATTGCTGGTGGAATGGAAAATATGTCGATGGCCCCTCATTTACTAATGAATTCTAGAAATGGGATTAAGTTTGGTGATGGGGCGATGAAAGATTCTATGCAATGGGACGGACTTTGGGATGTATATACAGATAGACCAATGGGAAATTGTGCAGAAGAGGCAGCAGCAAAATATTCAAATAGAGAAGAACAAGACGCCTTTTCAATTGAATCATTCAAGCGTGCTCAGGCCAGTATTAAAGACGGAATTTTTCAATCTGAAATTGCAGCAGTGACTATTAAAGGTCCAAAAGGTGAAGTTATCGTTTCAACAGATGAAGGTCCTGGTAAAGCAAATTTTGAAAAAATGGCCTTACTAAAACCAGCATTCGATAAAAACGGATCAATTACCGCGGCCAATGCTTCGACCATAAATGATGGAGCAGCAGCTATTGTTTTAGCTGGAGAAAAATATAAATCTCAAGCAAAATTTAAAATTGTCTCTTATGCTGGCCATGCTCAAAATCCAACTTGGTTTACTACTGCTCCAATTGAAGCCATGAATAAGGCATTGAAGAAAGCGAATTTAAAACTTGATCAAATTGATTTGTTTGAAATCAATGAAGCTTTTGCAGTAGTTGCAATCGCCGCCATGAAAGAGTTAAAATTAGATCATAGTAAAGTTAATATCTACGGTGGTGGTGTTAGCTTAGGTCATCCAATTGGATGCAGCGGAACTAGAATTGTAGTAACATTGATGACAGCTATGGAAAATAAAAAATCCAAATACGGTATGGCCGCTATTTGTATTGGTGGTGGGGAAGCACTGTCACTCATAATAGAAAGACTATAATAATTTAGAAGGATCTAAATGGTAGAAGCAGCTGGAGCTCAAAAAAAATCTGGAATAAAAACATTACAATCCGGTGAAATCCTTTTTAATGAAGGTGATGCCGCTAAATCAATGTATATCATTCAAAGAGGTCAGCTGCGATTGTTTCGCCCAAAAGGAAAAGGCTTTGTTGAACTTGCAGTTTTAAGGGCCGGAGAAGTTTTGGGTGAAATGTCTTATTTTGATCCTGATTCTAAAAAGCGAAGTGCCTCGGCTGCTGCTATCACTCAAACTGATATTATCGAAATTTCATTTTTAGCACTAGATAAAACCATGACGGCTCTCAACCCATGGTTTAAAACTCTTATTAATACTCTGGCAGAAAGACTTCGCAAGAGTAATGAAAGAGTAAAGGCCCTTGAAAATAATTCTATTGGATATTCGGGAGAGTTTAAATTTTTTCAAGCGGCCGATGTTGTAAAAATGCTTTCACTTCTCTATTTTACATTTAGAAGTATGGGAGAAAATAAAGATGGCAAATGGGTTCTCCACTTAAGCAAACTTAAAACTTACGCCGTTGATATTTTTACTTTAAACGAAGCAAAGTTAGAAGAATTTATTTTTCTACTAACGACTGAAAAAATTGTTGAAATTGGCAATGATGAAGATGGTTCTCCAAAAAATATAATCATAAAAGAACCAGAAACATTTAGAATTTTCCAAGTGTTTTTTAACACACAAAGAATGATGAAAGATGATAAAAAATTAATTATCAATCCTAAGTGCGAAAAATTTATTATTAAAGTTTTAGAGCAAGTCGATGGAATTGAATCTGGTGATGGAATTGTTGAAGCCGATTTATCGATTATTTTAAAGTATTTTAAAGATCATAATGTATCAATGGTTCTCGATGATTTTCAAGGTGCTAGGAATGCTAAGTTTTGTGGTGAATACAAAATGGAATCTAATGGCAGAGTGACGGCCATGATTAATATCGATTATTTAAAAAAAATGTTTCCAGTCGTTCGATTTATGAACTCAATCAACCGAGTTAATGAAGCGAAAGCTCATCCTTAATTAATATGATTTTAATTTGCCGCTTTAGAAGTATAATAAATTTCCACAGGAACTGAAGCTCCAGCTGTATTATTAAATTTTGCACTTCCATTAAGCCTAATAAAATAACCTGAAGATGCTCCATTAGGAAGATCAACAGTTTTTAGGTTTGAATCTAGAGTATTTGTAAATTGAAGTCCCATATAATCCCAACCATTCGTTGCATTTTGAGGAATTATTACTCCATTAATTTTAACTTCTATCGTTGGAACATATGGCTCACCATTTTTTAAATAAATATAACCATATTGAAGTTTTTGAGCATCATAAGTAATAGTTAAACACCGAGGGTAAACAATGAGATCGTTATTGCTAGAGCCAAATAAACGGATCATTAAACCTGTATAGTTTTCTCCTTGAGTGGGAAGGGATCTCGTATAATGGTTAGTTTGATTTCCTACATAGGCGTAACCATCCCCCGGAGTAGACTCACCTGTTCTATTAACTAGGATTTTACCGTCATCACGGATGACTCTTAATGTACTTGGATCAATCGAAGTATTTGTTCCGGCCACTGGCCAATATTCATAAACGTGCTTTATTAATGTTTGTTTGATTGCAGAATTTACTCCATCGAAAATATGATTAAAATCGATAGAGCAAATATCATAACTATCCGGATAATTCACACCACCTGAAGAAAATGGATTTAAATTATCATTTGAAGTTGGCCATCCATTTGTATAACTAGCTTCATAAATAGCTTTTGCAACTTTTCTGTAACGTGTATTAATTTTTCCTAAACCAGATGAGCAACTTGTTAATGGAGCAATATTGATAAATCTCATCATGTTTGAATTAAGCGAAGTGGTGCCAGAACAATTAAGTCCACCGATATTACCTCTTAAGCAAAGTAGTTTATCAATTTTTGTTTGCAATCGTCCGGTCCAATCAAGTGTCGCACATGTTCCAAATCCAGTAGACATTTCACAACTTGTATCATCGCCATTAGACATCACCACGATAATTGTATAGGCATCAGATCTAAAAATTCCATTATTTCTATTGGCCTCAATAATTGAAGTGGCGCGGTCAATTCCGGGTTCTGCGGATCCGGTAACTTGTGTGAAACCCAGCGCGGAAGCAGCTTGATCTTTTGATCTAATAATGGAAGTAGCATTTCCATTTACACTAGTTGAATCTTTCGCGACCAAAGAGGCTTCAAAAAGTGAATTAGATGAGTTCGTCGAAATAAGTGGTGCTGATAATATATGATAATCAAATTTTTCTGAAACGCTGGTTATGAGTTGGTTGAAAGAATTTTTAGTAGAAGGATTTATAAAAAGTGCACTTGAGCTATTATCCCAGAGAAGTAAAACATCGACTTTCGGGCTTACAAGTGTGCTTTGTGAGCAAAGTAAGTTAGTGGTAGTAGTCAGTGGATTAATTGACGAATTTTGAGGAGCCTTGTTGGCCGCAAATTCCTCTTTCGAGCAAGACAGTAATGTGAAAGTCACGAGCAGGCTCGAAATTATAACGAGTGGGCTTCTCAAAGAGTTTGATTTCATTTTCATCTTAATTATCCATCTTAAAGATTTCTTTATCCATATCCTTTGATTTATCGGCATTTCGATAGATTTCTTAAATAGGGGAGCGCATTCGTTTGTTTATTTTTCTTTAGTTGAGCGATTCTCTATAGATAGGGCAAATCTTGTGCCCCTATTTTTTGGTATTTCAACACGTTAAAATAGATATTAGATAAAAGTCTATTGTAAATTAGGAGTCATTAATGATCAGCTGGTATTACGTTCAAGGATCAGAGCGAGTAGGTCCGGTTAGTGAAGAGGCCTTAAAAGAATTATTTTTAAAAGAAGAAATTAATCTTGAATCATATGTTTGGCGTAAAGGGTTTCAGAACTGGGAACGTATAAAAGATGTGAATGAATTAAATATGGAAGCTCCAGTCGATTTACCTGTTTCAAATTTAGCAATCGTTGAACCCGTTGTCGAAAAAGATTTCGAAGTAGTGGCCGAGCCAATGGTACAAGTTGTGAAACAACCAAAGCCAAAATCAACAGTACAAGAAGAGTCACCTGAAATATTTTTAAATTTTAATTGGAATTCTCATAAAGAAAAAGAAGAATTATTTTTTATCAAAATAGGGCATGATCGAAAAATACATTCTAATTCAAAATATTTTGGACCCTATTCAATTCAAGAACTTCGAGAAGCAATACTAGAAAATCGAATTAACAATCATAGCTTAATTTTTTCTCCAGGAATGCCTGGATGGATTGAAGTGGGTGAGACTCCACTTGATCCTAAAAATTTCTCCTTTAATATTGAAAATGTTTTAGAAGGGCCACCTCTGTTAGTTGTCTTAGGGTCTGAAGAATCACCAGTAATAGCACTTATGCAAGAGTCAGGTCTTGATCAATGTACACTCCGAGGGATTGGCCCTTTTAAGAAAGGTCATATTGCACATTGTTCAATTTATTCTGGTAAATCACTTAAAGCTAAAAACTTAAAAATTTCGATTGTTGAATATTATCCAAAAGAGCAAAAGGCAATATGTAATATTCTTGAAATTAGTGAAAGTGCAAAAAAAGTTATGCAATCTTATGGAAACTGAAAATAAGATAAATGATTTAATGATTGAAAAATATAGTTGGCAAAATCTTGAAAACAAGATTTCAGTTACTCAGTATCCATCTACTGAATTAATAAATGGGATTAGTTCTGGTCAAATTTATATTAAAAAATATGAAGCACTAAAAAAAGATCCAGCTCGAAATATAACGATCTTTCTTCTTCATGACCTGGGTCAATACCATGGCCGGTTTAATTATTTTATTAATTGGACGAGGCTTAAAATGCCAGGAATTTCATTCGTGGCCATAGATTTTGTCGGTCATGGACTCAGCTCAGGAACGCGCGGTCATTTTGAACATTTCGACAGTTTAGTGACTGATGTCCTAGAATTAGTTACAGGAAAAATAAAAAATAATACCCAAAATGAAAAATGGCTCCTTATGGGGCATGGGCTTGGGGGAATCGTCGCTCTTGATTTGTTGAATCGGTTCCAGTCAAAAATAAGTCATAAAATCGATGGCATTATACTTTCAAATTTTATTTTAAAATTTGAGTCAATATTTTTACAAATTGAAGAATCTGCACCATTTCGAAAATTAAAACTTACCAATTTAATCTCTCATTCAAGGCCTCTTCGCTTGCAAAAAAGTGAAGATGTATTAATTTGTCCAAAAGAAATTTTACGGTACGAACAAGACCCATTAATTATTCATCGGCCAACATTGAACGTTTTAAAAGAAATTCATTTGAAAATGGCTTCTGTTTATCAAGATTCCTATTTTCTAGATAAACCAATGATGCTACTGACTTCGTTGGGGACAGGGGATTTGCAAAAGAAAGGGATAGACTATTTTGCCAAAGGGATTAAAAAAGACCTATTACGTGAAAAGAAATATACACATAATAAGCATGACTTGTATAATGATAGCGAGAGAGTAAATGTTTTTGAAGATATAATGGATTGGATTAAAATTTATGAAAATTAGCAAAAATTTAGCTTTGATTATGATCCTCATGATTACTTTTTCATGTTCTTCAAATCTAAGTAAAAACTTAGTTCAAGATGGTAATCTCATTTTAAGAAATGGAACTTTTGCCGATAAATCTTGGAGAGAAGATTTAATATTTCAGAGAATATCTTGGTACCATGAATTAACGATGCAATTTGATTTGATGATGGCGCATATCACACCACAATCATCATTTAATTTTTGGTTTTCTAAAGTAGAACTTGACCGTATGACAGATTGTAACGATTCTCGAATTGTTATGGCCTATTCACTTGATACAAAAGATATTCCCTTTTCAAGTCTAAACGAGCAATTAGAAAAATCTGGATTTACGCGATTTGAACTACCTGAATTTAAAAAGAATCTTTTTCAACACCCTGATTCACAAATAAATGGCTTTCGTTTATACCATATTTTCGGTATTTGCAAAAAATCTAAAGACACAAATCCCAAGCTCTTGAATTTTCCGGGATACCTAGAAAAAGTCATTAACTAAACGAATTATCCATTAAAGTTTTTATGAATTTATTCCGACAAACTAGATCGGGAGCAAAAGAACTGATGAGTGTATTACAAAAACGCGAACGTTTCGGACGCTATTTGATCTTAGATCATTTGGTTGATGGTGGAATGGCAAAAATTTGTCGTGCTCGCTTCCTTGGTGGTGAGTCTGTCGATAAAGTTGTTGCAATTAAAATGGTCCAAGCACAACATTCAAAAGACGAAGCATTCAAAACAATGTTCATGGATGAGATTAAAGTTACTTTCGGTTTGCTTCATCCAAATGTCATTCAAACTTACGATTATGGTCTCAACAAAGGTCAACTTTTCGTCGCCATGGAATATTGTGACGGAAGAAATTTAAAAGAATTTTTGGAAAAATTGAAAGAACGTAAATTTGTTTTTCCTGTTGAAATTTCAACTTATATTATTTCTCAAGCATGTCAGGGCCTTTACTATGCTCACACTTTTAGAGATAAGTTAACTGGTAAAGAAGCAAATATAATTCACAGAGATATTTCTCCTCATAATATTATGCTTACCTATGATGGTGCCGTTAAGATTATTGATTTTGGTATTGCAAAATCTCAAACAAATAGTGAAGCTACACAGGCCGGAACAATCAAGGGGAAACTTTCTTACTTAGCTCCCGAATATCTTGAAGGATTAGAGCTTGATCCCCGTTATGATCAGTTTGCTCTTGGAATTACTTTATGGGAAATGCTATGTTCTCGTAAACTTTTTAAAGAGAATAATGACCTTGCCGTCTTAAAGAAAATTCAAGAATGTAAAGTCGTTGCTCCATCTTCTATTAATCCAAATGTTCCAAAAGAATTAGATGAAATTGTATTAAAAGCATTAAGTAAAGATCGCTCAAAACGTTTTGATAATTTAGATCAAATGAACAGAGCTCTTATGAAATTTCTTTATGCAAAATTTCCAGATTTCAATTCAACAGATTTATCTTATTTTTCACAAGAGCTATTTCGAGATGAAATCAAAAAAGACCGTGAAAAAATGTATGAGTTTGGGAGAATTGATTTAAAACCCTATTTAGAAGATGTAAAAAAAGAACTTGAGAGTGGGACAAGAAAAGGTGATATCGAAACAGCAATCGAAGTTGCAGTTGCGGTTGCTCAGGCGACTAGTAATAATCATCATGATTCACAAGAGCAAAAAGCCAAAGCAAAAGAACAAGTTCTAGATTTTGGTTTTGAAGCGACAAAAGCGAAAGGTCGTCCAACCCTTAGTACTAAAAAATCAGGACCGAGCCCTATTTCGACACCAATTGTCTCTAAAGATAAAATGATGACATCACCGTCGACTACCATTTCATCAGAAGGTAATTCAACAGCACAAAGTCTAAAAAGTGGAGCAACTAAGCCTAATATTGAAAAGTCTGAAGGAACTAAAACACGGGCCAATATTGCTAGAAATCAATTAGAAGAACCAGAAAAGAAAAATTCCATGGGAATTATTGCAGCGGCTGCAGTCATTGTTGTCGTTGGAGTTTATTTTCTATATTCACAAAAAGTTAAAACGGAACCTGCCAAAGTCGTTGTCACACCTAAAGTAAATGTCGTTGAGAAAGTCCGTCAACCGGCACAGATAAATACAATTAAAGATCTTGAAACACAAGTTGAACAAAGTCAGGGAAATATTGTTTTAGCTCATTATGATAAACAAAAAATGCAAGTTTTTATCAATGGAAAAAAAGCAGAAGTAGATCTTTTAACAAATGTAAAAGTACCATTGGCAGCTCCTTTTATTTTAAGAGTTCAAATTGAAGGAAGAAAACATTTTATTAAAGAATTAAGAGTAGATAATTCTTCTGTAGTTGAAGTTGAAATTCCAGAAATGCCTTCAATTGCTTATGGATATATTAATACTGCCTCTGATTGTGCTCAAGGAGAATTAAGATTTGAGCTTTACGGTGAAAAGCGCTCAAGTCCTATACCGATGGTTGAGACATTTGGAGTTGGGTTACCGCTTGCTCTCGATGGTAAGGGAACTTTAATTCCAGTCACCTACCAACTTTATTTTAAAAAGAAAGGTGATGATGTGGAAAGAAAAGTGGAAATTACGATTAGCCGCGAAGACCAAACCATCGACTTATGCGAACATCTTTAAACTTGTCTAAAACTTAGCGAAAAGTGTAATAAATCATTGGGATGTTTAGCATAAACATCAAAAATACCAAAATATAACTGATAAAATTTTGAGTTGGAGAATTTGTATATTGCCCCATGATATCAGGGTCATTACAAAGTTTGATAATAAATAAAATGACGATTGGTATGAGTAGGCCATCTATTACTTGAGAATAATAAAGAATATTGAAAAGATTGATATTTGGAATTAAAGTGATCGCGCCACCAATGACAATCATCGAAGTAAAAATTGAAAAGAAGTGAGGAGCTTCTTTAAAAGAGCGGTCAACTCCAGATTCCCAACCCATACCTTCACAAATATAATAGCTAGCAGCGAGTGGTAAAATAGCTGCGGCAAAAAAAGAGGCATTAAAAAGACCAATACCAAAAAGCATTGAAGCATATTTTCCGGCCAAAGGCTCAAGTGCTACGGCCGCATCTTTTGCATCACTAATACTAATTCCTGCTTTATGAATCGTAGCCGCACAACAAATAATAATAAACATTGAAATAAAAAGAGTAAGTGTACAACCAGCGATAACATCTACTTTCGAATGCCATAGATGTTTAGTTGAAATACCTTTTTCGACAACTGCTGATTGAATATAAAATTGCATCCAGGGAGTTATCGACGTTCCTAATAGGGCCACCATGATAGGTAAGTCTTTAGTCGTAATTGAATGAAAGTCTGGTTTGATAATTGCGGTTGTTACTTCCATCCAGTCAGCTCCAACTAATAATCCTGAAACGATATAAGTTAAAAAGACTGAGCAGCCAATAATAAAAATTCTCTCCACACCTTTGTAGTCACTTTTTAATACAATAAACCAAACTGCAAATGCACAGATTGGCACAGTGAAAAATCGGGAAGCACCAAAAATTTCTCCCGCTGAAGCAATTCCGGCGAACTCGGCCATAGTATTTCCAAGATCGGCAAATAAAAGAAAGAAGAGTGAGTAAAAGGTTATTTTTAAACCAAATTTTTCGCGAATTAAATCTGCTAAGCCTTTTCCAGAAACAATTCCCATGCGAGCAGACATTTCTTGAAACATAATGAGTGCAATCGTTACTGGAATAAGAATCCACATTAAGCGGTAACCAGTTTGAGCCCCGGCCAGAGAGTAAGTGGCAATACCACCAGCATCATTATCAAGATTGGCCGTCACAAGGCCTGGGCCTATAATACTTAAGAGTAATGTCAGTTTAATCATTAATGGAGAAATTATTTTTTTCTTTGATTCAATTTTCATGAAAGCAACCTGTCTAGAATATCGTCTACAGAAACCATTCCAAGAAGTTCATTGTCTGCAGCAATAATTGGTACAGTCACCATGCTGTATTTGTTCATAAAGTCTGCGACTTGTTTCCAGTGTGTATCGGCAGGAAGGCATTTAATATCAGAATCATTCATCATTTCACTAACTAATAAATCTTCTTTATGAATTAATAGTTCTTGAACTGAGAGAGTACCAACTAAAAAGTGGTTTTCATCGACGACATAAATATCAAAAAATGAAGCAACTTCATCATGATTTTTTTGAATGAGTGCTAGTACTTCAGATTTTTTTAAATTGGCCGTTACTTCAAAAATTTCGGAAGTCATTAAGCCACCTGCCGAATCTTCATCATAATCAAGAAGCTCTTGGATTTCTTCCTGAGTTTCAAGATCGTCGATATTTGAAATAATTTCTTCTGCAACATCATCATCAAGTTCATTTAATAAATCGGCCGCATCGTCTGTATCCATATTCTCGATGATTTCGGCCGCTTTTTCAGGCAATTCATTTCCTAATAAAGAAGCTTGTAAATCTTCGTCAACTTCAGAGAGGGTTTCAGCTGCTAATTTAGGATCGAGGTTAGAGAAAATCATTTCTCTACCATGACTATCTAAGTCTTCTAAAATATCCGCCAAATCAGCGGGGTGAAGCTCTTTTAAGTCTTCATTAGTTAAATTGAGTCTTACACTTTTTTGAATATTGCGATTAGGAATAGCGTGAACATATTTCCAATTAATGGTTGTATCGTTGCTTAAATATTTTGAATTTGGATTGATGAGTTTTATGACTAAATCAATTGGGCGCTCTAAGCTAAGTCGTCTGACGAAACTTCGTACACCTACTTCAGCATGAGTGACTCTAAGTTCATTTCCTGTACGGATAAATTGAATATCATTAACTCGAACAACTTTTTTCCCATGCGTATCGACGATTTGTTTGTCTAAAACAATTTGCCCTAACGGAGGGTATTCAACTGTTGAACCCGTAAATTGATTCGCAAGAATACTTGTGACTGTTTTAGGGTTAAGTGTTTTAGGAAATGTCCGACTTCTGCGTGGAAATGCTTCTTTCTTGATGATTATCTTTTTATAGGAAAAACTGATAATTTCTTCCCACAAGATATAAAAGAGAACGCCACTTCGCTTATATTGAATGGCAAGAACAGAGGGATAAATTTCTTCATAATCAATAAAGTAGTCAATCAAGCTACCAAGCTTTTGGCCGTCTTCATTATAAATATTAATCCCAACAGTAGCGGAAAAATGAAGAGTAATATCTGATAATTCTTTAAAAATTTCCATATTAGTTAAGTCGATTCGTTTTTTGTTTGCTTAAAAATATTATTTTTACGCATGTTCAAAAGTTTTAATATATCAGCGGCCGTTTCTTCTAGAGCTTTATCAGTTACATTAAATACAGGCCAGCGCTTATTCTCTTTAAAAATATTATTGGCCCATTCAATTTCTTCGACAATTTTATCGTGTTCGGCATATTCTCCTTGATGCTTGTCAGCACCTAAGCGTTGCAAGCGATTTTTTCTAATTTCACTCAAGGAGTCCGGGTCAATGGTGAGAGCAAAGATCTTTCTTTGATCCACTTCAAGTAATTCTGTTGGTAGTGGCTGATCTTTGATCATCGGAATATTAACGACTTTTATTCCATGTTGAGAAAGATAAACAGAAAGAGGTGTTTTTGATGTTCTAGAAACACCCACTAAAATAACATCTGCAAGGTGAAGTGAAGCTAAATTTCTTCCGTCATCGTGGTTAAGTGTAAATTCCATGGCCTCAACCCGCTTATAATATTCATCATTCACTGCGCGTAATAATCCAGGTTCAGACATTGGTTCTTGGTTGAAATAATTTGAAAACGCTGTGAGAGCAGGTCCAATTAAGTCTAAAGTTCTTACATGCTTATTTCGTGAAAGTTCAGCAATATATTCGCGAAGTTTGCCAGAAACAATTGTATGTATGACTAAATCGTGATGAATGGCCGCTTCATTAAAAATGGCATCTATTTGTTCAATTGTTCGAATATTTTTATAACGAGTAAAATAGACTTCACGGTCTTTAAATTGGGCCATTACTGCTCGAGAAATAGCAGTTGCTGTTTCTCCAGTACCATCTGAGATAACAATAATTTTTAAGCGTTGAGTTTCTAATACCATGAGACCTCTAAAGCAATGCATGACTGATTCTTAAGTTAATTTATTTTAGCACTAACTTAGAAATAGCTCTACACTGTGGAATATTTTCTCTTGATCTAAAAGTGGATTGAAGCAAAGTTTTGGAGTCATTTTTTTAAAAAAGGTTCTCTGGGATTTGGCGAGTTGTCTGGTTGATATTGCAATTCGCTCCACACACTCTTTTTGACTTGGAAATAATCCATTTTTCCATTCAAGTGCTTCTTTATACCCGATGGAATTAAATGGTCTTTCAGTAGTACTAAAGCCAAGTTTTTCTAATTGCTCAATTTCATCCATCAATCCTTCATTAAACATTTTTTCTGCACGATTTTTGATAATTTCGAAATGCTGATCTTTTGGGAGGTCTAAATAAATATGTAAAAGATCCCATGGATGGATGACCTTGCTGAAATCGTAAGGGGATAGTTCGTCATGTACAATTTTTTGAGAAGAAAATTTTGTACCTGTCATTTCAAAATGAAGAGCGGCCCGAGTTAACCTGTAGTGGTCATTTATATGTAAATTGTTAAGGGATTCTGGGTCGTGGATTTTTAAGTAAGAAATAATAGTATCAATATTTTGATTTTCAAATTTTTCTTTAATTTCTGGAGTTGGAGTTATTGTTTGATACATTCCTTTTAAAAGGGCCCTTAAGTAAAAGGCACTTCCACCGACTAAAATCACTAAATTTCCAAGCGCCAATTGCTCCTTGATTATAGCTTCTCCAATTTTAATAAAGTCAGCAGCATTCATAGGAGACCTGATTGATTCGATATCTATCATGAAATGCAAAATGTCCGCTCGTTCTGCGAGTGTCGGCTTTGCTGTACCGATAGAGACTTCTTTATAAAAAAGGAGGGAATCAAAATTAACAATAACTGCAGGAATATTGAAATTCTTTTGAATTTTTTGAGCAATCTCAATACTTGTCTGGGTTTTCCCAGATGCTGTTGGACCAGTGATTAAAATAACTTTATTCATTGTCATGATTTTGAACTCTTAAAAAGATTTTTAAGATTATCAACTTGTAACAAGACAAAGGCACAATCTTGCAAATCACTATTTTCAATAATTGGAATCAAAATATGCAATGGCAGTGTCGTTTGAACTGGCCAGTTCTTTTCAATAAAATAGTGGAGAGTGAGTGGTTCAAATATGGTCGTTTTAGCTTGAAGAAAATACTCAATAAGGCAATTGGTTATTTCTAGTGAAATATTTTGTGGAACAAAGCGAGGTAATGTTCTGAGAGCTACAACTTCGCTATTTAGCCTATCAAATTCAAAGCCTAAAGTTTTTAAATCTTCAAAGTGCGAATCAATTTTGCCACTTGGAATTTTAAATGGCTCACTAATCAACAAGGGGCCAGAAAGTTCATCCGACTTTATAAAATTATCAATCGAGTTACAGATATATGTCGCCATTAATTTTTTGATGTCGGCAATGTAGAAATTGTTTTCAAGTTTAAAAAGAATAATCGAAGGTGAAATATAACCTTGGATGAAATTAGAAGTTTCTGCAGGAGATTGAATAATTTGATTTTGTTCAAAACGCTGATGAGGTGAGTATGAATTAGAATTTGAATATGTATTCATATTCATTAAATCTAATGTTTGATTTTCTTCTCTTGTAAAAAAAGGCTCTTGGATGTGAGAACCCGCAAGGCCAGAAGTCGACGGAGAATTTGAGTGTCCAAGGGACTTCAATGCGCCTCTAAGTGAAGTTACCAAGAGGGAGTAGATGATGTCCGATTTCAAAAATTTAATTTGCGTTTTATTTGGATGAACATTCACGTCTATTTCTTCGGGCGGAACAGTAATTTTCACTAAATAATGACCACTTTCTCCTAAACGCCAGATAGGATCTAACGTTCTTAGGATAGAGAGGTGCAGTGATTTATCTTGAAAAAAACGATTATTAGCAAAAAGATAATGATGGCGATATTGTGGAGATGTATGTGTTTCAAGCGTAAAATAAACTTCAACTTTATAATCGCCATAAGATTCAGCAGACATCAAAATTTGTGATTCTAAATTTTTTTGAGCTTTCGGTGAGAAAACTTGTTTAACCCGAATGATGTTTTGATCTGGTGGTACATTTTTAAAAATTTCTCGTTCTTTTTCATCCCACTTAATTGAAAATAAAGTTTGAGGATTTGAGAGTACAAATGCATACAACATTTTTTTTAGCGCTGATTTCTCACTTACCTTAGATTTGATAAATTTTAGTCGAGCGGGAGTGTTGTAAAAAAGATCTTTAATATAAAGAGAAGTTCCGTGAGTTGATGATCCGTAGGGAATTAAAAGATCTTGAGCGCCACCATTAATAATAATTTTTCCACCTGACTCCTCTAAGTTAATTGGCTGAGTTGTACAGGTGAGGCGGGCCGAAGCGGCCACACTCGCTAAAGCCTCGCCTCTAAATCCAAAACTATAAAGATGATAGAGGTCTTCATAATTTTTTAATTTAGAAGTTGCATGTCTTAAAAAAGCATAGGGGAGGTTTTCAAAACTCATTCCATGGCCATTGTCTTCGATGCTTAATAACTCAAGACCATTTTCTACCAAGTGAATATTAATTTCAGTTGCTTTGGCATCAAGTGAATTTTCAATTAATTCTTTTATTAAAGAAGCGGGACGCTCTAAAACTTCACCAGCTTTAATTTGGTCAATAATATGTTCTGGAAGAATATCGATTTTGGGTGTTGAATATTGTTTATCCATTATCCCCTATAGAAGTGCACTTGATTCCTACCGCCTTCCTTTGCTTTGTACACGGCTTCGTCAGCTCTTTTAAAAAGATCTGTTCCCGTGATTACACCTTGGCGATAATCTGCAACTCCAATAGAAACTGTAACGGGAAGTCTTTTCCCGTCGTATAGAAATTCTTTATTTTCGATGAGTTTTCTTAATCGTTCGGCAATTTCAAAAGATTGTTTCAAGTTTGTTTTCGGAAGTAAAATAACAAACTCTTCTCCGCCGTATCGAGCGAAAACATCTTGCTCTCTAATTCCATTGGCGCGAATAATAGCGGCCATATCTTTTAAAACATAATCACCAGCATCGTGTCCGTATCCATCATTGAGTTTTTTAAAGTGGTCTAAGTCAAAAATAACGAGTGAAAGGGGTTCACCTACAACTTTGCACTTATTAACTTCAAGAGCGATTCGGTTGTTAAAATATGTTTTGTTATAACAGCCTGTGTGTTTGTCAGTATTGGCTTCGAGGTTGAGTTTGTCATAAGTGAGGCGTTCGGGATCTCCCTTAGGAAGATACTTAAGAGCAATACTCCCAATTTTTATGATGTCACCTTTAGCAAGTGGAGTGAGGCTTTCAATTTTTTTATTATTAAGGTAAGTCCCGTTTTTTGATCCACAGTCTTCTAGGACATGGGTTTCTCCACTTGCTAAAAGTTTAAAGTGATAACGAGAAACTCCATTAAACTCTAATGAAATAATATTATCTGCATTTCGACCAATTCCGACCATTGGTTCAATAAGATCAAAAAGAGTTCCATTGAGATCCCCGCCTACAACTAAAAGCGCAGCTGGTTTTAATTGAGCTTCAATTTCTGAAGCTTGCAGTGCTGCTCTCAAATCGGTTAATACGATGGTTGTATCGTCATTGCTCATTTTCTGGGATTCCTTTTGATTGATTCTTTAAGCTCTCATTTTAGCGAATAGTTGAAATTATTTCAACTGGTTCAAAAAATGAAAAGCATAAATCTTTCCAGCTTCAACACCTGGTTGATCAAAAGGATCAATCATTAGGTAATCTCCCATCAATGCAGTGAGAGATTCAAAGAAGAGTATGAGTGAACCAAGATGGAATTCATCATTTTTTTCAATTTTAAGATGAATGGTGGGTCTATTGTTTTCCTGCAAGGCCTTAATTGTTCCAACAAGCTCCGCTTTCATCAATTGAGACAAGCTAAAACTTGAGAGCTTTCTTAGGTTTATTCCTGGAAGATCGGTTGCTAGTTTAAAATCTTGTGCAAAATTTTCCACCTCAATTAGGATAAGGCATTTATCAAGAGGGCCTTCCATAAATAATTGCATTTGAGAATGCTGATCAGTCGCTCCAAATCCTACGATAGGTGTAAAGCCAGTATTAATTGTTTCACCTAATCGATTTTTCTTTTTACCTAAACTTTCCGCCCAAAGTTGAGTGAACCAAAATGAAAAAGCTCGCAATTTAGAAGAATAGGGCATTAAGACGGTTTGACTAATGTTTTGATTTTTTTTCAAAGAAAAAAGGAATTCAGCAACATTTAAGAGTGGGTTTGCTAATGAATTTTCGAGGCAAATTTTTTGAGTTTCTAGCGCACCTAGAACTAATTGATCAATATTAATTCCAGCGAAAAGTGCCGGTAAAAACCCCACCGGAGTGAGAGCGCAAAACCGACCTCCAACATTGCTTGGAACTTCTAAGCAATGCACTTTTAAAACTTTTGCCAAATCCAGTAATTCACTTTTTTTAGGATCTGTTGCGAATATAAAATATTGATGAAGATCAGATTCTTTTACATTTCTCGTGTATAAATATTGAGTCACAATTGAAAGAGCAGCTAAAGTTTCAGCAGTACCTCCAGATTTTGAAACAAAATAGAAAAGGCATTCAGATAACTGATAATCATTTAAAACTTCTAATTGGTCGTGAATCTCGTCTGGGTCTATATTGTTAATATAAAGAAAACGAGTTTTATTTTTTTGGAGTGCACTTACTATCATCTCTGGACCTAGGCTTGAGCCGCCAATTCCAATATGAATAAAAACTTTTCGGTCATTAAATTGAGAATATATTTTTTTTGAAGTTGTAATATAGTCGGGATTTTCGAAAGTATGAAAAAATTGTGCATTCGGATTAGTAATAATTTCTTTAAATATTTCTAATTTTTTTAAATCAATATTTTGAGGTTGTTTAGAAAATTGGAATTTAAGACTCATTATTTTTCCTCGCAATTTTAATGTTTGCTGTACTCTTTTTTTAACAAGCGAGCAATGACTACTCTTTGAATTTGATTTGTCCCTTCGACTATTTGAAGAACTTTTGCATCTCTCATGAATCGCTCAACTGGATATTCTTTGGTGTAACCAACTCCCCCTAAAATTTGGACAGCATCAGTTGTTACTCTCATTGCTGTATCTGTTGCTTTCAATTTAGCCATACAAGCTAATTTGGCGTTGGGAGTGCCCGAATCGTAATCCTTTGCTGCCTGTAAAACAAGTAGTCTTGAGCATTCTATTTCAAGGGCCATATCGGCCATCATAAATTGGAGGCCTTGAAAATCAAAAATAGGTTGTTTAAACTGTTGTCGACTTAAGGCATAACGAACAGATTCATCTAGAGCACGCTCAGCACAGCCAACAGCTATTGCGCCGATGGTAAAACGGCCTTTATCCAATGCCGCCATGGCAATTTTAAATCCATCGCCCTCATTGGCAAGTAGGTTTTCGGCAGGAATAAAGCAATTATGGAAGAGAAGTTCGCGTGTAGGAGAGACTCGCCATCCCATTTTTTTCTCTTTTTTACCGAAACTAAAACCTGGGGTGCCATCTCTGACAATAAAAGCAGAAACTCCACTGCTCCCAGCTGCTCCGGTTCTCGCCATCACGATATAAGTTTTAGCTATTCCGCCAGAAGTAATCCATATTTTAGAACCATTTAAGAGATATCCCTCAGTCCCATCTTGTGTTGTTTTTTTGGCAGATGTAATTAAAGAGGCAGCATCTGAGCCTGCGCCTGATTCACTTAGGCAAAAGGCCCCAATTTCTATTCCGCTGGATAATGCAGGTAAATATTGTTTTTTCTGAACAACACTTCCAAATTCATTGAGTATAGCTTGAACCATGCTCGAAACAGAAATGGTCACTGCATAAGACACAGAATATTTAGCTATTTCACAAAGTGCTATTGAGAAATCTTGATAAGATAAACCCACTCCACCAAATTCTTCTGGCAAAGTCATTCCTGTAAAACCAAGTTCGCCTAATTCATTAAAAATATCCATACGAAAAGTTTCAGTTTCATCATCATGTTCCATATGAGGTTCAATTTTTTGAAGACAAAATTTTTGTAATTGATTTTTTAATTCTAATTGTATTTCATTCATAAATTTAGTTTTAGTCCTTTAAGTCTTTTAAAAGATTTTTTGCAATAATCATGATCATCACTTCATTTGTCCCCGCACCAATTTCATTAAGTTTATTATCTCTCATCATTCGCTCTAGTGGGAACTCGCGAGAATAACCATAGCCACCATGAAGTTGAATAGCATCGAGTGCAATTTTAGTCGCCATCTTAGGAAGGGCCAGTTTTACTTGCGCTGCCATTGAAGGACCTTTTTCACCCATGTCATATTTTTTTGCAGTCGTGTACAAAAAACTTCTCATCATTTCAGTTTCAGTGGCCATCTCTGCAATCATTTTTTGAATCATTTGAAAAGATCCTAAATGCTTGCCAAATTGCTTGCGCTCTCCTGCATACTTTATGCATTGATCAACACAGGCTTGAGCAATTCCTAGAGAAATTCCTGCAATTGTTATGCGTTCTATATCTAAATTTTTCATCATATGATAAATTGAATCGCCTTCTTTTCCGACAAGGTTTGCCTTGGGTACTTTGGCATTTTCAAAAATTAATTCACCAGTTGGACTAGATCTCATTCCCATTTTATGAATTGGTTTTCCCACTGAAAATCCAAGAGTTCCTTTTTCAACAATAAAAGTTGAAAGATTTTTTCTTTCTTCACCTGTGCGAGTATAAACATAAGCGATGTCGGCATACTGGGCATTGGTAATCCACATTTTAGTCCCGTTGATGAGATAACTCTCTCCATCTTTACGGGCTTTTGTTTGAATCCCTACAGCATCTGAGCCATATTCAGGTTCACTCATCCCCATGCAACCAATCATTTCACCAGAAATGAGTTTCGGTAGATATTTTTCTTTTTGGATTTCAGAACCATTATTTTGAATATTGTTTACACAAAGTATAGAATGGGCGAGATAGGAAAGAGTTGAACCAGCACAAGCTTTTCCAAATTCTTCCATAACAATCGTCGCTGCGACGGCACCCATGCCTGCACCACCGTATTCAGGATCAGCGGTAATTCCTAATACGCCAAGGTCACCCATTTTTTTAAAAGCATTTAAATTAAAACTTTCAGCTTCATCATGAGCATGAGCGAAAGGTGCCAATTCTTTTTGGGCAAAATCCTTACAGAGTCTTTGAAGGTCTTTTTCCTCATCAGTGAAAAACCACATTGCTTAACCGCCTTTTTGCAGATTATAATTTTTGATATTATTAGAACCTAAATTTATAACAAATTTAGACGGACACTGTAAGACATGAGGTGTTAGTAGTGACTCTCACGACCCCCGTTCCGCGAGACCTAGATGCAGTATTTCCAGGCGAGAATTGGTTTTTCTATTGGAAAACTTCGGCCAGTCTTTGGAGAACAAAGCTTCAGGAGTTCCCTGGAACTAAAATTATAATCCCTATTAATTGGTCTTTTCACTCTGAAACAGGTGATCAGTTTGATTTTGACGAACATCGTCCTGAAACTAATTTAAAAAAATTAGTTGAAATTGCTAAGGAAGTTGGAAAACAAGTGGTTTTTTTTCTTCCTTTAACTCCAGCTCCTTTTTTGGCCAATGGCGGTCTGCCCCATTTATTGGCAAGAGGTTTGGCCCTAAACAATGAACAGATGGCCTACGGGATTATTGATGCCGATGACAATCTGATAAAAATTTATTCTTTTTTTGACCCAAGAGTTTTTGAAGCTTTTGATCAATTTGTTAAAAAACTTGGACAATATTTCGCCAATAATTCAATTGCTGCAGATTTATGGGGTATTCGTTGTGGTTTTTTTGAAAATGGACAATTTCGAAGTTTTTTAGAAGATACTTCGACTACTTTTGATCAAGCTTTTCGCCGATTTTTACAAAGTAAAAATCAAGGTGATCAAAGTATTTCCCCTATAGAAGAAAAGCAATATGCATTTGAATTTAATAAAAATGTGCAAGATCTATATGAAACAAACGCTAGAGAATCGATTGGGACAAATTTCGAAGGGACTCTTGATGTTGCTTTTTTGGGAGCGAGTACTTCAAAATTTCTAAAAAGACTTTCCGGATCTATTTCAACAGTTGATTATTCTTCAGAGCTCTATGAATCCCTTGCTAAAGATATTGTTCCTTCATCTGTATTAATTAATTCCCGATCGAAAAAAGGTGTTTTATCTAGAGAGTTAAATGATTTAGTGGCCAATTCCTATTTGCCTGCTCGTTTGGCCATTAATTCAGCTTATGATTTTGAAGATGTGGCGGTTTATTCACCACTTTCATTTTTTAAAGTTTACGAAAAAATTGATGGTGTCAGCTCGCTATTTCAAAGTTGGGAGCAGCTCAACCTTTGGACATACCTGCATAAAACATTTGGCTGGAGTTATAAAGTTATCAACTCTGATACCTTAAAACTGCATGAGCATAAAAGTCCTTATCAAGAACATGTTCATTTATTTCACGGTCACGATGTCGATAAAACATTATTTAATTATATTTTAAAAACATTTATGAATGGCGGTAGAGTTATCCTTAATCGCTCTGGATTATCTGAGGAATATTTAAAACGATTTGAAACCTTTACTCTCGAAAATAATTTGTTAGTTGAAAAAGTTCACTTTAAAACTCAAATTCAAAATATTTCTTTAGGTGAAGGCCGATTAATCGTCATCGATGGCGACCAGTTTGGTGAGTTATCGACAAATGAATATGAAGATTTTTGGAAAAAAATTGTTGAAACGTTTTCTCTCCTTCATATTCCAATTCAAAATGTTGATGGAGTCGATTATTATTGGCGGACGAGACCATCTTCAACTAACGAATTAAAATTTGAAGAGGTGAGGAGATTGAGTCTTTACAACCCAACAAGTTACCGAAAAAAAATAAAAATGAATTTATCTCGAAATTTTGTTGTCTATAAAGTTCTCGATGAAATAAATGTTATTGTTCAAACATTTCCTAATGAACTTGAGATTGAAATTTCTCCGGAAGGTTCAGTGATTGTCGATTTTGGAGTCTTTTCATGAAGGATACTGAATATATTGTAGGTGTTTATAATGCCATTAATGAAAATCCTGAAAATTTAGGAAGCACGGCTTATTACCTGATTTACCTTTTAGATGAAAAAAGTTTATTGGATAAATCCCTTGCTCATAAAATTTATAATAATCATTTTAAATCTGATTTAGATAACTCAGAATTTTCTAAGAATATGATTGGACCTTTTGAGTCGACTGTCGTTCTTAATCAATTTGCTTTTAAGTTATGTGAAGAATTAAATGCAGAAAAAGTGAGTTTGCTTTCAGTGCAAGAGTATAATTCTCTTTTAGAAGGGACCCTGTCGGCCTCGGATTTTTACCGAGACCTTTTGCTTAAGGGCAATGTAATGGAAAACATAGAACGAAAGAAAAAAGGCTTTTTAAGTCGGTTTTTTTAATGAACTAATGCTTCGTCTATAATGGCATCGGATTGCATTTCTTCTTTTATATTTTTAATTTCACCTAAATCTGATTTCTCTCTTTGCGGAGCAGCTTGCTCTAAATTTGTAAGGTCAATTTCTTGCTCAGTTATATTTTGTTTTTCAAGTTTAGAAATAGCTTGATCTACTTTTACTTCTTCAATGGCCTTTGATTCTTCAAGTTTCGATATTTCATTGGCGATTACTTTTGGTTGAGCCGCTTCTGGTTGAACGTAATTGGCCATGGTTGTGCCTTTATAATAAAGAGTAAAGCCAGCATAGATGACATTTGGATTTTTAATAAGTGGTTTATTGTTTTCCCAAATTTTTTTCCATTTTGTAGGAGTTTGATAAACAGATTTTGAAATTGTCCCCAAAGTTTCACCTGTTTTAATCAAATAAGCAGTACCCTCAGGACTCCAAACAAATGCTTTTGCTGGTGCCTTATATTTTAATTCCATATTTGTTCTTAATGCAGAATTCTTAGATAGTTTTGCACCATTCATATTTTTGATGTCTTTCCATTTTGAAACATCACCATAAATTTTAAAAGCTATTTGCATTAAGGTTTCACCTTTTTGCACTTTATAGTTCATTACTGTTCCAGGTGCAGCGTTGTCAGCTACGCTTTCTGTCGGTTCAGATTTTATTTCTGGAAGTGACTCTTCAACTTTAACTTTTTTAATTTCAGGCTCTGCAGCAGTTTTTGGAGCTGTTCCTGTAAATTGGTCCTCTAGGGACTTTTGTTCAGTTGATGCTTCTGCAATTGCTTCTAATTTAACTTCTGGTTTAGCTTCTTCTTTAAAGCCAAGGTCAGCATTAGAAATATCTGTCGGTGCATCAGCTGCAGCCGTTTTCGTTTCTTCTTTTGTTTCGTTCATTGTCTTTGAAAATAAATCATCAGCTGTTCCATTTTCAGATCTAACTTCAACAGACACTGTATTTTCAGCAGTCTTGGAATCAGTTGGCTGGTCACTCGATTTCATTTTGTCTATGAGTCCACAAGAAACACTGAGTGAAGAAATTATAAGTGAGAGAAATAAAAATTTAAAAATATTTTTTCTTTTCAAGTGAAGCTCCTTTGAATTCCAAATCGATAACCTAATTATATCCTTATACAGGATAAGAGAGTTAACTCTTTTCAAGGAGAGTGGAAAAGATTGCCTATTTTAAATCCGACTAAATTAAGGTGAATACTCAAGTATAACTTCGAGTGGTTTATGATCAGATCCCTGATAAAATTCTTCAACTTTTGCAGAAATAATTTTAATATTTTCACTAAAATAAAAATGGTCAAGAGGGTGCTTATTGAATCTCAGCCTAAAATCAGGAGAGAATGCGGCTTCCTTTAAGTTGAGTCTTTGAGTTAAGTTTTTAAGTATTTCATTGCGTTCATTATCCCAGGAGTTAAAATCTCCGGCCAATATTAGGGGCTTTGGTAAATTTTTAATATTCTCGTAAAGATGATTCATTTCTTTTTGATAGGCCGCCCCATCAACAAAATTAATTCCATGAATATTAACGACTGTTAATAGTTTTTTGGAAAATTGAATTGGATACTGGGTAATCAATGTCATTTTTGGAGAATTAAGAACTGGTTCTAGGATTTCAGATCTTAAAAAATGTACGGTTGTAGGTTCTACCGGACAAATCGTGGCCACGCCGGTTCTAATTGAATTTTTACCATATAAAAATGATGTCGCCGTTACATAAAAATAATTGGGAAAAATATTAAAAACTTGTCTCATTTGACTGTCTAAATACATCTCTTGGGATAAAACTAAGTCTTTTTGATAAGCTAATTTCACAAAGTCCCCGGCAAATGTTTCATTTGCGCCTTTATGAAGGTTCCAAACTAAGACATTAAGTCGTTTGGGCAATTCAAATTGAGACTCATTGCCAAATGTAAAAATGACATCATTATCGGCCGGAACGGGATGGGCGTAACTGACTGCGGCAAAACCCACATTAAAGAGGCTTAAAGATATGATTAAAATGAAACTTTGTCCTAATTTTTTCGAGACTTTTGAATAATATTTCATCATTTTTTCCCTTAAAAAAGATCTATTGACTTAGGTATCATAGCTATAAGGGCTACCTTTGTAAAAATTACTTTGTGTCGCCATTTTTAAGATTATTTGCTATAAGTCCTACTATGCAAACACCAACAAAAATCACTCGAAAAAAATCACTTTATTCCTTCACATTAAATGAACTTAGAGACTATTTTTCAGAAAACGGATTTGCTAAATTTGCTGCGGATCAAGTTTATCAGTGGTTATATAAATTTCAAGAGCGCGATCTGAATTTATGGACCAACGTAGCTAAAAAAATTAAAGAAGATTTTCAAACCAACCTAGACCTAGAACTTCCCACAATTATTTGGCACGGACTTTCAAAAGACGGAACGAGAAAATTTTTAGTTAAAATGTTTGATGGGCAGACAGTTGAAGCGGTTGCAATCCCCGCCAGAGATCGACTGACACTCTGTTTATCATCGCAAGTCGGTTGTGCTATTGGATGTACATTTTGCCATACTGGAACGATGGGACTAAAGCGTCACTTAACAGCTGACGAGATTGTAGGCCAATATATGGCCATTAGTTATTGGTTAAAAGAGCATTCAGAAAGTGAGCGCTTAACTAATATCGTCTATATGGGACAAGGTGAGCCATTACATAATTATGATAATGTAAGAACCGCTACCATTATTTTTATGGAAGATAAGGGGCTAGGACTTTCACAAAGAAAAATTACACTTTCAACTTCTGGATTAGTTCCACAGATTGAAAAAATGTGGGATTTTCCACCAGTGAATATTGCTATTTCTCTTCATGCTGCTCATAACAATATCCGGACTGAGTTGATGCCAATAAATAAGGCATATGATCTAGAAAGACTCTTTTCGGCCATTAAAAAAGTACCATTAAAAGCCTATAGACGAATTACATATGAATATATTTTAATTGCTGACTTAAATGACCGGCCAGAAGACATACAAGGCTTAGTAGATTTATTAGATAAACAAAAATCAAAAATAAATCTTATTCCCTATAATGATTTTCCAGATTCAAAATTCAAACGACCTAGTAATGCAAAAATTATTTGGTTTCAAGAAGAATTATTGAAACGGGGATATGTATGTACGACAAGAACCACAAAGGGCCAGGATATTCTGGCCGCTTGTGGACAATTAAAAAGTGAATATGAAAAATTAAATTTATGGGATCAAAAGATACTTTCGACAAACCGATTAGAAAATATTTAATCCTCTTTTATAACTAAAAAGCAGAATCAACTTTATTTCTATAGAGCCAAGGTTTCGGAGTAAATTTTTCATCTTTATCAGCATCTACATCATCTTTCTTAGCTTCTTGAGTGACTGATGATGGCTCTCTTTCTGAAGGCTCTTTTTCAGAAGCAATTTGCCTGTCAGTTTTAACAGCTTCTTCAACTTTATAAGTTTCATTAAACTCAGCGACCTTCATTTCTTTGACAGGTGGAGTTGTTTCTTTAAAACCTATACTTGGAGATTTGTAGTCGGATGCCCAAGCAATTGTGCACACACCTAAAGAGAGAAGAGCAAGTGAGATCATTTTTGTTTTCATAGTGGACTCCTATCCCGATCCTATCGGTTCATACTATCTATCGGTTCATTTATCTTATCGGTTGAATTAATTATAAGCTTGAGCCTTATACTCGGTTATTTTAAAGATAGTTTACGTTCGCTAATGTTTTTGAGAGTATAGGTAATATTCGAATATTGGTATTTTCAAAAAATGGAGTTTTTGTGACCGTTTCAAAAAATAGTAAGGCATTATTCGGCGTCTTCGCCATGGTTTTCGTCTTTTTCGTTATCTTAGTCCTATTCGCGTATTATACGATGAATGCTTTTAATGAAACATCTAGCTCCGAAAAAAATGCTAACAAGGCCCATATTGGAGTCGTTGAAGTTGAAGGAGTCATTATGGACTCTAAAGAGACTGTCGATTTACTTCTTGCAGCTGAAGAAGACAAACAAATTGATGCAATCATTTTAAGAGTCAATTCTCCAGGTGGAGCAGTAGGGCCTACTCAAGAAATTTACGAAGAAATAAATCGCATTGATAAGAAAAAACCAATCTATGCTTCTTTCGCAGGAATAGCTGCGAGTGGTGGATATTATATAGGTTCTGCAACTCGAAAAATTTGGGCCAGTCCGGGAACTCTGACAGGCTCTATTGGTGTTATCATGGAGTTTATGGATCTTTCAAAACTCTATGAATTTGCCAAAGTTTCTCCTCAAACAGTTAAGGCCGGTAGATATAAAGATGCCGGAAATCCAAGCCGCTCTCTTACTGCTGAAGAATCAGATATGATGAATAAATTAATTGCAGGTGTTCATGGCCAGTTTATTGGCGATATTATGAAAAAGCGCGGCGATAGAATTAAAGGCGACATAAAAGAAATTGCTCAGGGACAAATTTTTTCAGGAGAGTCTGCTTTGGCCAATGGACTCGTAGACGAGATGGGAAGTTTGTGGACTGCCGGAAGAGCAATTCATAAAAGCTTAAAAACTAAAGATGAATTTGCTTTGAAGTTTATTAAAAAGAAAAAGAAACTTAGTCTATTAGACATGATGAGCTCATTGGATGAAAATATATCTAAGCTGAGTATTACGAACTTAGTCCATAGTGATAAAAGTCCACTTTTAATGTTTAGATAATGATTGAATAAAGTTTAGGTAATAATGGAAATATATCTTACTTGGATTTCTGAACATTTATTGGCCGTCATTGCGACTGGTATAACGGCCGTATTGGTTTATCATTACCTCATTGAAAAAGAGACAGGTGCAAAATTATCTAAACGCTACCGAAATTCTATTTTTGAAGCCCAATCAAAAATATTTTTAAATGCAACTCAATACCTCATTTCAGGAAATAAAGACTTAGCAATTAAAGAGTTTTTAAGTGCAGTAGATATCAATCGAGAAACCATAGAAACTTATTTTGCCTTAGGGGGACTGTTTCGAAGTAATGGCGAAATAGAAAAAGCGATTAGCATTCACCGCTCTCTTATTGCAAGAGAGAATATTTCTGAAGCTCACCGCTTGCGGGCATTAAAAGAATTGGCCTTAGATTTTGATAAAGGCGGATTTGTTGATAAGGCCATCGAGACCTATAAAGATGTTTTAAAAATTAATCGAGATCAATTTGAAGTTATCGGGGCCCTTTGCCGTATATATGAAGACACCGAAGATTGGGACCAAGCTTATAATTACCGCATTATGCTTTCTAAAGTTGGGCATCAAAATCAAGCTGAAACTATTTCTCATATTTTAGTCCAAAAAGCAAAGCAGTACTTTGAGAGAGGCGAGTTTAAAAAGTGTGAAGAAGATTTAGAAGATGCATTTCGGTTTGCACCATCAGTTTCTGCTAAAATTCTGAGACTAAAATTATATCTTTTTAGTGGTGATATTGAGCAAGCAAAATTTTTACTTTTGGAAATCTTAAAAGAACATCCAATGTATGCTTCATTTATTTTTGTCTCTATTGCTGAAGATTTCAATTCAAGCAATGCGGACGTTAAAAAATCTTATCTTAATCGTTTAGAATTAGTGAAAAAATATTTTTTAGAAATGAATGACAAAGATCTTATAAGTTCAGCTTCAGTAGTGCTTTCAAAAGTTAGATTATTAAAAGAATCTGGTATGATAGAAAATGCTTTTGAATTATTAGCAGAGTGGATGGGACAAAACAAAAATTCTTCAGAAGTGATGAAGGTTGAATATATTAAACTTTTAATTGAACTTAATAAAAAAGACGAAGCTTTAGTACAAACTAAAAGTTTGCTTGAAAATCTTCACCAAACACTTGCAAAACATTATTGCCGCCAGTGTGGTTACAACTCTGATAGTATTTTTTGGCGTTGCCCACAATGCCATGAATGGGAAACAATTCAATTTAGATGGAAGGTTTAATGACAAAGTTCATTTTATTTTTTGTAATATTTTTTACCAATGCCATAGGAGCAGAGTCAGCTCCAATGAAGAAATCAATGATTGGTATAAAGTATTTTAAAGAACTAATGGGGAATGTTCACCAAAACCCCTCAAGATATTCTCAGGTACTTACAACTATTAGCTGTAATCACCCAGTAAAAGTTATGAAGGAAACATCAACTGATGGAAAAGAATTTGTCCTTTATGGTGAAGACAAGTGGAATTATGTCACAGTTGGACCTTATGCTGGTTACATTATGGCCGACTACTTAACAGAGAAAAAGAATACTTGTTTTGAAGAAGAATATTCTAAATATTTTGATGGACTAAATTTGGATATCAACGATTTGTATTATTGGGCCCGGCTTTACGACCAATATGTACAAGGAAAATCGAAGGTACGGCAATGATGAAAAAAAAATGTCTAATCGCCTTATTATTATTGAGCGTTCCATTCTTGGCAAATTCAAGCGAAGAAGCTAAAGATTCTAAAAGTCCTCATGAAACCAAATCAGAACCAGTTAAAGCTGATTCAGCTGAAGTCAAAACAGAAAATAAAGAAGGCACTAAAGAACTTCTAGATTTCTCCTCTATCAAAGATATTATTAAACAAGATGGTCTCGAAGGCGAACTCAAGAAAAAACAAGATGAAAAGCGTAAATTTTTAAGTGATAAAAAACTAAAAGACATGAAACGCTTTAATATACCAAACCAAGATACTTTTTGGAGTTTCTTTTCCGAATTATGGTTAGTTAAAAATGCAACTCTTTTGAAATGGGATATTCATAAACCGGATTTTGAATTAGAAAAAGCATTTACTAGTTTTTTAGAATCACAGGGCCATTACGAAACAAAGATTAAAATTTTATTATTAGATTCAGTTGAAATTACACATGCTTCATTACCTTCAAACTCTGATGAGTATATTTTTATTATTTCACTGCCTTTTATTCGTACACTCGATCTATCTAAAGTGGAAATCTCGTTAATATTATTTGAGGATTTTATCCGTGCTAAAAAAGGATATTTTAAAAATTATATAACAGACAAAGAATTAGATAGTTTTATGGGGTCAAATTTTAATGGAAAGCCGTTTGATAAAAAATTAGTCGATACGCATCTTAAAAAATACAATCAAGTATTGTTTGAGAAAGGGTTTAATTTTCAAGAGCAATTTGAAACGACAAAAGAAATGGATGTGCTTTTAAAAAATGATTTAAAAATTTGGAATACCTATTTAACATTAATAGAAAAAATAGACACTTTAACCAAGAACAATACTCTCTATAAAAAATACGGACAGATTTATCCATCTCCTGAATTACAACTAAATTGGTTAAGACCAAAAAATACAATACTCTAATGGAATTGAAAAAAACGCTTCAGAATATTTTTGAATTTTTTGATTCTTCCCTCGGGTCTCAAATAAAATATTATCTCCTCTTTAGTTTTGTGCTTTGGGGAGTTCATCTAATATTAATTTCATTAATCTCTTATTTTCACTTACTTCTCAATCACAATATTCGTACAATTGGTGATTGGATCATGGATAGAGGATGGGCGTTGATTATCCTCTCGAAAATTCTTATTTTTTATATAGCTCTGCAATTTGTTAGATTAAAAAGTAATAAAATGACTAAGGTTAGAAGCTTTTTAAGAAATAGTATTCAATTGCCCCGAAAAGAGATGATTGTTGCTCTCTTCTTTTGCTTGATTGGATTGATGGGAGTGGGGAAAATGTCTCCAAACCATTCACTCATTTTAGAAATAGACCGTATCTTTCTTTCAATGATTGGAACTTTTATTTTCTTTAGTGTCGATTATGCACTAGTTGTTGTGTTGGAAATATTTTTTCCCTTAGAAACCGAAATTGAAAAACGGCAAAAACTATTTGTATTTCCCTTATTATTTTATGCCTTTTCTTATTCAACTTTTCTCTATGAACAGACAGTAAGCTTTAGGCTCTATGCCTTTTTCTTTTTATTGCTTTATGTTGGTGAATGGCGTCGACGCAATTGGACTTTGCCAATGCTATTTTTAATTGCCTTCTTAATTCCAATTTATACATTTATGGGACTAGATCCAGTATGGAGTTCTAGTTATAGCCTCTTTAGAGCTGAGTCCACAATTTCAACTTTTACTTTGTTTGTTTTAATAGGATTTGCCATTTATTATTTAGAACGAGTTCAGCGGAAAAAGCCAGAGTATATTTATCGGGATTAATAAAAGGATTTTATTCACTTAAAAATCCGTGAAAGATTGTCTATGATTATTGAGTAGTAATTTTCAACCTAATACAAAAGCTATTCTTCGCGGGAGACCTCAGTGCATTCAGCTAATTTAGATATTTTTAAAATTATTCTTCAATCAGGATTAGTCGTTAAATTCGTTTTAAGTATCTTGATACTTTTTTCTGTTTTTTCATGGGGAATTATTCTTAAAAAGAGAAAACTATTTAAAGAAGTGGAAGAGAATAACCAGAAATTTTATGAAATCTATCACAGCTCTGAAAATTTAAAAGATGTTTTACTTAAAAGTGAAATGCTTCCTTTTTCACCATATAAAGCACTATTTACCAATGGATATTCAGAATTAATGAAAATTCGCGATGCTTATACAGGCCAACACAAAAGTGGTTTAGCATTTCATTTTCAAAATTTTGGTCTTGGCATTTTAGAGCGTGGATTAAAAAAAGGCGTGAATGAAACAAATGCTGAACTTGGTGGATTACTTTCAACTTTAGCTTCAATTGGGTCTGTCGCTCCTTTTATCGGATTATTTGGGACAGTTTGGGGAATAATTGATGCCTTTTCTGGTTTGGCCGGAGGAGGAGGTTCTATAGATGCAGTTGCTCCTGGAATCGCAGAAGCACTTGTTGCTACGGCCGTAGGTTTGGCTTCTGCAATTCCCGCGGTTTGGTTTTATAATTATTTTAATACTCAAAATGATAAAGTGAATCTTGATATGGAAACTTTTGGTCAAGATTTTTTAAATGTTGTTGAACGTTCAATTGTTGAATAAAGAGGATTTTAGATATGGCGTTTAATGTTGGAAAAAAGAAAGGTGTGATTTCGGATATCAATGTTACTCCACTTGTAGATGTTATGCTCGTTTTGCTTATTATTTTTATGGTGACAGCACCATTAATGTTAAATGGCATTAAACTCGATCTACCTAAAACCAAAGAAGTAAATCCTATAAATTTAAGTGCGACTCAAGTGATTCTCTCTTTTAGTAAAAGTGAAGATTATTTTTTGGGTAAAGATAAAATTTTAGCTAGTGAGATTCTTCCCGAAATTAAAAAACAATTTCAAACAAATAAAACTGAAACATTATTTCTACGGGCAGATTTTAATCTTCCCTATGGTAAAGTGGCAAAGTTGATGTCGTTTTTAAAACGAGGCGGAATCCACCAAATTTCGTTAGTAACAATGACCGAAGATAAATAGATGAAAAATAAAAGCTAAATAGAAGATAAATAAAGTGAACAAACCCCAACCAGAGCTCTCATTATCAACTCATCCTTTTCCGTTTTATTTACGGCGCTCAACCTATATTCATCTTGCTCTTTTTTCCTTAACTCTTATCAGTGGAAAAATAATCATTGACCAACAAGCATCGATGCGCGAAAAAAATATGGAATTAGTCCAAGCGTCAGTGCGAGTGGATATGGTGGCAATGCCAACATACACTATTAATGAATTAAAAAACCTCTCAAGTGGCGATGAAGAAGCAAAAAAAGAAGAGCCTGCACCAACAACTGAGGCTAAAAAAGTTGAGCCCAAAATTGAACCCAAAGTAGAACCCAAAGTAGAAGCAAAAGTTGATCCAACTGATAAGGCCCCAAGCTTTGAAGAGGTCAACAAATTAAAACGACAAAGTTTTTTAAGTAAGCTTAAGCAAATCGGAAATAAAAAAATTAAAAATGAAGGGAACCAAAAAACAGAATTAGGTCTTCACGGTGAAAAAGCGACAAATTTAAAAAATTTAGTCATTGCCGGAAATAGACTTAACAAAGGTGTTGCCGTTTATGGTGATGGAAATGCTGCTGACTTAACGGCCTTTCAAGCTTATGCAGCAAGACTACCTGATCTCGTAAGACCACATTGGAAATTGCCAAGTTTTCTCTTAGATAAAAAATTAAAATGCAGAGTGAGAGTTTGGATTGCTCCAAATGGTGAAGTCACGCGCGCTGAAGTTTATCAATCCAGTGGAGACCCTGAGTATGATCAACGGGCCATTGATGCCATTAATTCTGCTTCTCCAATGCCACGACTTTCAGAAGAATTTGCCAAACGAGGCCTTAACGGCGATATAGCTTTAGGATTTCCACTATGAAAAAATCATTATTTTACTGTTTATTAGTTCACACTTTAACTTTTTCATTCTTTTCAGCATTTGCAGCAGATGACAATTTAACAGTTGTTGCTGTTGGTGAAGCCACTCTCGAAAAAGATAAAATGGTCGTGCAGGATCCCTATTTTCAAAGCTCAGTCACAAGTGCTCAAAAATTAGCAGTTCAAGATTTTGTAAAACTAATTAAAAATGATTTTAGTTTTTATCAAAAGAAATTTTTTCTAGTTGAGTCGGCGCCCAACAATACCAGTTACCGTCCACCAACAAATTATGATTATTGGAATGGTAAGGGAGTGCGCTTTTTAGGGACAGTAAGTGCAGAAAAAAGTGGCGAGAACATTAAAATTACGACAATTTTAGAAGATATTAAAACTCACAAGCAAGTCTACAATGCTAATATTGTCACCAGCATTGTGAACCTGAGAAAAAATGGACATGAAATATCAAATGCCATTTATAAGCAAATCGTTGGAAAAGATTCTATTTTTAAATCGAAAATTATTTTTGTTTCTGATCGCAATACTCGAGGATCAAAAACAGTCAAAGAAGTCTATATGATGGATTTTGATGGTAAAAATGTTTTGCAAATTACTAGTCACGGTGGAATTGCGATCTCACCTTCACTATCTTCAGACGGAAATCATCTTGTGTATTCATTAATCTCGAATTCAAACGGCAAACGAAATAACAATCTCTATATGATGGATTTAAGAACGAAAGAGTCTCATGTCATTTCATCTAAAGACGGAATTAATTCTGGTGCCATTTTTCTTCCTGGTGGAAAAAGTATTGCTCTTACTCTCACAGTTTCAGGAAACGCAGAAATTTACGAAATGGACTTAGAAGGAAAAAATCTTAGAAAAATTACTAATCATTTTGCTTCTGATGTTGACCCCTCAGTGACAAAGGATGGAAAGCTCATGACTTTTCTTTCAGACCGAGCAGGCAAGGCGATGATTTATACAATGGATCCAAGCAGTGAAGAAAAAAATGTTAAGCGCATAAGTTTCGTCGGCCAGTTTAATGCCACTCCACGTTTTTCTCCAGATGGACAAGATATTGTCTTTTCATCTTGGTTAGATAATTCTTTTGACCTCTTTAGAATTGGCCCAGATGGATCTGGGCTAGTCCGCTTGACCAAAGATTTTGGTTCTAATGAAGACCCTAGTTATTCGAATGATGGAGAGTTTATCGCGTTCACTAGCCAACGCGTGATCTCACGAGTGAAGGCCGATCAAAATATCTACATAATGGACCGTGATGGGGGAATACTAGGGGCCATAACTCAGGGTTTTGGAAACTGTATAAGTCCTAGGTGGTATAACTTCCTGTAATCAGTAAATTCCTGGCTTTTTTTTAGTCAACCGAGTATTTTAGTCTTGTAAAATTTCCAGACGCACTGTATTATTTACTGAGTAACGCAACGCAAATTACTCATTAAAATCGTACAGGAGTTATACAATGACAACATCAGCAATGAATCAAAAATTAGCACTTGAAAACCTTTCTTCAACTCTATTTTTAAGCTTAGATGAGTCACATTTCTTTAATTCAATCAACAAGCACTTTGCAGCTCATTTAAGCTGTCATCAGGTCCTTACTTATAAAATCTTAGAAAATGGTCAATCTCAACTTATGTCAGTTAATGGAGAATCTGCTCTTAACGGAGCTTTACTTGAAAAAGGTATTGGAGCTGCTGGTTATGTGGCCCGTACTAAGAAAGGTTATTTCTCAAATACAGTAGAAAGGGATCCTGTTTTTACACTTGAAGCAGCTCAAGGAATTAAAGCTGAATTATGCCTTCCTATATCAGTAGACGGAGTTGTTATAGGTTCAGTCCATTGCCAAATGAATGATTCAACAAAAGAATTCTCAAGAGCAGATATGACTCTTGGAATGTCGATCATTAATTCAATCTCAGGCCCAATTCAAAATATGAAAATGTATTTGGCTTCAAAAAATCTTAATGAAACTCTTTTAAGAACGATTGAATTAAAAGAAAAAGAACTTCAAGAATCTCGTTCAGGATTAAAACTTCAAGACACTTTCCGAATTATAGAAAAAGAAATTATCGGTAGATCAGTAGCGATGAAAGAACTATTGGCCTTAGTTGATAGAGTTTGTGACAAAGATATTTCTGCTTTCGTCATGGGAGAAGCTGCCACTGGAAAAGAAATGATAGCAAGAAGAATCCATTGCAGAAGTCACAGACGTGATAGAGCATTCGTTGCAATTGATTGTTCAACAATGAATGAAAAACAACTTGATGTAGAAATTTTTGGTGATGAAAATCATATGGGAATGCTTGAAGTTGCAAATTTCGGAACACTTTTCATTAACTCAACTGAAACTATGCCTGCTAATATCCAAAATAAACTTATGCAATATATGACAAGTAAAATGGGTATTAAAGCTGGAAGCCAAGCATTTTTTAAATCAGATGTAAGAGTGATTTCAGCATCAACTAAAGACTTAATGGATTTAGTGAAAGCGGGAAGCTTTAGAGAAGACTTGTACTTTGCTTTAAGCACAGTTGTTTTAAAAGCACCTGCACTTAGAGAAAGAAAAGAAGATATCGAAATTTTAGCAAATTTTTTCTTGAACCAAAATAAAGTTCCAACTGCTCAGAAATCTTTTTCTACAGGAGCAGTTAAAGCTTTAACTGAATATTCATGGTCAGGAAACGTGAGAGAACTTCAAAATGTAGTTGAGAGAGCTTTTATCCTTGCTGAAGGAATGATTATCGAAAAGCTTCACCTTGATCAAAATATTCAAAATGCTGAAGTTTTGCCAGTAGTTGAAAAAACAATTATCGTCAAAAATGCTGAATTTATCCACGTGACTCTCGAAGAATTGGAGAAAGGCCATATCATGAGTACATTGGAAAACTTAGGTGGAAACAAGACTAAAACTGCAAAAGTTCTTGGAATCACAGTGAAGACTCTGTACAACAAACTTCATTCTTACGGTGTTGAATTTGATAAAGAAGCTTAAGCAATAGCTTTTGTTCGAGCTACCTGAAAGTAAGAGTTAAAACCTTGTAATTGCGAAAGCAAAAAAGTATTATTATTAAAATCTGGAGGATACCCATGTCGATCATAGAAACAGAAGTTGTAGTAGAGAGCCCAAAAACTCCGAGAAATTTTAGATCAGCTATTGATATTGAAAACTTTTATCGATTTGTTAACGATAATGATCTTAGAAAAGAAGCAAAAATCATGCTTGAAATTATTCAAGCAAAAGTTATGGCCTCTGTGAAAAAGAAAAAGAAAGAAGCTAAAGCTGCCAGTAAGAAAAATAATAATCTACACTAATAAATATTTTAATAATGCCCACCAATCTCAAGGCTGAGTTGGTGGGCATTTATGTCTGTAATTGGTAGTGGTCAGACAGACATTTTTAGGAAGTTGAACATGGAAGTCGCAACTCAAACTCAGTTAAAAAATCACGTCATTTACGATCCAATTTATGGATTTATTAAACTCAATCAAATTGAATGGGAAATCATCTCATCGCCATTTTATCAACGCCTAAGATGGATAAAGCAATTAGGTTTTTCTTGTTATATTTTTCCTGGAGCTGAGCATTCGCGATTTCACCACTCGATCGGGGTTATGTATAACGCTCATAAAATTTTAGAATCATGTGGTCGAGCAGTTAGTGAAAAAGACTTACTCGATATCAACTGTCTTACTCCAGAAGCTGTCTATCATAAGAGTTTGCGCTTAGCTGCCCTCATGCATGATCTAGGTACCTTTTTATTTTCTCACACAACTGAAGGTGCTTATATTGAGTATGGGGAAACCACCCACACTAAAGGTGGAAAAGGTTTACCTGATGATCATGAGAATTTAGGATCATTTATTATCAAGAATACGAATTACGAAGGAGGTATCACTCATATTTTAAAAAAATATGGAATTAGCCCTCAACGCATTTCAGATTTAGTTAAAGGAGTTGATGAATCAATATTGGCCAATCAGATACTTCATTCGGAAGTTGATTGTGACCGCATGGATTATCTTTTGAGAGATGCTCACTATACCGGTTTAAAATACGGTTCCTATGACCGCGATTATTTACTTTATCATTTTCAAGTTAAGCGAGTAGATAACCATGATATTTTAACAATTCGTCACAATGCTCTTCATTGTGTTGAAGACTTTCTAACTTCACGATTCGCTTGGTATTCACAAGTTATTCGCTCTCCAAGAGGAGCAAAGTTTGATGCTATCGCTGAAACCATTTGTCACTATTTTCTCGAAAAAGGTTATGTTTATAGATACAGCGAACTTTTAGAAATGATCGAAAAAGACCCGATGAAATTTTATGGGTTTAATGACACATATTTTATGGGATTAGTTCATAAACATCTTTTAAATGGGGATCTTGATAAAAATCCAAAAATTAAAGATATGGCCAAAACAATTTTACTTGCGAGTGGAGGTAAGGCCATTAGGTGTGAGGAGTTTAAATCTAGGTTGTTGTCACAAGATGACCCTCAGGCCCTAGAGAAATATTCAAAACGTGCTTTCCAAAAAGCACATGACTTAGAAGAAGTTTTAAAAAAGAAGGGTGGACCCGCCGATTGGATGATTTACGATATACCTAAAAAAGCGATTATGTTTGTTAAGTCCCCAAAAAATGTGGCAAAAAATTCATCTTCCCAGCTTGCCAATGTCTTATTGGACCGAGATTCGGTCAAAATCAGCATGGAAAACGGGGAAGTACTCCTTTTGGCAGAAGTAGAAAACTCTCTGATTTCAAAACTTTTCAATAGCAATAATTTTATTCCAAATGTCTATTGCTCAACTTCTGCCTACGAACTTCTCTTGGCCGAAGGGGTAATTGAGGGAAGTTTTAGTTAGACTTGGGCCTTAGGCTAAAAATACCTGAATAAAATTCTCAGATTGCGAGAAAGCCTACCAAAAAATAGCAATTTAAGCTAAAATTTCTAAAGTAGGGTTACTCCCACTATAGATCAGGATGATCTATTGATTAGACTTTGGAGATATAGTCATTATGTTAAATCAAAATACGGGCATGAATAAAAATCATAAAAAAATAAGCCAGGGACCACCTAGTGTCACAGGACCTGTCTTTTATTGTGAAGATGTTTCCGTAGAATTCAATGAGATCCGCGCACTCAAAAATATTCAACTCACAATTGAAAGAGGAGAAATTATTTTTGTCACTGGTGCTTCAGGTGCCGGAAAAACAACTCTATTAAAATTATTATCAGGTCTTCAGGAGCCAACGTCTGGAAAAATAATTAGACCTGGATTTTTTTCTGGTAAAAAAAATCTATATGTTTCAAATGTCTTTCAAGATTTGCGCCTTATGGGAAAATATACTTGTGAAGAAAATTTGATGTTTTCATTTGATTCTTCAATCTACAAAGATAAAGCTGAATTCATCCAAGACATGCATGAGCTTACTCGCATACTTGGAATTAAAGACAGACTCCACTTGAAAATCAATCAAGCCAATGGAGGCCTTCAGCAAAAAGTTGCAATTATTCGCTCGCTCTTAACGAGACCAGATATCTTAATTGCAGATGAACCAACAAGCTCTCTCGATACCGAAAATGCGAGAAGACTATTTGAAGTTTTTAATCTTTATAATGCCAAAAGAGGATTGACTGTCATTTGGGCCACTCATAATAAAGAGCTGTGCAAGAGTTTTACAGGGCGGATAATTCATTTAGACAACGGTCGTTTAGTTTACTCGGGGCATGCATGTTTTATTTAAATCAATTTTTTAAAATTCTTTTTAAGTCTCCACTGAGAGGATTTTTTCTTTTCTTTTTTTCAATTGTAATGGTTTTCTCAATTGGCCAAAAAGCCTTTTTAGAAGAGCAGTTTTTGAAAATGATTCCAGAAAATAAAGCAGGATCATATTTTTATGCACTCATTGCAACGAGTGAATCTTACCAAAATGTTGCACGACAAATGTCTGTGCTGCCAGGTGTGTTTAAAGTTGAAGTACTATCTGAATCTCAAATAAAAGATGAGGTTAAAGGAATTCTCTCAACCTTGCAGGTTAATTTAAATCAAACAACAATGGATTTAAATTATGCTGGATTGAAAGTCATTTATGCAAAAGATCTAAAGCCTCGTGCCCAAGATTTAATTCGAGACTATCTTACACATTTAGTTGGCGAAGGAAATATTACTCTTGGAGCAATAAAAATTAATGATCAATCACTTGATAAACGCAATCAGTTTATTAGCGTTATTAAATCGTGGGGCTATTCTCTCTATTTATTTATCATTTTTTTGTTCTGGATGATTTCACTTTTATCTGTCAGAGTCAAAATCGCAGAAGCTTCATATTTACTTGAGAGCTACCAAAGGAAAAGCAAAGTAAGTGTTAAAATGGCAAGTTTTGGCTTGAGTCTAATTTTTCTTTTATCAGTCTTAACAACTTTTATTTTAGGTATGCCTCAACTTCTAAATTTGACTTTAGCAATGGGACTTTTTATTGTAGGAATTCTGCTTCACGGGAAAAAATATCAGTGGGAGAATCATTAAGATTCAATGAAAAATCAATTATTGTTAATTCTCATTCTTTTTCCTTTTGCACTTTCAGCTTCAATTGAAGGTGGAGAGAATCTAAACGTCTTGGAAATGAAAAAGAAACTCATCAATCAAAATAAAATAATACAAGAGATGAGTCATGAGATGGGCAATATTGAAGTCAATCTTGGTATGCAAAATAAACGATACTTAAAACTAGCTAATGAACGGGCAAAGATTGAAGAAAGTTTAATGAGTGCTCGAAAAAATGCAGATTTAGATAATCAAAATCTTAAAAAAAATTATTCTGATACGAAAATGATCCTGATGGGAGTGCTTCTTAATAAATTAGAAAAATCAGAGGGATCTTCTGACCTGTTAACTCGAAAAATATTGGTTGAAAATTTACAACGAAGATTAATTGATTTAGATGGCCTAATGAAGACCAATAAAGCTTATCTTGATGATGTCGAAAGAATTTATATCCGTCTCGAAGACTCTATGAAAACTGAAAAAGATCTTCTATCCTTAATGAGCGAATTAGAGCAACGAAAAAAAGAGTTAAGAACAAATATTGAAAACGAAAATAGTAAAAAAACTGAAGCTCAAGGTCAGTTTGATAATGTAAAAAATAAATTAGCAATGGAGCGAGAATCTTTCAAAAAAAATCAAATGAAAGAGAAACTCCAGCCTGTTCAAATTACAGAAGAAATAAAAATTCCTTCTGAACCCTTAGCTGTTGTTGGGGCAGGATTTTCAACTCCATTATCGCTTTATCAAGGAATTGATTATCAGAAAAAAGGTGTCACTTTTAATTTTCAAGGGAAAAATGAAGTGCATGCACCTAAAGCTGGTAAAGTAGTTTATACAGGCAGTTTAGCTAATTATGGAAATGTTCTTATGATTGATCATGGCAATGACACCAGAACAGTTTTATTGGGACAATTTGATTATAATGTTAAAAATGGTGACCCAATTCAAGCTTCTCAAATTGTAGGGTATACAAATCCCCGCTCACAGAATGGCTTGGGTGATGGTAAAATTTATTTTGAAGTTCGAAAAAATAATTTAGCACAAAATACATATTTGCTTTTAGATAAAAAGACACTCGCTCGTAATATATCTAAGTAGCATCTATCCTAAGGAAGGAGTAGATTCATGAAAAGAGAACTTTGGAGTCTCTTGCTTTTGGCAATGTTAGTTCAACCGTTAACTTTAGCGTATACTGCAGAACCAACTCAAGATGCCATTAAAAAATCACGTTATGAAAAGTTAGAATTATTTAACAAGGTACTTTACCTTATTGAATCTCAATACTACCGCGAAGTAGATACTGAAAAATTAATTGAAGGCGCCATCAATGGAATGATGAACACGCTAGATCCACATTCAGCATTTTTGGATAAAGAAATATTCGCTAAAATGCAGGAAGAAACCTCTGGTGAATTCGGAGGCCTAGGAATTGAAGTCACCCAAAAAGACGGTCTATTAGTCATTATTACGCCTATAGAAGATTCTCCTGCATATAAAGCCGGTATCAAGCCTGGTGATAAGATTGTTGAAATAAACCATGAATCAATGGTTGGAGTTTCATTAGAGCAGGCCATAGATCATTTGCGAGGAAAGACTAAAAGTAAAATTACTTTAGGTATTGCTAGAGAAGGCTCAGAAGGCGTTAAGAATTTTGAATTAACTAGAGAAATTGTTTATTTAAAACCTGTAAAATTCGAACTTTTAAAAGATAATTTTGCTTATATCCGCTTAACTCAATTTCAAAAAAAATCAGCTGAATACATAATAGATGCCATTAAAAAAATGCGAGCAACTATTACTGATAAAACTGGTCTCAGAGGAATTATTCTTGATTTAAGATCCAATCCTGGTGGCCTTTTAGATGAAGCAGTTGATGTATCTTCAATCTTTTTAAAAGATGGAATTGTCGTCTCTACAGAAGGCAGAGATCCAAAAAATAAAGAAATTAGATATGTAAAAAAATCAGGTCATAAGGAATTAGATGTACCAGTTGTAGTCCTAATTAATGGATCTACCGCTTCTGCTTCAGAAATTGTGTCTGGGGCCCTACAAGATTCAAAACGGGCCATAATTATGGGAGCGCAATCTTTTGGTAAAGGCTCAGTCCAATCTGTTGCTAAAATTGATGATCAGATTGGGGTAAAATTAACTATTGCTCAGTATATGACTCCGAGTGGAAAAAAGATTCAGGCCGTAGGAATTAAACCTGATGTCATTATCGACGAGGTAGAAGCTGAATTTGTAGATAATAATCGCAAAGAATCTACATTTATTCGTGAAAAGGACTTAAAAAATCATTTAACGGCTTCAATTGAAACTGAAGATGAAAAAAAAATACGCGAAGAAAATGAATTAAAAGAGCGTATTGAAAGAACTGAACGTTACCGACTAATCAGAGAAAAAAAGAAAAAAGGTAAATTAAAAGAAGTTGCTATCACAAGCAATAATGATGACGATGATAATAAAAAAATTAATCCTAAAGATGATTATCAAGTCAACCAGGCCATCAATTATCTTAAAAATATAGGTCTAATTAAAAGCTTAAAATTCTAAAATTTTAATTAAAAAAGCCGGGCAACCGGCTTTTTTTCAAGTAGGCCTCTTTATGAATCTAGAAAGTAAAAATGTCACACAAGTAATATTAGAAATTAAAAACTTACTAGAAACTGAGTTTACAAATCTCTCAATTGTAGGAGAGGTAACTAATCTATCGCTTTCTTCTTCGGGGCATTGGTATTTTACACTTTCAGATAAAGATTCATCGATTAGTGCTGCACTTTTTAAAATGGATGCTTTAAGAAATCCATTGATAAAGCAAATAAAAGATGGTGCCAAAGTTCAAGTCATTGGAGATGTAAATGTTTATCCTAAACGAGGTACATTTCAAGTCATTATAAAAAAGATAGTGCCACTTGGTGTCGGGGATTTAAAAGAACAATTTGAAAAACTTAAGCGCAGGCTTGCAACTGAGGGACTTTTTGACCTCGAACGAAAAAAAGCCATTCCGCAACTTCCTAAAAGAGTAGCTATCATAACGGCCTTGCGTGGAGCTGCCCTTCAAGATTTTATTAATATCTATAAGAGACGATCTATTTGGATGGATCTTGTTGTTTTACCGACACTGGTTCAAGGTGATGAAGCGGCAAAAGCTATTCGAGGCTCCTTACATAATGTAATTAAATACTCACTATCAGCACCAGTTGAAAAAAAAATTGATCTAATTGTATTGGCCCGGGGGGGAGGAAGCTTAGAGGATTTATGGGCATTTAATGATGAAGGATTGGCCTGGGATCTTTTCAATTGTCCGATCCCAACAATTAGTGCAATTGGACACGAGGTTGATTTCTCCATAGCTGATTTTGTCTGTGATTTAAGAGCGGAGACTCCTTCAGCCGCTGCTGAAATTATTACTCATCAACAAACACTTATTAAAGAAAAAATGAGGACAGTAAAGGGTCGTTTAATTAGTCATATGGAAATAAAAATAAGCCGAATTAATAATAGGCTGAAATATGCACACCCAAATACTATTTTAAATAGTATTTGGACAGTATTTAATGGTTATCAAAAAAGACTCATTCGTTGTGACATTAATAAAAGACTCAATGAACTCACTCATATTCACGAATTTTATCAGCGCCTAGATGATTGTTTAGAAGACATTAAAAATTCAATGAAGGATAAAATGAAGGCACTCACTCATCAACTCGATAAATCTAAGAGTTTACTCAATGTATTGAATCCCAAGAATGTTCTTGGAAGAGGATATGGCTATGTTGAAACAATTAATGGCGGGATTGTAGCGTCTGGTCAAGACTTTGATAAGCTTACTCAAGATGAACTTTTGAATTTACACTTCTATGATGGTAAAAGAGTAGTAAAAAAAGCTGATAAATCGAGTTAAATAAATTCATTGTGAAAATTAAATATAAATCAAAATTTCATTTTATTGTTGATTATTCTCTTTCAGAAGATAATCAATTAGATCAATTAATCAGGTCACTTCAAGAAGAAAAGTATAAATACTACATAAATTCTAACGAGTCTTTTGAACTGAGCAATTATTCAGATTCTAAAATTGATGAAGACAGCTTAGTTATAGTTTTTACAAGAAAAAAAAACATTCTTCAATATACTAAAATAAAAAATCGAATATTAGTTCTAGACATGAGTGAAAAAAATGAAGCCGGCAGTTATGAGTTTGTAAACTTTAATTCATATGAAGATGTAAATGCATTTTTAGAGAAACTTTTAAATTCTGAGAAAAAGCAATTTTTACAAGAGCAGTTAAAAGAAAGTATGAAGTCTTATGAAAAAATAAAGTTGAATAATAGTCAACTCACTAATAATGCACTAGTAAGAATGTGTTCAAAGCAGGAGAAGGTGCTAGAGAGTCTACTCGACTTAGAAATGTTATTATTAAAAGAAGAACAAGTTAAAAATTGGAATATGCACTTAAAAGCATTTTCTAAAAAACATTCGCAAGTTCAGTCATTGTTTTTATGTAGTGAAAATGAGTTTTTTCACGATGAATTTTTTTTTGATGAACACTCGTTTGTATTCACACTTCCAGTTAAGGATTTATTTTTAACAATTAGATTTAAGCAAGTCGATGTCCAATCTGAATTATTAGAGTTAATTGTTTCACTTGTTTTACGTACAATTCAAAATCAAGATCAACAACTTATTAAAAGTGATGGGGAAATCGATTTTTGGAAAAAAATATTTTCTAAAATTCCTTACCCTATGGCAGTCATCTCAAATTTAGGAGACTTGCTTATTTACAATGAATCCTTTGCCAAAATTGGTATTTTGCCAAAGGAGTGCTTGCGATTTAAAGACCAAGAAAGTTGTGAAATCCATCAGCAGCTTTATAAAATTCGTCGAATAGAATTTCCCATAAATACGAGCGAGGTCTCATATTTTGTCTTTTATACAATTGAGAGTCGAGAAGTTAGTACTGGATCAAAAGGTGGCTCTGTCGATGAACTAGGTATTATTTCAAGTTCAATTGCTCATGAACTTAATAATCCATTGGCCGGTATTTTAGCTGCGATCTCACTTCTTTCCCTAGAAGATAATTGGAGCGAAGATGCGTTAATTGACTTAAGTGATATGAAAAATGGCGCCAAAAGATGTAAAGAATTAGTCGAAATATTTTTAGGCTTTTCTAAGTTTTCACTATCTGCAAATCAAGCTCCATCTATAAAAGACTCGCTTGATCAGGCCAATAATCTACTTCGATTTAGAATGATTGAATCAAATTTGCGACTTGAGATAAAATATACTGCTACACTAGAAGTTTTTTCTCACCAAATTAATTCTTCAATAATGTCGATGATTTTATATCTTATTTTAAGTGAACTGATGACTGCTTTTGCCCATGAACGATTAATAACTCAAACTCAGCTCAATACAATGAGTGGCGAAGTTTTTGAATTTTCAAATCAGATTGTTATGAAATTAGATACTAATTTTGAATATGAAGAAAAATTGGCCCAATCTAAACTGATTCAGCATTTATTAGTTTTTGAAAAATTAGAAATCAATTTTTTGAAAAAAGAAATTCGACTAATCTACCGGAATTAACATCCATTTATAGGTAAGTTTGTGGAAAGTTGTAATTGTTGGGATTATTTAAAATAAATTTCTCCAATGGATCTTTCAAATCACTAGTGATAACTTTTTGTGAATTTCTATTAATTAATAAATATTCTGAACTTTGTCCAAGGTATACCACCAAAAAATTATGAATTAATGGTGAAAGATGGTCTTTTTTTAGTTTCGCTTGAGACATTCGCACACTTTTAGAATTGATATATTGGACAAGTTTATTTTGGTGGGTTGGATAGCGAAAAACTAATTCCATTTTATGATGAAGAGATTGCATTGGGTAAATGACAAATTGTTCAGGAATTAAATGATTCATAATAATAAAATCATGACTAAAATCTAGCATTGTACTTTGATTGACATCAGATAATTGAATTTTATGAAATTCACATAGTTTTTCAATTGTTTCTTTTTGTAGAGCATCGCTCAGTTTTGAAAAATAAGTTGAAAGCTCAATTAATCCTTGAAAAAATGGACCAATCATTTTGATTGTTAATATTTCAAATGGAATTTCTTTGATTTTTTTAGTTAAATATTGAGTCTCAAGGCTTGTTCCATTTGATGGAAATGAGAAAAGGACAACACCCTCCGTACCCTTTAGAGTTATTAATACTGGGGAGTTTAAGTTCGCGATTTGAGATATAATTTCATCTATTGGAGTTTCATTTTTATAATGAATTCTATCAAGCTCAAATTTGTTTTTTGGATAATATAAACTATTGACCTTATGAATTTTTTTGTGAATAAAAATCGTTAAGTATTTCAGAAGTAATTCTGCTGATGCCAAAGTGTCATCAAGCGCACGATGGGCTTTTTGGTGCTTTAAATTGAATATTTTGCACATATAATTTAAGTTGGAACTCAATAGATTTGGAATCATGTATTTTGTCATGAGATTTGTACAAATCGACTTGTTGGTTAGCTCTGGTTTATTTAGTCTACGCAAAACGGAGTTAAAGAATGGCACATCAAATGATGTATTATGGGCCACTAATATTGAACTTCCCATAAATTCTAATATTTCGTCTATAACGTCTTCAATTAAGGGAGCATCATCGACATCAGATTCTTTAATACTAGTAAGTTTTTGGATAAAGTCAGGAATGTGCATTTCGGGTTTAATTAAGAAACTTTTCTGTTCAGTGATTTTTAAACCTTCTATTTTAACAAGGCCAATTTCAATGATTTTATCAGTGTTATGGTTTCCTCCTGTGGTTTCAAGGTCAAAAACACAAAAAGAGAGTTGATTGAGTAATTGGAGAGAAGTATTCGTCGTCATAGGTGGTCCTTAGTCGAACATTCGTTCGAATATTGTATACCGTTAGTTTACTCTCTTACAAAAGCAGGATCAAATTAAAAAGAGTAAAAAGCGGTCAAAAATATTAACCGCTTTTTCTGATTTTTATTTTACACCACTTGATATTTGTCGATAAACTGGCACACCTGTCAACTTACACCCTTCCTGATCTAGTGACTTAGCAATAGATTCATTCGGGATAGTGACATGTTGAATGACTCTGGCCACATGCCTTTGAACGATACAACTTTTAAACCAGCGTTGAGTTAACTTATTTCCATCTTGATCTTTAAATAGCAAGAAATCAGTGTCTTTTTTCCACTTTCCCCCCCAGTGAAGTGCTTCAATTAATCCTAAAGGATTTATTGCGGGGTAATTATTATTCTTAACTTGGTAGTAATGGCTTAAGAGTTTGGCTTGTTGTGGACCGGCATTATACATCGCAACCGCTAGTAACCAACCTGTATGTAGTGGATAAGCTTTTGTACTATAGGCATTTTTACAAGTTCTCGGAAAAGTTTTACCTTCAGAATAAAGTTCAGCTTCTTTAAGTGCTTTAGGAACAAAATTATCAAATAAGGCTTTAAGGGTTTGCGCTTTAAATTGAACCGATAGCGAAATATCTTGGCAGTTATTAACAAAAGAAGCGACAGCTTGAAAGCGTTTCTCTTGGTTATTAGAATTAGGAAAACTTGAAATAACATCTTTGGGAGTTATTCCTTTAAAGTCTTCTGAAGCTAATTGGTAACTAGGTCTAGTTCCAAGATTTTTGATTGCAATATCATAAAATGGTTTAACTAGATCTGTTGGAAGTACATCAGCTTCACAACTAATTGCAGGCCAACCAAGTGCTATTCTCTGCGCCTCAGGAAGTTTATTCATACTTAGGCACCATTCTTGGATATTAAGTTGGGACATTCCACAAGAATAGTTTCCACCGTCAGGTGAGACTCCAAGGGAAGAAAGCATTGATTCTTGTTTCATTGCTCCAATTAAAACTTGTGGCGGTATTCCTAATTTAGAACTTGCCGCTTCTATTGCGGCCAGTTTTTCTTTAACTTGTTTACCACCATCTACGACCATCCAAGCAGATTCCAGTGTAGCTTTCGAAAAACTTCCTGTCTTAACTTCTTCTCTTCGCAAGACTTCAGCATTTCTACACAATCGCAAATCTGCCGATTTATTGTTTTTCCAATTATTCATCTCTTCTTTATTCATGCTATCTGGATAATCAGTATATGGATTTTCGACTCGACTAAAATCAGGACAAGTAATTCCGCTTGGCAAAATTTCTTCAGGACATAAAACAGCTGGATTATCCCAAGATTGAGCTGAAAAAGCAGCGTAACTATAGAGACAAAAAGAAATGGAAAGTAATACATGTTTTTTCATAAATTAATCTCTTTGGTAGTCATTTTTATTTGTGATGCCAAAAAGAAATACAAAATATTCTCATCTTAGGAAAGGTCTATGAAAAATTTACAATCACAAAAGAGGTGGTTTTTCACTGTAAACTTTACACAAACTCTAGAGCTTTCTTGAGATCTATTCACATTAGGGGTATGTAAGGCCTAATTCGACTAATTATCAGGAGAAAAAGCAATGAAATCGAGTCTTATTCCTTTAGTTTTATTTTCAAATCTTATGAGTTTTTCCGGTGCAATGGCCGATACAACAGCTAATACTTCAGCAGCAATCGTTTTTAATGACCAATCTGTTTATTATATCTCTGCAAATAGTGTAAAGGTACGTTCAACGAATGATGGTACTGGTAAAACCTTAGGGGAACTTAATTTAAACGATAAAGTTAAAATTATTAATCCGACGATTATTAAAAACAATCTTATTGAAGTAAAAATTGTAAAAACTTACGATCCTATCGTTAAATCTGATAGGTATTTTGTGAATGCAGATATCTTAGTAACAAAGTATGTTGATTATAAAGATTTTGCTGGAAAGTATTTCGTGGTTGTAAACGTCGCCACTGAAACAATCCGGTTGTATGAAAGAGTTTGTTTAGATAATTCTTGTCCACATAAAATGATTATGGAATCAGAAGTTGTTGTAGGTGAAGATATTAATCACCCTAAAGAAGAAAAAGGTAAGGGAAGAAGTATTTTAGGAAGTTACAGAGTAACTGGCTGGAGCAAGTTTTACCAAGACCCTGAAGGCCATTACCCTTCATGGTATAAGGAAGGTTATCCTGATGCTCCTGCTCCAGACGCAAGATGGAATGCTTGGTTTTCTAATAAAGTAATGCCGCTTGATTCTACTGGAAAACCACATGGTACGATGAGAGGAGCCTTTGGTTGGTTTACTGCTTTTGTAGCTCCAGAACCATTTGGCCAATGGACTCATGGGACACTCGGATGGGGAACTGATAAAGACAAATTCATTAAAAAAGTCAAAACACCATTAATTAATATTATTTCCGACCCAAGAAGTTCAGGGTGTACAAGAAATAATAATGAAGCAATAGCCTTTTTAAGAAAGATGATTGATGTAGGTGCACCGATTATCAAAATATATGCCAAAGAAGAAATCTTAGATCCGACATATAAAAATTATCCAAGTGAAACATCTGATTGGAATTATATAATGACAAAAAATAGAAACCATGCGGTTGATAGAGCGGAAGTCCTCAAAGCACTTTCAATTCTTCCACAAGACTTAGATGCATTTTGGGAAGCAAAACGTGGTGGTGGACAATTAATTTTGGATCCAAAAAGTCCTTTAAATCAAGTGATCGAAGCTGGAACTTATCAAGTTGATACTCATCCAGATGTGACTCCTTTTACCCCTGGTGAGAAACTTACAAAGTTTACAAGAAAATTAGGTCGAACAGGAAATGTTTATGGAATTAAGGAAGCTAGTATGCACGGAACTTTTTATGCTGATGCTGGTGTATTAGATAGTTATGCTCACCCTGATCAAATTTTAGAGGTAAGTGGATTTTCAGATGAATCAACTCCTCCTTGGATGAAGCGCGAAAATCTTAAATAAAATATTAGGGAGCTAAGATGAGAATGATACGACCTCTAAGAAATATGTTAATTTTGGGATTATCAAGTTTGATGTCCTTGCAAAGTTTTGCCAGCGAGGGAACTAATAAGACCTGGGCACAACAATTGGCACAAGAAAAAATTAATCCTAGTGAGCAATCCTATTGTTATACTGACTCAAATGGAAATGCCCAAGGTGACAATCTTGACTTGAGAATTCGATTAGCTTCAGTCTCAAAACTTTTAACTTCTTTGTGGGCCATCGAGAAATTAGGAGTTAACTACAAATATGAAACAAAGCTTTATATAAAAGGTGATCAGCTTCATATAGCAGGTAGCTACGACCCATTCCTGGGAAATGAAAAAATGTTTTATTTAATTTCTCAGCTCAATGAGTTGGGATATGAAAAGTTTGAAACAATAACTTTTGATAAAAATGTTTTAATTAATCCAGATGTTAATTACGAAAGCGATACTTATCCAACGATTAATGCAAATACGATGGGAAAATTCGTTAAAAATTATTTCAACACAGCTTCATGGTCTAAAGATTCTCGAGATGAGTATGCTACATTTTCAAATTTAGCAAAAATTGGTAAATTTAGAAAGTCTGTTAATTTCGAAGTTAAAAATGTCAAAATGGTTGAGGCAAATCCATTCCTTGGAGATGAGACAGCTAAAGTTTTAACATTGTCTTCGCCTGAGTTGTACAAGTACTTAAAGCAGATGAATATTAAGTCTAATAATTACGTAGCAGAAACTGTTTTTCGTCAGGCAGGGGGAATAACAAAATTCCCGGAGTTTTTAAATGATCGCTTCCAATTAACTGATGAGCAAATTCGTTTTTATACAGGTAGTGGTTTGCCAACTGTTATCGATGGCTCACGAAAAGATAATTATGCGACTTGTTCTATAATGCTAAATCTTCTTAAAGAGCTAAAAAATTCAATAGAACTTCAAGGGAAAACAGTAGAAGACTTAGTTGCAGTTCCTGGAAGCGACGGGGGAACTTTTAGAAATCGTATTATTTCTTCTGATTTAAAAAATTCATTTGTCGCAAAAACGGGAACGTTGATGCATACCTCTACTTTGGCAGGTGTAATGAGTACTCAGACTGGATTTAGTTTTTTTGGAATTTTTAACCAATCAACAGATATTTCAGGTTCTAAGATTGTACAAAATGCTATGGTTAAATCAATCATGAGTGATCTCGGTGGACCAAAAGTTTTTGACTATACTGTTGAAGGTTTTCACTCTTATAACAATGATGTATTAAAATCTTTTTCTGAGTTTTCAGATTTCACTTCGATTGAAGAAGGCTTACATTAAAAGAATAATTTCGATAGTAAAAAGTTATTCGTAATAAAATTGTAACTGACTTGATTGCAACTCTATTGAGTGTGTTGTATCCCTTTGAGTTCTCCCATTAACTTGGGATAGAATTCTTTGGGGGACAAATGAAAAAAAAATTATTTAATTTAAGTTTGATTTTTGTAGGAATGCTAATTGTCTCAATTGTCACCGCGACTGCAGATGAAGTGAGTCGAATAAAATCCTTAGACCGAATGACTTATACTATAAATCCACAAATAAAACTTGTCGGACCAGTTTTTAGAGATCAAAGCGATAAAACTGAAAAAACAAAATATGTCTCAACACTAGTTAATTTAATAATTAAAGAGTCTGATAAAAAAGCCCATAAATATCTTGAGGCAGGGGACACAAAAGCCTATTATGCTTTCCTAGTTCTGGGATTAACGGTACCACTCCATGAAGGTCTATATGTTCACTTTCGAAATGTCGATGGAGATGTTTGCAATATTAATGCAAATAATGCTGAGTTGATTAAAAAAACAGGTGCAACGAATTATAAAATCTTTAATCAGTATTTTAAAAATCCAAGTAGACCGTATTTTCCTAATTGTGAAGAAATGCCAAGTAAAGTGAATGTAAATCAAATCATTCGTGGCGGTGACGGAACTGATTTAAGCTTGATGCAAATAAGTATTCGCTGGCATTTTGATGATTTTTTGGCGAATAGGAAATATGAAAGTGTAGATGAAACACTTCAATATGGACTCAATCACTTGTTAAATGGATTTGATCCAGTTTATCGAAATATAAATGATTACCCATGTCTCTTAGATGCTACAAATATTCAAAATAAGAAAAAAATAAATTATACCCATCTTATCCAAGGTATTTGGGCCGGAAAATATAATTCAGGCAGTATTTCTCAAACTTGTCGCTTTAGTGACTCTAATTCACCTTATAAAAATCATGATATTGGTTTTGAGAAAAATTTGAAGAAAATTCTTAATTTTAAAGGGAGTATTTCACCAGATTATATTGGTGAATTAAGTTTAGACCAGGCAACTTCGGCCGCGGTGAGCGAAATTACGTCAAATTTATTAAATGGCACGAATCGGCACTCAGCAATTGATGAAGTGTTAAGATAGTAAAAGGTCCAATTTATGAATTACAAAGGGTGGAGCTTTTTTAGTCTTTTTTTGATTATATTTTTTTTGATAAACTTTTATCGAATTTCAAATTCTGATAAAAACTTAAATCAAAATTATAATAAAAATCGTGGTCAAGTTGTGAGTGTTGAACATGACCAAGTAGTTTTAGAGAAAAATTTAAACAATTCTATTATAAGCAGTAGAGATTGGCAAAATTTTAAAAACTTTTCAATTCCAGTGAAAGAATTAGTTTTATTGGTTAACGCGAATGAGTTTTTTGAATTATCAAAAACGATGATTGCAGATTTAAGCTTATGTCTTAAAAAAAATTATTGCGGAATGGAGCGCCGTAATGAAAATGATTCTTATTTTGATTACCAAAGAACGCCTGGACATATTCTTTTAGAGAGAAGTTTAGCAATTTTAAATGAATCTTTAACGCTTAATCCGAGCTTATCCCAATCTCTTGATTGGGAGCTACTTGATTCACTCACACAAAACGAAAATGAATCAATTAAAGTTGAAGCGTTAAAACTAATTAATCGTTTTCAAGTAGATACAAAAAATCAAGAAAAAATTCTCCGTATAACTGAAAAGTTCTCTGGAAAAGCGAAATCCGATGGACTTGTGGAAGTTTCAAATTCAACCCGATTAAGTCGTAAAGATATATTAGAGTCAATTGCAAATTCATTTTCTGTTGATGATCCTAATACTGTCATCAGTATAATTGAAAAACTAGAATTTTATCGTTTGACTAAAAATGAACTTGAGAAAATATCGCCTTATTTATGTCGATTTAAAAGTAACGATAAAACTGAAATTGAAGATTCGCCCAATTGGAAGATGATAAAATTTGATCTAGGGAAATTTAACATCAATCTTGAAGAAATCTGTCAAAACACTTAAAGTTAATCATTTAATTTAAATTCAAATTCTTTTTCAATGCTACCTGCTTGATTACTGTCTAATCTCCAATTCATGGCAGCTCCTTTTACTGAATTATCTAGAATTTTAGATCCGCTTGATTCTAAAATCAGTACATCAGTAATACGTCCTTCAGAATTATAGTTAACTTTGATTTTTATTTTTCCTTCTTGTCCCAATGCTCTGGCCGATTTTGGATACAGTGGTTTTTGAAAATTGATAAAAATGACAGACTTTATATTTCCATTTCCACCAATTTTAGTCGATTCTTCAGTTACAGATTGAATAATTGAAGTGAGTTGAGGTTGAGGAGTTGAATTTTTTGAAGTCTCAATTTTTTGAACTCTCTTCGTTTCTTTGTATGTAAATTGATTTAGGCCTATAGCAGACGAAACTTTGTTTATCGATGTGGATTGAGTATTTATCTCAACATTATGAAATGGAACATTGGATTTTTTAGCTAAGATTACAATCACTAAGCAATGGATCGTAATAACGATAAAAAATGGTATTAAATTGTTATTTCGCATAAGTAATATCTTATTGTACAATAGGAAAGAAAAAAAGACGGAGAGTGCCTAATGTTTATGGATAAAAAATTTTTAAAAATGCGTGATGGGGCGGAACTCTATGTTCAAATCAAAGAGACAGGAAGCCCTGTTTGGATTGTTGCTATTCACGGCATTGGCGAGCATATGGATCGCCATAAATATATTCCGGAACTTTTTGGGCATGATTTTAATATTTTTCAATTCGATCTTCGAGGACATGGACGTAGTACTGGAAAAAGGGCCTGGGTTCAGGATTTTTCTCAATATATGGAAGATGTAAAAGAAATTGTCCGCTTTCTTGAAGATAAATATCGAATGAATCGTTATATTTTATTTGGGCATTCTATGGGGGCATTAATTGCATGTGCTTTTATGCAAAATTATGTAGAAGACAATCGTTATCCAGAAAGATTAGTCGTAAATGCACCTCCTTGCGGAGCTTCAGGTCTATTGGGTAAAATCGTAAAAGTTATTCCACCTGCTTTCTTTAATGCTGCCTGTGAGATGCCATATTCACTTCCAATTGGAGGTTTAGTAGACCTAGGTCAATTGTCTCATGATCCACGAACTAAAGAAGATTATATCAAAGACGAACTGAATTCTTTAAAGCTTCAATCTAAATTGGTTTTTGAGTTAATGAAGACGGCCCAATCTACTTTTGCCAGACCAATACGTTCTAAATGTCCAAGTTTTGCTACTGTTGGGAGTTCTGATAGAGTTGTTGGCGCCCAGGATGTTATCGACTATTTTACGAACATAGATAAATCATTTAATTTTAAAATTTTTAATGGTGCTTATCATGAAATTCATAATGAAATTGAAAAATATCGAAAACCCTATTTTGAGCATTTAAAATTAGTTTTTGGAGATGTACTTTTTAATAATAAATAATTAAAGGCTTTTTATGGATGAATATTTTAAAATAGTTAATCTTTGGTTGATAGAAACAAAAAAATTGGCCCCAGAAGTTTGTGATTGGATTGGGATTTATTTTAAAGAAAGTTATCTTTATAAAATTGAATCGAAAGACCTTGTTATTGGACCCTATATTGGAGAAGTTACTGAGCATATTCGCATCCCATTAAACCGGGGTTTTTGTGGTATGGCATTAACAGAAGAAAGAACAGTAAATGTCGAAGACGTAAGTTCTGATTCTAGGCATATTGCTTGTAGTCTCAAAACCAAATCTGAATTAGTGATTCCTATTGCAAAACATGATGGTCAATATATTGCTGAACTCGATATCGATTGTAATCGGCTTAAAGCCTTTACTCCAGAGATCGAGTTCCTATTTCAACAAGCAGTTAAGACTTTTCCACTTCTTTAAAATTTTCTAAATATGTTACTCGCTCTAGAGCAGGTGGATGAGAAAAGTAGAATTTAGAATAGATTGGATCTGGAGTAAGTGAACTTGCATTATCTTTATACATCTTCACAAGTGCAGAGATAAGTTTTGAGGCTTTTGAATTTTGAGAAGCAAACTCATCAGCTTCATATTCATAGCGTCTTGAAAAAAAAGCTGAAATTGGAGTCAGGAAAAAAGTATAGACTCCAGCAATCATTGAAAACAAAGTTAAGGCCATATAGTTAGACGGAGTAAGTACTCCGTGACCTTGGTAAAAAGAAAAATTGTCTTTTAAGTAGCCTAGAATTGCAAATCCCAAAAAGCTGAACACAAATCCTTTGATCATTCCTTTTACAATATGCTTTCTTTTCATATGTCCTAGTTCATGAGCAAGCACAGCCTCAACTTCTTCTGCGTCTAACGTTTTTAATAATGTATCAAAAAATACAATTCTCTTATTTTCGCCAAAACCTGTGAAATAGGCGTTTCCATGCCCACTTCTTTTTGAGGCATCCATGACAAAAAGACCCGAACTTTTAAATCCACATCGACTCAAAAGTCCCAAGATTTTGTCCTTAACTTCTCCTTCATCAAGTGGCGAAAACTTATTAAATAGTGGAGCAATAAAGGTTGGGTAAATAAATACAAGTAGAAGTTGAATAGCTGTTAAAAAGAAAAAAGCATATAACCACCAATTATGACCAAGTTTTTCCATTATCCATAAAATGGAATAAGCAATAGGGCCTCCAAGTATAACAGCAAGAAGAGAGCCTTTGGCCATATCACTTATTAAAATCTTCCAAGTTGTTTTATTGAATCCATATTTTTCTTCAACTACAAAAGTCATATAAAGTGATTGAGGAAGTGAAAGTAGCGACGACGTTATTCCTAAGAGACCAAAAAAGAGAAGTCCGGTTGGAATTGGGGATAGTGTCAATGAAAGGCAAACCCGATTGAGAAGTTCTAGCCCTCCTCCAAGAGTCCAAACAAGAAAAAGAATGAGATCAAAAAGATGAAAGTATTGATTTACTTTTATTTTTTCAATTGAATAATCAGCTGCCTTCTGATGATCTGCCAAGGAAATTTGAGCGGCAAATTTGGCAGGAACAGAATCTCTATTTTTTAAAATATGGTTTAAATTTCTTTTATCTAGAACACTTTCGATGAGGCTTTTTGCCGCTAGAAAGCCCAAAAATAGTTTAGTGTACATATTTACTTCATTCATACTAATCCCAGGTTTATTTTTGATTCTCTGTGAACTATAGTATGGTCACTATGAAAATTCACCAAATCTTCTTTAAGAATACCCAAAGAAACTTTTGTTATCTAATCACTTTTGATGATGGGGCGATCTATTGCATCGATCCCTTTGGCGCCGATGAAGTTATCAAAACCTTAGAAAACCGACAGATAACGGCAATATTGAATACTCATGACCACTGCGATCACTACTCAGGGAATGAAAAATTAGTTTCAATCTATAATTGTCCGGTATTGGCCCATTCTCAAGCTATTGTCCCGCATAAAAATAGAAATTTATTAGACCAAGAAATTGTCTATGAAGGTCTCTCGGATGGCAGCGTGTGGAGAGTGAAATCACTTTTTACACCCGGTCATACAATGAGCCACCTTTGCTTATTGTTGGAGAAAAATGACTCCGCTTTTGCCTTATTTACAGGGGATTGTTTTTTTAATGCAGGGGTTGGTAATTGCCATAATGGGGGAAATCCAGAAGTTCTTTATGAAACTATTAGGACAATATTTGAGCCTTTCCCAGACGATCTCTTTATTTACCCAGGACATGAATACTTAAAACGAAACTTAGAATTCACTCAGCATTACGAACCTCAAAATTTAGCTGCTCTTGATTTTTATAATCGAATTAATCATTTAAATTTAGATGAAACATTTTTTGTAAATACTATGAAGGTAGAAAGAGAGATTAATACATTCCTAAGACTTACTAGTTTTGAATTACTAAAAAACTTAAAATTAGAGAATTCGAAAGAGAAAAATGTTTTCTTGACTCTGAGAGAACTTCGCAATCGTTGGTAAAATTTGTTAAAGGAGTAAATATGACAGTTCAAAAAGTAGGATTTAAAGCACCCGCATTTAGTTTGTTAAATCAACTGGGAGTGGAAGTAAATTCTAAATCATTATTGGGAAAAAAAATCGTGCTCTATTTTTATCCAAAGGCAATGACTCCTGGTTGCACTACTCAAGCGTGCGGCTTAAGAGATGTAAAAAAGGACTTATTAAAATTTAATGCGATTGCGTTGGGAGTAAGCCCAGATGATCCGAAGAAATTATTAAAATTTATTGAAAAAGAGTCACTAAATTTTGATTTACTCTCTGATCCAGAACACAAGCTTATTGAAAGTTATGGCGTTTGGTCCTTGAAGAAATTTATGGGAAAAGAATATATGGGAGTTGTCCGCACAACTTTTATAATAGATGAAGAAGGAAAATTAATTCACATTTTGGATAATTTTAAAACAAAGTCTCATCATGAAAATGTTTTGGAATTTCTCAAAGGGTATAAAGTTTAATTTAGGAGAATAGCGATGCGTTTTTTTGTTTTTTTGTTTTTGGTAATGACTTTAACAATTTCACCATCGCAATCACTTTTTGCTAAGACCATACAACTTATGTCTTATAATGTTGAAAATTTATTTGATTGCCAACATGATGTTGAAAATAAGATAGATAAGTTAGATTGGACATTTCTTCCAAAGAATACACCTGGCAAAAATGAAGCATGCCAAAAAGAAAAGAGCAAACACCATAAGAAAGAGTGCCTTGCTACAGATTGGACTTCAAGCAAATTAGAAATTAAGCTGTTACAAATTGCAGAAGTAGTGACTAAAGAGCGATCTCGACCAGATTTTCTGGGAGTTGTGGAAGTAGAAAATAGTCATGTTGTTGGTTTACTTGCCAAGAAATTAGGCTATGAATCTTTCGAAATTACGGAAAGCCCAGATGCTCGAGGAGTTGATGTAGCTCTGCTTTATAACCCAAATAAAATGATTAGAAAAATATCTAAAACAGAACATATTGTACCAGTTGAATATGCTACAAGAAATATTTTAGAAGTTGAATTCTTAATTGATGAAAAATACCCACTTACACTTTTTGTAAATCATTGGCCTTCCCTCGCAAATCCGGATTCATGGAGAGTGAAAGCGGCAGAAATCCTTTTAAAAAGGAGCCAAGAGATAATGGCAAAAAATCCACATATGAGCATTATAGCAATGGGAGATTTTAACACAATCGATGATAATTCGCCTCATCCTTTTAATACTATCCTTTTTAAAGACCATTTTTTCGCGGATGTTTCTCAAGTTTTCCAAGAAGACAAAAGTATTGATGAATTAAGTAAAAAGAAAATGGCCGCTGGAACATATTATTATGCACCAAAAGGGCAATGGAATCAGTTAGATCATTTTTTTGTGAATAAAAATTTATTAACTGGAAATTCTTTAAAACTAATTCCCAAATCTTTTGAAATTTATGCACCAACATTCATTATTCATGAGCTCAAGAAAAAAGATTATAATAGTGAGGGGAGAAATATAAAAAAAGTACTTTCTCCTCAAAGATATAATTTTGAAAGTGTTTCAAAAAATGATGCAGGATTTTCTGATCATTTTCCCATACTCGTAAAATTAGAGTACCCTGATTTAATTTCCCATAAAAAGAAAGTTAAAAATCAAAAATAAAGTTTTATTTTTGATTTTTTTGATCGGGTATCAATTCATCAACTAATAAATCAATTTTAAATTTTTTACCACATTGTTTAATTAAATGAATTACTTCGTGACGTAAAAGACTATCACCCTTTAATTCTATGTCCCTATACTGAGTATGCGGTTCATAGGGAAGGGTTGAGTAAAAGCATAAACCATCATTGGCTTCTAGCTGAAAATAAAAAAACGCAGAGTCTTCTTTATTAAGACGAATAATAAAATGAAAAAGCTGACTAGAGTAATCGGTCATATGTCCTTCCAATTCCGTTGACTTGTATCTGAACTGATTTAGAATAAACTTAAGTTATCGCTTTCACATTTACAAGTCATGGAGGACAAAAAGTGAAAAGGAAATATGCCATGAAGGCTCTTCTTGCGTTGCTCTTATTGAGCAATTCCTTGATTTTCACTTCTTGTTCATCAATGTGGCTTCGAAGAGGCCAAACAGTAGATTCTGTCCAAAAAGGTGAAGGTGCACCGCCACCGACAACTGTTCCGAAAGAACAATATGACGAACTTGCCAGAAAATATCAAGAGCTATTGAACCTATCAAAAAATCAAGCAACTAAAGTTGAAGCTCCGATTGCGGCCGTTGAGAGTAAAATCCAAGAGGCAAATTCGCAAACAAAGCCTGAAGTAGGTGCAAAGACCTCTATTGACCCATCTGAATTAGTAAATAGAATCGATAAGGCCATACCAGATACAGCATCTCTAGATACTGTTGATGCCTTGAAGACAGATAAAAATGAAATTGCTGATAAAGGCCCACCAATTCCTACCAGTATGGGAGTTGAGCACGTAAATAATACGGACGAAATTGATGAACAAATTGTAAAATTGCATGAAGTTTCTGATCTCGTAAAAGCGAATAAATTTGATGCAGGTTTGAAACTTTTGAAAGAATTAGAAAATTCAGAAACCAAACAAATAGTTGTCAGAGCAAAAATGATGCTGGGAGATTTATTATTTAATCAAGGGGAGTATGACCTTGCTTCTCAAGTCTATGAAGAAGTTATTAAAAAATATGCCTTTTCTGGTTTTGTCTTAAAGGCACTTGGAAAACTTGTTACTTGCAATGAAAAATTAAAACAACCTGAAAAGCAAGCAAAGTATTATTCTTTGTTGCATGATTTTTTTGAGGCCAGTTAAATTTGAATAAATATTTCTTTTTAGCCATATTATCTAGCTTGTTAACTCTTCAATCGAAGGCCCAGGATGCAGTTGCCCCTGACTTGGAAGAAGTTAATGTTTATGAGTCACTTAAAACGACGGGAGATGCTCCCGCAGTCATGCCAGTAAAGTCTGAAGCTGCCGCAAGCAAATCAGCTTCATTAGAAGAGCAAGATGACTTACAATCTCTAAAAGAAGATATTGGTGAAGTTGTTTTTGAAAAAGATAAGAAAAAACCAACTCCAGAAGTATTGGAAGTCAAAGAAACTAAATCTAAAAAGACTGCAAATTCTTCAACAATAGACTCTGCAAATATGGAACAACCGACTGAAGTCAGTAAGCCTAATCCTGAAATATCTATCTCTAGGTCGAAAAAAGCGGAAAATCAAAGTAACTTAGAAGAAAAAGCAGAAATTATCACTGATAAAGATCTTAGCTTTGATGTTGGAAATGAAGAGAAAAAGTTACTTGAACTTTCTAAATACGTCCAAAAAAAAATAACTGGTAAAGAGTGGGATGATATTTCTGCTAAAGCAAAAATAGAAAAGTATGAAGTTCAAAGAGGTGAATATCTTTGGATGATTTCAAAAAAATTATTTGGTTCTGGATTTTATTATTCAAAAATATGGGCTTTAAATCCACAAATAGCGAATCCTCATGAAATAGAGCCAGGAACGGTTTTAGCTTTTGATACTGGAGACTCAGATTCACTTCCCAATGTAAAAGTGGGAGAATTTAGTGATGATGATGTTATCACTGGAAAATATTCATCTGGAAGCAATAGTGGAAGCAATAGCAATCCTCCTGGTTGGATAAAAGAACGTAAAAAACTCTTGGATCAAGGAGTTTATTTTCAATTTGCTTCAGAAGAAACGTATGATGATCTTGAAAGATTAGAAAAAGAACAAAAAAATATTGAGTATGAAAAATACGATCCACCTATTTCTGATATTGCAATTAAAGAGCCTACTGATCAGTATGATGAAACTGGTTTTGATAAAAGTTCAAAAATTATTTTTAATTATAAAGAAGGTTTTTTTCTTAACAGCTTTGTCACAACAAACGTCATCCAAGATTTAGGTGAGATCAAATCGACCCCTAAAGAATCAATATTTATTCATAGATTTGATACAATTTACGTAAGTTTTGATAAATCAGCTAAAGTAAAACCCGGAGACTTATTTTCAGTTTATTCTGCCGGTGGCGAAATTAAAAATCCAATATCGGACAGATCTGGGTTTGTTTATACAACAACAGCGCAAATAAAAGTTGGGCGAAAAATTGACGATGTTTGGGAATGCACAGTCGTCGAACAGTCCGGAGTCGTTCAACGAAAAGACCGAATTACAGTTTATACGCCAAAAATAGGTAAACTTGCTCGAACATATAGTAAGCGTAGTGTCGAAGCCGCGATTATTGGAAGTTATCGAGAATCTCTGTCTGGGATTACAAATGGCGATGTCGTCTACTTAGATAGAGGTCGTGCTGATGGGGTTGAGTTAGGAAATGTCTTCGAAGTTTATTCATTTATTGACCGAGGTACAGGTAAAAAAATCTCGTCGACTCCAACTTATATTTCGGGTGAACTATCTGTTATAAATATAACTGATAATTTTGCAACAGCATTAGTTCTTAAATCTTCAAGTGAAATTCAATTGGGAAGTATCGCAATTACTAAGACCCAAGAAGAAGCTGCTAGATCAGCTCGGTTAAAAAATCAAGATAGGTTAAAAGATGTTAAAAAAATGGAAGGTAAGGCCCTTGATGAATTAGATATTGAGCTAAATCTTGATGACGTAAGTCAAGACATTCTCAATAAAGCAGATAAAATTCAATTAACTGAAGATGAGCTCGAGGAGTTAGAGCGTCAGGAGAGAGATAAATCTGTAATCAAAGACTCAGAACGCGATGTGAAAGAATTAGATCGACTAGAAAACGAAATTCAAGATACCGAAAAATCTCTTAATGAATCAAAAGTGGATGAAGATAAATTCTTAGAGCAATCAAGTCTTGAAGAACATGAAAAGAAGGCAAAACCTGCTGATCCGAACGCTTTTGAATCAATTAATGAAATTGAAAAAGATATTGGTAAAAAATACTTAGATGAAGATATTAACAATAAAGAAAATCCATACGGACTCACCGAATTTGACCTTGAAGAAGTAGATGAGTTGTTGAATACTGGACCCAAAAAATAGTTTTTAAATTTATAAGGTAAAAAATATGTGCGCTAAAGCTGTTGTTAAAAAATCGGCCGCTAAAAAGTCTGCAGTTGTTAAAACTGAAGTGTCTGTTAAGGCTTCCTCTAAAACAAAAGTAACTAAAAAAGCAGTGGGCAAAACGGCCGTCAAAATGCCTTCTAAGTTCTCAGCAAAAGCAAAGAAATCCTTAGGTGTTGTCGTTGAAGAAGAAGTTGTTTCTTCTGCGAGTCTTGGAAAATACGATTTAGTGGTCGTAGAATCACCTTCAAAAGCAAAAACGATAAAAAAATATTTAGGACGCGGATACCAAGTTGTTGCTTCCAATGGTCATATAAAAGATTTACCTAAGTCTAAGCTTGGAGTGGATGTTAAAGATGATTTCGCTCTAGATTTGGTACCAATTACTGGAAAAAAAGATAAAATAGAAAGAATCCAAGAACTTGCTCGCCACGCCAATCATATTTATCTAGCTCCCGATATGGACCGTGAAGGAGAAGCTATTGCGTTTCATTTGGCCGAAGAAATTGGGAAAAAGAAAAATATTCATCGAGTCGTTTTTAATGCAGTTACAAAAACTGCAGTTAAGTTTGCCATAGATAATCCCACTCAGCTCAATCAACCAATGTATGATTCTCAAAAAACAAGAAGAGTCCTTGATCGACTTGTTGGGTATAAAATATCTCCCATTCTTTGGGATAAAGTTCAACGTGGTATTTCTGCAGGGAGAGTACAATCGGTTGCTTTACGAGTTATTGTTGATCGAGAAGATTTGGTAAAAGCTTTTAAGCCAGAGAAATGGTTTTCAATTCAAGGTGAATTAGAGAAAAAAAATATTAGTTTTGAAGTTCGTTACTACGGTGAGGAAGCAAATAAAAAAACTGAGCTAGATGGTCCAACAGCGGAGAAGCTTTCTCGAAGTATACTTTCAGACATTAAAGGTAAAACTTTAAAGGCTATTGAAGTAAAAAAGAAAGAGCGCAAACAAAATCCAACGGCACCATTTACAACATCTAAGCTTCAACAGGAAGCAGCTAATAAATTGGGTTTTACAGCTAAAAAAACAATGATGATTGCTCAAATGCTCTATGAAGGGGTCCAACTAAGAGACCACGGATTGCAAGGTTTAATTACTTATATGAGAACAGATTCAGTAAGAACTGAACCAGAAGCAATGAAGGCATTGAGAGAATTCATCCCTAAAAAATATGGTAAAGATTTTCTTTCTGCTGAAGAAATTACTTATAAGAAAAAAGGAACAAGTAAGGTTCAAGATGCCCATGAGGCCATTAGACCTACTTCATTTGAATTTACACCCGAAGAAGTTCGAGGAGATTTAGATCCTGATCAACAAAAACTTTATGAAATGATTTGGAATAAATTTATTTCATCTCAGATGTCTCCGGCCGTAATAGATCAAACCTCTGTGACTTTTGAATCAGGTGGACATTTTTTCAAATCAAATGGATCAATTGTAAAATTCCCAGGATTCAGAACTGTCTATTTAGATTCACTTGCAGAAAAACAAAGTCGAAAAGAAGTAGATTCAGAAGATGTTGAAGAATCTAAGTCTGGTCTTTTACCTGAAATCAGTGAAGGAGAGATTTTTACTCCTAAAAAAATGATTGATATGGAAGAACATTGGACTTCTCCACCACCAAGGTTTAATGAAGCTAGTTTAGTAAAAGCATTAGAAGAGGATGGAATTGGAAGACCTTCTACCTACGCTGCTATTATTTCTAATATTCAAGACCGGGGATATGTTGAAAAAACAGAAAACCGATTTGTTCCTACTGAGCTTGGAACTGTCGTTTGTAAAATGTTAGTAGAGAGTTTCCCTGATGTTATGGATATTGAATTCACCGCCAAAGTTGAAGAGCTATTGGATAAAATTGAAGAGGGTGATATTAGTTGGAAAAAAGTTTTACGAGAGTTCTGGAAAGGCTTCGAACTTACTTTAGAAAAAGCCAAAGAAGAGATGAAAAATCTCAAAAAACAATCTATTCCAACAGGGGTTCATTGCCGAAAATGTGCAGATGGTGAGTACCAAATTAAATGGGGAAAAAATGGTCAGTTTTTTGCCTGCTCGAATTATCCAGACTGTAATTCAACTGAGGATTTTAAAAAATCTCTCGATGGTGAATACACTATTGTCGATAAAGTCTTTGCTAATGATCCTTGCCCGACTTGTGGTAAACGAATGGCCATTAAAAAAGGCAAATATGGCAAGTTTTTAGCTTGTGAAGAATATCCAACATGCGCAACAACGTTACCATTTACTCTGGATGTTCACTGTCCTGAATGTAAAGTTGGAAAATTTGCGGAAAAGAAAAGTCGATATGGTAAATTCTTTTATGGATGTTCCACATATCCGACTTGTTCGAATGCAATGTGGACTAAGCCATTTCCATTTGCATGCGTTGGATGCGGTTATGCCATAATGGGTGAAAAATTTACTAAAAAGTTAGGTAAACAATTAGAATGCCCAAAATGTCGACACCGAGTTGATATGTCCGATACACCATTTCATGTGGAAGAAGACAAAGTCGAATTTATAGAAGAAGGGGCATAGTCTAATTAGTAAACGATTTATTTTGCAGAAATTTCTATAGTAATGTCAGCATCTTGTTGGCAAACTAATAAATCAGCACTGGCAATGCAATCAAAATCACTACTATTCAACGATGTAGAAAGCGAAGTTCCTTCTAAGTTAGAAATCTTTAATTTTTTTAATAAATTGATTCCAGATTTCTTCATGCTTTCAGCGTAAAGGCTTTCATAATCAGAGGCTTTAACCTTAATACTTTTAAGATGACCTAAGAGAGATTTTTTTATTTCTGCATCAACGATTCCATCAATTCGGTCAAGAGTATTTGATATTCGAACACTTTTTTTCCCAGAAACTTCAATGAATTTTGTATTTGTCGTTTCCTTTTTATTGATATCTTGAGTAGCACTATAATTTTGATCACCTGCCATTGCTTCAATTGTTACTGTGCCAGTAACAACAGAATTGACTTGTTCAAAACGAGTGGAAGATATTTTTTTAAGAGTCGTTGTTTCGTGAAGCTTACTCGTTACACTTATACTTTCATTCGCAAATGAATGAAATGAAAAAGAGATCATAAGTAAAGCTAGTGCAAATGTATTAATTTTCAAATTCATTAGAAACCCCATTTAAATTATAAAATGTTTCTATGTCGAGGATAATTGATTATCAAGGGAGTCTGAAAAAAATACTGATAGTGTTAAGAAAAACTATTTAAGAGGTGAACATTCAAGGGAGACTAATTTTGTTTTTGTTTCAAAAAGACATGATTCAAAAAAATTAAGTGTTTCATTAATTCGTTTTAGAGTTGTTTCTCGATTTTCTTTTAATTCCAAAAGAAAAGGCATTGTAATTTCACCTAAGGAGAGAGGAGGTAATTGAAGTCTTTGAGTACTATAATCGATTATGGCCGCTATGACCTCTTCATTCCCAGTACTAAAAGGTTTAATGGCTAAAAACCATCTTCTCATGTCAGCTAAGTAGTTATATGGGGAGAGATCATCTGGTGCCGATCTATTTTCATACCTTGAGAGCATATCATTTAAGTCATTGAGCCAATTGCTTAATTCTTTTTTAACACTTGCTCCTTTATAAAAGTACATGTCTCCGGAGCTGAAATTTCTGTCATCACAAACTAATAAGTTTTTTAAAGTTAAAAGAGGGTAGCCTTCTTCACTTTTAAGATCATAATTTTTAATTAAGTCAAAAAATTTATCGTTTATTATTTTATCACTGCAGTTAAAAATTATTTTAGGATTAGTCTCACCATTGTTAGATCTTAATTTCCCATACTCATTTGAAATGTTGAAAAATCCCTTTGGATTGAAGAGATTTTTATGAAGCTTGGTGATATCTGAAAATTCAATAACAACAGAACTTAAGTCTAAAATAAATTTTTGACCATTGTTCCAAATGGTCCAGTCCTTGTTCTTGGAAAGAGTTGAATCTGTTTTATTTAATAAATCATTCTTAGAGGAGAAATATGAAGCTTTTCCTATGGCCTTTGGTATCTGGAATCCTTTAAGGTCAGCAACTTTGATTTTATAAGTTGTAAAATCCTTTGTGATTCTTTCATATCGATCTTGAAATTTGCATTCTTCTGAAAAGGGCTTTAATGGGTCACTACAGGCAAAAATATTTTGACCTAAAAGGAGTGTAAATAATATAATGCGAATTCTCATGGAGGGTTTATACCAAAAAATTGGCCATCGTGAATAAAATAAGAAAAAATTATACTCAACAATAACTAAACGGAAATTTAAAAATCATTTCTAGGGGTAAGCCACTGAAAGCAAAGGTCATCACTCGAACAGTACTAATTTTATCGATCGTGAGTTTTTTCGGAGATATCGCCAGTGAGCTCCTCTATCCAATAATGCCACTTTATTTAAAAAGTATCGGCATGGGTGCCCTTTTTATAGGTGTCCTTGAAGGGCTGGCCGATTTTATTGCAGGAATTTCTAAAAGTTACTTTGGAAAACTCTCAGATGTAAGTGGCAGAAGAATGCCTTTTGTTTGGTTTGGCTATGTGCTTTCGAGCCTTTCGAAAGCGGCCATTGGTGTATTTCCTAACCCTTTTTGGGTTTTATTTACACGTTCAGCAGATAGATTGGGAAAAGGGGTTAGAACGGCTTCAAGAGATGCAATGTTATCGGCCGAAGCAACCCCTGAAACTAAAGGTGCAGTTTTTGGTTTCCATCGTTCAATGGATACCTTTGGCGCATTTTTAGGACCAATCCTAGCTCTTGTATTTCTTCATTATCATCCTGGCGAATTTAAAAAACTTTTTAGTTATGCACTAATACCTGCAATTTTCGTCATTGTTTCGCTTACATTTGTTAAAGAGAAAAAAATTGAAAAGAAAAAAGAATCAGGAAGTCTTTTTTGGAGCTCTTTGACCTATTGGAAAATAGCGACCATTGAATATAAAAGAGTCATTACGCTTGTTTTACTTTTTACTTTAATTAATTCGTCAGACATGTTTCTTTTACTTAAAGCCCGTGAAAGTGGATTGAGTGATGTTCAGACTATTTCATTGTATATATTTTATAATTTAATTTATGCTGTTAGCTCTTATCAGATGGGTATATTTTCAGATCGATTTGGTAAAAAAAGAGTCTTTCTTTTTGGATTAAGTTTTTTTGTTATTACATATGCTGGGATGTCTTTTAATTCTCGCATAGATATTTTTTACGTTCTCTTTTTCTTTTATGGACTATTTGCTGCAGCAACCGAAGGTATAACAAAAGCCTGGGTTAGTAATTTATGCCAAAAAGTTGACTTGGCAACTGCCTTAGGATTTCAATCGACGACTCAAAGTATTGCTTCAATGTTGGCAAGTCTAATGGCCGGAATGATTTGGTACTCGCTTGGAAGTTCATATGTTTTCTTATTAGCAAGTATCGTTACAGTGATAATAATTATCTTCCTGATTCGTGAAAAGAGAATTGCCTAATGGAAAAAATTAAGTCGGCCACTCTCAAAGATATTCCTGAAATTCTTGCGTTCATTAAGGCATTGGCAGTCTATGAAAAACTTGAGTCAGAAGTCGTTGTGACTGAAGATTTGTTATTAAAATATCTATTTGGTGCAAGTCCATTTGCGGAAGTGATTTTTTATGAAATCGATTCAAAAAAAGTTGGTTTTGCTTTATATTTTATGAATTTTTCAACGTTTTTAGGTTTGCCTGGTATTCACCTAGAAGATTTATTTGTACTTCCTAAATACCGAGGAAGAGGAATTGGGAAGAAACTTTTATGCTATTTAGCCAATCTCACTGTTGAAAAAGGATATGGCCGCCTGGAATGGTCAGTTCTCGATTGGAATAAACCCTCAATTGATTTTTATCGATCTATTGGAGCTGTTCCTATGAATGAATGGACAGCTCAAAGATTGACAGGAAATTCACTTAAAGTATTAGCAAATATTTTTAGCAAATGAATATATTCCGGCCGGCAAAATTCGTTCATCATGACTGTGACGAATGCCAAGTTCTCCAATCTCAATTGTTTTTTTAGAACGGTGACCATTCATTAAATTTGCAAGTGCGTCGGCTTGAACACCATGAGTGTGCGAGGATAAAAAGAAAAAACTATTTTCTCTGGTTAATACATTAAAGCAATCATTCACAAGCTCAAAAATCATCTGGTCAAATTCCCATACTTCTTTATTGGCCCCATGACCCCAGCTTGGAGGATCAGCTAAAATTCCATCGTACTTAAAACCTTTTCTAAGAGAATGTTTCACGAATGCTTTTACATCTTCTTGAACAAATTTAATTTTTTTTGAGTCAAGTTTTGAGAGATCAACATTTTCTTTTCCCCAGCTCAAAACTCCTTTACTTGAATCCACATGAAAGACTTCGGCCCCAGTGGAGAGTACTGCGAGACTAGCGCATCCCGTGTAGCCAAAAAGATTTAAAAATTTAAGAGGTCTCCCAAGTTGAGCTTGGAGGCGAGTTGTTTCTGTTACGAGGCTATTCCAAACAGCTGCTTGTTCAAAAAAAACACCGCAATGGCCAAAAGAAGTAAACTTCAGTTTAAAATGTAGCTCGCGGGCTTCGGGGGTATTCCATTTGATAACTAGGTTCTGAGGCTCATTGTCTGAACGATGCTTCCAGGTTCCACCGCCGTCACTTTTACGGATACAAACCGAAGTGGCCTTACTCCACTCAGATTCACCTAGTAATGGTGCCCAAATTGCCTGTGGAGAGGGTCGCTCGATTGTCACCCCTGCAATGATCTCAAGCTTTTTGCCATAGCCTGAATCGAGCAAGGTGTAGCCTGGGATTTTTTCAGATGTAAGATTTTTCATTTAATTTTCATATATTATCGAATGGAACTTGTCTAATAGAGATGAAATTTTTATACTTAGCTGAACTAATCATCCACGCACTCTTAGCTCAGCTGGATAGAGTAACCGGCTTCGAACCGGTTGGTCGGGGGTTCGAATCCCTCAGAGTGCGCCATTTTTCAAGCTTTGCGAACCACCGACCACGATAAATTTTTGATTTTTACCTGATAAAGAAGAGTTGGCCGTTATAGCCAACTCCGTTTTGTAATGATCTTCATCCACTAACCAGTGAATTGTGATTTCGTTTTTATTAATTTCAATTTTTTTAATAAATTTGTGAATAATCTTTTTCTTTATTTCTTCGCTGGCATTAGCTAGTACACGTTTCCAGTTTTCCACAAATTTCTCATAGGTTTCCGGTTTAACAAATCGGTGAATCGATATTGAAGAAACTTTATTTTCGTTTATAAGCCTCTCTTCAAGCCCAACTTTCATAGTTTCAACCGGCTATCCTAGGTTCGCAGTGGATAAGTCAAAAAAACTCAATCATATTAAAAAGATAAACATCCTTTCTTGTATGCTTGCATAACATTATCGGTTGTAAGTAATTAAATTCTTAAATCATTTTTTTAAAATAAAAAACAGTTATCCCTTAGCTTTATTATAAAGCAATAAATATTACTATTTAGAGAACTTTAAAATCTATCGACAAGAATACAAAATCTTCAATCGATAGTTATCAAAGTTTTTAAATCCATAAGCATTTCTCTGAATGAGTTTTGCTTTACGATTAAATCCCTCGGTTCGGGCATTAGTGATTCGTGTTTTAAAATAATTTAAAATTTCTTCACGCCATTTTATTAGCGTTCTTCGTAATGTTTGAAGTTCTGGAATTTTGGAATACGCAAGCCAGTCGGTAAATTTAGTAAATGATCGTTTTGCATTATTGTATCCCTTGCAGCGATAAAGAGAATGAATCGCTTCCTTGGCGGTATATAAATCTTTTAGCGTGGGAAAAAAGTGTAATACAGCTCTTAAAACCTGCGATTCATGAAACTTTAACTTGTGTCCATTCTTAAGGAGTAATCGCTTAAATGCCCTGTTACGAGTATTAGAAACGACTTCTTTTTTGTACTTCATGATCGCTGGAAAAATTAATTTAATGACATGAAATTTATCAGCAGTGATAATAGCATTTGGAAATAAAGTAGCGGCAGCTAATTTAAAACCTGAAGATAAATCAATAACAACATTTTTGACTCTTTCTCGGCTTCTGATTTTTAAAATTCTTTCTGATTCCAAAATATCTGCAGGTGCCCTACCTAGGATAACTTCTCGCACTTTTCTATTATTATAATCTACAAAGACTGTAACAAATTCTTTTCGCCCATATTTTCGTTGAAAGGAATGCTCGTCAATTCCAACAGTCGTAGGCCATTCCGATTGCAGTTTTCGAGTTTCTAATTCTAATTGTTCATAGTGACATTTATAAACGAGCCACTCAGAACATCCTGTGACGGTAGCGACACGTTTTAAATTGGAAAACTGAGTGCAATTCCACATCACATGATGTCGATATCGCTGAGTAGTTCTGAAGCCTTTAAAGATACCTTGGACAGGTTCTCTAAAAACTTTTTTACATGACTTGCATAAAAACCTTCTTTTTCTAATTTTTAAAATAATATTTTTATTTCTTAGGGGTGTGTCTCGAATTGTTACGATCACATGATCATAAATAGTGTGAGCTTTAGTTGCGCATTTAGGACAAACTTCAAAATCTGAAACTTTTTCCATCAGATATATTCGTTGTCTTTTTTGCGGAGAAGACATTAATTTTACAAATTTTAGTTCCGGAAGAAAAAGATCCTTGATAAAGTTTACAATTGGCACGGGCATTCAAAACTCCTTATAAAAATGTTGTGCAAACTTATTTTACAAGAAGAAAAATGCCCGGCTTTTTTGATCTGATATTGTTTATTTTGACTGATTAAACGCTATTGACTCAGCGCCATCCA
>CANCFT010000015.1 GCA_947377285.1 Bacteriovoracaceae bacterium
AATTAGGATTGGCGCTCTAAAATTTTAAAATTAAAGGTTTCAAATTTTTGCGATTCAACTTCTTTCCATTCACTCGAAGTGAGCGTTGGAAAAAAGGCATCAGCGGGGCCTACGTAAGGAACTTCAGTTAAATAAATTTTTTGAGCATATGGCAGATAGAGATTATATATTTCTGCACCACCAATAATAACTAATTCACTATCGTCTTGATCATTATTTTCTAAGGCCACATCAAAGGCCATTAATGGATCATTGATAACTTCCGTTCCTGGAATTTTTAAATCAGCATCCTTAGTTAAGACAATATTTAACCGATTTGGTAAAGCCTTTCCAATAGATTCAAAAGTCTTTCTACCCATAACGATTGTCTTGCCAGTTGTGATTTTTTTAAAATTTTTTAAATCTTCAGAAATATGCCAGAGCAATTGATTATTTAATCCAATTTCATTTTTTGGGCCATGGGCAACAATCATTGAAACAATCATGGAGATCCTTTATTTTTTAAATGGCCACAGGAGCTTTGATATGAGGATGTGGGTCGTATCCTGTCAGAGAAAAATCTTCAAACTTAAAATCGAAAATACTTTTAACATTAGGATTAATTTCCATTCGAGGAAGTGGTTTAAATTCACGGGTCAATTGTAAATTGGCCTGTTCAATATGATTTGTATAGAGATGAGCATCTCCCATCGTGTGGACAAAATCTCCATATTGAAGATCACAAACTTGGGCCATCATCATCGTTAATAATGCGTAAGAAGCAATATTAAAAGGCACACCTAAAAAGATATCAGCAGAACGCTGATAAAGTTGGCATGAGAGGCGGCCCTCGGCCACATAGAATTGAAAAAAAGCATGACATGGTGGCAAGGCCATTTTATCAATTTCGGCCACATTCCATGCCGAGACAATTAATCGTCTCGAGTCCGGATTTTTTTTAATTTGATTAACGACTGCAGTTATCTGATCAACTGTTTCACCATTGGCACCTTGCCAGCTTCTCCACTGAGAGCCATAGACTGGTCCCAAGTTCCCTTCTTCATCGGCCCATTCATTCCAAATGGAAACGCCATTGTCCTTTAGGTATTTTATATTGGTTTCTCCTTGAAGAAACCAGAGGAGTTCATGAATGATGGATTTTAAATGTAATTTTTTAGTCGTCACTAATGGAAAACCTTCGGCCAAATTATAGCGAGCTTGATGTCCAAAAACAGAGATCGTACCTGTTCCTGTGCGGTCTTCTTTTTTTACTCCGTGCTCGAGAACATGTTTCATTAATTGGTGGTATTGCTTCATGACTTCCTCGTCTAAATTTCTTTGAAATTCATTGTTATAGTATCGATCTGAGTTGAAATTTACAATGAATGTTTAATTAATTAAGTTATGGATTTATAAATAAAAGCTGACAGGAATCTAGGTAGTTTCATTCAAAAATTCCTAAATTATTGAATAAAGTTTAAACATTACTGTGATTTATAGACAATTTAAAACCTTCAAGATGGGATAATTACCTAATATTACCCAAAATTTATGGGCCAGATCTTTGCTATCTATTCACTTGAAATGAAATATTTAATAGTCCTCATTTACGCCATTCTTATGTCCTGCAGCCTATGGGCCGCGGAAGCAATCCTATGGAAGCAAACTCCAGATTCTGCCAATATCCTATTGCCTCAAAAAGATAATCAATCAAAGCAACAAGCATTAGAAGAATATTTTAAAGCAATCAATGAAACACCTTCACTAAATTCTTTATTAGAACAAAGTGAGATAAAAGATCTCGTTGATGAAGACAAAAAAATCCATTTTGAAATGGGTGAATTTAAAGATTTAAAATCTATAGCTTCAACCAAACCTCGCTTTGTCATCGTGACCAATGAGCTTCGCGAACTCTTTGCTCCTCCTTATGGAAGACGAGTTGCCAACGTCATTAAAAGACTTGAAGCTCTGGGTGCCGAAGTTTATGTATTACCAGTCATGCATGACTTAACTTTAGATGCAAAAGTTGCAAAAGCTTATAGAGAAAAATTAATCAATATGTTTGATGCTCAATTAGTTCTAGGCGGTGCCGACATCGATCCTTATTTGTATGGCGAAAAAACGACTTATGCTAAAGGTATTGTCAGACGTCGAGATGTCAGTGAATTGAAATTCGTCAGGCAATTTATTGAAGCTAAAAAAGGCATGAATTTTGGTATCTGCAGAGGGCACCAGATGTGTGCTGTGGCCAATCATAAAAAACTTATTCAAGATATTCAAATTGAAGAATCGGCGGATTCAATTCATTTAAATGGGGATCATCCCATTAATATAGATGAATCAAGTGAAGTTTTTTCTGTTTTTGATAAAGATAAAATCTTAGTCAACTCCCTTCATCATGAAGCTGTTTATATCCCAGATGGTGATAAGGATTATAAAATTATCGCGACGAGTATAGATCACAATCCCATTGTAGAGGCCCTCGAATTTAAAAATGGCCTTGGAGTCACTCTCCAGTTTCACCCGGAACTCATGCATGATGAAACCGGAGATAAGATACTTGATCAATTCATAAAGCTAACAATTAAAAATAAAAAACTTCAAAGGTCATCAATGAGTTGTCTTGAATTGATGAAATTGTTTCTCAATTAAACTACCCAACTTTCTATTTTCCTCTATAATCAATATATATTTATTGAAAGTTTGAATTATAAAGGAATGATATCAATGAAATCTATTAGAGGTTTTTCATTATTAGAAGTAATGATCGTAGTCGGACTTCTTGCTGGTTTAAGCCTAGTAGCGATGAATATATCAAAACAATCAAATAAGAGTTCTGCTAAATACCAACTTGATACTGAAATAAGCTTAATTACCAATGAAATAAATGGAATTCTTTCAGACCCAAAATCTTGCTTGGCAACTGTAAAGCTAGCAACACTAGATCATGTTCAACAATACTCAAATACTACGGGAGCCTACACTTCAAAATATTTAACAAATTCTGTGAATGGCAATGGCAAAGCTAAAATTTTATCTTATGCACTAGATTTGGGCCCGGGGGCCGAAACTCCATTGTTAAAAATTGTTTTTGAAAATAAAGAAATTTTAAAAAATTCAGACTCTTCTAATCCGACTATTTCAAAAATTATTAAACTTGAAATTACTCCCAATGGGGCTGCAGCTGTTGCTGATATAACGACTTGCCGGTCAGTTTCGACAGCGACTGATACTATGTGGAACAGAGTCTCTGGGACCAGTATTATTCATTACGACAGTGGAAATGTTGGGATTGGAACAGCAACTCCTGAAGCAAAATTAGATGTTGATGGAGAAATACGAGCTGGAAGTACAGGTGTCTTAGAAAATGGAGCGTGTAGTACAGAAGGGGCCTTCGCATATGATAAAGTCGCTCACAAACCAGTCTTTTGTAATAATGATTCTCCTACTAAACACTGGACAGCAATGAATGGCAGTAATGGTGAAGTCTTAAGTATTTATGGAACACACTCTGGAGCATCTGTTGGAACATGGAATGTTTCAACTATAACTTCCAATACTTTATTAACCCCGCCCCCATCAACAAGTTTAATAACAATTCAAAAAGCTGGAAATTATTTCGCAGTCTCTACCTCATATATTTGTGTTGCTGGTTCAGCAAATTATATGCAAAGCTTTATAGTCCATAATGGAACCTATGTAGCTAACTCAGTTATAAGAGCGTTTGAATGCGGTTCTACAAGTGCAACAGTTGGTTTAAAACTTGCTTTTGGAGATACTATCGAAGCACAATGCAATCACAATCAAGGATTTGATATTTTATGTACTTTCACATTAACAAAATTATAAATAATTTTATTAAGATAATTATATTAGTCAAAAAAAATAGAAATTATAGCTTACTTATTTGTGTTTTTTTTTTCAATTTAACATCTTGTGCTGAAAAAAATAAATCGCTGCCTCCACATTCCCCAAAAAACAAAATTAAAAAAAGGTATATTCCGACAACTAATATTGAAAAAATTAATTCTGATATTAATGCTAATGAAATTCAACAAAAACTTGAAAATACTAATGACACCCAATCAACAAATACTGAATCTAAATCAATAATCAATCAGGTAAATAATTCATCACCAATAAATGCGATGTCTCCACCAGTGTTTCCAAAAGATACATTTACAAGCACACCGAAATTGCAAAATGAAAATAAGAACAATACAACAAATTCAATTTCACCAATGAATGAGCTACCTAAAACTGTCAAAGATTCTTCAGAAGTTGGTTTTTCTACTTTACCCAAAAAAGATGACAATAAAAATAAACACGTTAATCCTATGGCTCCTCCTGAATTCATGAAATAATAATAGCTGTCATTTTTTTAATACTTAGAAAATTAGATAAAGGCAGAATTTAGATAAATTATCTATACTTAGTTTTAGATGAATTATTTTTTTACTGAAGCCAATTCTTCTTTTACACAAGCTCCAAGCACATCTTCCCCGTGAGACATATGTGCACTTAAAGCTGGACAAGCAATTGCAATTGTTTCAGCCTTTTTGTCAGAATGATGACATATAACGACTTTAATTTCACGGTTATGATTTATTTTAAATTGAGCTGCAATTGAATTACAAGTCTGAGGAATTTTCATACGTGGTGCTTTAGTGCACGTAGTGGACTTTGAATTATCTTTATCTTTATCATCATCTTCGTCTTCATCTTCTCTTTCATTATTCGTTGAATATTTTGTTTCTGAAAGTGAAACCGCCGTAGAAACTACAGGTGTTTTTACTACAACTGTTGCGACTGCTGGAGTTTTCACAACTTCTACAACTGGTGCTTTTGCAACGACAACGACTGGAGCTGCTGCAGGAGTTGCTACGACTTCAGGAACTTTCACGACTTCCACAACGGGTGCTTTAGCAACGACAACCACTGGAGCATTCGCAACTGCAATACAACCAATGATTGTACTTACCCCAGAAGTGTCTTCTTCTAATAAAGGTTGGCAACCAGTCGTTTGAGCACACATCTCTAAATTTGAAACTCTCCCGCATGTTCCATTAGGATCTGCAGGAATTGGTGAAGTTGTTGTAGTTGTTGCCACTTCAGCAGGAGCATCTTTGGCAGCATCTGGAGCACTAATAAGTGAGCTTTTCTTTGTTGAAACTTTCTGAAATGCAACATTCTCATTACACGATACATTCAACAAAAGAACTGAACACATTAAGAAAATTTGTTTTGCATTTAATTTCACATTTAGCTCCATTGGCAATAGCTGCTTAGTTTGATCAATTATATCGGCAGATTAATAATGAGACTAAAAAATAATATTAATAGAACCTAAGTCTATGTATTATTAAGAGCTCTGCAGTTTAAATGATGCCCACTTTTTGTGGATTTACACCAGACTTTGCAAAGGAATAATTCTTTACAAAAATAGGCCTACGTCTCAAAATTAAAAGTGAAAATTAAAATCTACTCATAATCATTAACTTTATTTGGAATTAAAATATGACAAAAGTAATTACTGGGCTAGAACGACTTATTAACGACAAATCCCTGCAGGATTCAGTTAAAGGTAATATTGGTTACCTTTGCCATAGCGCTACGATTGATTCGCAATTTAATTCTGGCGTGCTTTTAATGCAAAAAATTTTTGGTAGTAGACTGAAAAAATTATTTGGCCCTCAACATGGATTTGTGACAGATGTCCAAGACAATATGGTTGAGACCACCCATTATATTCATCCTTATTTTAAAATTCCGGTCTATTCTCTTTACTCAGAAACAAGAACTCCAACTGATGAAATGCTAGAGGGTCTTGATACCTTTATCATTGATCTTCAAGATGTAGGCACTAGAGTCTATACCTATATCTCAACACTTTCACTCATCATGGAAAAATGTGTAAAAAAAGATATTAAAATTCTAGTCCTTGACCGCCCAAATCCTGTGGGTGGTGAAATGATTGAAGGAACTGTTTTGCAACCAGATTATAAATCTTTCGTAGGCCGCTATCCAATTCCACAACGCCACTCCCTGACAATGGGAGAAGTAGCGATGTTTGGACAAAAAATTTTAAAAACCGATTGTCATGTTGAAGTGATTCAAATGAAAGGCTGGAAGCGATCAATGTATTGGCAAGATACAGGACTTCCTTGGGTGCTCCCCTCACCTAATTTACCAACACCTGAAGGAGCTTTAACTTTCGCAGGCACTGTGCTTTTTGAAGGAACAAATCTTTCAGAAGGTAGAGGGACAACAAGACCTCTTGAGGTCGCAGGCTTCCCAGGCATAGAATCATTTTCATTTTGTGAAAATGTATTAAATAAGTTTAAAGAAGAAGGCCTCACTGAAGGATTTAACCTCCGCCCAATTATTTTTCTTCCTACGTTTCAAAAACATCAAGGAAAAAATTGTGGTGGGATACATATCCACTCAACTGATAATCAAAAATTTCCTTCATGGATAGTCTCTCATATGCTCTGCCGAGAGTTTAAACGCGAGTTAGGAAATGAATTCCTCTTTCACGATAAGCCTTATGAGTATGAATTTCATAAACTTGCTATTGACCTCATCAGCGGCACAGATAAAATTCGCCATTGGGTGAATCAACTAGGTTCATTAAAAGAACTAAAGGCCATAGAAACAGAAGGCCATCAAACTTTTATTGACCAAAAATCCAAGATTCTTTTATACCCGAATTAAGCGGCAATTTTAACTGAACTATTAAGGAAATGAAGATAACCGGGAACTCTGTGCTCTAACAGGTCCCAAATAATATTTTCATCAAGGCCGTCAACTTTGGCCGATTGAATCAGTGACCTGACTCTAAAATCAAGCTCTGTATAATCGATATGGGATCGATAAACAGATTCACTCTCCACAATGATAACTTCGATCACTTCGGAGTATTGTTGGATCAAAGTTTGGGTAAAATCGTCTTTATTCATAATTCAAACTTCTCCTTTTCTCTTACAGCTTTTGTTAATGCTTAAAAAGTATAATTGAAAAAGGAGTTATTTCAGACTTCATTTATATTTCTCAATATTTTAATAAGTTAAAAACTTAATCTTCATTCGACTAAATATCTTTACAAGATGATCTCAAATGCTACTGTATTTACTAACAAATTTTTAAAAAATTGTTTTATATCCTTCATTTTACAAGGGAGTGCTTAATGAAATTATTGAACCAATCACCTAAATTGTGGGCATGTTTACTGAGTTTAGTCCTATCTCAATCCTTAATGTCAGCTGAAGTTTTAAAGGTTGGAGTCGTTTCTCCTATTACGGGAGCTACTGCTACTTTTGGACAAGAGAACGTTAACGGAATTAAATTAGCTTACGAAAAATTAAAAAAAGCTGGTGGAAAAAAATTCGAACTAGTTATTGAAGATGATAAATCTGATGCTATTGAATCAACAAATGCCACACGAAAACTAATTAATATCGATAAAATTTCTGCCATGATCGGAGAGCCTACTTCTTCACTTGCACTTGCTTCTGCTCCTATCGTTCAAGAAGCAAAAATTCCATTCATCACTCCAACTGCTACGAATATTAAAGTCACACAGGTCGGAGATTATATTTCACGAGCTTGTTTTACAGATGATTTTCAAGGTGTAGTGATGGCCAAATTTGCGGTCAATACATTGAAAAAGAAAAAAGGATTAATCCTTATTGAAAACACATCTGATTATTCTAAAGGCCTCGCTAAATCATTTTCTGATGAATTTCTTAAACTTGGTGGAAAACTAGCTTCAACCGAAGAGCTTACCTATGTTGCCAAAGACACAGACTTTCAATCTTTATTAAGAAAAGTTAAACGTGCTAACCCAGAATTTATTTTTGTTCCAGGTTATTATGTTGAAGTTGGTCTAATCATTAAACAGGCCCGTGCACTTGGGATCACGGCTCCATTTATGGGCGGAGATGGATGGGACTCTCCAAAACTTTTTGAGATTGCTGGAGCGGCCGTTAAAGGAAGTTATATCTCAAATCACTTTGCCCCAGATGACAAAGATCCAATTGTTCAAAACTTTGTTAAAGAATATACAAAAATCTATGGAGTAAAACCTGGTGGATTCGCAGCACTTGGTTACGACTCAGTTGGAATTATGAATGCAGCTATTCAAAAAGCAAAATCAAATAAGTCATCAGATATCAACGCTGAACTTGTAAAAACAAAAAATTACCAAGGTGTAACTGGACTTATTACTTTTGATAAAGACAGAAACCCGAAAAAAGCAGCTGTTGTATTAGAAGCAATGGAAACTGGATTTGTTTTTCATACTAAAGTTAATCCTTAGTAGGAAAGTATGGGCCAGAATGTAGCTTTTTTTCTTTGGGATTGCCTCCAATATTTAATCAATGGTATTTCCCAAGGCTCACTATACGCATTAGTGGCCTTGGGTTACACCATGGTTTACGGAATTATAAGATTAGTAAATTTTGCCCATGGTGAGTTTCTGATGATCGGAGCAATGTGTGGCTATTATGCCTTACAGGCCCATCTCCCAATGCCCGTGGCCATACTCGTTGCAATGCTCTCCGCAGGTCTTCTCGCTGTCGTCGTCGAGCGCTTAGTCTATAGACCTATTCGAAAATCGGGACGGATTCCTGCTCTTATAACAGCTATTGGAACATCTCTCTTTTTTCAATATTTCGGACAACTCACTTTTGGTGCTGATCCAAAAACAATTCCGCCATTTATTACAGAAAAAATTTATAATTTTGGTGAAGTGAATGTCTCGAATGTTCAGCTCGCTATCTTTGTCATCACGATGTTGGTTTTAGCCTTTTTATGGTGGCTCACCCATTTCACCAAAATTGGTAAAGCGATGCGGGCCACCAGTTATAATCTTCAGGCCGCTGAGCTAATGGGAATTAATACTAACAAAATTATTTCATTCACTTTTTTTCTTGGAGCTGCACTTGCGGGCCTTGGCGGAATGTTAATGGGATATACCATGTCAGTTGAACCGATGATGGGAATGAATTTAGGAATAAAAGCTTTTGTTGCTGCTGTAGTTGGTGGTATTGGAGTCATTCCTGGAGCGGCCCTTGGTGGATTCATAATTGGTATCGCAGAAAATTTAGTCGCAGGCCTTTATAAGTCTAGTTTTAGAGATGGTGTTTCATTTTTCATTCTCATTTTAATTTTACTTATCAAGCCCTCAGGTCTTCTTGGAAAAAACACAAAAGAGAAGGTATAAGAAAATGGATTATTATCTTCAGATTTTATTAATCGCCGGAATTTTTATCACACTGACTTTAAGCCTTAATCTCATCAATGGATTTTGTGGGCAGTTTTCTCTAGGCCACGCGGGATTTTGGGGAGTCGGAGCATACGCCAGTGCCGTTTACAGCGTTTACTATGCCCTGCCGTTACCTGCGGCCATTAATATGATGATTGCCATTATTGTAGGATTTATCGCTGCGGCTTTAAGTGGAATACTCATTGGTGTTCCTTGTCTAAGACTAAAAGGAGATTATCTAGCAATCGCCACATTGGGATTCGGAGAAATTTTAAGAATTATAATCACCAATACCGAAAAAATTGGAGGCCCTCGTGGATTTATTAATATCCCCCATTGGGCCAATATCATTTGGGTTTATGCTATAGCCGCGGTTGCTGTAGTATTCATGATCAATTTAAAAAGATCTTCTTTTGGCAGAGCGATCATTTCTATTAGAGAAGATGAAATCGCCTCTGAAAATATGGGAGTAAATCTTTTTAAATACAAACTTTTCTCATTCACCATAGGTGCTGGAATCGCAGGCATCGCCGGAGCACTCTTTGCTCATACTCAGCAATTTTTGCATCCTTCGAATTTTAATTTCATGTGGAGTGTAATTATTTTAGTAATGGTGATCTTAGGTGGCCAAGGATCAGTGACGGGTTCAGTGGTTGGTGCCATTGTCTTAACGATTGTTCCTGAACTTTTACGATTTGCAGGTGGAAATATTGCGGCCTGGAGAATGACTATTTTTCCGGTACTTCTTATTTTATTAATGCTTGCTCGCCCTCAAGGAATTTTCGGACCTCATGAATTAGGTGGATCAAAATTGAGGAGTAAGGCATGAGTTCAATCCTTAAACTTCAAAATGTCACCATGAAATTTGGCGGTCTCACGGCAGTCAATGATGTAAGCTTTGATATTTTAGCTCATGACCTAGTCGCTATTATTGGTCCCAATGGAGCTGGTAAAACTACACTCTTTAATACCATCACTGGTATTTATTCTCCTACCTCTGGTTCAGTCATCTTTAATCAAAAAGATTTAAAAAATATTAAATCAAGTGACGTCACTGAGCTGGGGATCGCTCGTACTTTTCAAAATATCCGGCTTTTTAAAGACCTCACGGTAATTGACAATATTAAGCTCGCCAAACATACACGAATTCAATATGGATTTTGGGACGGAATTTTTAGAACGAAAAAATTTCACTTAGAAGAAAAAAAAATTGAAGATGAATGTCTTTTATTATTAAAACTTTTTAAGCTTGATGATAAAAAAGATTTTCTCGCAAAAAATCTCGCTTATGGCCAACAAAGAAAATTAGAAATGGCCCGCGCACTTGCAACTGGCCCAAAACTACTTTTATTAGATGAGCCCGCGGCCGGCATGAATCCCACCGAGACTCGTGAATTATCAGAACTCATCCATTTAATCCGAGACCAATTTAATATGGCCATAATATTAATTGAACACGATATGAAATTAGTTATGGAAATTGCCGAAAAAATATTTGTCTTAGATTATGGAAATTTAATCGCGAGTGGAAATCCTAAAGAAATTCAAAACAATAAACGAGTCATTGAAGCTTACTTAGGTGCAGAAATCGAGGCGAGTCTATGAGTTTAATTTTAGAATTAAAAAATACCAACACTCATTACGGTGCTATTCATGCCGTTAAAAATATCAATCTTTTTGTAGAGACCGGTGAAATTGTCACTCTTTTAGGTTCAAACGGGGCAGGAAAAACCACCACTCTCCACACTATCTCAGGTCTTCAAACAGCGAGCTCAGGAGAAATATGTTTTAAAGGCATTGCTATCCATAAACTTCCCGCTCATAAAATAACGGCTTTGGGATTAGCTCAATCTCCAGAAGGGCGACAAATATTTGCCAATTTAAGTATAAAAGAAAATCTAGAAATGGGAGCTTATCTTCGCCGTGACAAAGCAGGAATTGCTGATGACTTAAAATACGTTTATTCTATGTTTCCAAAGTTACTCGACCGCGAACACCAACTCGCTCAAACTCTCTCTGGAGGAGAGCAACAGATGCTGGCCATTGCAAGGGCTTTCATGAGTAAGCCAGAGCTACTTCTTTTAGATGAACCCTCATTAGGTATAGCTCCAATTTTAGTAAGCACTATATTCAAGGCCATTAAAGAAATTAATCAACGAGGCATGAGTATATTATTAGTTGAACAAAATGCTTACCTGGCGCTGAATATTTCACACCGGGCCTATGTTTTAACAAATGGTGAAATTTCACTTCAAGGAAAAGCCGCTGATCTCTTAAATAATTCTGAAATTAAAAAAGCTTATTTAGGCCAGTAAGACGTTTAAGGCGCTTCGCTAGCATCGATACAGTCTTCTGAATTTTTTGGATCATTACTTGAAAAAGCGACGACCTCTGGCTTACAAACCCCATAAACTTTTCCACCTTTATCGCAGATTGAAGTGACAGGTAAATCAGTACAAGTCGATTGACCATTTAGCTGGCAAATTTTAAAACAAACGGATTGTATCGTCGGTGGATTTCGTGTCGCACATTCACCATCTGTATAACAAACTTCAGGGCGAAAATTCATATCCTTTGCAAAAATTGAAAAAGAAAATAATGAAACAAATAAAAAATAAATTAAGTACTTCATGTAGAGCTCTCCTCATAATTAGATAGTTAATTATTTCATAGTTATTTAGACTTTCAAGTAGGGTAAATCTTGCATTATTTAAATTCAACAAACCTAACTGACAAAAGAAAACCTACCACCATTTTTCAAAATGAATTTTCTCTTTTGGAACACCATAATTCTTTAATTCAAGAACTAAATCCTCAATCATCAACTTAGGACCACAAATAAAAAAATGTGATTCAAAATTAGTTTGATATTTTTGTAATAAACAAAGATTAATTCGGGAAGTTTCACCACTCCAATTTGAGTTTCTGTTCTTAGTAGCTGTAAATATCGAATAAGGATTTAACTCATTTTTAAAAAGAATATCTTCTTCAGTTGAAATTGAATAAAATATTTTGGGTGGATTCTTTTTTTTATCAAGACTTCGAAACATCGATAAAAAGGGAGTTATGCCAATACCACCAGCAATAAAAGTAATTGGACTATTTAAGAATTCTTTTTGTAAAAAAAATTTACCTTGTCCTTCGGTGATCATGACCTCACTGCCGATGTTGGCCTCATTGTGGAGAAAAATAGTCACTGGATGATTTAATGATTCTCTTATTGCTAGGTCAATATAACCTAAATCACTAGGGGCTGAAACGATGGTGTAGCCACCAATATTTTTACCTGGAATTGCTAAATGTAGATCTATCCATTGTCCTGGAATAAATGAGAATTTCCGATTTCCGTAATTCAGTCTGAAAACCTTTATTTTACTAGTCTCTTGAATGATGGAAGTAATGCTTGCTTTAAAAATTTCAAAATGTTTAGTCATAATTTTAGTCTTTATAAATATTTTAAAAAAATTGCCCCTAAATTAAGGCAATCGTCCAATGTGAATTCAAAACCTTGCCCTGTTATTTATAGTATTAATGATTCTCATATACAATCAATTAATGTTGATAAAGTTTATTAAAAAATACGGATTAAAATTAAGAAGTCTTCCCAATCCAAGTAATCTATCTAAATACTTTGATGCCTATTTCAAAACAATTTTTCCCTACTTAATACTCAATTTTGTCTATGTCTGCTTAAAACCTGAGGGGTTCGGTTTTATATTTCCGGCATATATTCTCATCATAATTCCAGTTGTTTTTTTCCATGTCTATTACTGCAATGAAATAGAATATAAAATAGTGACCAAGGCTGATTTAGAGAAAGTTATCAGCTTGATAAGGATTAATCATCACCAATCCCTTTTAGAAGAATTAACGAATCAACCGGAAATCTTAAATGTGAAATATAAAAAGAAAAGTCTACTTTATTGGGCCAAGCATTATCGAAATCCAAAAGCAAATTCAATAATAATTCAATTAATGTCTGAACAACATTTAAAATAATCATCTTCTTTCATTAAATCCAAGTATAATTTTGTCATTATACTTGGAGAAATTAATGGAAAATATCGCAAAAAACCTAGTTCCACTATTTGACAATATTAATAAGGTAATCCACGGTAAAGAAAAACAAATTCAATTAATCATTGCTGCCTGGTTATCAGATGGGCATGTCTTAGTTGAAGATGTACCGGGCACAGGAAAAACGGTACTGGCAAAAACCATTGCTAAATCTGTTGATATAAATTTTGGAAGAGTGCAATTTACCACAGATCTTCTTCCAAGTGATATTATTGGAACAACAATATATGACGATGAGAAAAAAAAATTACTCTTTAGAAAAGGTCCTATTTTTTCCACATTTTTTCTTGGTGATGAAATTAACCGAGCGACACCAAGAACACAATCTGCACTTTTAGAATGTATGGCCGAAAGACAAGTTACAATTGAAAATACTACTACTCAATTGCATAAACTATTTTTCGTCATGGCCACTCAAAATCCAATTGAGCAGCATGGAACTTTTCCATTACCAGAAGCTCAGTTAGATCGATTCAGTATTAAAATTTCTCTTGGTTATCCAAATAGAGAAATGGAAGTACTCATGGCTAAAAATAGATATCAAACAAATCCACTCGATCAAATAGAAGCAGTTATTTCAAGTGAAGAAATAGTAAAAATCAAAGAATCTTTAAACCAAATTTCCATACATGAAAGTGTCTATCAGTATACAATGGACATAATTGAGGCCTCCCGAAAACACACTGATTTAAAACTTGGAGCAAGTCCCAGAGCTACTCTCATTTTATTAAAAATGGCCCAAGCTTTGGCCTATATCAATGGTGATGATTATGTTAGAGCAACTAATGTTTATCAATTATGTAACCCGGTACTCACGCATCGAATACTACTAACTCCTGAAGCAAAATTTGCAGGAAAATCCTCTGTAAATATTATTAAAGACATTCTCCTAAAGATAAAGGCTCCGATAAAATGAGGGAAATTCAACCTCCTAAATTTAAAGAATATTTTTCTTTAAAAAATAAAAATTCAACTTTTTCTGATTTTTATTATTATAATCAAACGATATTCAATAAATTTTCACTTTCAACATTACTCATTATAATTAATTTACTTTTGGGAATTAAAATAAAAATTTGCTTAATCTTTGCACTAAGTACTACCTTTTTACTAGTATACCTCTACTTTAAAACTCAAAATGAAAGCCGAAATATAATAATTAAAAGAAAAATTCCACATTTTGCCAGAGAATTAGATCAATTTTCAGTAGAGTATACTCTTTCAAACTTATCAGAATTTACTCAAGAAAATTTTTATATTACTGACTCCTTTGATGGAACTGAAAGCAAAATAAACTCTATTGATTTCGGCAATAAAATTCCAAAAAATACATTTATAATAAAAAATAAATCATATTCCTTAAATGCTGGAATGGGCGTAAAAAACTTTGGACCATTAATTATTACGGTTTCAGATCCTCTTGATATATTTCAGTTTAAAATAATTGAAGACAAGATTGAGACAATCAAAGTCTATCCGCAAATTGAAAAAATTAGAGAAATGCAAATCCGAGGTGATCAATACGCTTTACAATTTGGACTCTACGATGCTCCAACAAGAGGAGACAATACTAACTTTATAGGAATTAGACCTTACCGGCCAGGCGATTCTATTAGGCGGATTAATTGGAAATTAAGTTTAAAAACAAAAAAAACCATCCTCAATGAATTTGAAAAAAATGTTAATACAACTATTTCCATTATTTTAAATATGGATGAAAAAATGCATATGGGTAGAGGAAACTTATCAACCTGGGAATATGCTAAAGATATAACTCTGGCCGTAGCAACTAGACAATTAAACAATGGAAACAATGTTCAATTTTTTAGTAATGATGTATTACTCGCAAGTGGATCAGGACAAGAACATATTAATTTTTTAGAATTAGTCATATGCACTCTCCCCCTCTCAAAAGCTGAATTCAGCTCAAAATTAATAGAGCGATCAATAGTCAATATTTCTAGTGAATCTAAACTTATTTATATTACTCCAATTTTTCCGACAGAATCATTTCAAGCAAACATAGATGCAATTATTCATTATTCAAAATTTAATTCCAATATTCAAGTGGTCATAATAGATGGGTCACCCAATTTAGCCGAGACAATTAAAGGCAATTCTGCAATAAACTACCAAGGTCTTATGCAGGAAACTCAAAGACAATTACAAAGAATACTGACAGATTTAAAAAACAATGGAATTGATTGTAGTATCGTGAAAATTAATACATCTATTTCCTACGACAAACAAATTCTGGATTCACTCGTCTCTCAAAATGGAGATAGAGCTTGAGCTTAAAATCAAAAAACACAAAATCCAAATCTCTCTTTACACTTTACTTATTACTAACTTTAATCGTTGGAGATATCACATCTAAACTCACAAATCATTTTCTTCAGTATCTCCTTTATGCGATGGCCTATATATTATCTTTATCATTTCTAGAAAAAACAATTAAAAGTCATGATTTTTATCAAGAGAATTCAATCGGAAATGAGTCGCCTGATGAAATCCTTATTGCTGGCGAGGAAATCAAAACAGATATCGAAGATGACAATCAAGAAAATCGTTTTTATAGAATTGCAAATTTTAAAAAAAACCTAAATCGAAAACTATTTGCAATTATCTTTAATGCCATTTTCGTTTTCATTACACTTAAAATTGATCCTCTAAATTTTACAACACTTGCTTTATTACCCTTCATTTCGACAACATTAATTATGTTCTCTGCGACCTCAGGGCATCTTTTAATTCCTCTCTTTTTCAACGGTATTTATGTTGCGCTTAACTGCGAAGAATCCAATTCTTTTTTTATTTTTTCTTATATCACTTTCTTCATGACGACCTTGGTTGTTTATTCAAAAAGTAGTCTAGATTCTAATAAAGCGATTCTAAAAAACAGCGACTTTATCGTTAGCAATACCCTAAGTGCATTAATTCCATTTTGTATCTGTCTATTTTTATTTAGTTCAATCATCGATCAAAATAAGTTAATTAGTTTTAATGGAATTAATAAAATTAATCATAAATTAGGAAAATTATTAAATAACGATATCTCTAGACTTAATCAATCAATATCATTACCCGGCAATCAAATATCAAACAAAAAAAATAATCCCCCCCACTTGCCTCTTACTCAATTTTCGTCTGAGCAAATTAACTCAAAATTTGCTGAACTCCAAAAAAGCTTAAAATCAATTGGCCAGGACCCTCAAAATAGACAGAAGAATATCGCTCATATAAACAATGAATTAAATTCTCTTTATGACAATATAAATATTAATTCCAACTCGAAACCTCAAAACCAATCGGAAATAGATATTTTAAAAAATCAAATTATAAAATCTAAAGAAATCTTAGAAAATATTAAATCATCACCAGAGCCAAGCTTTGGAGATGTTGAAAATTTAAAAAATAGTTTAAATAGCTTAGAAGATACATTAACAAACAATAAAATATCCACAACACCTGATGGCCTTGTTACAACGAAGCAGATTCAGGAAAAGCTAGACGAACTTCACGATAATCTAATATCCAACATTCAAACTCCAGAAAATCAATTGAAAAGAATTGAGCAAATTGAAAATATCAAGAATGACTTAAATACACTTTATGATCAAAGAAAAAACAATTCGAGCACCCTTTTGCCCGAAGAAGGAAAGTTTGAAGACATTAAAAAAAATATTAATAATTCAAAAGAAATCTTAGACCAAATTAAAACTAATCAAAATCCAAATGCTGAAGATGTAATTGATTTAAAAAACAAAATTCAAAACATCACAAAAAACATTAACACTGAAAATTCTTTAGCAGAAAATAAAATTACCAACAATCTCAAAAACGAAAATAGAAATTTTCATAATTCTAAATTGATAAATGAGGACATAAGGAAAGAACCCAAAAAAACAACTCCAGACAAGCCATTTATAAGTGAGGCTCTTTTAACTCAACTCCTAAAACTCTTTAAATCATTACTTATTCTAAGTGCAGTTTTTGTTGTTTTAATTTTCTTAAATAAAATTCTTAAGAAATCAAACATAAAGGAATTGAAGCAGTACAAACCAGTTGACGATCAACAAATTAATATTTCAAAAGAAATTGTTCAACTAAAAAAACTTAAACTAGGCCCTAAAGAAGAAATAATGTTGTACTATGAATTGTTTTATAAAATGATAAAGTCCATTCATTATCCTGATGTTGAAGCACCTCCGCCAACAGAACTTTATAATCAAGTCTCATTCGAATATCAAAAAATTGAAATTCATCTTAAAAACATAACTGAAATTTTTTGTTCTTCTTTCTATGGAGACAAATCAATTACTGATCAAGATTTAAAGAAATTCAGACAGTCAATTTCGTTAGTTTTTGCAAAACTAAAATGATTATTTTTCCTCGGATCCATTTAAAAATTGTCAAATTCATTTGCTACGCGCAATCCAGCTAAAAATCTCACTTAAATCTTGTTTTCAAGCACTCAAACTTAAACTATTATTTCCCCATAATAATTAATTTCGCTTATCCCAAGAAATCTGAGGACTATCCAATGACTTACACATTACCGCTAAATGAGGCCATACTTCTCTTGAAAAAATTTGTTAAATTCTCTGAAGTTAAAAATCAAAAACATATAGACCTTTCCCTTTGTACAGCAGAAGATCGCCAAGTGGCCCAAAGAGCTTTAGTAATTGTCAATCTTGAAGTTGAAAAAGGGACACTGACTCAAGCTCATTTACTTTCTGAACTTGGAATTGATTAAAAAAAATATAACGACATGACCAAGGATTTATAAAATGTCTCAAGCACTTAACGACGCTGTTCACTGGGCCGATTTAACCGCTGATAAACTAATCAGGGCAAACAACGACAAAGATCTCTACACTCTTGCTTCAGGAATTACGCCTTCAGGTGTCGTCCATTTTGGAAACTTTAGAGAAGTCATAACAGTTGATCTTGTTGCTCGTGGTTTAAAAAAACGTGGTAAAAAAGTTCGGTTTATTTTCTCTTGGGATGATTATGATACTTTTAGAAAAGTACCAGCAAATATGCCCAATCAAGACGAACTTAACAAATTCCTTTTTTGCCCAATCGTAGACACACCAGATCCATTTGGAGAGCATGAGTCTTATGCTGCTCACCACGAAAAAGCCTTTGAAGCCCAAATTGCTAAAATGGGGATAGTGGCAGAGCCTCTCTACCAGGCCAAAAAATATAGATCTGGGGAATATAAAGAACAAATCAAACATACTCTAAAAAGTAAAAATGCAATTGCAGCCATTTTAAATAAATGGAGAGCGACTCCACTTGAAGAAAGTTGGCAACCAGTCAATGTCTATTGTTCAAAATGTAACCGAGACAAGACAGCAATTACTAACTTTGATGGCAACTCAACTGTCTCTTACAAATGTGAATTCGAAGAATGCGCTCATAGTGGAAGTGAAAATATAGATACTTCTAGCAAAGTCAAACTCCCATGGAGAATGGACTGGCCGATGCGATGGGCATTTGAAAAAGTTGATTTCGAGCCCGGTGGAAAAGACCACTCGTCGCAAGGAGGATCTTTTACAACTGCCAAAGAAATCGTCACTGAAGTTTATGATTGGAAACCACCAATGTATTTGCAGTATGACTTTGTGTCTATTAAAGGCATGGGTGGTAAAATGAGTTCTTCAAAAGGAAACTTAGTCACAGTCAACGACGTCCTTGAAGTTTATGAACCTGAGATGGTTCGCTGGATATTTGCGTCTTATAAAACGAATACTGATTTTGCCCTAAGCTTTGACTTAGATGTTGTAAAAAATTATGAAGACTTCGACCGAATGGAGCGCTTAGCTTTTGGTCTTGAAGCAGGCAATGAGAAAAAAGTGGCCATGGCCAAAAGAGTCTATGAACTTTCTTCAATTGGAGAAATTCCAAATGAGATGCCATTTCAACCAGCGTTTCGCCATTTATGTAATGTACTTCAAATTAATGACCTAGACGTTAAAAGAGCAAGAGGTTTTTATAATAATGATATTAAAAATGAGCGTGACGAAAGACGTTTCCAAGAAAGAGCTCAAAGAGCAGCTTATTGGATAGAAAACTCTGCACCTGAAGAATTTAAATTTTCACTCAATACATCTCCTCTAAGTTTAGAAATGAGTGAAAAACAAATCCATTTTCTTAAAGTTTTGAGAGATTTTCTAACAACCGAGTGGAATTCAATTCCAGATGATAAGGCCCTGCATGAAAAAATCTATGAACTCATAAACGCAGAAGAGCTAGAGCCTATGGAAGTTTTTACACTCCTTTATAAGAAATTAATCAACCTGGAAAAAGGTCCTAAGCTAGCTGGCTTTATACGGACCATAGGTCTTGAGAGAGTTACTAAATTACTAGTGCCATAATGAATCCGTCTTATTGAAAAATACTTACTGAAATAAATATTTACTTACAAAGGGCCTCTAAAAGGCCCTTTGTTGATTATAGGCCGAAGTCAAATTTGCAATAAGACCTGAACTTCGTTAAACCCATAAATAGGACATCTTTATTAAAGATTTAAGGAGAATGGTTTTATGAAGGCTTCACTCGTTTGTTTTTTACTCTTCTGCTCAACATTTGCTTCAGCGGAAATCTGTACTGTCGTTATCCGCGATAGAGTTGGCCTTGAGTACGATAGTTTTACTCGCATTTCTTATTCTCAATCTGCTGCCTGTGATGATGCTACTTGGGATTGTCGTCAAAGACTTTCTGATTATCAAGCAAACGGCCGCTTTTACGATGCTCTTTGCTTAGTTAAAATTGCTGCTCCAAACTATCCTGTTCCACCAGTTCCTCCGGCCTATCCACCAAATTATCCAGCACCATATCCAGCTCCTTACCCACCTCGATATCCACGGGACCCTCGCGAACCTAACTTTCCTCGAGACCCAAGAGGTCCAGGAAGAGAACCACAATACCCTAGAGATCCAGGTCACCGTGAACCACCTCGCAATGAACCTGGCAGTGGTCCTCGTCGTCCAGGTCCAGGTCGTCGCTAAAAATAATTAATAGAAATATCTAAATAATTTAGACTTTCGAATTTTTTTAAGGAGTAGTCCATTGAAAACACTTTTAACCCTGACTTGTACATTATTACTAACACTTTCAACTTTTGCCTCAGCAGAAGTTTGCACCTCTGTCATTAAAGACCGATCTGGATATGAATTTGAAACTTTCACAAGAACAGATTATTCACAGGCCGCTGCTTGTGATCAAGCTCTCTTTGATTGCCGAAATGCATTGTCGATGGCCCAATCTTATGGACGTTACTATGATGCAATTTGTGAAATTAAATACAACCAACCAAATCCTTACCCAAGACCTAATCCAAATCCTTTAGTTTGCCAAACAGATATGATGGATTATTACGGCAAGGTCGTAAGAACGTTTAGTGCTCCTGGAGCAACTGAGTATGAGGCCTGTGGTACATCAGATAATTTTTGCAAAGTTGAGCTTGCTAGAAATAATAGTTATGGCTTCACTTGTGTGAATAGAGGTTTAATTAATAACCGTCAAGATCCTCGACCTCCAAGAAGAGATAGAACTGAGCAATGTATGACAAATAGACGTGATCCAGCAGGAATGTTTATTCAAAGTTATTTGGCAACAGCTACAGGGCCAGAGGGAACTGACGTCTTAGGTGAAGCTTGTAGACTATCGATGAATGACTGCTCAAGAGACATTCGCGGCCGTCAAACTTGTACAATTACTCGTTAAAAATAAAAAAAAATAAAAATTTGAAAGGCACTCATTAAGAGTGCCTTTTTTCTTTTAGTTTTTTCTAAGCGCCATATAAGAAATAATTAAATGCAAGTGCTCTAGGGCAGATTCTAATTCAACAGAGCGATCTTTATAAAGAGATTTACTTAAATAAGATTCAAGTGAAACCAATGATTGCCTTGCCTCTTCTAAGTGATTATGAGCTTCGGCCGAAATGATTTCAACAAAAGGCAATATGTCTAAAGAAGCAAGTATCCCGGAGAGATTTTCGCCCTCTACAAAACGCTTCTTTAAATCTGCTCTTGCTTCTAAAAGTTCAAAAACTACAGAATTAACAATTCCATTTTGAATATCTAATTCTTGATCTTTCAGAGACTCTCCAGAGTAATCCAAAGTATCGTCAATTAACTGAAATGCCAGTCCTAAGCTTTTTCCAAAATTGCGCGCAATCTCTTTAACTTCTGAAGGACATTGGGCAAGTACTGCTGGGGCCAATGTACAATAACTCATCACTGATGACGTTTTTTTAAGGGCAATTTCACGAATGAGTTCCCGAGTATAGGCCCGAGTTGAAATTAAATCTAATTGAAGCCATTCGCCTTCAGAAAGGTCTTTAATGACATGAGACATCTCTCTGACAAGTTCAAGATTTCCGGTTGAACAAAGATCAACAATGACTGATGACAGTAAATAATCTCCGGCAAGAACAGCTTTTTTATTTGAAGCTAAAATATTTATTGAAGGAGCACCTCTTCTCATCGTGGCATTGTCAATGACATCATCATGAGAGAGTGAAGCAGCATGAACTAATTCAGTGGCGCGGGCAAAAGGAGTCATTAATTTTAAATCTACATTAAATAAATTTGCACCTAAATAAGTTAAAAGTGGCCTCAATCGTTTACCACCTCTTAAAACAGTCTGAGCGAGCACGAGGTCAATGGCCTCATGTGCAGCTACAGAACGCACTTGTAGATCTAAATTTTTAGACATATTAAGAACATGTGGAGGTAGGGAATCCAGAAAATCTGTGACCATTATCGAGCCTTAAGTCCAATTTGGGGGTTGTGCCTAAGGTAAAGTTAACAAAAACAATCATTTTTGTAAATCCTATTCTTGCTAGGAACACCTAGTTTAAGGTAAAAATAAAGAAATCAATATTTGAGGCAAAAATGAATAATCCAATTAGTGAAAGAAAAAAAGAATCATATAAAATATTCAACGAAATCGCATCAACCTACGACTTCTTAAATCATACACTCTCTTTTGGAATTGATATTTACTGGAGAAATAAAATCCTTAAACATTTACCTAATAAAGATTCAATCAACGCCCTAGACCTAGCGACCGGAACAGGTGACGTGCCTTTGACATTAATAAAAGATGCCCGAGTCAAAAAGATAACTGGAATCGATCTTTCAAAAGGAATGGTCGATATAGGTATTCAAAAGGTAAAAAAGAAAGGACTCGATAAGAAAATCTTTTTGATGTTGGGAGATGGAGTTCAAATTCCAGCGGCCGATAATACATTTGATTTAACAACTATATCTTTTGGAATTCGCAATTTTTCAGACCCACAAAAATCTCTCTACGATATTCATCGCGTACTTAAAGATAATGGCCGTTTAATGATTATGGAATTTGCGATACCGACAAATCCACTTATTCGAGCAGTTTATTTTTTTTACTTTCGCAATTTTTTACCAAAAATTGGAAACCTCATTTCAAAACATAAAGACGCCTATACTTATTTAAATCAAAGCGTAGAAGATTTTCCTTACGGTGAAAAATTCTTAGGAATGATGAAAAATGCTGGATTTACAAATTTATCAGCAATGCCTTTAACTTTTGGAATTGCCATGCTTTATATTGGCGATAAAAAAAAATCTTCTTAAATGAAAACTGAACAATTTTTGAATGAAGAACTTCCACGAATTTGGCAGGAACTCAAAAGCGAAGCTCAAAAACTTCCTATTTTTCACTTTGATAAAATTGATCTTTCAGAATTAATCAATCATGTTCATTGTGAAAAAATATTTTATTTTAAATCTAAATACGAAGAATTTTCTTTCTTAGGCTTAGGTCATTCTAAAACAATACTGGCCCAAGAACTTACAAAATATCTAGAAGATTATCCCCAGGATTTCCTGACAACTTTTTTTCAATTTGAAGAAAACTCGAAAAATTCAACATTCATTTTACCTGAGTGGATATTTGTTACAAAACAAAACATTACAGAACTAATGATTCATGAAAGCTTAGAGTATAATAATTACTCTACACCGAGTTTATTTTTTAATCAGCAGTTCGAACTTAACCACTATGACCCAATTATTCCCAAATGGGAGTCCTATGAAGAATTCCCCGAACATGATCAATGGGAGAAAATGATCCAAAGATGTGATCAATTATTTAACAACAAAGAATTAGAAAAAATTGTATTATCGAGAAAAAAAATATTTCAATACAACGAACTCATATCTCCGATTGCTTTCTTTAAAGCTATCATGGAAAAAAACAATAATGCAGAATCTAGTTACGCCATTTTTCAGCAAATAACTTTTGATAAGGCATTTATTTCTTTAACACCTGAAAAACTATTTTCAAAACAAGACAATCAATTCCATTCAATTTCTCTGGCCGCTAGTGCACCAAGAGGAGTAACTCAACAAGAAGATTTGGAATTTGAGTCCCTTTTAAATAGTAACGATAAATTGATTCGAGAACATTCATTAGTTACTGCAGAAATTGTAAAAAAATTAAAACCACTTACGAACAGCATTGTTTTGTCTCCGCTCGTAACCATGAAACTTCCTTATATCCAACACCGATCGGTGCCAATTAAAGCTGAACTTAAAGATTGTGTTCAATTTATCGATCTAGTTGATTTACTTCACCCAACTCCTGCAGTAGGCGGATTACCATGGGAAATGGCCCAAATTAAAATTAGTGAATTAGAACCCTATAAAAGAAAAAGTTATGCTGCTCCCATAGGAATAGTTAATTTTTCTTTTTCTGAATTGGCCGTTGGAATACGTTGTGCTTTAATAGAAGGATCTACTCTTACTATTTTTGGCGGTGCCGGAATTGTTCAAGGCTCTAATGCAGAAGAAGAATGGATAGAAACTGGATTAAAAATGAATCCATTTTTAAAGGTAATAAACCAATGAATAAATTACTTGATGAAAATATAAATAGAGTCTGGTCTTCGCTTATTATAGACGAATTCTTGAAAAACTCGGTTACCCAATTTTATCTTTCTCCAGGTATGCGAAATGCTCCACTCATCGCGGCCATGACTTATGCTCAAAGTTTAAACCAAAAGATATCGATCGTTCTCTGTATGGATGAAAGAGCAGCGGGTTACAGAGCTTTAGGTTATACAAAAGCGACTGGCCTGCCTGCTGTTCTACTTTGTACTTCTGGAAGCGCCATGGCCAATTATATGCCGGCCGTTGTTGAAGCAAAAAAATCAAATTTGCCACTAATTATTCTTTCAGCTGATAGACCACCCGAGCTAACTTTTTGTGATGACAATCAAACAATGGACCAAACAAAATTTTACGGCGATTTTGTCCAAGGTGAAATGAATTTAGGAGCTCCATCAATAGAGATTAGTCCCCTTGCTTTAACTTCATCACTTTCAAATCTCATCCATAAATCTCTTTTCCCCCAAAAAGGACCTGTTCATTTAAATTGTGCTTTTAGAGAACCACTAGAAAATACTCGACAAAATATTCCAGAATCGTATCTTGATCTCGCCAAAAATCAAATTGAGCGCCAAGGTCCTAGTACTCGTTATATGAATCTCAACACAACTCCTGCTCAAAAAGACTGTGAAGAGATTGTGCAGATTTTAAAAAATACCAAAACTGCCCTTTTAGTTATAGGCAGTCTCAATCCCTATGAAGAAACTCAAACTGTTAAAGAATTTGTAAAACTACTTAATTGGCCCACCTATTTTGATGTGTCGAGCTCTCTTAAGTACCAATTCAATTTAACTGATAACGCCCTCCCAACACTTGATCATCCAGAAGTTCAGGAAGCCTTAATCAAAAATCCTCCCGAAACTGTCTTTCATATTGGAGGAAGACTTACTTCTAAGCATTATTATACTTTTTTAAAACAAGTGCCTTCGATTAATTTAATTACACTTAGTTTAAACAAAGAAAAAGAAGACCCTTCTCATCATACAAAAATAAGAATAAATGCTGATATAAATTCAACTCTCAAAGCATTAATTCAAACATTAAAAGAATTAAATATCACAACTCCATTTGCGGAAAAAAAACTCGACCTCTCTTTTGAGTCCTTCACCAAACAAAAAATAGAATTGATTGATAATGGCCCTTTAGCCTATCCATCAGTTAGTAAAATGATCATTGAAAATATATTGGACAACTCTTGTCTTTATATTGGAAACAGTACCGTGGTTAGGTCTTTTGATGCTTATTTTTCTTATAATACGAGAAAAAATCTGACTATTGCTACCAATCGAGGTGTAAGTGGGATTGAAGGATTTATTGCTTCCAGTTGTGGTTTTATAGATGGGAAACAAAAAGAACTTTACCTGGTAATTGGCGACGTGGCTTTTATCCATGATTTAAATTCACTTTATTTTTTGAAAGATTTAAAAATCCCACTTAAGATTATTTTAATTAATAATGATGGAGGTGGAATATTTACCCTACTTCCGATTCATAAAGAAAAAGATGTGCTAGATTATATTACAAGTCCACATGGACAAACATTTGAAAAAGCCGCTGGATTAGTAGGCATTGATTATATACCGGTAAAGGAAAAGAAAGATCTACTTTTGGGACTAAAAAAACTTGAATCAATAGATCGACATTGTTTGATGGAAATATTTTTTGACCATAAAACTAATCGATCTGTTTATGACAAACTAAAAACAATTAAACTATAGTAGTAAAAATGAATAATCCATGGTTTTTAGCTATTCGACCAAAAACTCTTTTTGCCTCTGTGGCGCCAGTCATACTTGGACTATCTGTTGCCATATTTGAACAAAAAACATTTCATTTTCTTGTGGCCATCCTCACACTTCTTTGTGCACTTTTAATGCAAATTGCTTCCAATATAGCCAATGACTATTTAGATTCCCAGCGTGGAATTGATACAGAAAAACGATTAGGACCTACGAGAGTAACTCAAGCAGGATTAATATCTCCTCATAAAATGAAAAATGCCCTGATTGCTATTTTGGGTTTAGCCTTTTTTTTGGGAATTTACTTAATGTGGGTTGGTGGCCCTGTCATAATTATCATTGGACTCTTGGCCCTATATTTTGCGTACGGCTACACAGGAGGACCTTTTCCTCTCTCACACAATGGTCTTGGCGAAGTCGCAGCTTTTGTTTTTTTTGGAGTTATTGCTGTCAGTGGAACAACCTATTTACAAATTCACACATTTTCCAAAATTGCACTATGTTTAGGAATGGGCCCAGGCTTTATCTCTGCTACCATTTTGGCCATCAATAATCTTCGCGATATTCATTCAGACACTGAAACAAATAAAAGAACAATTGCAGTTCGCTTTGGAGAAATTTTTCAGCGGCGATTGATCATCATTTTAATATTTAGCTCTTCCCTAATCGTCATTACCACCTCACTAATATTTCATCTTTATTTACTATTGCCTGTTCTTTTTTTGCCTCTAATTTTTATTAAGAACTGGAAACATATTTATAATCATCCGATTGATTCAACACTAAACATGGCCCTCGCAAAAACTGCTCAATATTTATTAATTTATTGCTTGCTCTTATCTTTAGGCCTTTCTCTCTCTCTCGGCACTAAAGTATGAAACTAGCTATTGAAATCAAATGTCATCTGACTGATTTTCGCTATAACGCCCCGATCATTATTCAAAAGCATGAACTTCTTAATAACCAATTGCTCACTGTGCATATCTATTCTTTGGGTGTGCCAATAGGTAAAATTGATTTTTCAGCACTACCAAACTTTCATCTATATAGTATTAGTGAATGGAAATATTGCTTAGAATTTTTTTTCAATGATTTAATGATTAATTTAGATTCCATTGATTTTAAGTTGCCTTTTTTTAATATGATTAATTATCAAAATCATATTTATGAAAATATTAAAGGAGAATTTTTATTTATCATTGAAAGTATATTTTTAAAAATTATTGAAGTTAAAAAAAATACAATATTAGATTTAATTGAAAATAGAACAATATTACTAAATGCTCTTTATTCTAAAGCTCTCGTCAGTTCCGAAATTCCAAATTGTTTAAAAATTAAAATTAGACCAACGCTTAAAAGCTTAGAAGAATCACACGAGGCAATTCATTTTACACTTTTAAAAAAACCAGAAGCACTTCTGAGGCTTGATGGGAATCAAAGTTTTGAGATTAGAGATTTGATTGAATTTATTAAATCATTAGAAAAAAAATTAGGTTATAAACTTAATAACTCTCTGGAATACATTGAAGAGCCATTAAAAAATTTCAATGAACATGTTTTATTTAAACACATTTCTAATTATCCATTGGCCTTAGATGAATCATTTATGAATTTTGATAAAATTCATATTATGCGGGCATCTTTTAATAAACCACAAAACATTATTCTCAAGCCTTCCCTTTATGGTATTAGCAAATGCTTTGAAATCTTAAAAAATTCTAAAGAAAATAACTTAAATATTATTATTAGTTCAACATATGAAACTGCTTCGGCCATGCGCTCCCTGATATTTCTAGCATTACATAATCCAACGACCTATCATGGACTTGATACTCTTAAATTTTTACCTGAGCATTTAAGTATAAAATGTGAACATTTTGTCCTTCATTTCTAAACCATGCTTTTTTTAAAAATTTCGTTATAATGACTACAGAAACCTTATTCTGGAGAAAAAATGAAAAATTTATTAAAAGCTGCATCTCTTTCTACATTATTAATTTTTACTTCTTGTGCTCATTACCAAGGGTGTAAAAAATGTTGTTGCACTTCACAATGTGAAATGAAAAAAGGTGAGCAATGCCCGATGAAAGGTGATCACGACATGAAAGACATGAAAGACATGAAAGAACATGACATGAAAGATATGCCTGCAACTAAGAAATAAGTAGGGCAATTTTGCTTCTCTTATCACCAGTCTAAAAAAAGATTATAATTAAGACTGAGGAGCTTTTATGAAAAAATGGATCCAATGTTCGTTATTTACCTTTATACTATCAATGTTTTTGGTCTCATGTGCCCACCAACCGACTCAAGATCGAGCAGTTGCGGCCCAAAACTCCAAATCGTGTTGGGATTCGGTTAAGGGCGAGTATCAAAATTACTTTGATTCTGTTGAAAAGTGTATAGAAAAACAATCAGATAAATGATACATAACCCCCCATTAGAGTATTTTGGGGGGATTTATGAAAACGATTATTTTCGCTTTTTTGATAGCGGTTATATTACCAAATGTCTCATTCGCACTTGATGCTGCCGTAAAAGGCTTCATTGCTCTCGACGGGCTTAATTACAAAAAAATTCAACGTACCAATGATTCTTTAAATATTGGTATTGGTGTCTTAGATTTAAAAATATTTGCTGAACAAGATAATATGACTGCTGCCATCAAACTCAATATCGATGGAAATCTTGCCATTCAAAATAATTTATTTGAAGAAGCTTATGCTACTTATAGAGGTTTCAAAAACTTCAAAATTACTCTCGGTAAAGGGGTCGTCAAATTTCAAAATCTTCATTGGGGAGTTGTTGCTAATACTTACCAAGATGGAGGAACAATTTTAGAAAGTGAAAATAGTATCAGAAAGTTAAGCAATAAAGCTCTTCTTGCAATTGCCTATGGAAATAAAGGAGTTGGATACACAAATACTTTTACACTTTGGGGTGATAGCTCTGATGTGCAATATGATGAAAAAGGAAATGTTAAATATATCAGTAATGGATCGGCCACTTCAAAATTCATCACAGCCTATGAAACGAAAGCTGTCCCCTCTTTTACCACCCAAAAACAATTAGGCTTGGCAAACAAGTTTGAGCTCTATCGTACGCAAGATTGGACTTTTACAACTGGCCAGATGTATTACAAAAATAAACTTCAAGACAAACCGACATATGCAATTGATTTTGGAGCTACACTCGATAGTACAGTTTGGGAATATTGGCTTGATGCCATTTATGGTTTTACGAGTAAATCTCCTTTTGAAAGTTATACTACTTTTAGAAAAAATGAATATTTTATCCAAACAGGATTGCAGTATCATATTGATGAATACTGGAGTGTGCTGACTAACCTCGAATACTTACATGTTAAAGATCAGGCCCATACATACACACCATTTACTCTTGATGGAATAACATATTCAGCTGATTCAAAAATTAATAAATTAGGTAAAACTGTAGTCTCTTCAAATTATAAATTAGAAATTGGGGCCCAATATAAATTGTCTAAAAGTTCTTTTATTACATCAGGTGTCCTTTATGAACGAAAGTTAGCGGCCCTTGATGGCATCAAAGACTTATCATCTATTAAAGGCGTCTATAACCCCAATACAGAGGCATTCCAACTCTTATCTAGTATTTCCTTTTGGTTTTAAAAAAGTCCTTCTATAGATAAATAGCGCTCTCCAGTGTCGTAGCAAAATGTTAAAACTTTTGAGCCTGCTGGAATTTCGCTAATTTTACGGGACACGGCCGCAAGGCTTGCTCCGCTAGAAATTCCTAAAAGTATCCCCTCTTTTTTAGCGGCATCACGAGCGAATTGATAAGCCTCATCTTTTGAAATAGTAACGACTCCATCAAGAATTTCACTATTTAAAATTTGAGGGATAAAACCAGCGCCAATTCCTTGAATAGCATGTGGACCTGGAGCTCCACCAGAAAGTACCGGTGAATCAAGCGGTTCAACGGCAATCACTTTTAAGTTCGGAAATTTTTTCTTTAAGACTTCAGCGCACCCTGTAAGATGCCCACCAGTACCAACTCCCGTTATCATATAATCGAGACCTAATGGAAAATCTTCAGCTATTTCTAAAGCTGTCGTTTGACGATGTATTTCAACATTGGACATATTTTCAAACTGCATAGGCATCCATGAATTTTTATTTTCACTTACAAGTTCGCGCGCACGCTCAATGGCCCCTTTCATTCCTTTTTCTTTGGGAGTAAGAACTAACTCCGCTCCATAGATACTCATCAATCGACGACGCTCTAAACTCATACTCTCTGGCATTGTTAAAATAAGTCGGTATCCTTTTACGGCCGCGGCCATCGCGAGACCAACACCGGTGTTTCCAGAAGTTGGCTCTATAATAATTGTCTCTTTTTTCAGTAATCCTTTTTTTTCTGCATCCTCAATCATTGCTTTTCCAATGCGGTCTTTTATAGATCCACCAGGATTGGATTTTTCTAATTTAATATAGACTTCGATATTTTTATTTAAAGCATCTGGAAAAAGTTTATTAATCTTTACAATTGGAGTTTTCCCAATAGTGTCTAAGATGTTTTCATATTTCATAAGTTAATTCCTCCAGTAGATTAATTTCATTTTTATTTTTATTTTTAAGATTGAGTCGATCTAATCGAACTTCACTCTTATGATAGACCAATGAAAAAGAGGGAACACTTTTTGTCATCCAAACGTTACCCCCAATAACACTGTACTCTCCAATGACTGTTTCACCACCAAGGATAGTGGCATGAGAATAAATCACGCAATTATCCTCAATGGTTGGATGTCTTTTAGTTTGGGCTTTGTTTTTTTCAACACTCAAAGCTCCTAAAGTCACACCTTGATAAATTTTAACATTGTTGCCAATAACTGAAGTCTCACCAATTACAACCCCAGTACCGTGATCGATAAAAAAGGATTCTCCGATAATGGCACCTGGATGAATATCTATTCCTGTTTTTTCGTGAGCTATTTCACAAATTAATCTTGGAATGATGGGAATTTGATGGTTATAAAAAAAATGGGCCAGCCTATAGGCCGTAATTGCAAAAAGACCAGGATAGGTTAATAAAACTTCTACTGTATCAGTCGCGGCGGGATCACCAAGGAGCAGGACCTCTGCATCTTTTTCGACTTGTTTTGAAAGTGGAATAATCTCTTTAGCATAGTCATTAATTATATTTTTAATGAGACTTTCATCTTTATTATTTTGTAAAACATTCCGAATGAGTCTTTCAAGATCAACTAAATGCATGCTCAAAACAGAATCCAACTCTTCTAATGAAAGATATTTCTTTCGAACCATTCCTGGAAACAAGAGATCAAGAGAATCTTTAAAAAAAACTTCAACGGAGGATCTTTCCAATGAACACTGTGATGAAAATTGGCATTTATGAAGGTATATTTTTTTTGAAATTTCTTGCATCAACTTTCCTTTTAAAAAACAGTCTAGGTATTATACCATGTAAATTCTACATGCCTTCCAATATATTAGAGTAAATTTTTCAAATAACTGGAAATCAATAAGGTATATTGCTAAATGCTATTGGAGAACTGATTGTTTCTAATATTTCTAGGATTACCTAAATGTTCCGAATTATCCTTTTGTTACTCTTTTGTGTAACTTTAAATGACAAAGCTTTTGCTTTCGATCAATTAGATATTAACCCCAGACTTATTTATGGAAAAGATGATCGCTATGAAGTGGCCGAATATAACAATGAAGATTTTATTGAAAAAGCTCGTTCGGTGGCAATAAGAATTTCTAAACGACGGTTAAGCCAAAATCGAGAAGATGAAAATAGTCTAAATTTTCCACTTCTCACTCTCAAAAAAGCCATCCCCCAATTATGTACTAATGAACGATTTTATGATCAGTATAGTGTAGGCGATTGTTCAGGTTTTTTAATTGGCCCCTCTACTCTTGTGACGGCCGGACATTGCATGATGACTGAAGTTGATTGTGCTAAACATTTTTGGGTTTTTGATTTTAAATTAGGCACAACTCAATTTAGTAAAAATAATGTGTATAGTTGTAAAAAAATTATCACTCAAAAATATATTTATTCTGACAAAGAAGTCTCTGATTATGCCGTCATTGAACTTGACCGAGAAATTCCAGACAGGCAGCCACTTCTCTTTAGAAAATTTGGACGAATTAAATTCAACACTCCCCTTTTAGTTATTGGTCATCCTATGGGACTTCCAATGAAAATTACAGACGGAGCACGAGTTACTCGGATGAATGACATCGAAAAAGAACATCCATTTAAGACTTGGTGGTTAAAATTTAATTATTTTACTGCCAATTTAGACACTTATGGAGGAAATTCAGGCTCACCTGTTTTCAATAAAGATTCAGGAGAGGTTGAAGGAATATTAGTCAAAGGTGCTGATGACTTTGTTATCAACCAAACCTTGGGATGCCAGGAGTCTAGACACTTAAGCAATGCTTCAATTAATTCTTACGAAAAAGTCATGCGAATTACGAAAGTGCCAGGAATTTAAAAAGTCTGCTGGAGACTTTTTGCTGCTTCTTTGGCGAAATAAGTTAGAATCATATCTGAGCCGGCGCGCTTGAAACTCCAAAGCATTTCAATCATCACTTTTTCACCGTCAATCCAGCCTTTTTCGGCCGCAGCTTTTACCATGGCGTACTCTCCACTCACGTTATAAGCGGCCAAGGGAAGAGTGGTATTGTCTCTGAGGGTTTTGATAACGTCGAGATAGGGAAGTCCCGGTTTAACCATTAAAATATCTGCTCCTTCTGATTCATCGAGATAAGCTTCGCGAAGTGCCTCACGAACATTTGCATAATCCATTTGGTAGGTTTTTTTATCACCTTTTTTAGGAGCTGAGCCAAGGGCGTCTCTAAATGGTCCATAAAAAGCTGAAGCGTATTTTGCAGCATATGACATAATCGCCACATTTGATAAATTTTCTTCATCAAGTGCGTCTCTTATAAATCCAACCCGACCGTCCATCATATCTGAAGGACCTAAAATATCAGAGCCAGACTTCGCTTGAACAATCGACATTTTTGCCAAAACTTCTAACGTGGCATCGTTTAAAATTTCACCCGTTTTTGGATCGACTAATCCATCATGGCCGTCACTAGAATAGGGATCTAGAGCAACATCAGTCATTACTAATAAATCTGGAAGCGCATTTTTCACTTCTTTAATGGCCCTTTGATAAAGGCCATCTGGATTAAAGGCTTCAGTGGCACGACCATTTTTTAATTGATTATCAATTGCCGGAAATAATGAAACACAAGGAATACCTAAATCAAAAAGTTCTTTGCACTCACGAACCAACAGATCAATTGAAAGCCGAGAGATCCCTGGCATTGAGTGAATGGGTTCTGAAATATTTTTACCGTCAATGACAAATAAAGGAGCGATTAAATCGTGGGTTGATAAATGTGTTTCTCGGATCAGATTTCTAATGGCCGGAGTTTGACGGTTTCTTCTAGGTCTTGAAATATTAAGCATAATGGCCTCGATATAAATTTTTTATTGTTTACTCATTTGAAGTTTTGCCTTGAAGGCCATTGCGTAGAAAGAAATCTGCTTAACCATTGCAGTTAGCCCATTGGCCCGACTCATAGAAAGATGTTCGCGCAATCCAATATCTTCTAAAAAAGTTGGCTTAGTTGACAAAATTTCATCAGGAGTTGACTCTGAATAGACATATACCAAGAGGGCCACAATACCTTTTACAATTGAAGCATCACTGTCGGCGCTAAAATGGATTCTATCACCTACTAAGCTCGCATATAACCAAACTTGGGACTGGCATCCTTTTATTTTGTTTTCTTCTGTTTTAAATTCGTCATTCATTACCGGCATTTTTTTACCGAGGTCAATAAGGTGTTTGTAGCGAGCTTCCCATTCACCAAAACTTTTGAAATCTTCTTTGAGTTTATGAATTCTCTGATCGATCATTTTTTCCCGCTTATAAATACCTGATTTACTCAAACAACTATAACACCAAAAATGGTAAAAATTAAGACAAAATAGGACACAAATTTTCTCAATTCCTAAATAATCTGTCTATGTTAGAATGAATAAATGACACAACTCCAAAATACTATCACAAAGGGTCGCATTTTAGTCTACCGAGTCTTTGATATCGGGGAAGAAGTAAACTTAGAAAAGGCAGAAAAAATTCTGTCTGAGTCAACTACTACTAGGTCTAAGTTTCGATTGAGTAAAATAAATCGCCAAGCAGTTATCGTCTCCAATGACCCATTAAGTATACTTTTAGGGTCCTATACTTTTTCAGAAAAAAACACTGAGCTAAGTTGCGATATCAGCGCAAAACTTTGGGATTTTGGAACTCTTTCTATTACTTTTGAATTCTCTATTCCTCAAGGCCACACAATAGATGATTTGCGAGGCTTATCGAAGTCGATTCAAGACATCGAAGCTCTCGATGACCATGCTCGCTCTAAGGCTTATGAACTGAGTCACCAAATCCAAGAGGCCATAGGGAAAATAAATGAAATAAAAGACTCAGAAGTAAATGAAGATTTTATTCTTTATTTTATTGAAAAATTCGCAAATGATTACGAGGATGCTTCAAAGATTTTAGAACATGAAGATATAGCGGCCCTTATTTTATCAGAAGAAAAAGGCCTATTATCTCCTCAGATTAATGAACGTTTATACGAAACAAAATTACAATATTATAAAAATGACCTGGCCGTCATAGACTGGAACTCTGCTTTTATCATTGAGCCAAGTGGCTCTCTCGATATACCTGATGTTATAGAATTTGCCTTAAACCAATTATTAGAAATGCGCTATTATGACGATTTACTCGATAAAAAATTGCGCGAAATTTACTCGGCAATTGAGTTAAAAGATTTGAGTATTTTTTCATCTCGGTATACTGACCTGGCCTTAGAAGCAGGCCAGCGCTATATTGAAATTGCTGAAATCGTTGAGACCGTTGAGAATTCACTAAAAGTTATTGGAGATCTCTATCATTCAGTCGTTTTTAGAATGGCATCAAAGAAGTTTAGATTTTCAGATTGGCAAACAAGCATTGATAATAAGCTAGAAAACCTGGCCGATATTTGTAAATTACTACTAGATAATATTAATCACAAACGCAGCCATATTCTCGAACTAACAGTCATAGCACTTATTAGCTTTGAGCTCATTCCGCTGTTTACGCAATTGCAAAATTTATTTAAATAAAATTAAAGAATTGGAGTCACACTTACGGTCATGCCTTTCACAGAAACCATGGAAGGTTTCCCAATTTTTGCAATAATCTCTTTAGTAGCATAGGCTTTAGATCCACTCGTTTTATAAAACTTCATTTCAATTGAAACTTCATTTTTATTTTTACCGATTCGCGGATTGAGCTCTATCACAACATTTTTATTATTGATCATTTTAGATATTTCTGCCGTCTGGTAAAATGGCATTGATAGATCTGATTTTAATGTTTTATTTTTTCCCTTAAACTGCATATTAAGATTGATCATTTGGGGAATACTTTCAGCTTTTGCTAAATTAGCGATTGAACTAAATCCACCAAAGACAACTAATATAACCAGAAAGGAAAACTGCTTTTTAAAAAAGCCCTTTACGTTTGCCATTTTTCACCCTCATAGTAAAAAAAAATTCTCTAGTAAATTGAGTATAAAGAAAGTTTGAAGTAGATGGCAATTTTAATCTAAAAACTTTTTTGTAAAATTATTTCAGGCAGTAAAAAAAGTTCTCGATTTAAACATAAAGTGAAATCAATTTTAAAGGCCTTCAAAGCAATTCCTTCAGAGTGAAATGGTACTGTCGACCCGTAAAGAACGTCGCCAACAATAGGTTCATTATGTCGGTAAAGTTCATAGCGAAGCTGATGAGAGCGCCCAGTTATAGGTGAGAGTTCCCAATGAGAAAGGCCTGATTCATCTATAAATACTAACTTGGCCCGCGTCTCACTTTCTTTGCCATGAGGTGACTCGTAGGCCCTTTTTTTTCCCCGCAAAAGTCTACAAGTCCACTTCATTTCTTCACCTATTAAAAAGTCTCCAGCAGACTTTTCAGGAGATTTTGTTAAGGCAGAATAAGTTTTCTTAATAGTTTTTTGTTCAAACCAAGCATTCCCGGCTTTTTGAGCTTGAGGACTTAAAGCATAAAGAATGAGACCTTGAACTTCAAAATCCAGACGGTGAACCGGGTATATTGTTTTTCCTAAATCTGTTTGGAGAATATGCCCTAAACAAAGCCTGGTTTCAGCTTTTCCCAAGCGAGAAGGTACACTTAAGACGTTTGGAAATTTATCAACAATGATAAAATGCTCATTTTGAAAAACTGACTTGTAGCTCATACGCCCTTCAAGCTCCACTTTTTCCATAATTTGGCAGAGCTCGTGCGCTTGGATCGCTGACTTGGCAATTTTCCCATGTAGAATTTGGCATCCAATAGTCTGGAATCAACTCAGCTCGGTTGGGATAAAAACTCTCAAAAAGGTCTCGGTACATGAGGGATTCTTTAGTAAATGGAGTTTTATAGGGATATTTCTTTATAGCTTGGGCCAAATCTTCATTTGAATATTTCTTTTCTGCTGTAGCTTTTAATTCATCGACCATACTATGCCCGACAGCATCTGAAAAAGCTGCTTTTTCACGCCATAAAATAGCTTCCGGAAGTAGAGCATCTTTTTTAAAAGCTTCTCTTAAAAGAAATTTTCCCATTCCTGTGGTGTTCATTTTCATTTCAGGAGGAATTGACATTACAAATGAAACAAAATCGCTATCGCTGAATGGCACCCGTGCTTCAATTGAATTGGCCGAAATGCAACGGTCTGCTCTTAGGACATCATAGAGATAAAGTTCACGGATACGCTTTTGGGCCTCCAGTTGAAACTCTTTGGCATTTGGTGCAAAATCTGTGTATTTATACCCAAACAATTCATCACTTACTTCACCAGTTAACAACACCTTGATCTTGGTTTTTTCACGGATGTATTTACAAACTAAATACATTCCAATTGACGCTCTAACAGTTGTTATATCCCAAGTTTCCAAATGATATATTACAACGGGCAATGCCTCCATAACGTCTTTTGTCGTCATGGTTACATTTGTGTGATTAGCACCTATGAAGGCTGCAACCTCTTCGGCATATTTAGAGTCAATAGCGTCATCTGTCATACCGATTGAAAAAGTTCGAATTGGCTTCTGAGGGTTAAAATTTTGAGCAATGGCACAAACTAAACTTGAATCAAGACCACCACTTAATAGAAATCCTACTTCTGCATCAGATTGAAGTCGTTTTTTAATTGAGTTCACTAAACGAGAATTGATGCCTTCTAGAATTTCATTTTGTGGTAGAGATAAAAATTTTTCAACGTGCCCTAAATCTTTATAACAATGAAATTCATCACCATCATAATAATATCCAGGTGGAAAGGGCTTAATGACTTCGCAGTAATCGAGCAGGGCCTTGGCTTCTGAACTGAATGCGATCCCCTGCTGTTTTGTGTATCCATAAAAAAGTGGACGAATCCCCATGGGATCTCTGGCCGCTAATAATTTTCCAAGTTGATTATCCCAAATCACTAATGCATATTCCGCATCAAGGGATTCAACCATTTTTTTTAATCCCCAAAGTTTATAAAGAGGTAAAAGAACTTCACAATCAGAATGAGAAATAAATGTATGGTTTAAACACTTAGCTTTAAGGACCGGATAATTATAAATTTCTCCATTACAAACGAGCAAATCTTTAGAAGATGTTTGAAAGGGTTGTCTGCCATGGTCAGAGAGATCCATAATCGATAGGCGGTGAAAACCAATAAAGCCTTTAGGAAAAGACACTAATTGGTGATCATCAGGACCTCGGTGAGTGAGTTTTTGGAATTCTAATTTAAAATCACTTTCTAGGGAACCTTCAATAACAACGAAACCGCACATAATTAACTCCCTTTATCCTTAAAGGCTTGTGAGCAATCAAAAATTACTGCCCATTTGTAAGTCAATAAAAGTGTAGCACAATTTGCTTAAGCTTCGGGGAGAATTTGAATTTTAAAAAAATCGGCCGCATCGTGGGCCTTGTGTTCAAAGACTATTTGACCTCGAGAAAGAATAAAATAACCACCTAATTGAAGGGCATCACTTTCAACACTGCCAATACCGTGTTGTTTAACTATACCGGCCCATAAACCTTTAATAAGAACAATTGGTCCAAAAAGTTGATTGAGGGTTCCGCGCTTTATATTTAAACTTTTATATAAAAAACGTTGAGGGTCTGAGACATGAACAACTGGATGATTATAATATTTTGCAAAAAATTCATCTCCGAATGAGGGATCACTCATATGGACAAAAACTGGCTTAAGATTCTTTCCCTTAATTTTATCTTCCAATTTAGCTATTTCAGAAACCGTTTCACGGCAAAAAGTACATCCAAAATGGCGGACAAAAATCAAAAGAATATTTTCTTTCTGAGAAAGTTCAAATAACGTTTCCCCTGAATTTGTCCTGACCATTTTTATAAGTTCAGTAAATTTTTTAGGGGCATTGTCTTCGATTAACTGGCTTTCATAGACAAAATTTAATGAATAAATAAAAGGAATAATCCACGTAAATGTAAGGACAAAAAAGAGTATAAATACATTGAGTGAAATAGATCCATTTTTCAATAATTGAATAGAAAAAAGGGATACTAAAATATTGGCCAGGACACTAACAAGAATAATCAACCAATGCTTTTCGGGGTCAAAACTTGCGATTATAAGGCCTATTCCAAATATAAAAAGTAATTCACCAGTTATTTGTAGAGCTAAAATATTTTGAAAAAAGAGAATCAATCCTAAAAAAAGGGTGCTTAAACCAGCTAATTTTAACATTTTCTTAATTGAATCTTCGGTAAAGTATGATTTCATCTAACTATTATAATCAATTTATTCACAGTTGTAGATAAGATAGCGTTTAGACAAAAAAATAATTTAAAAAAGCCTAAAAACTCTATTTATCGGCCAAAATAAGTGTTCCCTCTTTGATTTGATTGATTATTTGCTGATGATAGCGATTTTCCAGAGCAGGGCAACCAAAGCTTCTTCCAATTTTTTCACCAGGGGTCACATAATCAGCTGAATGCATGACTATTCCCCTTTCTCGGGCATTTGAATTTGTTTTTGAAAGTCCATCCAAACGCAATGAAAAACCACGGGCCCCATCATAACTTTCTGCGCTTAAATAAAATCCCAACGAACTCATTTTTGAATCTATTGTATTGGAAAATTGGGTGGCAAAGCCTGTAAAAAATGGGTCGGAGTTTTTCCCGTGGGCCACAAGGTATTTTTCTACTAAGCCAGAGTTCATATCAATTATATACAAACGCTCTTTTGAATTGTGCTGACTGAAATCAATTATACTTATATAGCTTTTATTGGGAATTTGGGATTGGTGAGTTTCAAAATAACTTAGTATTTTAGATAAGAGTTTTTGGGGAACTTCGTGATTTGGATCTAAGTGAGAAAAATCTTGGGCCAACGACAATGACGCTGTGATTAGGTAGCCAATTAGATAAAGATAAAATCGATTCATTCGATAATTATACTTCTCTTTGAAAAAATAATTTTAAAGATGATCTAGCGGAAAATTTTTCTTTTAATTTTTAAGCCAATCGACGAGTTCATCAAAACATCCACTGACCCCTTTGTAGACACGACTTTCAGGAGTCATAGACATTAGAGCAAGGATTAGTTGATCGCGTTTATTTGGATCATTTTTTACTTCATGGCCAGTAAGAAAATTAACACCAATGGTGAATAGGCAACTCTGATCACCTGGAAATCCAGAAGTTGTTTGGCGTTCTACTCGAAAATAAAAAGGAATATCTTGTTCTTTATTAAAGGTTCGTCCGGTCCAAATGACTTGGTCTTTATCCTCAGGAGCAATGGGATGGTGATTGAGGCGCTTGTCAGTCACAAAACTCCAAATGAATCTAACAAAAGGACCTTTATTTATAATCGTTTCGACCATCTTGTCAGACATTCTGTTTATTTTATCAATACCTGGAATTGGAGTATGGATATCAAAAAAATTTTTTCCAATTTTATCTTCCGCGGCCCAGTGGCTTGGTGAGCATAAATGTAAAAAAGCCAAATGGTCAGTTGGCACATCATTATGAAGTTCTCGGCAAACCATGGCGATGTCTTCAGGAACTTGCAAACTTAAAGCATCTAATGCATGAGTTACTTGTGGACTCATGGGAGTTATCGAGGAGAATCCAAGAAAATTCCACTCTTGATCAAATTCAATGACATCTCCAGTATGAGCGCAATGGAGATGAAATCCTTTAAGAGAAAAATATTGAGGGTATTCGGCCAAATAACGATCAACTAAAAATTTAGTCAGTGTCAACAAGCGCTCTGTAGAGAGATTTAGTGTCAGAAAATACTTACCCAATCGCTCTTGGCGACATTCAATCATATTTTGTCTATAAATGGGAAATTCATCAGTAATTTGGAATATTTTTTGGTCAAAATGACCATTGCCAAAATCGTGACCTAAGGGTCTTAGACCTGGGGCCACTTCGTAAAGCCCTCTTTCGATAGGAAAGTATTGTGGTGACATTTTCATAGGAAGTATTTTAAAACAAATTTTGTCAAAAATCATCCTTTCCTTTAAACTAAATGAATGAATGAAATAAGACCTGGGCAATCCATTGAACTTTTAAAAGAGCTTCATATCCTCACTCGTGACGGATTAATGAATCAAGATTCACGCCGTAAACTTAAACAAGTTTATCATTTGTGCCAATTTATTGAACCACTCTTAAAAGAAATCGGACAAGATATTCAGCTTGTGGATCATGGTGCGGGAAAATCCTATTTAGGTTTTATACTCTACGACCTCTTTATGAAAAATACGCCTGGAAAAAAAACGGTATACGGCATAGAGACTCGCGACGAACTAGTGACAAAATCAACTGAACTCGCCACTCGATTAAAGTTTCCCTTTATGAAATTTTTAAATCTCTCTGTTGAAGACTCTATAGATTCACCATTACTACCAAGTAAAATTGATATTGTAACGGCCCTTCACGCCTGCAATACCGCGACAGACGATGCCATTAATTTTGCCCTTAAAAAAAGTGCGAAGTTTATTGTGCTCGTTCCATGTTGCCAGGCCGAAATGGCCCAAATTTTAAAGAAAAATAAATCAAATCCTCTCGCTAAATCGGCCTTAAGTGAAATTTGGCGCCATCCTATTCACACAAGAGAATTCGGTAGTCACTTAACCAATGTGCTTCGCTGTTTACAATTAGAGGCCAACGGATATCAAGTAACAGTGACTGAATTAGTTGGTTGGGAACACTCAATGAAAAATGAATTAATTGTAGCGAGCTATAAAAACTTACCTACCAAAAAAGCAAAAGAAAAAATCTTGCACATTATTGAAGAGCTAGGTCTTCTAGAATTAAAAGAGAAATTTCTACCGAACAATTAAAGATTGCGCTAAATCTGAGACTTCTATGTCAGGTCCAACGGCCACTGAATCAAAAACGAGTGGACGAGATTTATCACAAATTGTTATGGCTATTTTATTTTCAGGACAAATATTTAGACAAGATGTTGTAATTACCCGAGTCGTTCCTTGAGGTAAATTAGCTTTTGCCCAAATTTTTAAATCTGTTTTAATTTTTTCTGGAGAATTTTTATCTATAGTACTATTAAATTGCTCACCACAACGAGAGCAAATCATGACAACTCTTTCGGTCCATCCAGAGTTAACGTTCTCTAAATTTGTCACTTTATTCACTTTTCTCACCTCTAACTTAATACTACATAGATCAAAATTAAGAATAGCTTACATTGCAACAGGTTGACAATACGGAGCATGACGGTAAAATTAAAAAATGAAAACAAAGAATTCAGCTATTCTGCTTTTATCTTGTCTGGTATTTTCTTCATGTTCAGAATTTAATCAAATTACTGAATATAAATCGAATGTTTCAAAACCATCGCCTATTTTTGTCAGTACTAAAAAGCAATCAACTTCAAAAAAATACATCGAATCCAAAAAAGATTTAACTAAAAATAATATTACCGGAATACTCTCTAGCGGCGTTGAATTTGAAGCCATTGCTGATGCAGAGGGCTTTGTAATCTCTTTTGACCCATTTATTCCCAAAAAAGACGAAGTCTTTGAAAAAGCAACCAACCAAATAATTGGCAAACTCTATAATGACAAAACCAGTGATGAATCCCATATATCAATTGAATCAGATATCGACTACACAATCATGAAAGGTCTTAAATCACGTTACCGAATTGTGCCTTTTAAAGAGTCAAGTGGTGAAATAAGTTCAATCACCATTACTTCTATTCAATAACCTTAATAATTAATATTAGGATACGTGGGTTTAAATAATTCATAAAGATAAATACTAAATAATCCAAAAACTTGTGAAAGTGTAAGTGCAATTAAAATTAATAAAATAATTGAAGGACTTGAATGAACTTTTGAGGCCCTCTCGAATTCTAATATTTCAACTTTGTTTCTGACGTAAGTTTTTTGTAAACCAATTCTTGCCAAACTCTCCTGTAAAGATGCATAAATTTTATATTCAAATTCATGATTGGCATTCATTTTTTCAATCTCATATTGAAAAGGAACTAATCCATTTTTTTCTTTTTCAAAAACTTTTAAATAATTCTGATAAGTATTGAGCTCAATTGTTAAATCTTTATTTTCATTTTCCAAAGCTTTAATTTGAGAAGAATCATTAAATTTACTTATCAATCCGCTTTCTTGCCTATTAAAAGCAACATTACTATTTCTTTTAAGTTCTAACATTTTACTTTGATTATTTAAGAACATAATCGTTGTATTATTAATATTTTTCTTTAATTCACTAATATATTTTGAACTCTCCCCTTTTTCATTATCAATTGATAAAATTTGATTTTTCTGCATTTTAGAAACTGTAAGACTTTCAATGTTTTCTAATCGTGATCGAACATGTTCCGTTTCTAAAGCAAAATAATTCTCGGCCCTCGTTAAATCTTCAAGCTCTCGATCGAGTAAATTTTCTTTTGCAATTTTAAGTGTTTCATTAACTAGAAAAACAGATAAATATTTATTCCCTGATTTTACATCGACAACCAAAACATCAGCTTTTGATGTATTAAAAGTTATTAAGGTAGGTAATTTATTTGCAACTTCATGAACAAACTCTGGATCATCGAATTTTAATTTAAAATCATTAAAAAAATTTACCAGAGAAGGATCATGTGTTTTATTTCGTTGAATGAATAACTGATTGGCCACTTCTACATAGAAGTCGTGTATATCTAAAAAAGCTATTGCCCTCATAACTTGATCTTCACCTTTAAGTTCTGGCGAAGGAATTTCGCCAACTACACCGGCAACATGCCCAATGATAGACTGCAATTGATTATTCCGGATATCTTTAATAATTAGTTTTCCAGTGCCTGGATAAATTGGAAAATACTTGTGCTTTATCAAAGCACCTAGTGTAAAGAAGAGGGCAAGAACGACGAGATACTTCCATCTCGTTGTAAAAATCTGCATAACTTGATGGAGATTAATTTCATCGTTTGTATTCATTTTCTTCCTTATTTTGTTGTTACTATTTTTTTTAAAAATTAATCAATTTTTCCAGGAGTCTCATTCATGAGAAGATTTGTTGCCTCTGTCTTACTTTACTGTTTTCTCATTAGTCAAAGCTTTGCTAGTCAAAATAATTTAAATAGAAACAATTCAAACTACACTGTAAATTCAACATCTGAATTTATTTTTGAATCTTATCCAAACCAAGAACTTATTTCTATACGTCTTCTAGGTGCTGTGAAAAATGCTGGTCTTTATCATATTCCTAGCAATATGAAACTAACGACTTTACTAGCATTAGCAGGTGGAACAAACTCGGATGCTAACTTAGAAAACATTATGATTGGAAATGATCAAAATAAAATGAAAGATATAAACTTAGAAGAAACTTTGAAAAATGCGAAAGATGATTACACTTTAGTTTCAAATGATATTGTTTTAATAAAAAACAAATCACCCTGGATAAGTAATGACTCCTTTAGAGTCTTTTCTGTTATTTCAGTTGTACTAACGTCGATTTTAACAGCAATCGTAATTAAAGATCGATATAAAAAATGAATGGCATAGTTAGAATAAATAAATTAACAGACTTCTGCTGTATCAACTTATTGATTCTTGTTTTTATATCTAAACTCTCTTTTAAATGGATCAAAATAATCCCTTACTCAATGCCACCTATCATATTTCAATATGGCATTCATCCCTATATTAACTTCAGTCTACAACTAATTCTTTCTATTGTTTTATTTTTTATTTGGGTTCAAAAAATGCCAAAAAAAACACTCTCTCTCTTTTATTTGAATTTTATATATACACTGATATGCATTCTTATTATTCAAACGATGTTCCAAATTATTTTTGTTAATATTAATAGTTCAATACCAGTTCAATTGGCAGGCCTTGGCATGGCCCTTATTTTAATACTTATTTATGGAATTATAGTTCCCAGCTTATTTGAATTGAAAAAGTTTATCTATTGGAGTAAAAATATTTGTGTTACTTTGGTAGTTTTGAGTTTTTTATGTATTCCTCTCTTTGGTTCTGAAATGTTTAGAGGGGGAAGATTTGTAGGTTTCTTTAAGCATATTCCTCACATGGTCTCAGCAAGTACATTTGCATTTATTTTTTATTTTCCGACAATTTATTCTGATAAAAAATGGACTTTAAAAAATAATACGCCAATTAAATTACTGATCCTTTTAATTCTCGCTCTGGCCGTTTTATTGACTTCAACGAAAGCTGCATTTGCAACAGTCGCAATAACTGCTTTTGTAGGCTCTATAGTCTTAGGTTCTCAAAAAAAAATTATTAAGATTTTTAAATTTTCATTTTTCACTGGTTTTCTAATTGCTATTTTATTGATTGGAGCACCCGCTTCAGAATTTTTATATGATGTCAGTACAGGTAAAACCAGTTTTGGACTAAGAAAAGCTCAAGATGGAGTTCAATCCAGAACGGAAGAAGTTACTAGAGGCATGAGTATGTTTGATAAAAGTCCTTATTTTGGATTGGGACTTCTCTATAAATTTTTAAATAACCAAGAAAGCGGAATAGAAGTAGAAAGTTATAATTCATTCAAAGATCCACATAACCTGTTTGTTTCTTCGGCCGTTATTGGAGGTTATCCACTACTCTTTTATTCAATAGCAGCTTATGTATTGATGATTTTTGGTGCTTTCAGAGGACTATTGCAGTTCGATATAGATAGGAAAATTCTGGGTCTATTTCTATTATCTCATTTACCAGTTTTTGTAATTTATCATGCCCATTTTTCATTAGGCGGTATTGCAGACAGAATGTATTGGTTAGTCTTTGGATACTTAGGACAATATTGGAAAAAGAATCCTCAAAATTCCTTAATAGACTAGGCAAGAAGGAATATTCAGCATAAAACAACATAGATATTGAGCATGTATTAATATTTTGGAGGGAAAAATGACTTTTAATAAAATAAAAAATTCTTTCATTGAAAAATTTAATAAAATTGATATTGTTATATTAACTTTAGCAGCACTAGTAATATTTGTAGGATTATCAAATCAACTTTAAAACATTGAAAAAAAATATATTGGCGAAGTCTGATCCTCGTGAAATTAAGCCAGGACTTCACCCTCGCAATCGACATAACACTCAGTATGACTTCAAATCTCTTATTGAATCTAGTCCTGAATTAAAAAATTTTGTCTCACTTAATAAATTTCAAAATGAATCTATAGATTTTAGCAATGCTGAAGCAGTTAAAACTCTCAACAAAGCTTTACTTAAATTTTTTTATCATATTAATTTTTGGGAAATTCCTACAAATTACCTTTGCCCGCCAATTCCCGGCAGGGCCGATTATATTCACCAAGTGGCAGACTTATTAGGAAGCCAAAATAATGGCAAAATTCCGACCGGCTCAGACATTAAGATTTTAGATATTGGCGTTGGTGCTAATTGTGTATATCCACTTATAGCCAATGCTGAATACGGGTGGCATATCGTGGGTAGTGATATCGATTTAAAGGCCTTAGAAAATGCTCAAAAAATTATAGACTCAAATGAATTATCTCCTTCAATTCAATTGCGCCAACAATCAAATACTCAAAATATTTTTGCTGGAATAATCAATTCCAACGATCAATTCAATGTAAGTATATCCAACCCACCTTTTCATTCGTCACTTGCCGAGGCCATAAGTGGGAATCAAAGAAAGAACTTAAATTTAAAAAATAAAAATCAACATAATTTAAATTTTGGGGGGATCGGCAATGAATTATGGTGTTCAGGCGGAGAAGTGACTTTCATCTCTCAAATGATCAAAGAAAGCCAAGACTTTAAAAATAATGTTTTTTGGTTTACGAGTCTAGTCTCTAAAATGGATAGTCTGCCAAAAATTATTGAAGTTTTAAAAATTACTGGCGTTCGCCAGTTTAAAACTATTGATATGGCCCAAGGCCAAAAGAAAAGTAGAATTATCGCTTGGAGCTATCGCTAGTTATTCCATCATAATTGTTTTTATTCCTACTGTTCCTAAAATGATAACCTTATTCACTTTTACGTGAAACTTTGAAACTACAATTTGATTTTTAAAAAGCTTCCAACTGTTTTGATCTTTAGCTAGCTCAAGACCAACAGATTTTCGTTCTCCACTTATTCCATTGTAAAGAGTATCAATAATAATGTGGCCTCCGCGGTCATAGTCAAAATTATTACTTTTTAAATTGAGAACATTATAATTATCTCGCTTCTCTACAATAACACCTTCGTCTGTTGTTAATTTATTAGGATCTAGTATATCTCTTCTTATTTTTTTGCCGGCAATATAAGTATCTTTATAAAGATTTTTAAGAGACTGTGTTGATTCATCAACACTTACAACCAAATTATAAACTTCAGCGTTATCATCATTATCTGTAATTGAAAGAACTTCTTCTTTAGCATAAGACTTCCCAATAAAAATTTGGATTATTATGATAGTTAGAGGTAAAACAGTCGATAATTTCATTATTTTCCTTTTGAAGAAATGTCTATAACTTTTACTTTTTAATCCCTTCTTAAAATATATTTTTATAATTCTTTTATCCAAAATACAATCAAAAGTCTAAATGAGTTCCTGGTCCAACTTATTGATAAATATGAGGTATAATTAAAATGAATAGTAAAAGATCAACACATTTCCTAATATTTTTAATACTCTTTAACATTTTATTCATTGATAACATTACTTATTCTAGTGAACCTAAGCATTCCAGATGGCCTATTCCTGACTGGGAAAGAGATTGGAATTCCAAAATAGATTCAACTAAGGAATGCATAGAATTTAAAAAATATTCAACTCAAAATAAAAAATTAAAAACAGATGGCTTATTAATTATTAAAGATGGACTAGTCGAATATGAATATTATGACTCTCAAAATAATCCTCTTAAACTTCATAATCTTTGGTCGATCTCAAAAACAATTACAACTTCACTATTAGGAGTCACTCATAGAGATGGAAGAATTAATTTAGAGGATAAACTTAATAAATATTTCCCTGAAACATATTGGTTAAAACCATATGATTTGATTACAATTAAAAATTTAATTTACTTTGATACAGGATATATTTGGGATGAGACACTTCTAGATGTCACATCAAATCCTTTAGTCACTATGCTATTTGGTTCAGGCCATAAGAATATGGTCGAATATGCAATAAATCGAAACATAATAAAACAAGGTCCAAATTATCAATGGAGTTACTCATCTGGGACACCGATGATTTCGATGGGTGTCTTAAAAAATATATATAATTATGAATTTTATCAACATATGCCTTGGGCACATCTTTTTAATCCGCTAGGAATAAATCATGCCGTTTTCGAAAGAGATTCAACAGGAACTTTCATAGGAGGCTCTGGGGCATTCCTCAATCTTAGAGATTTAGCAAAAATAGGATATCTCTTTCTTAATAACGGTAGATGGAATAATCAGATTATATTACCTCCAGAGTGGATATCAATCATGTTAACGCCTTCACCTGGTTATATTTCTCCTGGAACAATTATAGAAGACATTACCGATGAAGGAACTTTTGGTGGCACCATGTGGTTAAATCTTGCTTTAAAGCCACATCTTGGTAGGCCTTATCCTTTTTCCCCTGAGGACATGTATTTGGCCATAGGATTTTTGGGTCAAGTTTTAATTATGTTACCATCACAGAATATGATTATTGCTCGAACTGGATACGACACTAATTTTAATACCCATATTGATGAGTTTGTAAGCCGAGCCATTTCTTGTTTTGATGATCCAGATTATCCTGTTGGTCACGAAATTCTGCCTTTGAATAAAAAACGAATGGGGTTCATTAGTCTTATCAAAAATGTTAAAAATGCCCTTAAAGCAAATTCACTTCAAGGGGCCGTAGCTAAGACAATATGCTCATGTCACCTCCTGTCTGAACTAGATATCAATACTTGTTTAATAAGGAATAACTTAAGTTTTTCAAAATTATTTTCTGAGATAGATGTCGTTAAAAAAAATAATTTTATTAACGGTGATATTTCACTTACAGTTAAACTCTCAAGGTTTGCGAATTTCCTCAAGTTATCTACAAAAAAGACAGCGACAGCTATCTATAATCCCAATAAACCTGAAAATGGATGCACACTTCAATGAGAATTTGGTTATTTTTGACAATCGATCTATTGGCAAAGAAGAATACCTAGATTAACGTTAATAGTATCGGAGGTTTTATGAAAAAATATATAAATAAATGGTCATTACTTATGGTTTTTAATTGTCTTTGCCTATCAATGTCCCATGCAGAAGGACTATCGGGTGGAGATCAATTCACTACTCAAAGAATAGAAGGTCAATTAACTGTATCTTGTATGAGTGGAACTCCAGGACCAACAAATGGTTCAACTTATTGTCGAGATGAAATACTGAATCCAGGTGAGTACTCTTATTTTATCGGTTCAACTATAAATGCCGATCATGTGTCTTTACAGGCCACTAGAGAAGACGGCACTGTCAGTAAATTGAAAACAGTGGAATATGATTCCGTTAGTGGTAAAAGTAAAAAATCATTCAATCTATGGATAAACACAGTTTTTCAACGTCCACTATTGGGTTTTGGAAAAAACACTGTTACTTTTAATTTAATTAAAAATGGCGTCACTGTAAAAACTGGATCATTCATTGTTCAAGTTTCAGAAGGCGAACATACTGTATGTCAGCGAACAGGTTATTACACTTCAATGAACAGTGCTGATTGCCAGAACCCTCAAATATTTTGTTCAAGATATTTTAGTGAAAATAATTATTGTCAGTAATTTAAATTAACAAATAAGCAACTGAATCTTCTGTTGCTTATTTGTTTAAAGAAATATTGTCAATGTTGCTGACAGCTCATTTAATAAAAAATTATTATACTGAAGTCCAAACACAAAATGCGAATTCATTAAATATTCTATCCCATAATAAACATCATTTTTCTCTCTTTGAATAAACATCGAATGGTTTATGTAATAAAGATTTGGTGATTGCTCTTTTCTATAGGCCAGATTGAACAACCATTTCCCCATAGTATATGATCCCGAATATAAATAAATTAGGGTATTAGCTGTATAAAAATTATATTTCGTTTTTATAATTCCCATATCAAAAGAAAACTGTGAAATTTTAGCTCCAACAGTGTAAGTCGCAACCATAAATTTTTCTTGATAAGTTGAACTTAGATAAGTTGTCGAATACGCAATTCCATTATAGGGATTAAGATAATTACCTAGATTCACTAATACATCATCTTGATAAAGAAATGCCCCAAAATTTAAAAAAGCTAAGCGAGCAGAGAGTCCTACTCCATAATTAATATTTTTAATATCTGGATTTCTTTTAAATGAAACACCAACATCAAGTCCTACTTTATTTTTATCAATTAAACTTGCTCCAATACCTAAACCTAATTTTTTATTTTTGTATTGAAGTTCATTTATTTTTCGATCATATAAAATATCATCAATTTCAATTGGCCGATTTCCAAAAAAACTATTTTCAAGTCCTAACGTTACTAATGCTCCGATTTTCCCATTTCCAGTAACAAAGTCGAAAATTAAAGGATTTCCTGGTTGATAAATTGTTTCTAACCCAATGCCTTTGACACTACTTATATTACTTGGATTTAAGCTCCCTGCAGCAGAAGCACTGGGAATTGATTGAGAACTTTTTCGTGAGGATCCACCACAGTATTTAAAATATTTACAAAGATCGGTTTCTTCAGCACTGGCATGATTTAAGTAAGACAAAAAGAATAGAATTTTAAAAAATAAAGCCATTAATGATAAAGTATAAATGATTATTGAAAATGTGCAAAATCGGCCCTCTTAAATGTATAATTTACAAGGGCCAATTGATTAAATAGAACTAATCAAGGTCTTGGCAAGCATATGGGTCATTATCAACAAGATCCTCTACACTTTTAAGAAGAATATTACATGACTGAATAACTTGAGCTTCTTTTCTATTTATAGGTCCATAATGACTCCGTTGAATCCTAAGCATAGTCATCGCATATTCCGTTGCAAAAGCGGGACAACTTATATTAAATTTTTGATAATCTGCCCCTTCCCCCGTACCTAAAATATTAAGAGTGCTACATTTAACTCCTTCTTTAAAAACATTTTGATAACAACGATTTGGAGACGCTATGTAATCATTATAAAGTTTGCGCAATTCTGGAGATGAAGACATGGAATCATATGAAGTTTGAAATGCCCCTGCTTCAGCAGCACTTGAAGGCCTATTAGAACCGGCCGATCGATCCCATCCTTCACAGTATGAACCTGAACTCTCACGCATACCTAGTCCCATTCCTAAAACATAAAGTGCTCTTATATTAGGTTCACCTGAAACTGAAACATTAATTGGAAGACTAGAAAATGTTGATTGATAAACTGCTAGCGCATCTTTAGAAGTATTTCCAGAACTTGGTGCACTTAAAATTTTTGATAATGTTGATTGTGATTTAAATCTACATAAACTTCTCGCAAAACTTAAACTAACACCTTTAATATAACCTGCTGGCGCTCGACCTCGATTGGCCCAAGTTGTTTTTGCACAATCTGATTGTGCACTTAGATTAGTAATTTGATCTATATATGGGCCTCCTCTATTGGGTGTTTGACTAATTAGTGGTGGATTATTAGTGTTTGGAATTGCAGAAGGTATTGGTGCTTTAGAAGTCACTGGTACAGTGCCATCTGGTAATACATTGGCAATGTCAGGAAGTTTAGCACCGCTGGCAAAAACCTGATTTGATGTTACCAATAAATAAAGTGAAAAAGAAAATAAAGACTTATTAACTTGCCTCATCCTAAAGCTCCTTTTTAATTTCATAAAAATAAATAATTATGCTTATGAAGTAATGATCATCCTGATCTTGTGGAATTTAGAAGAGCAGCTAATATGCCAGATATGTTATGAGGTAAATACTTAAAAAGATGAAAATTAATATTTAAAAGGTATTAACTCGGTGGCATTTTAAACGAATTATTTAATACAAAAGTGCACGACTCAGTGATAATTAGACACCGATAATTTTAGTAAGTAGTTGATTGAATCTTATTTAACTTTTTGAATACTAAGGACAACTTGACCTAAATTAATTTTAAATTTGCTCATATAAGATTGATTAATCATATTGTTATTATCAATTAAATACATCCAATCTTCAAAGTGAACTATGTATTCTTTTTTATCAACCGCTAATTTTAAATCATAATTCCACAAAAGAGAATTACCACTTATTATTCCATGGGCCTGACCTATAACATCTGATGCTGTACCCAAATATTCAGTGTCTGAAATTTTAGTTAAAGTCCAAATTCGTTTTGATTTAGAACCATCACTATAAACAAAATCTTCATCAAGTGTTCCAACCGCACCTTTCCAAGAAGCGAACATCGTAACGACAAATCTTTTGCTGACTTTATTAAATCTATCTTTATAAAGGCCATGGGCCATCAATTTTCCTTCAAAGAAATTTTCTAATTTTAATGCGGGTGTATCGTTTTTATATTCTTGAATAGATGTTGAACAAGACAAAAGATTAAGTGAAAAAAAAATAAGAAGCACAGAAAGTATATATTTATTCATTTTTTTATCCTTTTAATATTTTTTAAAACTAGCATTAATAGCCCCCATAAAAATCCGTGAATCACTAAAAGAACAATTGAATTAGTATAAACTAGAAGTCCAAACTTACCAGCAGATATATACGATAATGGCCCAAAGATATTGCCTAAAATAAAAACCATAACTTTGCTAAGGTCTAAAACTTTATGAAATGAATAATTAATAGTTGTTCCAAATGTTATCCATATCATTGGAAGCCAAATCCAATAGGCTCCAATCAAATCAAAAACATGAAAATAACTTAACAGCAAATCGAGAGACATTCCTAAAATAAAAACTAATCCAATTGTATATATTTCTTTCTTTACTTGATTGACTGAAAACTTAAAATGGATAATTAAATTGATAAGAAAAATAATAACTGAATATTGAAGCAAACTTGCCTTTTCAAAAACAACGATTGACCACCAAACGAGATAATACCCTAATAAATTTAATATCATATTTCTCATTATATTCTAGGTTAATGATAATATCACTTTTTCTTTCTAGGTCTATTAATTGTCTAGTGTATTATTTAAAATTTCTGTTAAGATATTCAAAGAAATTTTTAATGGAAAATTTAATTAATGAATAAAAAAATACAATCTTGGAAAAATTTAAACGTATGGCTAATAGGTGCATCCTCAGGGATAGGCAAAGCTCTCGCAATTAAACTTTTAAGTCATGGAGCTAACGTCTACTTATCTTCTCGAAAAGAACATTTGTTAAATGAAATTAAAAATATATATCCAAAAGCAGCTACAGTTCTTCCTCTCGATGTATTAGACTTAGAACAGATTGCCTTACAATTTTCAAAAATACCTGAGATAGACCTGGTTATTTACCTAGCGGCCGATTATTCTCCCCTCTCAGTCACATCTTTTAACGCTGAAGAAGTAACTAAAATAATTAACGTAAATTTAATAGGTGCTACAAACATTTCCAGTGTAGTGCTCCCAAGACTTATCTCACAAAAAAAGGGACATTTATCTTTTGTAGCGAGTATCGCAGGTTATATTGGATTGCCGCATTCGTCTGTCTATGGCGCTACAAAAGCTGCTCTTATAAATTTAGCTGAAAGTTTTTATGTCGAATGTAAAGAGTTTGGAGTTGATATTTCAATTATTAATCCCGGATTTGTAGAAACAAATCTAACAAGTAAAAATTCATTTGATATGCCTTTTATTATGACACCTGAAATTGCAGCAAATCATATTATCAAAGGATTTAAAAAAGGCCGATTTGATATTGTTTTTCCATTTGGCTTTTCACTGTTTTTTCGATTTATTAGACTTTTTCCATACCCTATTCACTTACGCCTAGTTAAAAACCTGGTAAAACAAAAATGAATAATGACAAAATAAACCAATTAATTTCATGGTATGATAATTTAACCCCCTCAACACTTAATCAAATCAAAGATTTCTATGCAGAAAACACATATTTCCGCGATCCATTTTACGAATTTAAAAGCCTCGACTCTTTAATTCATTACTACCAAGAAATGTTTGCAAAAATCAAAGACCCTAAGTTTACAATTACTAAAAACTTCAGCGATTCAAATACAAATGAACTCGTCTTGTTTTGGGATTTTCATTTCATGGCCCTTGGTAAACCTATGACAATTTCTGGAAATACTCATTTTAAATTTAATAACGAAGACAAAATTACTCACCATGTTGATTATTGGGATTCAGTTAATGAACTATGGATGAAAACTCCAGTAATTGGTAATATGCTAAAGTTATTCTACAAAATTGCTTTCTAATATCATTCAATAAAATATTTATAAAATATTAAGAAGAATAATGAAAGTTTTTACCGTGCTCTCTCAAACCAGAAAGTGCTCTTTGTTCAAAATGAGTGCCAGTCACACCACCAAAAATACCAATGACGAATGCCAATGTATCACCTAAAAATGAACGAAGAAAATATTGAGGATTACCAGAGGTTAATAAACTGTCTAGAATCGCTGGCGCAAAAACTAAAAATAGAATGCCCATAATAAGATAACTACCACAGCAGGCAGCAAAAGCATTGAGTACACCTTCTGTAGTCGTCTGAGACTTTGCCCCTAACGCTGCAATAAAGCCTGCAAAATAAAGACTTATCGACCATGCAATCGTTGTTGCTACCCAAAAAGAAGTTCCAGAAGTCGTGATATCATTTAAATTAAAATTCCAAAAACCAAGTGCTGCAATTAACGAGAAGGATAGAATCATAATCGACAAAGAAGCCATAATACCGGCCACAACTGCACGCACTCCTATTCGACTAGAGAAATCAGTTTGATTTTTCATAAAAAACCTCCACTAAAATATTCTTAAATTTTCGTGTACTTTTGACCAACCAAAAAAATGTCCTAAAATAACAAGGGAAATGCCAACAAGGTTAGTTAAAAAATAATGATTCCAAATGCCATTTATCAAGAAAACAATTCCAATAACATTAAACGTTATATTAATTGGATGCATGTGCATTAATCCAATTTTTCCTAAAGTAGTTTCGGACATTAATTCTAAATCTATTTTTCTTGAAAAATAAAAACCTAAGACATCGAATGAAACATATACTGCTAGAGAGCTAACCCAATCTTGATTCCATAAAAAATAAATAGACCAAATAAGTCCAATCAGATTAAAAACTAACTTACGTGGATATGCCATTGTCAAAAAATAACGCTCCATCTTTCCAAAATGCTCTAACTGCATTTTCGAATCTTCAAACAAATGACTATCATCTAATTGTGAATTAATAATTTTTAATGACATTATAAACTCCTCACTAATTTATCAAGATTGATATTATAAAAAAAAATCAACCTGAGGATATTTACTGCAAAGAACACTCCATAATAAAAATATTTAATCATACTTATAACAAATAAATATTGGATCTTTTTTTTTAGGTATGTAAATTTTAATATAACTTTCAAAATGAAAATAATTTCATAAGAAAAACTAACTTAAAGGAGTCGTCTATGCATTTATCACCTTGGAAATCATCAAGTTCTGCCCCCGTTATTAATTCAAAAACAAGAGATGACTTTAAATCTTTTCATAATGAAATGAATCAACTTATAAATACATTTTTTAATAGAAATGAAATATCACTTCCTCAATCAATGGACTCAACGATTTTCCCAACAATTGATATAAAAGAAAAAGATAACAAATATCTTTTAGATGCTGATGTACCAGGAATGGCAGAAGAAGACTTAACAATAGATTTGAAAAATAATACTCTTATTCTTAAAGGTGAGAAAAAAAGTGAAATGGAGTCACATGATTCTGATTTTGTTTGTATAGAAAGATCATACGGTTCTTTCAGAAGAGAAATTCCATTTGATGAAGAGATTGACCAAGAAAATATTAAAGCAGAGCTTAAAGACGGTGTACTACACGTAGAACTTAATAAAAAAGAAAAAAGTAAATCTAATCATAAAAAAATACCTATAAAACATTAATAAGTTGTATGGGAAAAATAAAACTAATTTCTCCCATACAATTAAATTTTAAATCAATATTGTAATTCTTGAATTAAATAATTGCTAAGTAAATAAATCTTAGGTAAAATTAAAATATTTTATTCAAAGGAAATTTTATATGCAATCAAATGAAAAATTAAAAGAATCCAATAGTTCATTTATAACTCTTCCTAATGGGTTACCTGGAATTATAGGCCCTATGCGGGCCTATCCTGATACTGCAAAACCCCTAGATGAATTAACTGAACTTTTACTTTCTAAAGAAACATCAACATTTTCAAAAGCAGAAAGAGAGACTGTTGCAAGTTATGTCTCCTACCTCAACCAATGCGTCTTTTGTGCTGAGACTCATGCTGCTGTTGGAGACTATCATTTAGACAAACCTGGCTTCAATAAAAAAGTCTGGGAAGATTTAAATACTGCCCCTGTGAGCGAGCGACTTCGTGCACTTCTACGATTGGCCAGTAAAGTCCAAAAAACACCCTGTAAAGTCGTAAAAAGTGATATCGATACAGCATTAGAGCTCGGATCAACTCAGCAAGATATTCATGACACTGTTCTCATTGCTGCAGCTTTTTGCATGTTCAATCGTTATGTTGATGGACTTGGAACGCTCGCATTTCCGCCTGGAGATAAAGCTTATCAAGACATTGGAAAAAGACTTGGAAAAAGTGGATATATATACAATCCATAGTAACTAACTGATTTGAAAAAAAACCATCTAAAAATTAATTTAAATGATTCACATATTCATGAAGTTTTTTTGATAACAAGTCGAGTTCATTAGAAGATTCTTTGACTTGCATAGCTTCTTTTTCAACAGATTTAATAGAATTAGAAATTTGCAATATATTCTTTGATATTCGATCAACCCCTTGATCTGCACTAATAACAACACGATTAATTTCTTGAGTCGTTTTTGATTGCAAATTCACTGAAGATGAAATTGTATTTGAAAAATTATTTAGAGAATTAATGGTCTTACTTATTTCATCTATAGATTTCGTTGAAGCAATTGCTTTACATTGAATATCCTGAATAGTTTTATCTATTTCTTCAGTGGCCCGAGCGGTTTGTTTTGAAAGTTCTTTAACTTCATTGGCAACAACAGCAAATCCCTTTCCATTTTCCCCGGCCCTAGCGGCTTCTATTGTCGCATTTAAGGCAAGTAAATTAGTTTGTTGAGAAATAGTGTTTATTAATTTTGTCACATCTCCAACTTTATCAATAGAGCGTCTTAATTCACTAATTGTTTTTTCAGTATTTTTTGTTAATAAAATTGCTTCATTTGATAAGACCATTGAATCAGCAGATATCTGAGTTATTCCTTGCATGGAATTCACAAGTTCATGCATACTTTTACTCAATTGAGATATTTCTAAATTAAGCACATTAGTTGAGTTATTCACACTGCTTGATTGCGAAAAAACATCTTCAATCGCAGTATTTAATTTTTTAGATAGTTGAAGTCCATCCTTTGATGAATGAGATAACTCTAATGAGGCATCTTCTAAATTTTTGATTAATTTTTCTTTATTACTTATTAAATTCCAATTAACCATAACTCCTAAAAAAATATTTTGGTTATCATTTATTGCGGAAATAGATAATTCAATAACGTCAGAGTGAAGAATTATTTTTTTCACAATTGGAAAATGTGAAGGATCATTAAACAATGCCAAGAGTGAAGAGTCTTGAATAAACCAACTTATTGATTTATTTAAAAGTTCATCCACATTATCTGGAAGTTCAATTCCCAGTTTTTGAAAACTATTAAATGATGCTAGATTTATGTATTCGAGATTTCCAGTAGGAGAAATCATTAAAGTATTTGTGGAAGATTTTTCTATCATCATTGAAATTCGCGCTACTTTTTCTTCATTTAACTTGGCCAGAGTCGTATCAATGGCCAGGATTATAATTTTACTCACTATTCCATCCGCATTTTTAATTGGATTATATGAAGCCGTAAAATAGACTAAATTTTTATTTTTTCTATTTACTCTTTTAGCTTCTCTTAAAAAATGCAATCCATTTTTTAAATCAAGTAGAAAGTTTTTATATGAATCAGATTGGGCCACATCGGGAGGGGCCGTGACTCGATGGTGCTCACCGATGAGTTCACTTGGTGAAAAGCCCAAAAGATGACAATAAGCTTCATTGGCATCCATTATAATACCATTTGGATCAAGCTCAATATAGGCAAATGTCTTTTTAAAAGATTCAATCATTTGTTCAGATAAATTAGTAAGCATTTTCACTTCTCAAAAGTATTATTATCTGAATATTATAAATGAAATTATTGATTTTAAGTCAATTTTAAAAAGAAATTTTTCTTAAAAAGTGATTATCATAACCACCTGGGTGCTTAACTAGGTATTTTTGATGATATTCTTCTGCTGGCCAAAACTTATTTGCAGCACTGATCTCAGTTTTCACTGGTGATTTCCATGCCTTTGATTTATCAACTTTTTCTTTAAAAGAGTTCGCATCATTTTTCTGTTTATCAGAATGATAAAAAATTGCTGACCTATATTGTGTCCCTGAATCATTACCTTGTCTATTTAAGGTCGTTGGATCATGCATTTTAAAAAATAAATTTAATAATTCAGTATATGTTACAATTTTTGGGTCAAAAACAATCTCAACACTTTCAGCGTGTCCAGTATGCCCGTCATGCATGTCTTCATATTTAGGATTGGATGTTGTCCCACCTGTATACCCGACGATAGTACTTACAACTCCAGGTATATTTCTAAAGAACTCTTCAGTTCCCCAAAAGCAACCAGCAGCGAATGTTGCTGTCTCAGTGATTGGCTTTGCAAAAACAATTGAAGATTGGACAACGCTTAGGAAAATGAACAGCAAAAATATTTTCACAAAAAATCCTTGAAAAAAGATTAAATTCTTTAAGAATATTAACAATAAATCAAGAAATTTTCAATTTTTTAAAAACTATTGAACTGATAAAGCATCAAGTATATAAACAGTGCGACATTTTTTAATTTCCATATATTTTTCTTTTGAATTAATTTTATAAAAATTTTGAAATTCAGCTGAGATCATATAATTTATTAAAACGGCTTCATCTGTATGTGGCGATAGTATAATCCGTTTTGCTTTTAATTTATTACTTTGCAAAAGGGTATCAAGAATTGTCTTAATAGTTAAACCTCCAACGCCTGCTATGAGTACGTTGCCTTTGATTTCTTCATCAAGAGATTCAGCAGGAAGCACATGTAGATGGCAATTTATTTCATCTAGTCTCAAAAATGTTTGTTTTAAAAGTTGACTGAGGCGTTCCATAATCTGTGGAACTTGATCTACAAAATGAATATTAGAATATTCATTACTTTTTAAAGCACCAATTCCAACATATCCATGATCACAACATATATCCCAAAAATCCTCACCTTTGAGTGTAAACTCTAAAAATAATTTCATCCGTATTGTCAGTTTAGGATTTTTTAATTTTTTCATTTTAATACATATTTTACATTGGTGATTCAGCAAATATTGGAATGAGTATTGGCGATTTATCTCGATTTAATTTAGATGTTACTTTTGAGTAAGTTACATACCCGATAGCTTGATCTATGACAACAAAAGCGTAACCCAATAATTTAATTTTAGAATTATTTTTTTTCATGGCCATTTGTTCAAAGAAAAGTAATGCTCCCAAATCAGCTTGAGTTTGGGCATTCCCTATTATTACTTCCCAGCTAGTATCCAAGGCAATTCTAGCATAATTATCATCTTTTTTAATCACAAAATTAATAAGAGAAGAATCTTGAAGAGCTATATATCCACAGGCCATAAACCTGGCCTTAGTCGTCTTAAGAGAACTTGAGGCTCCTGTCATTAAAACAGTATCAAGCGCCATAAAACCGATATTTTGTAATACATCTTTATTGCTGAGTAAATTTTTTGCCATTAAAACTGGATTTGGATTTTGAATTTCATCAACACGTGCGTAAGCTTCAGAAGCTAACTGAATTCCCATGTTTAAACCAATATATTTCCATTGGCCGACAGCTCCAGTAAATACTTTATTGGCAGTTTGGATTAATTTACTCTTAATTACATATCCTCGAATTGTTGAATCGACATCCCTTTTCCAATTCAATAGGACAAATCTAGCTCCTACTTCTCCTGAAAACAGTTTACTTTCATTAAAACGATTTGATTTTATTTTAAATTTTTGACTGATTTGCAAACGATGATTTTCAAAAATTGAAAGAGTTTTTTCGCAAATTAATTTAAAAAAACTTGTTTCACTTATTAATTTTAAAGGAGTTGATAAAATCCGCGCTCCCCATTTTAGTAAGATGCCACCGGTTACCCAGCTGGCCACATCAATCGAGAGATATCCATATAAATCTTTTTGTTCAAAATTTTTCATCTTTTCATTAAGTTGTTTATAACCATTAAGAATTAATTTCGTTTGAAATTCTATTTGAATTAAAGTTAAACTTGATATTGGGTTGTTTCTTTCCGTTTCAAGTCGTAAAGACATATCTTCTAAATTAATCCAATCTTTATAAAAATTTTCGTTGTTTTTTTCATAGGCATCTATTGATAAGAAAAAATAACTCAAGAGTGAAGTAGAAATTGAAGAAAGATATAAGGTTGAAGTTGATTTGAAATGATCTAAAAGTAGATCCGATATTATATCTCTCCCAAATTGATCGTTACCTTCTTTTTGAACAACTTTTAACCCACTCTCCGTTAAAATAAACCAAGTATTTATTTTTCCACTTCCCAAAAGATCACGACCGTAACCTATTATCGGATTCATGTGATTCATAATTCTCGGTAAACCGGCAGATTCAATTTTAACTTCTAGCTCACCCTGGGAATTAGTCTTTGGAAGAAGTGATAAATTGGCCGTTTCACCAAGTGAATCAACAATTTGAATTTCAAAACGTGAGGCAACTTCTGCGAATGCAAATGAATTTACAAAAAGAAAAATAAGAATAATGATATTTTTGAACATATGCTTAATGATCTAAGCAATAATAATGCCTTTGATAAGTATTTATAAGAACATGATAATTAAAGCAAAAACTGTCTAAAATATAGACAGTTGATGATTTTTAACAAATTTAGAATAATTTCTTATTTACAAAAAATTGCGTTATTATCTCTTGAGCACAAATAAGATTTTATCAATGTATTTTCTTTTTTAAGATCCAAAATTTCTTTAGATTTATTAGCGCTTTCTATTTCAAGTTTTTCAACTTTGGTCTTCACTGAAGCTAATTCACGCTTATTATCTTTTGCCATTAATTTCAGTTCTTCAAACTCACCTTGCATAGTCTTGAACATTTGTAAATTCGCACTTATTTGTAGTTCTTGCTCTTTAATCGCCTCAATTAATGGTGCAATCAAGGCAGGATAATTAACACTTAGAAAGCCCTGTTTATCTTCTAAAACAAGTTCTGGAAAAACGGCTTGAACATCTTGAGCAATAACTCCAATTTGTTTTCTATCCGTAAAATGTTTTTCTGGATAATCATCAATTGCCCAATCATAGCTGACTCCATTGATTTGAGTTATTTTTTTGATGCTATTTTTTAGTGGACTAATATTTCTCTTCCAACGACGATCTGACGATAATGCGACAGTTGCTGCTCGAACACTTCCACTGGCATTAATGTCCCCACCTTGTACATCTAGTTTATACGAAGGAGTAGTCGTTCCTATTCCCATATTTCCTGTATTCGTGACTCTTATTCTTTCAACTCCTGATCCGTCTGAAAAAATAATATGGTTAGAAAGTGTTTCACTACCGGCGCCTGTAAATGATCCAATATAAACATTGTTTGAGCCTGTTGTAATGGCCGAGCCAGCATTATACCCAACACCTATATTGTTACTTCCTGTTGTTAACTTGAGTGCAAAATAACCAAGGGCCGAGTTATAGTATCCTGTCGCATTAGTCGTTAATGCTTGGGATCCAATTGCTGAGTTTCCAGTTCCAGTTGTGTTTGCAGTGAGTGCATGATCACCAACAGAACTATTATAAAAACCTGCTGTGTTAGCAGATAAAGCTCCGTATCCCATACCTAAATTATATGATCCTGTTGTATTTCCAGCTAAAGCAAAACCACCAAATCCATTGTTCATAGTACCTGTTGTGTTTGATCTCAATGCTTGTGAACCTAAAGCATTGTTAGAGCTTCCAGAAGTATTAAGTTGTAAAGTAGAATGCCCAATGGCCGTATTTTCAACACCCGTATTGTTGGCCGCAGTTGTACTACCTCTAAGCGCATAGGCACCTAATGCGGTATTGTAAGAAACACTAGTCGTAGCTGTATTGTCTGCAAATCGCATCGAATTAAAACCAATTGCTGTTGATTCATTTTTCCCATTATTTGAATTAAGTGAATATGAACCAAGAGCTGAGTTTGAACTTCCTGTCGAATTATTATAAAGTGCAGTTGATCCAAATGCACTATTCCCACTTCCATTACTCGCATAATTCATTCCTGCATAACCCATGACTGTGTTATCACTTCCAGTTGTATTTCCCACCATTACCGAATAACCAACAACTGTATTATTAACACCTGTTGAATTGGCCTGAAGTGCAGTATTACCAATAGCAATATTTTGGTACCCAGTTGCCGTATTGTTAAAAGCACCTGGTCCAAAAAATAAATTTGAAGCAACACTTCCACGACCAATTGACAGACCATTGACTAGAATATCGCCAGCTACTTCTAACATTTTAGTTGGATTTGTAATTCCTATTCCTACATTTCCACTCGCACGATAAATATTTCCACCAGATATTGTCCATTGACCAAAACTATCCACATAACCTTTATTAACTATTTCGTCAGCATTTACTGGTGTTGTGACTCCATTAATTGTTCCAACACTCAAAGTTCCACCAGTTTTATCGAGTTTAGTAGCTGCTAGTGAAGTTATTTGAGCTTGTAATTTTCCAAAGGCAGACAGGATAGAATCAGAAGCTATTAAAGCAGAATTTGTTGCAGTTGAAAGACCGGCAAGAGTTATCGAAATAATATTGTTTATTTGAGCTTGTAGTTTTCCAAATGCTGTTTGAACTGAATCGCTTGTGGCAATAGGTGCATTAGTTAATGTTGGTGCTGATATTGTCGAAGCAATTGACCTCGCGTTCGTAAAATAGAGATTTGTACCTTCAGTAATTTCTGTAGATGTTAAATTAACTACCCCAGTAAGTGAATTAACAGATGTCACTCCTCCTGCTGCTGGAGTTACCCAGTTCAAGGTACCACTTCCATCCGTCGACAAAAATTGTCCAGCGGTTCCAGAAGTTAGGGGAAACATTAAAGTAAGATTACTTGCAAGTGCAGGATTAGCTTTTAGTGTGATGAAATTAGAGCCACCTTTTAATATCATTTGAGTATTTACAATTAAATCCCCTGAAAGAGTTCCACCTGTAAGAGATAATTTTGTATTTAAGTTTGTCGAAACTTTATCAAAAGTTGTTCCATTATACATGGCCCAATCACCAACTTCAAAAGTGACTGCATTATAAACTCCGGCAGTTGAAACAATAAAATAATCTCCTACTTGAGGAGTGACTGTACTAAGATCAGGTGTGTTAGTTATTGCATCCCATGTCCCAATATAAGCTTGTGAACTTGGTAAGCTCATTGGAACCCAAGTAGTCCCGTTAAATTTAAGAACTTGGCCAACTGTTGCTCCATTAGTGCTTAAATCCATATTAATAGTGAACGAAGATGTAGCGTTAGCATTAGACAATATTAGATCCATGACAGTGCCTGCAACAATCGTAACATTTGACATAGTATTAGCAATTAAAGAACTTGAACTTTGCGATTCAATTTGTAATGGAGATGTCACTCCACCAATTTTCATATCGAGCTGATTAACATTTGCCAAGTTTACACCAGAAAGAATAATTTGATTATTTATAATTTGTACATTTGATAAAGAAAATACTTTTGAACCAAATTGAGAATCTATATCAGCAATTAAGTTCACAAAACTGGCGGACAGACAATTTGCTTCATTTAATGTAAGTTCTGCATTTTTTAAAGTTGAATCAACTATAAATTCAGTTAAAGAACCACAATATTGTTTTCCTTGTTGAGCAAGAGGACCTTCATAACTTACAACTTGAAATTCCCATCTCCCAAATGCAAAATCTGCAGAATCATTTGCATCTAATTTAATTAATGAATTTGAAGTTGCTGAAATAGCTCGTACAAAGCTTCCACCTTTAAGAGGTACCCCTGCTTGAATAGCAGAAACCTTTAAAGTAAAACTTTGTTTCACACTTTGTTTTTTCGAACATGCCGAAAAAAAAGTAATAAATAATAACAAGTAAATTAAAAAAGGGATTGTCGTTTTTTTCATATGATACTTTTCGGTTATTTGAGTTAAAATAAAATTGAAGTTATAAACATTTAATAATAAGGAAAAAATTGCCAGTACTTATTAAAAAGAAAATCGAAACTCTGTATAAATCACATGTTTTTTATAGTCATAATCGTTATTTTTTGAATTATTTTTTGTAAAATCATAATTGATGGAAACCTTGACCTTTTCACTAATATATTTTGATATATCAATTGATGGATTTAACATCAGCTCTGTTCCTCGAGAAGTTTTTTGGAGTAAAGTATTAGTTAAAGTCGTCGCCATTCCAATACCCAAAGTGTATTTTGGAAATATTTCAGGAATTAAGTAATCTAGTCGTAATAAATAAGTGTCAGTATTTGTTGAAGAATTATTATAATTATTAATAAAATCTGTTTCCAAAAGCGCGATAAGTAATTGTTGACTAGGAAGTGAAATTATTTGGTCAGCGCTTATAGAAACCGTATGATTACTATTAGAAGTCGTTTTTCCAATATAGTTTTTTCGCTTAATTTTAAAAGTAGAATCGCCAAAGTTAAAATAATTAAAACTTTCACCAATTCCAATAGTAAGTGCATCCGAGTAAGCCTCTCGGGAATGTTTCGAATTCCAATCCTTCATAGTTTTACTAAATTCTAAATCTAGTAATAGACTTGCGGGATTTCCGTTTACTAAATGCTCCACTTTATTTTTTAAATTAGCATTTAATGAAAGTGAATCATTTTGGTAAACTTCCGAATGGGTTTGATCTGAGTGTTGAACAAAATTAAATCTAAACTCGGGTGTTAAAATAACACGTTTTTTTAACACTAAATCATACTTACTTTGTACTTCTGATTCAGAAACAAGAGAGCCTTTTTTAGATTGAGAAACATTATTTTCTTCATTAGTTAAAGAAATATTATCATCAAACTTTATCTTTTGAGAAAAATATCCATTATATCTTTTAGAAGATATTTTTTTTCCATTTCTTAAAAGGTTTGGGTCCAAATCGAATTCTTTTAAAATTTCCTGCATTCGCTGCTCGATTTCTGGAACGACTAAACCGGACTTGTCAGTTGCGATGGCTTCATTCATTAGTGGAAGTACAAATTTTACAACATTATTTACATCCGTTTCATTTATACCAATTGTACGTGCTTTTGATCCTAATAATATTGTTTCACCAAGCTGAAATCGTGCGATTTGTTTTAACTTTTGATCAGTATTCGTATTACTTATTACTTCAATATAGTTTATTTTAGCTTCAGGATATTCTTCAAGCAATTGAGAAATATGAGCCACATAATAAGTTGATGCAGAAAAATTGAACTTTTTTTGTGCAGAAATTTTGAAAGCTTTGCGAGCTGCCTTGAGTTCATTTGCCGCATAAAGTGCTTGGCCGTATTCATATTGCAAATCTTCATTTTCATTTTTTAAAGAAACTGCTTTTTCAAAACTTGTAATGGCCAAATCAAATTCTTGTAGTTTGGAAAAACATAATCCTTGTAAATAATCAAGCTGACCGTTAGTAAATTTTTTTGAATCTAATTGTTCAATTGCAATTAATGCTTTATTGTATTGCCCCATTTTAAAATAATTATTAAATGTTGCTTGATTTAATTCTTGAGCATACAGTGGTGAATAAATAAATCCCAATGCAAAATATGCCAGCATTTTATTTTTAAAATCTAATTCAAATAAATCGAAAATTTTCATTATATTCCTAACTTTTATTCTTTGTTCTAAATTATTGGGCATTTAAAATAAATTTTACATTTCTACTCGAATTAACAACGCCTAAATCAACCGCGGCCTGTCGAGTTGTTTCTGTTGTCATTATTCTCTCCGCGGCCATTGCCCTCTGTGAATCAGAAATAATTATTGGTGGTTTTGCACCAGTGTCAGCAAATCGCTCAGTAAAGACTGCCATTTCACCATGAGCATCATAGATTTTAGGTATATCCATTTTTATAGTTCCATCTAAATTTACGACTGGTCTTTGAGAGGTTGACTGATTAGAAATATCAATGCCCGATACTGTTGGACCTGAATTTTTTAATTCATTCTTTAATTCATTTTTAATTTCATCTTTAACTTTATCTTCTTTTTTTTCTGGTAACTTGTCTGGCGATTTATCTTCTTTATTAATTTGTAAACTTTTATTATAAGCTGCTAAATCTATAAGAATAAACTTTCCATTATTCCCTAGATTTAATCCTTCAGGGGATTTGTATTCACCTGTAATTTTATCAATCTTTCCATAGTTTTCTGGGACAATATATGTTTTTGAATTGGAATCAAATACTGCATTTGCTGGAGGTGGAATTATATTAACAGTTTTTAAATCAATTATAGATCCAGCAGGTAATTTATATTCTCCAGTAGCTGAGTTAAAAAATCCATTTGATTCTGCTTTTGAATTATCGCTCATTCCATTTTTAACTTTTGCATCAGAAATAATAAATGAGGAACTATCTGCTCCAGGTGGTAGAGGATTTCTGAATTGTTTTGCTGAAGAATCCACATTTTCAACTATCCCAGTTTCATTTTTAAAAAGAGCATTGATTTGAGTGGTTCCCAAAAGAGTAGGGGCCATAACTCTCTCTGCCACATTTAAATTTACAGCTGAAATTTGTCCGCGTTCAACCATAACTGCTTTATCACTAGAAACAACTTTTTCAAGTTTTGTCTGGTCAAATCCATCTTCTCGAATTTTTTTATCTATATTCGCCATTGCAACTTTGCCTTCAAATGTTATAAGTGAAGTATTTGAATTTTCTGGATTAAAATTTACTTGAAAGTCTGTTCCTCTAATTCCCAGAGCGGCCGTTTTAGTTTTAATGTAAAGTTTGCTCTTTGTTTTATCTTCTATATTCATATAGTCTTTTGTTACTTGGGATCGAATTTGACCTTTGATAAGTGTAATTATGCCAGCTTCTTTTTTGGGAAAAGAAGAAACTATCATTTGGGAGTTTGGCCCTAAATTCATTTGAGATTTATCAATAAAAATTAATTTAACAAAGCTCTTATCATCTGTGTTGAGACTTACGCCTTCATCAAGAGATTGATTTTCGTGAACATCAACCGATGTACCATTTGAATATAGTGCTTTAGCATGCCCTTTGATCATTAAAACTTTTGCTACAAAATTATCGTTCGCTAAAAGTGATAAAGGTAAAATGGATAATATAACTAAACACAACTTCATACAGTTCCTTAATCATTAAAAGAATTTTCTTTAAAAATTATCGGTTTTATAAATTATGTCTATCAATGAATTGAAATTTATTAATTTATGAGCAAAATATTCCATTAAATAGAACGAAATTAAGTGAATTTAAATTTAAAATTGTTGACTGAGAGGGTAGGTCTTTCGGTTCAAGTATCACAAACATTTTTATCAGCAATCAGGATGCCAGAGCTAGTAAGGAACTGGCATCCTAATTGTTTTAGTTGTTTACATGGCAGATAGCAGTTCCATTATTTCCATTTAATTGATAAGAATACCCTGCTGGGCATCCACTACCATTAGTTCCATTAGTTCCATTAGTTCCATCTTTTCCATTCTTTCCGTTCATTCCATCTTTACCATCAGTTCCATTTGTTCCATTTGTTCCATTTGTTCCATTTGTTCCATTTGTTCCGTCAATTCCATTTGTGCCATCTTTCCCATCTTTACTATGCATAGTAGTGCAACAATAAATAATCGCAATTATTCCAATGATGAGAGCAGCTTTTGAAGCATGCATTTTTCCACCACTCCAATTGGCCCCATGAGAATAGAAATTGTTAATCTTAGATAAAGCAAATTCTCTGGCTTCATTTTGACTCATTTGATTGTCTTTGATGACTGACGAAATTGAATTCACTTCATCTTTAATCGATTTATCTTTTATTTTACTAATGGTGTAATCCATTATGTCTTTATTTGATAGGCCATCATGTTGTAGATTTGCAATCTCCTGTTCAAAATCAACCAAAACAGATTTAACATAACTAGAATCAGTTTGGTTCCATTCAACATTTATTCTGTAATTTAATTCATCAAATGCTCTATTTAGTTCAGTGGCACGAGAAATAGATTCTTGAACAGGTGTAACGGCATAGACCTGGGTAAAGGACATAAGAAGAAAGATTGCTGTCATTTTTTTTAACATTAAGACCTCCATTATAGGGTTAAAAGAAGAGAATATATAAATGAAATTAATGAAATCGACTAATATATAATTTTTGAAGGATCTATAGATTTATATTTATAATTTGAGTTATTATATTATTGAACTATAATTTGTGCAGTCATCAAAGTAAGATTTCTACTGTAATATTCAAAAAAACCTGACTCCGTAAATCTTAGACATTTTGAAAAAGTCGGCGTTAGTACGAAATCAAATTTTCCATTCGGTGAATTAGGTGCCCCACTTGTAACCGTTTGAGTGCTTGAATCATTATTAATCCACTTTACAACACTGTTAATAGGAATTGTTTCACTGGCAGGTATAAATGATGAAACTTGAATGCTTACGATTGTAATATTTGGGGAATTATTACAATCTACTTCTTGTGCCGTTGATGTAGAAACTGGAGAGGAGGAATACCCTCCAGAGCTATAATTATTCCCACATCCCGTTTGAAAAATATTAATTAATAAAAGAGTAATGATAAACTTAACTTGGAATATTTTTTTTCTTTTCACCTATTGTCTCCTTAATCAAACTCTTTATATTTCTCCCTTTTAATTTTAGTCATACAAAACTTTCTATAAACAATTGAAAAATACAGTTATGGTAATAATTTTACCCAATGATTAATCGATCAATCTATATGGCAATATACTTGCTATTAATTCTTAAAGAAACTCAAAAAAGAAGGAGCATAAAAAATGAATAAAATAACAATTGAAATGCCAATCGTCTCAAAATGTGAAGTTGATCATTGTGGATATAACCTCAATCAAATTTGTCATGCAAAGGCCATTACAATAGGTGATAACAGCAATCCAGGTTGTGATACATTTTTTCTCACAGAAGGACATAGTAAAGAGACTAAACGACATGCTGGAGTTGGAGCTTGCAAAGTTAATTTATGTCAATACAATAAAGATTTTGAATGTAACGCCTCAACAATAAATGTAGGCTTTACGCAGAATAAAATAAATTGCTTAACATTTGAATTTGAAAAAATTTAAATAATTAAGCAGATAAATAGTTAGTGTCAGTGAGACAAATAAATTTGACATGCAAGACAACATATATTTGACAGACATAGTAAAAAGCATAAATATAATTATGTTATCACTTAAGAGAATATTTATGAAACGACTATTAATTATTTATTGTTTTACTTTACCTGGTCTGTTACTTGCCAATGAGCATGCATTAGGTGCTCATGAACATGGGGCAATTAAACTTGGAATGGCCATAGAAAAAAATAATATTGAAATTGACTTGGATGGGCCAACCGAATCTTTTATAGGTTTTGAATATTTACCAAAGTCAGAAAATGAAAAAAAAGTATTTAATGATTTAAAAATAATATGGGAAAAAGAATTATTTAAATTTATCGCATTTGATAAAAAATTGAATTGTGCCATTTCAGAGTCTCATTTAAATCAAATTATTGACCAAAAAGAAACCGCAGAATTTCAAAAAAACATTAAAGACCCAAAAAAGAAAGAGGCCGGAGTTCACAGTGATATTAAGGCAAAAGCTAAAATTAAATGCAATGCAAATCTCAGTGGAACAATCGCTGTTATTTCATTAAAAAAGCATTTTAATAAAATTAAAAAACTTACACTAGATCTCATTAGCATTGAGACAAAAACTTTAGAAATTAACCAAGAAATTCAATCAATAAAACTCTAGGTTAAATAGAAATCATGCAATCTTTGGCATTTATCGCCGCAGGATTTAATCTGCGAGCAATAGTTCTATAACAAATATCTCGATCAGAAATAACTCAAACAAATCTCTTTTCTTCATGATTATTTGTGAACCATGCGGAACAATATATAATGAATATATAAGTCAAAATAGCACTATTTTTTCCAATAATTTCTTTTGGCCACTTGGATTTTTTGATAACTCTCAATCAGCTTTAAGTGTTTATCTAAACCATTTAAATTCATATTAGTTGGAGTGAGCCCCATAAATCGTATTTCACCGCTAATCGTACTAATTGCATTAGTTAATATTTCCTGTCCAAACATTCTTTTCATATTAGGTACAAAATCTTTCAGCTCAAGTTCATCATTTAGGGTAATTTCTAATATTGTATTAAGTGCCTGATAATAACTTCTACGGGCAGGAGAATTATCGTTGAATGCCATAAACATTTCAACCAATTCTCGGGCCTCTTCAAAACGCTTGAGCGCCAATAAGGAAAGGCACTTCAGCTCTCCAATATTAAGTTGCCCCCAAACTGTATTTTCTTCAAAAGCTACACCGATAAGCTCTGATATTTTTGTATAATCATCTAACCCACTTTCATCTAATTTTTTAATTAATTTTGAAAGTGCTTTATCATCAAGTGAATGAATATTTAAAATGTCCGACCTGAAAATGATAGATTTATTATGGTTGTCCCAAATTAAATCAGTTGGTTCATAAATTTCTGAATAACCTGGTACTAAAATCCGACAGGCGTTTACTCCTAACTCTACGTAATCGGCTATGTAAACTTCTTTTTCAAGTTTTATAAGTATATCCATCAAATAATCATTTTCTTCTTCAGTGGTTCCTGAAAAATCCCATTCAACAAATTTATAATCAGATTTTTCACTGAAAAACTTCCAAGAAATAACACCAGTGGAATCAACAAAATGGTCAACGATATTATTATGTTCATTGATCGCATTTTGATTAAATGTTGGCGGTGCCAAGACATTGAATCCTTCGAAACTTCTTCCTTGAAGAAGTTCAGTTAAACTTCGCTCTAGTGCAACTTCAAATTTTGGATGTGCTCCAAATGAAGCAAAGACACCACCATTTTTAGGATTCATTAAAGTGACACACATTACAGGAAATTTTCCTCCCATTGATGCATCTTTCACAATCACAGGAAAACCTTCACTTTCTAATTTATTAATTCCCGCCAGTATATTTGGATATTTTTCTAATACATTCATGGGAACATCTGGCAAGGTAATTTCTTCAAGGATAATTTGATTTTTTACTGCGCGCTCAAATATTTCTGAAAGACATTGAACTCGTGCTTCAAACTTTGAATTTCCAGCACTCATTCCATTACTAACAAATAAATTTCCAATAAGATTTACGGGAATATAAATAATTTTTTTGTCAGATTGTCTCGCGAAAGGAACTGCACAAATTCCACGTTTTGTGTTTCCGGAATTTGTATCAATAAGATGAGAAGCCTTGAGTTCATTTTCAGGATTATAAAAACTAAGAAGAAATTCATCCATAAGTCCTGAAGGAATTGAATCTTTAGGACCTGCTTTAAACCATTTTTCATTTGGGTAGTGAACAAAATCACCTTCAGCAATTTCCAAACCAAGAAATTGATCATTGTATAAATAATTATTACTAATACGCTCTAAGTATTCTCCTAAGGCCGAACATAAAGCTGCATCCTTGGATGAACCTTTTCCATTTGTAAAGCACATTGGTGAATCGGCGTCTCGGACATGAACTGACCAAACATGAGGAATAGGATTTCGCCAAGAAGCAATTTCAAGTTTAATTCCCAATGAAGATATTATGGATGTCATTTTTTTAATAGTTTCTTCTAATGAGCAATCTTTCCCTAAAATCTTAGTTGATGATTCTGTTTCTATGGAATGTTTATAGATTACGCCAGAATCAAGTCCTAATACATTTATTAACTCAATATTAAATTCAGGTGATTGCTGAATGACTTTTTTCACAGTACATCGATCAATTGATTTTAAAATACCTTCTCGGTCATGTTCTGAGATACTCTCAGGCAATTCAACTTGAATATCAAAAATTTGTTTGTATCTATTATCAGGATCAATAATATTATTTTGAGTTAATTTTATATCTTCGGTAGGAATATTTCGGGCAAGGCAATACACCTTAACAAAATACCCTGCACAAAGAGCTGAAGAAGCTAAAAAATAATCAAAAGGACTAGGGGCCGTACCATTGCCTTTGTAGCGTATTGGTTGATCAGTAATGAGGCTAAAATCATCGAATTGAGCTTCAAGTTTTAAATTTTCAAGGAAACGTATATTGATTTTCATAATGGTATACTTCATACCATTTCCCATTTCGACTTATAATTGAATTTTCAAAAATAGAGTAAAAATTACTCTGTAGCCCACTAACTAAGCGGAAGCTCAATAGTAAAGATTGATCCTGAGTTCATTTTACTTACTAAACTTATAGTCCCACTATGAAGTTTTATAATTTCTCGTGAAATATAAAGACCTAATCCAAGGCCACCTGATCGAGAAGTTAGATCTGTTGTTCCACGGGTAAATGGAGTAAAAAGGACTGATTGTTGGCTTTCTGAAATTCCAGGTCCGTGATCAGTAATAGAGATAAGGCACTTACTTTCTTTTTTTTCAACTATAATTTCAATAGGTGAATCTTTCGGTGTATATTTGCGAGCATTTTCTAAAATATTAGTTATAACTTGTGTTATTCTGAGAACATCTATTCGCAATTCAATCTTTTCAGAAAATTTAGTATATTTAATTGAGCGTCCAGATTCACGCAGTTCTAGATCTGCAATACAATCCGTAATTATTAAATTCAAATCATATAATTCTAAATTTAAGGTGATGGTCCCTCTTTCCAATCGAGAAACATCAAGTAAATCAACAACTAAATTAGCAATACGATTGGCCTGTCCGCGAAGCCTTATTAAAACAGAAGCATCAACTGGTTTTCCATTTTCGAGTTGTTTTTGAGTTAATTGTAACAATAACGAAAAAGCAGTAACCGGCGTTCTTAATTCATGGGCTGCTATATCTAAAAAACGTGCTTTTAAAGCCGTGGCTTTTTCGGCTTCTTCACGAGCAATTAATAAACTTTCTATATTTTTTTTTGACTCTATCATTTTTTCATTTAAACTTTCAGTCATTTGATTGAAGCTTTTCCCTAATGAACCTAATTCGTTATTGAGATTCAAATCAACTCTTAAATTCAATTCACCATCAGCTATCCGCTGAGCAGTAGCTGAAAGTACATTTATTGGCTCAATAATTCGTCGAGAAAAATATATTGAAATAAAGACAGCTCCACCAATCGCAATAACGACAATAAAAATTGAAATTATTATTGATTTTTTAATCCCCTGATAAACTTCAGCACTATCTTGTTTAGAGATCAAGACAGTTTTTAATTCTGGTACCCATTTAGATACACCAACAACTTCTTGGTTTCTATAATCTTTAAAAACATCATTGAATCCAACTTGATTTAAAATAGTATTATCAATTATTATATTGCGAATATAAGTCATTCCTGATGGAAAATTTTCAAATCTGGATCCGCTAAGTAATACATGATTCTCTCCAATTAAAATCGTCTCGCCACTTTTTCCCATACCAGTATGAGAAAACATAATATTGTCTAAATATTTAAGACTGGCCCTCGCACAAAAGAGTCCCAATATTTCACCTCCAAATTTATTTCTTATTGGTAAAATAGTAATAACTGTATTTAACCCCTCGGCCCTTGATGACAAAGAAAAACTTTGTACAAAACTTCCAGCTTTTAAAATACCTTTTGAAAAATAAATTTGTTTCCCTCGAAACGCTCCAATATTACTTATATTACTTGAGCCTAAAATTATTCCATCCTTAGATAAGACAAAAAGCTCATCAAATTTATTCAAGGGGATTAACATTTCTTGCATTGTTTTTTGAAATATTTTTTTTTCTTTTAAATTATTATTTTGTTTATCAGAAGAATTAAGCAGCATTAACAATTGACTATTCACGTTTGGATTAATTTCAACAATTGCAGCAAGATCGTCCTTCATACTTTTCACCCATTCTTGTACACGATTTTCTTTAATGGTCGCAACAGAATCAAGTTGTGCAAAAACTTGCCTAACACTTTCCTCAGTTTGATGTTGAATAATAAAATAACTTGAAAAAATAAGTGGTAAAATTGAAACAAATAAAAAAATTGAAAAATATTGTAGTAGTAATGATTCACGAAATAATTTATTTTTCATTTTTTAACTCATTTAACAGAGTCTCTCTACTCACTAATACTTGAATTGTATAAACTACTTTTGGAATTTTTTGACCATTTAGTAACCGAAGAGAAACCTCTACAGCGTATTGCCCAGTAACAAAGGGGAAAGAATCAATTGTGGCCGTTAATTCCTCATTTAAAATAGATTCTTTAGCCAAATTTATCCCATCTGTTCCAATAATAATGGTGTTTTTAACTTGATTTATTTTAACAGATTCAACAACACCCAATGCCATAGTATCATTATTGCAATAAAATCCAGAAAGCCCTTTGTGCATCTTTAAAATTTTATTACTTATTTCAATTGTTTTTTGAAGATCCCACTCACCAGTTTCATCTTCAACAATTTTAATTTTTGATCCTTTTAATGTATCGATAAAACCTTGAGATCTATGTTCAACGGCATAGCTTCCTTTTATCCCTCGAATTAAAGCTACTTCACCACCATTTTTTAAATTTTGGATAAAGAATTTTGCAGCACTTACTCCATTTTGATATTGATTAGGTCCAACAAAATGTTTAGTCCCAGATGGGATAGCATCGTCAACCACAACAATTAAAATTCCTTTCTTTTCGGCATCTAGAATTGCTTGATCTAAATTTTTATTAGTTTGTGGCGATATGAGAATGGCATCATAACCTCGATCAACCATTGCTTGCATCGACTTTAATTGAGCCTTTGGGTCTGCTTCATTGGGGGCCGATTGAATATCAATTGTTGCATTCAGATCACTTGCTTTTGTAGACATTCCATCAGCTAATAATTGCCAATACTGATTCCCCATAAACTTCATGATTGCCCCAAGTCGATAAGTTTTTGATGATTTTTTAAAATTTCCAAATTGACTTGAGAGTTTATTAGTGGTGATTGAATCTTTCTCGTTATCTGGATCAAAGGGAAATACCTTTGAGTCTTTAACATTTTTTCTAATAATTACTGGATTTCTCTTCTGAGAACATGAATAAAAGAAAAACAGTGCTATGCAAAGAAAATTAAGCAAAAAGTAATTAAATTGTCTTTCATAAATTGATCTATTGGCCATACGGCTTACCTCTGAAAGCAATTATCAATTTGCAATCGCAATACCAGAGTTTAAAATTATGTGTTTGGATTAATAATTACTGACTTAATTTGTCACAATCTGTTATGATTCGTTTAAAACATACCAAATGATACTATTTTACAATTTTATCATTACGCTAATTAAGCTCATAATTAACATATTAAATTTAACCAATTATATAAAAAGCAAAGGCCTTTATGATGTACTTAAATTGGGGTATTTCATTATTCTCAATGATCACGAGTTTAATTTTTAGTGAGATTTTAAATCTCCCACCTTGTTCACTTTGTTGGTATCAAAGAATTTTTATGTATTCAATGGTATTTATTATACCTACTGGAATTATTCTCAAAGACTCAAAGTTAAATTATTACTCGGCAGTATTGAGTTTCATTGGTGGATTAATTGCCATCTATCATAATCTTATTTATTTCGAAATCTTAAAAACAGGATTAAAAGTTTGCACCTCTGATTTATCATGTAAATCAAAACAACTTTCATTGTTTGGTTTTTTAAGTATTCCCACAATGTCACTTATCGCTTTTGTAATAATCCTAACTATAAGTTTAAGAGGTCTAAAAAATGAAATTAAATAAAGAATTAAAAATACTTTCCATCGTAGCAATAGTGGTTCTATTAGCTTCCTTTGGGATTTATCAATTAGTTAATACAGAAAAAAAATCAACTTCAGATGTAGCTTTTAACTTGAGTGTAGGAATTTCTAATTTTTCGGAAGGTTCACAAGATGCCAAAGTAACTGTCGTCGAATTTTTTGATCCTGAATGCGAAACATGTGCAGAAGTGAGCCCCTATATAAAAAATGAAATGAAATTTTATCATGGAAAAGTTCGATGGGTCTTTCGTTATATGGCCTACCATCCAAGTTCTTCTTTCGCTATTCATATTTTAGAAGCGGCCAGAAATCAAAATCTGTATTTTGAAGCTATGGCCTTACTTTTTGAAAAGCAACATATTTGGGGGGCAAAACATGGAGGTAGTGAGCCTTCATTGCCAAAAGAAAAAGAATTACTAGAAATTATTGCAAGCTTGCCTGGTATCAACTTAAAAAAACTTAAAGAAGATATGAAAAACTCAGACATAGATAAGTTAATCGAAAAAGATAAATTTGACGGCACAAGTGCTGGTGTAACGGGGACACCTACCTTATTCGTTAATAATAAAATCGTCATGCCTCTTAGCCTTGATAAAATGATAGAAGGAATTGAGGCTGGAATAAAAATAGTTTATTAAGATTTAAAATGCTCTTGAATAAAAGCTAAAGTTAGTGACCAAGACAACTTTGCGGCAACGGAGTTATAACTTGGACGTTCATCACAAAAAAAGCCATGGTCTGCATCAGAAAATTGTACACAGGTATATTTTTTGTGATGAAAAGTTAAACTTTGATTTATTTCTTGAACTTGCTCATTGGGAATATGCTGATCTAACATTCCCCAAAAAAAAAGGACAGGAGCAGTTTGTTTCTCAGATAAATTTATATGTGCTGGTGCAAAACGACCTCCATAATAGGAAATGGCACACGCGAGAGGAACCCTTATATTTGCATTTGCAATAAATGAAACTCTCCCCCCAAGACAATGCCCAACAGTCGCAATTTCACTTACTCCTTGATCTTTTAACCAAAAATAGGCCGCTTCAATATCTGATTGTAAATTATTAACTGTGACCGAACCAAAGTGTTCACCTAAAAGATTAAATTCTCCGTAGCCTGCCGTGAATTCTTTGGTTCACAGATGTATACTTCCATTTTCGTATTATCTACAACATCCAATGTATTAATACTGATGATGACTTAAAAGTTCATCCCAAGTACGATTTTCAGCCAATGAACTTGTACTTAAAAAAATTAAATTCAAAATGATTAATGTCCATTTTTTCAAAAAAAGCTCCTAAATCAAAGTTTTTAAAAAATCATATTATTCTATTTAGAAAAAATGTTAATTCGAAATTTCATATAGATTATATACCTATCGAAGCTATAACTTACTATTGGTATCTAAGTTGCAAATTTATACAAAATGCAAATTCAAAATATTGAACAATCATTTTGAATATTAATTAGTCATAAGGAGGAAAGATATGAGATTTAAATTAAGTTTTCTCATTGGTATCTCGCTCATCTTATCAACAACGATTGGAGTAGCGAATGCAGATGTAACCAAAGATTCATTTGTCATTAGTAAACAATACTTAGAACAATCTAATTTTGAAAATCCGAATCCTGTTTGGACAAATTGGTTAACCATTGGTGGAATTGGTACATCTGACCCTGCATCATGTTCACGTTCTGGAGTAAAAACAGCAGTTTTTGTCAAAGGAGTTGACAACGCTCTTTGGTTTAGAAATTGGAATGGTGTTGCGTGGTCACCATGGACTTCATTAGGCGGCATTCTCACTTCTTCACCTGCCGTAGCATGCCGAGGCTCAAATAAAATGGATGTATTTGTTCGTGGGACAGACAATGCTCTTTGGCAGAGAACTTATCAAGCAGGTACCTGGTCATTATGGAAATCTCTGGGTGGAATTTTAACATCCGGCCCAGCAGCAGCTTCATGGTCAGGTAATCGACTTGATGTATTTGTTCGAGGAGCAGACAATGCTCTTTGGCATAAATGGTATAAACCGAGTGGATGGTCAACATGGGAATCGCTCGGAGGTTTGCTCATTGATGATCCGGCCGCAGTTTCATGGAGTACTGGAAGGCTAGATGTATTCGTTCGTGGAACCGACAGTGCTCTTTGGCATAAATGGTTTTCTGGTGGTTCATGGTCAGGATGGGAATCTCTCGGAGGAGTCTTAACATCTTCACCAGATGTTGCCTCTTGGGGAACAGGTAGGCTTGATGTCTTTGTACGTGGAACTGACAATGCCCTTTGGCATAAATGGTTTAGCTCTGGGGGTTGGTCTGGTTGGGAGTCTCGTGGTGGAATATTAACCTCAGGCCCAAGTGCTAATGCTCTCTTTGGTCAAAGCTTAATTGTTTATGTGAAAGGCTTAGATAATGCAATTTGGTTTAGTGTATATAAAAACTAATTTAAAAAAATAATAATAGTGCTAGGGCAATAAAATCCCTAGCATTTATCTTTGAATTAATCAAAAAACCATAATCAAAATCTAGCTAAACATTTGCTAAAACTAATTGATCATAAATTCATAAAATCTTTATGGAATTAATTAATGAATATTCGATTAAAAATCGCACTGATCCTACCATCTATTTGCATATTATTTTTAATATCTATTTATTATTTATCTAACTCTGTTTTATTAAATGGCTTTGTCAAAATTGAAGATGATCAAATTATTATTTCTATTTCAGATAGTGGACCAACCATTTCAGAAAATATCGTTCTTAAAATCATGGATCCTTTTTTCACGACTAAAGCATCGGGTAAAGGAACAGAATTGGGAATTAGTATTTCAAGGACAATACTTGAATCTCATGGTGGAAGTTTAACATTAGAAACAACTCCATTTACAAAGTTTAATTTAGAATTTCCAAAAAAGTAAAACTATCTACAATCTTTTAACTTTAGATAATTCATCTAAGTACTGAGCTGGAACATCTAATCTAAGCTTTAATCCATTTAAAATTAAATTTAAATAATCTTCACTTGGATAGAACTCACCGACTTGATGATTGGCCAAATAGGTAATGGCTTCAAAACTATTACTTAAGTCTAATGAGCGCACTTTAATACTTGTTTTAATATAAGAATGTGGAATATTCTCATGAATATCTAATCGCTCAAAATCTGAATTTGAGAGTTTATATAAAACTCCCCAAACATTAGAGTTTAATTTTTCGACGACACTTGCAACACCACATTGTCGTTCCCCTCTTGAGAATCGAGGAAAGCATAATTCATAATCTGGTAAGATGACAGTTGATACAACTTCATGATCAGGGCAACGAAAACTCATTTGAGTTTGGCAAACATTAGAACCATAAGCAAAATAGTAATTTTTCATTAGAAATACATATCCTAATTTTAGAAAGTTAACCAGAATATAAAATTAAATTTTGTATTCTTGATAAAATGTAGTTAAGCAGTTTTGATGTTTAGACTTTACAGTGTATTTTTTCAATTATTATTAACTATTAATTGAAAATGATTTAACTGATCAAAGATCCAAGGATAGATTCTTCAAAACTAATTGCTAGTTTGTAATGGGTATCAAGATGTTCTCTCATGCGACTTTGTGATCTCCCTGATCTTCCTGTTTTACCTTGACCAAATAAATCTTCAAAAAAACTTTCTCCGCCAAATTGATTGGCAAAATTTTCAGAATAGCGATTACTTCTTGGACCTGAAGAATTTCGTCGTTGAGACCTATTTTGCTGTTGCTGATATTTTTGTTCGTCAAACTCTCCACTATCATATTTTGTGCGAGCTTCATCTGAGACAATTAAGTCATTTGCATGAGAAATATCTTTAAACTTCTCTTCAGCTTTTTTATTGCCAGGATTTAAATCTGGATGGTTTTTTTTGCTAATATACGATAAGCTATTTTAATCTCATCTTGTGACGCTGATTTCGATACACCTAGAATTTCATACGGATTTATCATAAAATATTTTTCCAACTAAATTTCAAAAGAAAAAAATTGCAGAATGGACAATACCCAATGAACAACTACCTTAAAAAAAATGGTCAATACCTAAATTGAATATAAACTATATTTTAATTCGAAATGAGCTAATTCAACTCAATTAAATTGTTAAATTGCATAAGTTTGTAAAGTATTTGAACTTATTCGGTATACTCAGGTATTTTAATATTCAGCTTTGGTGAATTTTCCAAAGTTCCATCAACGGACCAATATTGGTCCTGTCCACCAAAACCAGTCCATGTCTGCATATTAAAAAAACTCTGAGAACTCTTACTCCCAGCTATCACATAGACACGTACGGCTTCACCATTTCCATTCCAATTAAGCGCATTTTCTTTTTTAAAAATAAGTCTTGGCCTGGTCATAAAAATTTTATTTTCAATACTTTCAATAGGAGCATTTCCTTTAAAAAAAAAGACATTTCCGGCACCAAAAATTTGCCCCTTTCCTATTTCATCAAAACAAACGGCAGTTCCTTCATCTGCAGCTATGCCTTTTATCGAATCGAAATAAACATCAGGATATTTATTGGCAACAGCACGTGCCATAAATCCCACAATTCGTCCTTCTCTTTTTCTAGCGGAAAAGTGAGTCTCAGTTAGAACTTTCTCCATGAATGGTAATGCTTCTGTTGCTTTTTTAAGGTCAACAAATAATCCCATTGGATCTTTCAAAACATCTTCAGAGGTAACCAAAGAACCATCACCTTTAGGTGAATCAAAGTGTGATGAAAAAATGATTCCCCCAAGGTAGGCCATCCCTGCACTTGTTCCACCTATAGCAATCGTTTTATCTTTCAATCGCTTATTTAAAGTATTCTGAAATTTGGATTGAGATATACGATCGACAAAATGAGATTGGTCACCACCAGCAAAAAAAACAGCTGAAGCTTTTAAAATAGAATTTAATACTTTTGGAGAATTTGCATCTTTTTTATTGTTGATAATTATTGTTGTGACTGAATTAACTTTGGGAAAATTGAGATGATCTTCATCATTGTAGATCCAATTTTCATACCCACCACGTTTTTTATCTGCTCTGATAATCAAAACGTCGCCACCACGGGCTTTTTCTAATAAGTATTTCCATCCTTCACTCCACTCCGAATCTAGTCCTCCACCGGCCAGACACGTTCCAAATTCACCTGGAATATTTGAATCTTTGGGATTGCCAGTGCGGTAAATATCAGCACCATAAGAAATTGATATAAAGAGCGAGAGTATTAAAATTAAAATTTTCATAGTTTATTCTCAATTGTCAAAGATTTGCCAAAGGTATGATTATTGTTGATATAATCATAATAAAAATATTTTAATTTTAAAAGAAAAAAGGGGATACAATATCCCCTTTCAATGTATCCAATATTATTTTAAAAACTAGTTTTTACAAGTTAAGAATTCTATAGTTGACCCAACTTCATCTTGTGCATTTTTAGATTCATTCAAAACAGCTGCATTATTTTCATCTATTACCAATGAAGAATTTCCATCATCTTGAACTAGGAATAAATATTTTAATCCTGAACCTGTCGATGTAGTTTTAATAACTTTTTGTGAAATAACTTGATTCCCAGCAAAGATGTTTAAAAAGTTAACATATAGACCGTCTGTTTTTTTAACAAGTGTTATTTTTTGAAAAGAGCTTCTCGAATTGTTCGCTTTGCAAGAAACGATTACTTGGTCAGCTGCAGAGGCTTGCAAAGTAGAAAATATTGCTATTAATAGTGCGCATTTTTTTAATCTTTTATTCATCATTGACTCCATGTTAATTCAATTAATATTATTTTATATTGTCTTAGTTTAAATGATTTTTTGACGAAATTGAGTTTTTGAAATTATTACAATTCGGAGTGTTTAATGTTTAGACACTTAAAATACCAAAACGTCGATAACTAGATGATTATTAAAATATTTGAATATTAATACTTAAGAGTATTGAAAGTGGTGTGTAAGTTAAAAATGCATAATTCTTATTGAAAACAAGGCCGACAGTTTAGTAGTCGGCCTTTATATTTCTAGAAATGAAAAAGCTATGTATAAATAGACAATCAAATATCTTAGTTGAAATTATTTTTCAATTCCAAGTGAAAGAGTTGCATCTTGTTCACATACCAATAAATCACCATCGGCTTTGCAATCCATGTCACTAGTAATAATTGAACTTGTAAGGGCCGCACCACCACCAATAAATTGTAAATTCTTGAATACATCTAAGCCAGATTTTTTTATACTTGCCGCATATAGAGATTGCATGGTTTCAGAACTAATTTTTATTGACTTAATATTTCCAAAAAACGATTTATTAATATCTGCTTGAACTTCTTTATTTATAGTTTCTTTTGAGTCTTCAATTTTTAAAATATTTTTTCCAGTTACTTCGTATGCAACTTGAGACGTAGTATCTGTTTCATTAATTTCTTGAGATACTAGATTCTTGGTTGAGCTCCCACTGATAAAATCAAGCTTTGCTAATCCAGTCGCTGCATCCGATATTTTTTCAAATCTAGATTTTGAAACTTTTTTTAGAGT
>CANCFT010000016.1 GCA_947377285.1 Bacteriovoracaceae bacterium
TAACTTAACTCCTAAAGTTTGAGTTACTTTACTTTTTAAAAGCTCTTGTAAGCTAAGTTCTTTTTTACCACAAGTTTTTTTAAGGTTAGTTCTTATTTTAGATTTCAATAACCCTAATTTAATATTATAAGATGGATTTTTTGAATTTACTACACCATTACAATTTTCACTTTTAGCAATATTATCTAAACGACAGAATTGTTTTACTTCGGGGTCTTGTAGTAAATCAACATTAGAATTATAAAACTGACCTAAAAGAGTATTTTCTTCAAGACTTTGTTCTATTTGAGTTGATAGTTTTTCGGCAAGTTTTGCGTAAATAAAATTTCGATGAAACTCTTGTACTTCAGAGTTTTTTACAAGTCCTTTTGCTAAACCACAATCAGGAACATTTAATTTTTCAATTGCATTTGTGATTTCAAATTTTGCATGACAATTGATTAATAAATCATTTGCGACTGAAGACATAGAATAAATTAATAAAAGGATAGAATATTTCAATTTCATATTAAATACTCATTGGACAATTTTTATTTTTAGTTTTGAAATATAATCCACCTGTTTTGCAGGCGAAATCTACAAGTTGACTTACACAAGCTTTTGAATCGTCATTATAAAAAGAATTTTTTTGAATTAACTTGTCAATATAATCAAGGTAAGTTTCGCCATTAGAATTTTTAGAATTAATAACTTCTAGCCACAGTTTTGGTTCTTTTCTTTTAATAGTATAATATTTATAAATAATTTCAGGGAAATCAACGCGAGCACATGGAGCTTCTACCGTTAAATGAATCATTGGAGATTTCAAACCTCCAACTTTTTGAGGATCACAACCAGCTTTTAAGAAAAAATCATCAACTGGATATTTAGTCTCTTGAATATCACGTATCATTTGTGTTAAAAAATTTTTTTGAATCTGTGCATACTTAAGACAATACAGTGTTTGGTAGCTTTCAAATGAATATTCCGGTTTCTCCGTTTGCCCAACCGCCATCGCCACTTTCTCAAGCCCATTCAACGGAACTTTCGGAATTCCTTCAATATCCTTTTTCGTACAAGTCACACAGGTATCCTCTGCATTTGCAGTAACGACAATCAGCAGACATAGTATGATTGAAAATATATTTTTAAATAAACTCATCGATTAATTCCTCGATAAAACAAAAATTGAATAGGCTTATTAATCTTATCGAGAAGCTCAAGTGATTCTTTAATCTAGGCATGATAGGTAATGATTTTTGGTAATTATTGCCTTAAGAAGTATAAGTAGATGACTCAGGTATTATGCCCGAGTCATCACTCTAATACGGTTTATGCCTCCATCTGGATGGGCGATGACTTTAATTTGTTGTAAGAAATCTTTCGAAGAAATTTTTAACTCACAAACATTCCCAGCAAATGATTTAACGTTAGTTTTTTCAACTATTAGTTTCCAGTCATTGCCGCTCAACCCATAAACACTAACCTCAAATGGGTTATTGTTTACAAAAAAACTAAAATCTAAAAGTAGGCGATGGATAATTGAACTTTTTGAAAGCTGGATGATCACTTCTTCATGATGGCCACTGACACGGCTTCTGGCCGATTCAAAACCATCAAACATATGCATAGGGCCGTATGGAGAAATCGTTTGGATGGCGGGCCCATAATGCTCGTTAGAGGCAAATATAAGTTTGCCGCCAAACGCTAAATTGGCCACATCATATTCTTCTCCAGGCTTAAGAGATTTTAGTGATTCAAGATTTTTTTTGATTTCCATTTCACTTGGAGAGTAAGGTGCTGCCAGGGGTTTATGAGTTTTAGCGATTTCATCTTTAAAAAGAATACTTGGAGCAATGTCATGTTGGAGAAATTGTTTTTTTACATCTTCAGGTAAATTTTCTGTATAAAGACCTAATCGGGTTAGTCCACCATCGGGAAATAAACTAACTTTGATTTTACTAAATGCTTTCTGAGAATTAACGGCCAGCATTTTTTTTAGAGCGTGCCCTTCAAGTTTTATTTTTGGTAGAATTTCAATCCATTGATGTGAATTACTGTCTTCTGCTTCTAAACGAATAAATTGGGCCTGATTTCCGAGATGAAATTTAGTCGATACACTTATATAATGAATTGGAGACTCTTGTTTCAGTTCAAAAACTAAAGTGTCACATTCTACTTGATTGTGACGGACAGTCTCCCAACTATCCATGATTTTTCCTTGGGCACCAAAAAGGTCCGGATCAAACGTTGGCAAATGATCACTTAAGAGATTTTCAGCTCGGGCAAATTTTTGATTACTAACTGAAAGTATATTGGCACCGACTGCGAGATTAAATTTCGCCAATGGGTCTATAGGGCCAAGTTTGATTATTTTTTCAGGAAGTGAAGCTTCAAACGCCCCAAAAATACAATTCTTATAACCAATATTGACTAATTCTTCTTGGGGAATATTTTTCATATCAAAATTAGTTGCAAATTTACTTAGGTCGACTCCTTCCATTTTTAATTCACAAAAGATGGCCTGGGCCGCTTCAGCATTAAAGAAAACTCCTGGCAAATTAGCATTGCAAAAGAGAGTCATTCCAAGGCCGGTATTAGGCCCTTCATAACAATGAATATATAAACTACGGAATCCATCGTTGGCCCCTTGGTGTAAGGCCAGCTTATTTGCTCCAGCTTCAGCAATAAAAATTCCCAGTCCCATTTTTGCACCCATAAATTGGATACAGCCTTTATCAGTTCCATAAAGCATATTTCTAGCTGTACTATGAGAGATCCCCGCAGAGCCCTCTAGGCAATGAAACGCTTTGGTAAGATGGTGTAAAAATTTTGTCATTGACTCAGTCGTACCCATGGCCCCAGCAGCAAATGAAGGAAACATTTTTCGATTGGCCACTACTTGCTCACCTTTATCAAGGTATCCAGTTGCATAGTCTTTTTTTGGTAAAGTTTTTTGTTCAAAACTAAAATCAGACATTCCAAGTTCATCTAAAAATTTCTGAGTTAATTGTTTGATAGATTGATTTTCAAGAGATTCGATTAAATGCTCAAGAACTAAAAAGCCCCCACCGGAATATTGAAAAGTTGTTCCAGGTTTATGGATAACTGAAATCGGTGGATATTGAAATTGAGTATTGCCTTCTAAAAAATTTCGAATTGCAGGCATTTCTTGATTGGCAGGCACACCATTCACATAGTGCATATTAAGTGCGCAATGACTCATTAAATGAGAAATAGCAACTTCTTCACTCCAAGGACCAGTTAACCTGAAAGTTGAATTCGTTTTTTCTAAAAGTGAGTTTACCGATGTTGAGAGTGAGATTTTATTTTTAGCAAAATACTCCATGGCAAAACAACTTGCGACTGTTTTACTAAGCGAAGCCATTTCAAACCACGTCTCCCTCGTCACAGGGTTTATACCTTTAGTACTTTCGCCTAAAGCTAATGTTTGAATTTTATCTTGGGCCGTACTGATCGAAATCATCGCTCCTGTGATATTATGCTTTGTGAGCAATGAGCTGAGAGTCTCAAGAAGACTGTTGAATGGAATGTCAGTCATCCTTTTAAATGTAATACTCCAAAGTTCTTTTTTGGCATTTTCAATTTCAATTTCTAACGAATTATTAATTCTTTCATTCAGAATTTTTAAAATCTCAGGCCCTGACTTGTCTTTGGCCGATATAAGAAACTTCATGCCGAATTTATCTAAGTATTTTTTTCCGTTGATAATCAAATTATCAATAACTGTCTGATCTTCTTTTAACACTAAGCTTTGTTCACGTGCGGCCATATGATCAAGGGTTTTTTGACTTTCTCCAATATTTCCATGAAAGCCAGCAGCTTCTAAAATATCAACTTTATTAAATCCCATGATGCATTTTTGGGCAGCATCGAAGTCGATTGATATATTTTTCGCCATCGAAGTCGCAAATGCTAAACTTCCACACATTGAAAAATAATAATTGAATCGCTCAATTGTTTGATCCATCTGAAATTTTTTCGGATCAATTGATTGAATTGACTTCCAAGGGTCTAGACTTTCTCTCACACTATCGAGAGTGAAAGGAAGGAGTAATTCTGTGGCGAATTCCAAAGGTTTTTTGTCTGTCATCAAACGAATCATTAAGTTCATCGCAACTGGATACCATTTCTCAGTTCTTTGATCCCATTTGACTTGAACAATTTTTTTATCATTAGATAAATCTTTTCGAATAAAATGCATTTCTTCGTGAGCTATTTTTAAAAAATCAAAGAGATCAAAACGCTTATGATAAATTTCATGCCACACTTCCCAGCGCGATCTTTCTGCTGTTGCAAGATCATCCATGACTCTGACAGGTATTTCACTGATTTGTGCAGGCAGGGCCACACAGCCATTTCCTGAAAGCCAATCAGTTAAGTACTGCAGTGATTGAAAAATATTATAGCGAATTTCATCAGGATGATTATTCGCGATAAAATTTGATTCTTTAATATCGGCCACCAGGAGGGAGCGGTCGTAACGAGGATCCGTTAAATCTAGACCTGTAATATCGGGGCCTGCAATAAAATCTAAAAGGTCTTGTTGATCATTTGGTTGATGGATAAGTTCCATAATTAAAGTTTCAAGATTAACTTTGTCTCCCTTTGAATATTGATTCCATCCTTCAACTAAGGCCATGCCTATTCGGACAAAATCTGGATGGGCCACCCAAAATCCAGAAAGGTCTCTTTTCATTTGAGTAATGACGTCTTTGATATAACCTTTAATGGTTATTTGAAAAGATGGACTTGATAAATCGGTAGTGACAGGAAGAATGCCATACATACCTCCAACTTTAATTCCTCCACGAGAACCTACGACTTCTGCTAATAAATGGTGTGAAGCTTTTATGTATTTGATGACAATATTAGGATCAGCTTTTACAGGTATCCGGTAATTGCCATCTTCTTTGAAGACTCTGGCGGTGCTGGCCAGATAATCATGCCAGCCTAAAGAGGCCCCAGCAAAATAAGGATAGAGTTCATCCATAATTTCATTAACTCGAAAGACAGCGCGAGGATTTTCTAGAACGATCATTAGGCGGATTGATCCAACAGAGTATTCCGGGTGCAGCTTTTTGATGAGATTTTCTGCTTTTTCAATCATGATTTTTATATAGCGAGCTTCTTCTTCATTTTCTAATTTAGGAACATAAAAAACTAGCGCATTCGGATTTTGCCAATTTTTAAATAAGTGAAGGGCAAAATCGTAAAGATGAAGTGGAATTGGATTGTTTCTATACAAAAAGAAAAATGAAGGAAGTGCAAGGCCAGGAAAACGTTTGATAGGCAGAGCAAGATGATCTTTTTCTAATTCATAGAGCTTGCCATTTTTTTCGTCTTGTAAGTGAATAGATCCTTCAAAGCATTCTGTGAGATTAACTCCGGCCGAGACTAAGTCTCGCCTTAATGGAGTTTTAGAATCTTCATCGTCAGCTCCCCATTTAGGTGAACTTTGAAATGTATTAAGTAATTTCTCAATAACTTTTGGTTCTGATTTTAATTTCCGGTGATAGGCATTCATTGCATTGATAGATAATTTGGTATCATCTGGAGGACCAAATAAAGTGACATGATGGCCTTTTAAAAAATCTGGAAGTGGAGCAATTGGGGAGCCATATCCTTTTTTACAAAAAAATTCTTTATTTTTAGGCCCCATCACAATCCTGCCTTTTGAATCTTCAAAACCTAGAATCGTTTTGTAATCGGCAGATAAGATATCTCTTTTTAAAAGTTGATTAAAATCAAAAGCAGCACGGGTTTGTTGATCGATAAATCGTCGATCAATTAAGCGTTGATTAAGGACAATATTTAATTCGGCTTTAACGTCGTCGTAAAGTTGACATAAAAAAGTTAGAGATTCGCGATTTTCAAGACCACCACCTGTGCCTATTTCATCTAAATGCTCAATTCCAAGTACTGGTCTTGAGGAGCTTTTCAAATGTTCCAATAATGCTGGGCTTATATAATCATTATAGTAAGGAATATCTCTCATAAAACTAAGATCCTCGATAAGTAGTATAGCCATACGGATTGAGTAATAAGGGAACATGATAAGTGCGATCAGTATTAGTAATTTGAAAAACTACTGGAGTATTCATAAAAAAAGATTCTACTTTTTGATTTTTAAAATAATCTGCAATTGAAAAATTGAGTCGATAAATTCCTTTTTCTTTTGGGCAATCAAATTTTAATCTACCATCTGAATTAGTCGATCCCGCCCCCAGTTGAGTCCAATTTTCATCGTGAAATTTTTCTAAAGTGATTACAACATTACTAGCAGGAGATCCAATACTGGTGTCTAAAATATGGGTACTAATCATTTTATTGTCCTTTATTTTGAAAATTAAAATCAAGTTTTAAGTTTTCATTTTCTTTGACGGTAATTTCTTTAATCTGAGTTCCAAAGACTTCATGCCATACTTCAAGAGTGTAATTCCCAGGAGGAAGTTTGTTAATTTTAAATTCACCAAGTTCATTAGTTACACTGAAAAAAGGATTATCTATAACGGCGATATAGGCTCCCATCCACGGATGGACACTGCATTTAGATTGCATGAATATTTCAGGTTTATCAAAAGTCATAGAGACTCGTTGATCTTTTTTAGGCATCGGTACATTGAAACTTTTATTATTTTGTGTGACTGAACGAATATTATGAAAGAGATTATCACTGTTGATAAAATCTACTTTTTGGCCGACTCTTACTGCGATGACTCTCGGAGAATAGAGGCATCCACGCTGGTCTAACTCTGCAGTGACAGTTGGGATATCAGAAAAAGTTTTGCCTTCTAGTCCTTTAGTAATTCTCACCAATACGTTTTGAATTTTTCCATTTTTTATTAATACTTCATTTGAAAAGGTATCTACTTTTGGATTGAGGTTACAGCCACTAGGCAAATTGAGTTTTTTTCCTTTTGGGGGAGTGCCTGTAAAACTAATTGTCCCAAAAAGATTTGCAGTTGAAACAGAACTAGGCGTCGGTACGAGAGTCGGAGTAGGTAGTGGAGTGGCAGAAACAACAAGGGCCGCGGAAGTTGGTTCTGAACTATTTTTTGGACTACTTCCAACTTTACTAAGACTAATAACACTGACTAATATGACTAATCCAATCAATAAGAATTTAAATGCTCTTTTTGGTAGATCAATCCTTTTAACAAAATATTCTCTGATACAAGCTCCGGCCGCACACATTCCCAGTAAAAGGAGCCAATTGTATTCATGGCCATAAGTTGCAGGGAAGTGATTGCTGAGCATGATAAAGATAACAGGTAATGTAAAATAGGTATTGTGAGTCGATCTATTCTTCGCATTTTTTGCCCACTCCAGATTAACTGTTTGTCCACTTCGTGATGCTTCAACCATTTTTAATTGTCGTGGAATAATTCGCATGAAAACATTTCCAGTCATCCAAGTCCCAAGCATACCACCAATATGAATATAGGCAGCTCTTCCACTTATGGTATGACATAAAATATAGGACATAGCGATTAACCATAAAATTGTAAACAAGTGAGCAATGGCCGGAGTCTCCTTAGAAAATTTACGTTCCCATAAAAAATCATAAAAAAACCATGAGCCTATTAAGGAAAAAATTCCTAGCATCACAGCTGGCCAATAACTGATATTAGACACGGCCGAGTCTAAAAGAAAAGTTCCATCCCCAGTATAGAAAATGAGTGTGATTAAAAAAGCACCACTCATCCACGTCCAATAAGCTTCCCACTTAAACCAATGCAAATGATCTGGAACTTTAGTCGGGCCCATTAAGAGTTTTTCAACGTGATAAAATCCACCACCATGAACCATCCACAGTTCACCGACATGACCGGGTTTTATTGAATCTAAATTGGCCTTTAGAGTTCGATCCAGCCACATAAAAAAGATTGAAGTTCCAATCCATGTGACTGCGACAGTGATGTGTAACCATCGTGATAAAAGTAGAATCCAATCAAAAATTTCCTGATCCAAAACTTAGTCCTTTTAAAGGTGACAAAATGAGTTGGATTATTAGAGCATATTGTCTATTTTTAAGGAAGATATTTGATTAGATCCGCTGCTCCGCCAACTAACTTGCCCTTGTGGAAAACTTGTGGGTAAGTCGGCCAGCCACTCCAAAGTTTAATGGCCAAACGGACATGCCACTTAGAAAAATAACTGCCATATTCCATATAATGAAAATTTATATGTTTTGAATCTAGGTGTTTTTTAGCTGACTTAACGACTGGGTTTTGCTTCATCCCAACAATGACCCATTCGTGATTATTGATAGCTGTAATTACTTCGTTGACTTCATCTTGATGAAATTGATCTATGGCAACTTGGGCGCCCGGTAAAATGCTTGACTCGTCTAGTATAACTCTCATTGATTCTCCTAATTGTTTTTTGTTTAAATATAAATTTAATCTTAATTTATTATAAAATTCATCCCTAATTTATTGAAATTCTATTACTTTTTTTAACATTCTGTAGAGAAGTATTTAAGAATTCAATTTTTTAGACCGATTGAGATCAAAAGTAAAAACGTGTGAGAGAAAAATGAAAAAAGTTTTAATTGTTGATGATGAAAAAGACATTCGTAATATTTTTGGAGAAGTCTTCGCTCAAGATTTAGGATTTGAAAGTATTACTTACGCTCAGGATGGACTGGATGCTTTTACTGAATGTTCGTTGCAAAAATTTGATGTTATTACTCTCGATCATATGATGCCCTTTATGAAAGGGGCAGAGTTTTTAATTGCCCTTAGAAATAAACCTGGAATTAATCAACATACAACCGTGATTATGATTTCAGCTTATTTGCCAGATTTATCCGAAACAATCAAAACAGTAGAAAATACTTTTTTTATGGATAAGCCTGTCGATTTCGCCAGGCTTGGCCGCTATGTAAAAATGTCGATCAATAATGAAAAGGTTTAATTTAATTAAATTTTGAGAGCATTGATTGCTTCTTCGTAATTCGGTTCGTTGGCAATTTCATAAACTTGCTCAGTGTGAGTGATTTCATTTTTTTCATTGACTATAATGACTACTCTAGAACACAACCCTTTTAAGGGTCCGTCGATAATTTCAACAGGATATAATTTTAAAAAATTCGATCTGAAAAGGGAGCCCATTTCAACATTTTTAATTCCTTCTGCTCCACAAAAACGTTTTTGTGCAAAGGGAAGATCAAGTGATAAATTAATAACAACAGAGTTGCCTAAGTCAGTTGCTTCTTTACTAAAGGTTCGCACACTCATTGCACATGTCCCGGTATCAACACTTGGAAAAATATTTAAAATTTTATGACCTTTAAAAGAATAGAGATTTACTTCGCTTAGGTCAGGTTTCACCATGGTAAAATCTGGGGCAATATCACCAATTTCTGGCAATGTTCCTCGAGTGTTAATATCTGTTCCTTGTAGCTTTATTTTAGTCATAAAAGTTCTCCTCTTGAAAATTTGATTAATTGAGATTAACTCAGTCAATATGACAAATCGAATTCTTTTTTGTAGATTAAATGCTATGAGTAAAAATAAAGCTATATTCTTAGACCGTGATGGCGTCATTAATAAATTAATAATGAAAGAAGGGGTAGGGCGTGCACCCTATTCAATTGATGATTTTGAAATGTTTGAAGGAGTTATTGAAGCTTGCCAAAAATTAAAAGATTCTCAATTTCTTAATATCATTGTCACTAATCAGCCAGATGTTTCCAGAGGATGGGTAAGTTTAGAAAGTGTAAAGATTATTAATTCAAAAATCCTAGAGCTTGTTGCAATAGATGATATAAAAATATGCTTTCATACGAATGAAGACCAGTGTCTTTGCCGCAAACCTGCTCCAGGAATGCTGCTTGAGGCAGCGAAAGAATGGGAAATTGATTTAAGTCAATCCTATATGATCGGGGATCGGTATGGAGATTTAAGTGCTGGCATAAGTGCAGGATGCAAAACGATTTTAGTGGGGCCTGGGGATTCAAAAGTTATAAAAGGAGAATTCCCTATTCCAGATTTTAAAGCAAATTCTTTATGGGAAGCAGTAGAGTGGATATTAATGCAAGTCTAGTTTCTCGGCATGTTCTCTGATTTGTCGAACAGGCATTTCAATAACAAAAGTCGTATTCGGAGTGTTTTCTTTTAAATATAATTTTCCCCAATGGTCTTCAATAATTCTCTTGGAAATACTAAGTCCTAAACCAGTCCCTTTATTCACAATTTTAGTTGTAAAAAAAGGCATCATAATTTTTTCAGAGATTTCTTTTGGAATCCCTTGGCCGCTGTCAGAAATGATAACTTGAATTCTATCAATACTTGGCTGGTTCATTTCCAATTTAACCCATTTGGTGGAGTTTGTTTGGATAGCATCAAATGAATTATTGAGTAAATTTAAAAAGACTTGGGAGATTTGAGCACCTCTACATTCAATTTCACAATCAAATATATTTTCAATAATAATTTGAACTCCTCCAAATTTATATCTTTCACGGCATACTTCTAAAGTTTCAGTAATTAATTTCTTAATAGAGATTAATTCAAATGGATCATTTTCAGCATTTCGCGAAAATGAATGCAGGCCTTTAATAATTTTTGAAATTCTTAATGATGTCGATTTAATTTTTTCAACTTCAATTAGAATGTCTTCAGGCTTATAAGTATTTTCTGAAAACATGCGCCTTATTCTGTTTGTGATTCCAACAATAATCGCCAGGGGATTATTAATTTCATGAGCTATTCCGCTGGCCATTTCTCCAAGGGAAGCCATCTTAGAAGACTGCAGGAGAAGTTGTTCTGCTAATTTTCTTGAAGTAATATCAAAATAGATAGCGATAAAAATAGTATGATTATCTGCTTGTTGAATTTGAGTAATAGTGCATTCTAGCCAATACAGATTTCCATCTTTATTAGTATTGCAGACAACTCCTGTCCAGGTTTTTTCAGGTGACATAAGTTCAGGAAGTTTTTCAAAAAAATCATGTGAATGAAAAATAGAATTATTAATATTTGAATTATTTCCGACTAACTCATTTTTTGAGTACCCAGATATTTCACAAAACTTATCATTGACGCTTTGAATTTGTCCTAGGGAATTAAGTATTGAGACAATGGCCGAATGATTAAGAGCAAAAATTAGATCTTCGAATTTTGTTTTTTCAATAAGTGCTTTAAATTCGGCATTTTTTCGATCTGTAATATCTTTAATAACCATTCTATAAATAAATTGGTCGTTTTTTTGGTAAGCAAAGGTCGAGCTAATGAAGGCCCAAAATGGTTCATTTTTATTTTTATTGAGACGAATTTCTTGAGAATGAGATCTTAAAGTGAGGTCTAATTTCTTTTTATAGTGATAAAAAAGATCTTGGTCATCTGAGTAAATAAACTTGGTAAATGATAAATGAAGAATTGATTCTCTTTCGATTTCAAACATTCTTGCCGCAGTCAAGTTTGCATTGATGATGATTCCATCCTGATTATACATCAAATAACCAATTGGGGCATAATCAAAGAGTTCACGGTATTCTTGTTGTGAATTGATCAGTGCAGCCTGAGTTAATCGCAGTTCTTCATTTTGAAACTCAAGCTCAATTTGATGGGCCTTTAAATCGGCCAAGACAGAATAGATGGAGAGTTTATCACCCAAGCTTATTCTCCATTAGGCCGCTCTGTTGTCGAAATTGCATAAATATTTTTCTCACCATCAACTAGGGCCGTAGCTATTAGGTTCACTTTGACAAGCCCACCAGACTTTGTCATTCGTAGCGCTTTATAGGGAGCAATAATTTCAGAATTTATTTGTTTCTTAAAGATTTCGATTTCTTTTTCTCTTTCCGATTCTGGAATGAGGTGATGAATACTCATTCCGAGTGCTTCATATTCATTCCACCCATAAATTTTTTCTGCTTTTGGATTCCAAGCGATAATTTTACCAGCTAAATCTTGAACAATAATGGCGTCATTTGAATCTCTTACTGCAATGGCCAATCGGCCAAGAGAATGGGCTTTTTCAAGATCTTCTTGAATCGATTTTAACTCTGTGATGTTAAAAAAAGTGACGACAGCCCCTTCAATTACATTTTCGATTGTCCGGTAAGGTCTGATTCTCATCAAGTACCAAGCACCTGAATTAGTTTGAACTTTGATTTCGATAGGAGTGAGCTCTTCTAAAACTATTTGGATATCATCAAGTAAACGGTTGTAGTCTTTGAAGTTAGACATAATATGACCCAATGGTCTGCCAATATCAGTTTGAATCAGATTCACTAATTTCGTTGCAGCCTGAGTAAATCTCACTACTCGCTTTTGATGGTCTACAAAAATAGTACCCGTTCCAGTTCCTGCCAAAAGGTTCGTCATATCATTATTGGCGTGAGAGAGGTCAGTAATTTTCGATTGCAACTCAGCATTAATCGTTGCGAGTTCTTCATTAACGGATTGCAATTCTTCCTTAGAAGTTTGAAGTTCTTCGTTGGTTGATTGCAATTCTTCATTGGAGGATTGCATTTCTTGATTTGTCGATTGAAGTTCACTTTTTGTATCTTTGAGGTATTCTTCTTTATCAATTAATTCTTGTTCAAGTGCTTTTATTTTTTCACTATTACTCATGCTCTCTAAGGATTCAATTTCAGTGGTTTCGTTTGACAAAGTGACTTGGTGATCATTTTCGAAATTGATGAGGAACATTTTTTGCGGGTTAGGTTTTAATTTTTCTATTATGATTGGTCTTACAAATAAATTAATGACTTTTACTTTTTCATCACTTTTGATTTTAATCGCTTTGATTCGAACAATTTCATTAGTAATTAGAACTTTATTAAGGGCCAGGCTTAAATCACTTTTTAAGCCCGATTTGGCCATTTTTAGAATATTCATACTAGCTTCTCCAGAAGTTGGTTGAAGATAATCTGATGTTTGACCATAGAGGTATAGGACTTCAAATTGTTCATTGACTAAAGCACTGGCCGGAGCATATTGCGCCAAAAGTGTATTTTCAATTAAATCACGGAGTGGAAGTTTTTTTTCAGTTAATAAATGAGGCATTGCATTTGTTCCATTGTGAATTTCATTATAATTTATTTGTTGAGTGGCATAGGTTTTAAAGCCTGTTTCAGGAATATAATTGGAATGATTATCAAGGCGTTGATAAAATTTTGATTTATTATTGAGATTCACAAATTGAGTACTTAAATCGTTAATTGTTTCAGAAGATCCTAAAAAAAGATATCCATTTGGATTAAGAGCATATTGAAATTGTTGGATAACTTTTTTTTGAAGGTCTGAGTTCATATAGATGAGAAGATTTCGACAGACAACTAAATCTAATTTTGAAAATGGTGGGTCATTAATAACGTCGTGATCAGAAAAAATAAGCATGTCTCGAATTGATTTATTTATTCGATACATTCCAGAATCTAATTCTAAAGTAAAAAATCTTTTTAGTCTCTCTGGCGTTACGAAGTTAGAAATTCTTGAAGAATAAAGTCCTGTCCTTGCTTTTGCAATGGCCTGAATATTAATATCTGTTGCAAAAATAAGAATTTTTAAATTACATTTTAGTCTTTCCATTTGTTCAAAAATGAGGATGGCGAGAGTATAGGCTTCTTCTCCTGTTGAGCATCCTGCACTCCAAACTCTCAATGACTCACCACTTTGTTTATCAATAAATAGCTTGGGAAGTATTTCAACTTCAAAATTTAAAAAAACATCATAATCTCTAAAAAACTGAGTGACTCCGATAAGCAAGTCATTAAAAAGGTTATGAACTTCGTTTTGATTTTCCTGTAAAAAAAGCAAATACGATTGAATATGGTCAATTTGGTGGAGGGCCATTCGGCGCTCAACTCTTCTAATAATTGTGGCCGGTTTATAATCTGAAAAATCGCGACCTGTTTTTGAAAATAAAAAAGTAATGATAGCTTTGAAAATTTCAATGTATTGGTTTTCAGAAGTACTATTAGATAATTTTAAATGATTAAACAAATGCTCAGTATAATTTTTTAATTGGGCCGGCATTTGCTTTGGAGTTAAGATATAATCGACTAAGTTTGATTGGATTGCACTTAATGGCATCCCTGGAAATTCTGCACTTGAGGGAAGTTGAACCATAGACATTCCGCCGTTCATTTTCAAAGACTGAAGTCCAAGTGTTCCGTCATTGCCGGCCCCAGAGAAGATAATGCAAATGGCCTGTTCTTTTAATTCATTTGAAAGTAAGTAAAAAATTTTATCAATGGGTAAATGATAAATTTTACTGTCAATATTTTTAGAAACGACAAAGAGACCATTATCAATAGAAGTATTTTGGTAAGGAGGAATAATATAAATATGTCCTGATTCCAATGGCATTGCGTCTTTGACATCAAGAACTTTTAGATCGATAAATCGCTGAATGATTTCTGAGAGCATACTTTTAAAATCAGCAGATTGGTGTTGGACAACTAAAAAAGTCATTTCTTTGTGATCAATGGTGCTTAATTCTTTAAAGAAAATTTCGAGTGACTCAAGACCACCAGCGGATGCACCAATCGCAATAATAGGAAAATCGTATTTCATCTTCATAGCCTAAATATTAACTTAAAAATTTAAGACAATGTATAGTTTTTGTCTACAAGTCTAAAATCTTTAAAATATCTTAATGTAATTTCTGCAACGAGTCTTTAAAATTGATTTGCATAGAAAAATTCTATTTGAAAACAATGATAAATAACATTTTTAATTCAGTTTTTTTATCCCAAAATCTTAAGTGATAAATTAACCCTAGGTAAATATGTCAGATAATATTAAATTTCCAGATAAAAAAAGAGAAGATATTGCTAAAGACAATATCGAAGAAAAAATTAAAAAGCCTAATAAAGACCAAAAAATAAAATTTAATTTATCATTTTATCTCTTTATTTTATTAATCTTTTTTCTGATTCAAGATTTTACTAAAAATAATTCATCCTTAAATCCAATGGCCTTTAGTGAGTTTAAAAGCTTATTGGCCAGCGGCAAAATTAAGGAAGTCATTATCACTGATAATGAAGTCAAAGGCATTTTGAAATTGCCTGATCTTCAAAAAAAGACAATTGTCATTTCTACTTTTATTGATCCAAATTTATCGACTGAATTAGATAAATATAATGTTAAGTATTCAAAAGTCATTGAGTCGACTTGGTTGCAAACAATACTATCTTGGATAATACCAACTTTACTTTTTTTTGGTATTTGGATTTTTTTATCTAAAAAATTCATGGGGCAATCTGGAAATAGTTTTTTGAATATTGGAAAAAGTAAGGCCAAACTTTATGTTGAAAAAGATGTTAAAATTACATTTAATGATGTGGCAGGTGTTGATGAAGCCAAAGTTGAGTTAAAAGAAATTGTAGAATTTTTAAAGGACCCTGAGGCTTTTGGTCGATTAGGAGCAAAAATGCCGAGAGGCATTTTGCTGGTAGGTCCTCCAGGGACAGGTAAAACGCTTTTAGCAAAAGCTATCGCAGGCGAAGCAAAAGTACCTTTTTTTTCATTAAGTGGATCTGAATTTGTCGAAATGTTCGTCGGCGTTGGTGCAGCACGGGTGCGAGATCTTTTTGAACAAGCAAGACTTCAATCTCCATGTATTATTTTTATTGATGAATTGGATGCTCTTGGAAAGGCCCGCGGTGTAGGCCCATTATCGAGCGGCCATGATGAAAAAGAGCAAACTCTCAATCAATTACTTTCAGAACTTGATGGATTTGATTCAACCACGGGAATTATTTTGCTGGCCGCAACCAACCGTCCAGAAATACTTGATCCCGCACTTTTAAGATCCGGCCGATTTGACCGCCAGGTTTTAATTGACCGACCTGATAAAATAGGGCGAGTCCAAATTTTAAAAGTTCATATTAAAAAAATTAAAACAGCGGAACATATAAACTTAGAAGAAGTTGCTTCTTTAACTCCAGGTTTTACCGGGGCCGACTTGGCCAATTTAGTTAATGAAGCCGCCGTTAATGCCACTAGAAATAAAAGAGAGTCAGTTGAATCTCTTGATTTCACCATGGCAATTGAGAGAATAGTCGCAGGTCTTGAGAAAAAAAGCCGTGTGCTTAATGAACATGAAAAGCAAATTGTTGCCTTTCATGAATTAGGTCATGCCTTTGTCGCCATTTCACTTCCAGGCAGTGATAAAGTTCGCAAGGTTTCAATTATCCCAAGAGGAATGGGAGCTTTAGGTTATACATTACAAAGTCCATTGGAAGACCGCTATCTCATGACGAATGAAGAACTTCATAACAAAATGACTATTCTCTTAGGGGGAAGAGCTGCAGAGAAATTTTTCTTTGGAAATTTTTCTACTGGAAGTTCAGATGATATTGCTCGTGTTACTCAAATTGCCCGTGGTATTGCCCTAAAATATGGAATGGTTGAAGAGTTAGGTCATACGACTTTTGAAGACCCGGGGGACAAATACTTGGAGAGTGCAGGCATTTTTGGGGGGCAAAAAAATTACAGTGAAAAAGTCGCTGAAAAAATTGATCAAACTATTAAAGAAATGGTGGATGCCTCTTTTGAAAAAGCATTGCAGATTGTGCGAAAGTATAAATCGGCCATTGAATTAGCGGCCCAGGAATTACTTCTTAAAGAGTCTTTAAACGAAGAGGATTTAAAAAAATATTTTACAACCTCATTACTAAAACCCCAACAGACAGAGTTTACGATTTAGTTATTTTACTATCATTGGGAAATTGAGTGAGAAATTGAGTAATAATTTTTTGAGAATCCTTGTGTTGTAATGAATCTAAATGACCAAGTTTTTGGTGAACATTAGTTGTTTCAATAGATTTAAAAGCCTCAGGCAATTCTAGAGAAAAATCTGGAACAGTCGCATCACCATCACCATAAACACTTTCAGGGTCTATTTTAGATTTCCATTTTTTAAAATTTTTTGGGTAATATAAAAAAACATTGGATTCTGGAATATTTTTAAGCCACACGCCTTTAGTTACTGTTTTAAATCCGTGGCCAGATAAATATAAAATGGGGATTAATTTTTCTGGTTTAACGATTAGAGGAGAATCCATTAATTGATGAAATTTTTGAGCACGATTTAAAAAATGAGAGATATAGTTTTTTCGAATATCATTTTGTTCGTTTAAAAATGACAATTGATGATGGAAAAATCCCCATTTATTTTCGATCCACGATTGTGGGTCGTGTAAATTTAAAAAAAATGTTTTTTCATTTTCATCTCTAACGACATCATACCCAGAAGGGGGGAGCAAAAAATAACTTGATTCAAAAGTACAAAAGGCCAGAGGGGTTTGCATATTATGGTTTAGCCCAAATTTAATGCCGTAATGCATATTCCGAAAAATGGCCATCAATCCTCTAAATGGACAAGACGATAGGATGACTTTTGAAAAGTGCTTGAGTCCTTCCCAAGTTTCTTGGGCTTCAAAATAATCACGTGCACCATATCGCAAATAATAACTGGCCACCAGAGAGCCAAAGCTGTGAGAAACAAGAATGATCTCACTAGTTGGATATTTTTTTTGAGCACTTTTGAGAGCACTATCTAAAAGGCGCACACCTTCAATTGGGTCTTTTCTCCAGTCCCAGGCAATAGGAATAACGAGGTTGTCGTCGATCGATTTTAAAAGTGCAATTGTCTTATCATAAGCATCTTCTTTTACCAGACCGCCTAGGATTTGCTTGTCAGGAATTAAATCGTGAGGAATAAGGTCAATGGCCCCTGGAATCGTCATCCCAGGAATAGGCAAGGCCAAGGTTTTTCTTCCTAGTAATATCTCTTTGGTATCGCCCCAGACTAAGCGCTTTGAGTTTTGATCAATTAAAGTTGATCCATAATATCCAGGTATGAAAAGTATAATTTTTTGTGGATTCATTGGAGAAATGATGCCTTATTTTTTTCAATTTGATAAGCGTTTGTCGCATGTTTAAGCATTGTTCATGTAAAAATTATCTATCTTGTTTGACACCCAAAACTATAAGCGCATAATCCAAAATTATTGAGTAAATCACCCTTTGAGGTCCTATGTCGTCGGTATTTTTAAATCAGTTTCACGTAGTAAAGCCACCTCATTGTGTATCCCAAGTTGATTTACTTAGTTGGATCACAAAGTGTCATCAGGAAGCAGAAAGTAAAAATGCTCACTCTGAAAAAAAAATTGATAACGAATTGATGAAGAAGTTGTTTTCGCGGTATTCAGTAAAACCCGCTCAGATCTCTCAAAGATTTTTAGAAAGTGATGATATTTTACATGAAAATTTTAAAGATCACTCTATCTATAAGATTGATGACGATCACCATAATGGTGCGACTATAACTGAACGTGCCCATTTTTTTTCGGAGAAAGCTTACCGAGTATTTAATCAATTTTATGATTTAAATTCTAAAGCTCCAAGACCTAATCATTTGATCCATGTAACATGCACAGGATATATTTCACCAAGTGCTGCACAAAAAATAGTCAGTGAAGAAAATTGGAATCAATCGACCGACATCACTCATGCTTACCATATGGGGTGTTATGCTTCCATGCCATCTGTTCGTCTTGCTAAAAGTTTAGTCATTGCTGAAAGTCAGTCAAATGATAATTTTACAACGGATATCGTTCACAATGAAATGTGTGGGCTGCACATGAATGCTCAGGCCCATACACCAGAGCAAATGGTTGTACAGACATTGTTTGCTGATGGGCACATTAAGTATACTGCAACCACCAAGAAAGTTTCAGACGGTAAAAATTTAAAAGTAATAGCTATACTTGAAAAAGTTATTCCAGATTCGGTAGGAGATATGAGTTGGATTCCGGCCCCATGGGGAATGCAAATGAATTTATCGAGAGAAGTTCCAACGAAAATTAAACCAGAATTAAAAAAATTTGTAAGTGAGCTTTACTTAAAAGCCAAAGTAGAATTGACAACGACTTTGCTGAATGAAACTATTTTTGCCATTCATCCTGGTGGACCTAAAATTATAGATTCTGTTCAAGAAGTTTTAGAACTAAGAGACGACCAAATAAAAGAATGCCGAAAAATTCTTTTTGAAAGAGGGAATATGTCTTCGGCGACTCTGCCTCATATTTGGAATGAAATTTTAGAAAATCAGTATCCAGTTGGAACGAAAATTTTAAGCCTTGCCTTTGGACCAGGATTGACTTTATTTGGCTCGCTCTATGAGGTTTGTTAATGATCTGGATTTTTTTACCAATTGGACTTCAAGCCATGGCCATGGTTTTTGATGAACTTTATTTTCATCGAAAGCGTGGTTTACCACGATGGGAGAGAATTGGACACCCATTAGATACTTTCACCGTTATTATAAGTTATGCTGCCTTAGTTTTTTTAGCACCATCTGCTTTTAATTTGAAAATATATATTGGTTTATGTGCTTTTTCTTGTCTGTTTATAACTAAGGATGAGTTTATTCATACTGAAAATTGTGAAGCTAGTGAGAACTGGCTGCATGCCGTTCTCTTTGTTTTACATCCAATTACTTTTATGGCGGCCGGAATGATTTGGTGGGATCAGCTCAATCCAATCTTTCTAAAAATGCAATTGTTGATTTTAATTATAGTGATGATATACCAGGTTCTTTATTGGAGGATGCCCTTTGGAAAAAGTAAATAACGATATTTATGATGCTTACGGTGATCGCTGGTATACAGCAGATGATGATCCTGTTGCTTTATTAAGAGCAGAATCTAAAACGAAAACACCTTGGATATTAGAAAAATTAAAAAAACATGAACTTCTTAATTCCACTACGAAAGTTTTAGATGTCGGTTGTGGTGCAGGTTTTTTAAGTAATGACTTAGCTCGCAATGGACTTAAAGTTACAGGAATTGACCAATCTGTTGAGAGTCTGGCCGTTGCCAAAAAATATGATGAAACAAATAGCGTCGAATACATTATCGCTGATGCATATCATCTGCCATTTGCTGACCATACTTTTGATGTTTTAACGGCCATGGATTTCCTTGAACATGTCGAAGATCCAGAATTAGTAATAAAAGAATTTTCGAGAGTCTTAAAACCTAATGGCGTATTTATTTTTCACACATTTAATCGAAATCCGCTGGCCCATTTAGTGATTATCAAGCTGGTTGAATGGTTTGTAAAAAATACTCCTAAAAATATGCATGTGATTCGGTTATTTATTAAACCTATTGAGCTTTCGGGCTTTTGTACAAAGGCCAATTTGGTAACTGAAGAAATGATTGGCATTAAACCCATTTTTTCGACTATACCACTCAAGCACTATTTTAGTGGGATAGTCCCTAAGTCACTTCGATTTGAACTAACGAGTAGCTTACTGTTGTCTTATATGGGAATTGCAGTAAAAAACGAGGGTAAAAATTTCAATACCGCTAGGTAAATACTCCAAATGGCCTTATGTTCGAGAATATTAATTTAGATTAACATAAGGTCTTTCTATGAAAATTCTATTCTTAAGTCTTTTTTTGATCTCTAACTGTTTTGCAAGCTCTAGAGTCGACAATCTTATAAATGATGAAACAAAATCTAGATTTATTGCCATTGAAGAAATTCAGTCTCAATTAGCTGATTCGAAAAAAGAAATTCTATCGATTGAAAATCAACTTAATGCTGCCTCAAAAAAAGAAGGACATCGCAAAACATTTGTGACAATAAGAAATGTTGCCGCACTTTCTGCTGCCATTTCACTAGTTATTACTGGGTCTATTTCCATAAAGGCTCGATCGGTTGTTGATGAAGGAGCAATGTATAATCATATTGCGGCTTTTTTAGGTGCCGTTTTTACAGGTGGAACGGCCCTCATTGCCACAGGTGCTGAAGTGGGAGTTTATCTTTCTAAGAATGATGCCGAAGAATTAAAAATCAAGTTTATGGATCTTAAAAAGTCTATAGTAATTAAAGAAAATGCCTTAGTTTCTGAAATTACAATTTTATGCAAAGAAGATCCACGCAATCGACTTTGTTATTAAATTATTAATATTTGGCAGAAGGATTTGCTCAAAAGTTAGTTTGAAACACTTGTTTTAATAGAACTAACTGTTTTCTTTTTACTATCAAAAAATCCCAATAATAATCCAAGAGCATAACCAGAATGACAAATCATAAAAGCCAAAACTGAGAGAATAAATTGCCAAGGTTTTCTAAGATAAAACAAACTAACAAGACAAGTCGGGAGAATTATAGAAAAGTAGAAACCTAATAAATAGATCATTAAGGTGACACTTTGAAGTAATAGTAGAGATCCAATAATTGTTAAAAATAATATTAGTGGAATAAAATAAAAGTAATCATTATAGGATTTTGAAAAGAGAAAATGCCTAGTTCGACCTTTTCCATAATGAACCATTTGTTTAAAAAATGAATTCATATTATTTCTATGATTTCGATAGACAATAATTAGAGGCGAATAAACGACTTTTCCAATTTTATTAATTCTTGATAAGAATTCATTTTCTTCATTGGGAAATAGGTTTTCCTGAAAACCACCACTCTTAACAAAATATTCAGATTTAATAATCATGTTACATAAAATTAATTCTTTTTCACTAGAAAACCTAGTTGCTCCAATAGATAAGTATCGAGACTTAAGTGGGCCTACTCCAAAATCTGAATTAAATACAATCTGAATGGCAGCCTGCCAATTATTTGTTGTTTCTAAATGTAGTAGGGAAGGGCCTCCAAAAACGATAGCCTTTGGAAATTTTAATAATGCCAATTGGAATTGTTCAATTGATTGTGAGTCTAATAATGAATCATCATCTAAAAAATAAAGCCATTCACCTTTCGCTAATTTTGAGGCTTGATTTCTTTGTGCAGATGGATTGAGTCCAATTGATGTAATTATTTCAAATTCTAGTTTTGAATTTTTGAGTATTTTTTTTAAGTTATCCAAACTATTTTTTAAATTTTCTTCAGTATTAGAGATCAAGATAAAAGAAAAACGCAAAACTATCACCTCCAGATCAGACTTTTGAGAAGTTATCTAATCTATTGTTTAGAGCTATAGCTTATCATAATTTATTTTGACGTCTATAATTCAATCCAGTAATCTTTCATGAAGGATTTATCAATGAAAAAGCTTTTTTTTCTGTTTTTTTGTTTTCACTTAATTGGAATTGCTTCAGCATCGGTTTCCTCTTCGGTATCAGAAGACCCGTCACTGTTTTGTCATAAAAATCCAAATTGCACTGACAAAATGAATAAAATTTCTCAAAATTTTAAAAAAGGTAATGTTCTCTTTGCTAAAGAGAATCTTATTGGCTTTAGTGGGGCCTGCTTTCACTTAAGTTATTTATATGATAGCCTTCATGAACATCATGGGGCATTTGTTTTTGAAAAAAATCAAAATGATCTTATGGCCGATGGAATATTTTTATTCTTTTATCCATCTGATCCTTTCAATAATATGACTTCCCAAGAACTTAAAGATTGGTTTATTGAAAGCAAGTCAACAATGGTTAAAACAAATGTTAAAGCTTCAGTTGTAGAACTTCAATTTTTAGGTGAAGGCTCAGATTATCATTACTGGATGCGAAGTGATAAAAGTAATTCAAAACTTTTTGTTATAGGTAAACAGGCCTCAAATAATTACGATGGTTTACTTTTTTGTGAATTGAATCGGAGATAAATATCATGACTAAAAAATTGCCTACTTATTTTATCTCACATGGTGGTGGCCCTTGGCCTTGGCTTAAAAAAGAGATGCCTTTTTTTGATAAACTTGAAGTTTCACTAAAAAGCATTGCCCATGAAGTTGGAAAACCCAAATCAATTTTAATGATCTCAGGGCACTGGGAAGAAGAAAACTTCTCTTTAATGAGTAATCAATTGCCTCCTATGCTTTATGATTATGGTGGATTTCCAGATCATACTTATCACATTAAATATCCAGCATCAGGTAGTTTAGAATTAGTCCAACGGACGAAAGAATTATTAGAAAAAGCTGGTATAAATGTTAACTTAAATTCCACTCGAGGATATGACCATGGGGCGTTTGTACCACTTTTTGTCATGTATCCAGATGCAGATGTCCCAGTTGTACAACTATCTTTGAAAAAAAATTATGACCCAGAAACGCATTACCAGTTGGGAATAGCTCTAACTTCATTAAGAGAAGAAGGAGTTTTAATCATTGGCAGTGGATTATCATATCATAATTTGCGAGATTTTGGACGAACACCTGCTGCACGAAGTGCATCTAAGGAATTTGATAATTGGCTAGGCGAGGTATTAGTCAACGATACCTTGGAAGCTCGCCATCAGAAATTATTAGAATGGGCAAAAGCTCCCTCTGCTAGGGCCGCTCATCCAGAAGAAGATCATCTTATACCTCTACATGTGATAGTTGGAGCTGCTAAAAATGAAAAAGGAGTCTGTATATACCATGAAGATGAAGTCATGGGCGGAATAACTGTTTCAAGCTTTCGTTTCGGTGAAATTTAGTTTTCCTCCGTTAAGAATAGTTTGAAGTTGCGATATCCTTATTTTGCAGTAATAATTTTTGAATGTATCCTTTTGATCTCAATACACCATTTAGTTTAAAAATAGATGAAATTCAAAGTAATGAATTTGTCTATTTTAAGCCTGAAAGAGATAAAGATTTTGGGGATAAGAAATTTAATAGTGCCATTGAATTAATATCAAAAAAAACAAATCGTTTGTTTCTTTCAATTGATCAATTAACCGATCTAGAAAATATTAAAAATTATGAATCAAATAATTCAATTACATGGTTTGGTGTTCCAGTCACTGTTGGATCAGATCAAAATGAGATAGAAAAAAACCAGTCAAGTTATTCAAATATAGATTCATTAAGTTTTAAAATTTTTGAAGAATTACGCTCAAATTTTGATCATAATTATAAAGTAATTCCTGAATTTATTTTATCAAAAAATCACTATCAGCTTGGTCCAACTATAATTGAGTTTTTTAAATATTATAAAGTTCCTTTTGCTTTTTTAAAAATTGATGGTCCACCAGAAAACCAAAAGATTCAATTTTTTAGAGAAACTTTTGAATCTTTGAGAATAAATGGATTTAAAGGGAAAATATATTTCAGTTTCACGAATCCTTATTTAGATGAATGGAATATTAAAACTCATAATACTTTTTCTGGCGTGCAAACGGTCCATATTGACCTTTCCAACAAGTGCACTCATTCCTGCGTTTTTTGTGGTTTGTGGGGCCCAGAGTTTATTGATGAATTAAAGGCACAAACAACTTCTGGTGTACTTGCTCAAGATGTCGTTAGTTTTATGAATAAGCAGATGCCATTTGAAAAATCAATTGAGATTTTGGAGTCTTTGCCAGAAACAATTAAATCTGTTCAATTTGGAGGAGCAGGGGATCCATTAACTCACCCTCATTGGCTTGAGATACTTTCAAAATGGAGATCACGAGGATTAAGACTAGAAGTGCTTACAAATTTTGAATATCCAAATTTTAATGAGATAGAAAGTTTACATAAAATGTCCATTGGTAGAAGGAAAATAGATTTCATGGTTAATGTTTCGGCCGCAAGTTTTGAAGTTTATAAAATGATTAGACCTAGGCAAGCGAAAGAAACATTTGAAAAAGTCATAGAAAATATAAGATATGCTAATAAGCTTAAGCTAAGAGATGGATATGGAATGACTTTTACCATGGTTCATATAATCAATTCTCTTAATTTCAAGGAAGCTGTAATGATGGTTGAACTTGCTTCAGATTTAGGGGCGGATGTTTGGTTGAAGCCGCTTGAAGTCCATTCTGATATTCATAAAAAATATTCTATTCATAAAGATAATTATCCTTTGTTTAAAGAGATGATGAATCAGGCCCTTAAAAGAGCAGATGAACTAAAGGTTAGAATAGTTTTACGAGATTTAATTGAAGCGATTGTAGTGAGTTAAAAAATTATTTTAAAATTAAGCGATTATATATTACGGCTTTTAAGATATCCGTTCTAGATATCATTCCTTTTAATTCATTATTAGCATTTATAATAGGTATTGCACTTATTTTTTCTTCCATTAGGACTCTTGCAATATGGGCCAAAGGAGTTTCTTCATTTGCCACTATTAAAACCGAAGTCATTATATCTTGAGCATGAAGAAATGGGAAAGTTCCAGACAAGTCGACTTTTAAAAGATCACGATCAGAAATCATACCCAATATTTGTTTGTTTTTAATTATTGGTATATGCCGAATATTTTGATTCTTCATAGTCTCTCTGACATTTTCAAGAAGTGAACTTGGTTTGAGTGATATGACAGGTGAATTCATAATTTCAATTGCATAAAATTCTTTTTGTTTTAAAGGAACTGTCAGGGGAGTTGAATTTGATAAATCATGATGGACTTCTGTTTTTTCTAGACGTGCTTTTTCAAAATCTCCATCTAAATATTTAAAATGATAAGTATGTAGTTGGCCATTTGTGGATAAAAAAAAACTCATAATTTATTTCCTTAGCAGATGATTTAATTATACTCCTAGATATAAAATTCTCCAGCTTTTTTGTTTAAAACTTAGTTTGAATAATCTCGTAAATATGATTTAATACCGGAATGGAAAAATCAACTGGTTCAAAATTATTTATTTTTATTACTATTTTATTAGATGCTATTGGAATTGGAATTGTTATTCCGATTTGGCCCGAAGTTATTCGTCGATTTGGGACGGATGCAAGTTTTGTAAGTAGTTACTTTGGATATTTTATTTCTGTCTATGCATTGATGCAATTTATTGCATCACCATTACTAGGCTCTTTATCTGATAAGTTTGGTCGTCGATCAGTATTACTTGTTTCACTTCTAGGGAGTGGTTTAGACTATTTATTAATGGCCTTTGCCCCAAGCATGTTTATCCTATTTGTTGGAAGGATTTTATCGGGTTTAACTGGAGCCAATCAAACAGTAGCGTCTTCGTATATTGCTGATATTTCTACCAATGAAAATAGAACTGCAAACTTTGGAATGATCGGAGCTGCTTTTGGAATAGGCTTCGTTCTTGGACCTGCACTAGGTGGCTTTGTAGGGACATTTGGTCATCAATGGCCGTTTATTGTTGCTGCTATATTAACACTCACTAACTTCTTTTTTGGACTTTTTGTTTTACCAGAATCACTTCCTAAAGAGAAAAGACGAAATTTAGATATGGCCCGGTTAAACCCTTTAAAGTCACTTACGAAAATTTTGTTTCAATCAAAAGCGACAGTCCTAATCTGGGTTTATTTTTTAACTAATCTTGCCGGTCAAGTACATCCATCTATTTGGACTTTATATACGGCTTATAAATTTCATTGGAATAGTTTACAAGTGGGATTATCACTTACAGCTGTTGGAGTCGCTTTTGGACTTGGTCAAGGCTTTGCAACTCGAATTATTACACCTAGAATTGGTGAGAAAAACTCTGTCAAATATGGTACTGCACTTTTAGCAATTAGTTATATTCTTTACGCCTTAGCAACAGAAGGATGGATGCTCTATGCAATTATCTCTTTAATGGTTGTTTGTGGCGTTGTTATGCCATCTCTGCAGTCACTTATTTCTAAAGATACACCTTCTGAAAAACAAGGTGAGCTTCAAGGAAGTTTAGTTTCATTGATGAGCTTAACTTCTATTATTGGACCAATTCTTTATACGACTTTATTTTCTTTTTATACAAAAGTTGATCATGTCATTTTTCCAGGAGCGCCCTATATGGCGGCCGCTGTAATAAGTTTTATCTGTTTGTTGACAATGCTAAAACAATTTAAAAATCAGACTGCTTAATTTTATTTTTTACATTCAGTAGCTGAAGTTTTTTGAAAATTAACCTAGTGGAGAGTAAGCCATTTTGATGAGTCCATCAATCGAAGTAAATGATTCAATAATTTAAGACTAGTTATTTGACAAGTTCCCTTTGGTACTTGTTTAAATAATTTAAGTTTGTTCGGATTAAGCCGAATTGTCTCCTATGAACAGAATATTACTGACATTCACATTTTGTCTTTTTTCTTTAATTTCAAAGGCACAAGATGGCATCGATAAATTATATAACTTATCAGAAGATGTTCGCGATATTGTTTTAAAATCACCTGGTGGTCATCCCATGCCAGATCATCAATTTGAACTTAATATTCAACAAGCTGATCAAGTTAAAGCATTAGCATCATTAGATGATGATATGAGAGCACACCTTGAAGCAATCATTGAAGAAAGAGATTGTAATTTAAATACAAGAGATTCTATTCAAGTTGAAAATGAAAATCTCAAATTAACTTCAAAAATTAAAAATCGTGATTATGAAATCAACGCACTTGTTATTTCAAGTGATTCAAAATATGAACAACGTGCACGTGAGCGTTTTTCAAATGATGATTATTTTAATTTTATGTGGAGCAGTTTTAAAAATGGGAAAAAAGGAACTTCTGAAATTTTTTCAATAGATATGCTTGTTGATAAATTTAAAAAAAATCATTCAGAAATTAAATTTGATAATCTCGATATTGTAAAAAAAGAAACATTGCTAAATACATACGCTGAAAGTTTACTAGAAACGACGATTCCGAAAGGACTTGTCATGAAAGAATTAGCTTTTCAAAATTTGGTTAATCACCCCAAAGATTGGAAATCAACTTTATTAGAAGCAAAAGATAAATTAACAGTAGATCAGAAAATTGACTTAATTTCAAAACTTGGTGGAAAATTCAGTGACAGATATAATTACAATAGGGCCGATGTTCAATTAAACGCGGGGGGCGTTTTTATCGATACTGAAGAATTACTAAATTCAGTTCAAAACGGAAACCCAGGTGGAATTTGTCGTGACATCGCTCTAGCTCAAACTCAGATGCTTAAAGTGCTAGGGTTCAAGAATAATTACGTTGTTGCCTATAAAAGCTTGACTGGATTTCATGCAACAGTAATAACGGAAAATCCTGATACTGGAAAAATTGTTAAATTCAATTATTTTGAAGCAAGCGAAGTTAAAAAAGGGTCAGGTACTGAAGCGTTAGTCCAAGACAATTTATTACCAGATCACGGTCTTGGTTTTAGAATTTACAATTCAGATGGAACAGCTTTGACTAGAGTACCTTCAGAATTAGGGCAAATGTTAAAAGATACTGCAGGTGGAAGCTCAGATCGAAATTTTGCTCCAAGAAATTTTAGTTTGACTAGTGTAGGCTTTAAAACACCCTTAACAGATGGAAGTCTATTTACCGGGAAGACCTCTCTAGGTGAATCACTTTATGGAGTTTCTTTATATAAAAATACAGCGATTAATGAAAATGTAAAAATTGGAATTGGTGCTTCACTTTCGAAGTTAGAAGGAAATAAGGATTCACTTAAAATGGAGCAAACAAATTTATACTTATTAGTGAATTCCGAACTTACATCTCCAACTAAAAAAATAGGTTCATTTGAAACTACTGCTTTTATAGGTGGATCAACTGAAGTACTGGTCTCTAATGTTAAAGAAAAGTCATTTTATGGAAATCAGATAAATGAAGCCAATTCAGAAATTGACGCAAATGTCGATATTATTATGGGAGTTAAAGCGAAAGTTAATTTAAATGACAATAAAACGGTTGTTGATAGTTCAATCTACTCAACTTTTTATCCTGATTGGAATCATGTTGCAAGTATTGATCGCCAAAAACTAGTTATTGATAGTTTTGTAGTGAAGTCCGGCGTCTCTCGTCAGATTACAGATGAAACAAAAGCTTTGATTGATACAGCAGTTATCGTAAAAAATTATGGATCAAGCATTTTGATAAAAGCAGCCTATGAAGATAATATGAAAAATTCTCGATATGTTGCCGGTGTAGCTGCTCCAATCTCAAAAGACATGCCTACTTTTTTACCTGGGGGTGAAAAAAGAAGTTTCATTGGAGTAGAGAAATCTTCAGTGCGCACAATTTTTTCAATTATGTACGAGAGAAACTTTGATAACCAAACGAATAATTTAAATATCAAAGGCGAAGTGAAATTTTAGTCCCGACTATTTCACTATTATAATTAATTTTTTAACATCTTAAATATTCTATGTTTCAATATTGCTTAAGAAGTTTATTTTGTTACAAATTAATAGTGAGGAAAAATGGAAGAAATTGAAGTACCTTTAGAGCAAAGCCAAGAACATATTCATGAACATGGTCATAACGGCGGTTGGATGGGGAAAGTTGCTCTTTCTACTGCTATGATTGCTGTTATAGCGGCTATCACGGCTTTAATGGCCGGACACCATTCCAACGAAGCTCTTATCTTGGAAATTCAATCTTCAGATAATTGGAGCCACTATCAAGCAAAAAGCATAAAGAGTTCAATTCTAAATTTGAAGTCAGATTTATTAAAAGAAATGGGGAAGCCAACAACTGAATCAGACACAAAGAAATTAGAAGAATATAAACAAGAACAAGAAGAAATTTCAAAAGAAGCAAAAGCGAAAGCTCATGAGTCAGAACATCACTTAAAAGCCCATGTTATATTGGCGAAAGCAGTAACTCTTTTTCAAATAGCCATTGCAATTTCAGCCATAGCCGTTTTATCAAAGCGAAAACCATTTTGGTATATGAGTTTAGGTTTTGCTGGAATTGGTGTTTTCTTTTTCATTCAAGGCTGGCTTTTCATTTAATACAGCTAAAATTAAAACTATGCAGAGTGTGGTCCTGACCCTGAGTTAGGATCAACTTCTCGTGCATGAGGTGTGGCCCCTTCTGGCGTAATCTCAATATCTTTGTGGGCGGTCGGAGTTGTCTTGATTTCCCCAGAAGGATCATGTGGTTTATTTATTTCGCTCATCATCTCGTCTTTAGCCTTTTGAAATTCTCGAATAGCTTGACCTAAACCTTTTGCTAATTCAGGTAATTTTTTTGGACCTAAAAAAAGAAGTGCAATTAAGAATATAAGAAAGAGTTCACCGGCACCGATTCCAAACATAAGTACTCACTTTGTAATTGATTATTAATAGGAAGTTTTTTGAATAATTGAGTTGCAAGTGAACCAAAGCTGTTGTCAGGTAAACTGAGTGCTGCACTCATAATTATTTCAGCAAGTGGCATTGTTTTTGGAACTATTTTTCCATCAGCTTTTGAACATTCTTGTGGATGACTAACAACTGCAACTTTTCGACATGTTGCTGGGCGATGCGTATAAATACTACATGCATTATCAACACCAAGAAATATACATCGATTTTTTGAAACAGCACCATGACTCCATTCTTTTGATAGTCTTGGTCTTAAAGCCATATTTTGTAGCCGATCTTGGTCTATTGTAGCACCTTCCTTAATGGCCTGATGTAATACAGCTGCATCATCATCGGTAATTTCCACTTCAAGGTGGCAGCAAGCTCCACATCCTTTGGCACAAGTTGTACTAATGTGTGAAGAAGCGAGAATTTCTTTTTCAATTAATTGATGGAGGAATTTCCCTCTCTCGTAACCAGCAGCGTATTTTGAAAATTCCAAAATATAATTGTTCATTAAATTTTCAACATGCTCAGTAAAACTTTGATAATCTTCTATCGTTAAAGTTAATTTATAATTTTCAAATATTGATTTTAAAACTCTGGTGTAAATCATAATCGAATTTCCTTACAAATTGCGTTAATGAGATTTTAATTAGGATTTTAATAATTAATAGTAGGCAAGTTTAAGTGCTTTTTGATGTTCAGAATAGTTAGCAGAATTTCAATGAATTTTTAGATTATTGTAACACTAGTGTAATAAATTAGTAATCTTCTAAATGTAAAAGAAGATTACTAATTTATTAGTTCTTAATTTGAATGAATTTTTTTGAAATCACTTTCACCGGCCATTGCCACAATTATACTGTCATAAGCTGCGATATTAGTTTTTGTTGCTAATATTTGGCCTTTAGTATTTATAATTGTTAAATCATCAAGATCTCCTCCATCTGATTCAGCAGATTCACTAATCGCAGCATTGAGCCATTCACCATCAATTAAAATTTTTGCTTCATTTGGTGATAGAATCACCAAGGATGAACAAAGTGATTTAAAGCCTAAAACATTTTCGTTCTCTGTTGCACTTGCATTGGACACAATTTGAACAATACATTTTTTTGTTTCAATTCTTATATCTTGAAGCAATTCTTTTTTTGCAGAAGCTTCAAATGCCATAAGTTGGCATGTTACAAATATGGGCAAGAAGAGACTCGCGATTTTAATTAATTTTATATTCATATATTCTCCTAAATTAATATTTTGTTCCATTTAAAATGACATATCCAGCTTCATGTCCATGTGGACTTCTGTGTACCCAGTGAATGATTCCACCATCTGGAGATGGTGGGTAAGAACCAGTTTGGGCAATTGAAGTAATATAGTCTCCACAAGCTTCGGCCGGCATACCAATTGATGGAACCGGTAGGCTGCCAAAAGATAAGTTATAAATAACTTCGATATGATCAGTAGGATTTGGTCCAATTTTTAATGAAAAATGCCTGTGGCCAGAATGGTCTGGAAAAACTTGGTCAACTGTACCTTGAATACGGGCCCTGGCAAGAAAAGCATTGGCCGTACTTGATTTCCATTTAATAATTTGTTCATTGATGACATCTAGTGGTTTTCCATGATCCATACATGTTTCATCAAGAGCTGCTTCTGCTGAAATAGCATTAAAATTAATTGAAAATAACATTAAAAAAGAAAAAATTACTAACTTAATCCTGGCGACTGAATCCATCTAATCTCCTTATTGTTGAAGCAAAAAAATTACTTTTGCATTTATTTAAATATTCATAACTTTTTTATGTAGGTTCAGGCAAAGTTTTCAAGTTCATTATTGGTTTTTTATCAAAACGTAATCTTTAAGCAAGAATGAAGCAATCTTATGATAAATTTCAACTAAAATCAGTTATTATTTGCGAAAGTAAATGAGGATTGATTGCAATTTACTAAAGGATTAATTTTTATTTATGAGATTTATAGGAATAATTTAAATTACTTTATTTCAATCTAATCAAATTATAATTAAGTGAAAAAAAATAAGTCATTATATTTTTTTATTTTGATTGGCAATTGGTAGGCAATTTAGCACCGTTGGTGTTTTGATTGGTGGGAAGTACATTCCAGATGTATTTGTGGGCTCCAAACCAATAATAGATGTGTTTATTATAATCGAAAGAATAATGCTTAGTTTTCTCATCGTGCCTCCTTGAGAATACCTAGCTATATTTCATAATTTTAATTTAAAAATAAATAGATTTTTTAAATTACTTATAAATTAAATTAAATTATTTAAATATACTTGTTGGTAAAAAATCTTTTAACAACAATGTTGCCATTTCAGTCGTTGATGTAGGAGTTACGACTTGTGGTGAAGACATTGGAAGTGGTGTTGGCATTGGAGTCGGAGTTAATAACTCAGCCACTAAATTATTAGCTTGAATAACTTGGGCCATCTTTGGTGTATTTTTATTGGTAGCAAGAATTTTCAAGTTTTCAGCTTGAGCAATTTGATTTTTTAATTCAGTAGAAGTTGCGAGCATTTCCAGGCGGATTTCTAATTTATGTAAATAATCAGCTTTGTATTTATGAGTATTTGAATGATATCTAGCATACCACCGACGGTCAGTTTTTTCATATCTTTGTTTAATGATATTTAATATTTGGGCCATTTTTTCTAAGGCATACTCTTGATCTTCTTTTACTTTCTCTTTAACCATGAGAGGAAGGTTCATGCGATTAAATTCTTTATTCCAAACTTTTACATTTATTTGAGCCAGTGAAAGGTCTCCAGTACTGGAAACTTTATCAGTTTGGAAATTACTTTCTGTATCTATGATGGCCACAAAAACTTGTGGTTCTATATTATATTTTTTTATAGCCACTGACATTTGAGAAGCAATAGTATCGCGCTCTTCTTCATCTAATTCAGGTTGAACAACGGCGATCATATTAGCTATAACGAATGCATCATTTGCATATGGTTTTTTATCAAAATTTTGAAATATAGGAGGAAGACTCGTCGCCACTTCAGAACAAAATTTATTATAACCTTTAAACGGAACTGGTTTTGCGACAATGACTTTTGGTGGAGTCGGTTCGATATTTTTAACGACTAACTCAGGGATCGGTTTTGTACTAGAGCAACTCTCTACGAACAAAATGGTTAATAGAAGTAGGGAAGATTTTTTTAAATTTTTTGATATTAAATTTTTCATGAAGTGATTATAAACCAAAATGCTTGGAGATTGTGCTGGCCTGAGTTTTTTACACGATTGGTGCCATTTTGGCTTTTTTTAAAGGCAAAATGTATTCAATTCATTGGGGATAAAGTACTATAAATACAAACCGTTAAATGTTTTATAAAGTCTGCACCAATTTTTTTAAGGCATACATTTTAATCCGCTTTTTAAACTCGATTGATTAAATAAATCAATGTCTAATGCATTGACGATTCCATCATGATTAAAATCCCCATTTGACCACCACATTCCAGTTTTATTAATATTACTTAGAATGATCGTACAATCTGATTGATCGACAATTCCATCCATATTGGCGTCTCCTGGCAATAACATCATGGACATCATTGCATCCCATTTTTGTGAGCCAGCATCACCTGCATTTTCAAGTGAGCCCCATGAGCCATATTTACTCGGAGAACCAGCGAAAGAGAAATGAACAAATAATTGTTTTCGACCTACAATTTTGTCCCATAGATCATAATATTGGCGATAAAGATCATACATTGCTGGATCTGATTGAACCGTCATTTTAGCTTGACTATTTATTACGTTCCCACTTAATCCTTGACCACCTTCATAAGCGACGAGTGGAAGCCCGTAAGAATTTGCGACATCTAAATCATTCTTAATCCAATTGGCAACAAGCATTCCATTTCCATAATAATTTGGATTAAAATAGGAATTTGCGGCAGTAAAACTGCTCGGGAAATCACTTAGGGCAACAGATAAATTTGGGCTTTTTAAAACTGATGAATTGTACTTAAGAGTTCCATATTTTAAAGCTGCGATAGTATTTGCTACAGAAGAAGACATGACTTCTGAACCAGTATCTCCATCACCTAAGTCAAAATAAGGTGCGACTGCGAGAGCATCAAAATAATTAATGAGCGGGCCATAACTAGCTTTAATAAAATCTAGTCCTGAGATTGCTTGTTGGGGCCAAGCGGATTGAATATTAATCATCATTTTGACTTGGCCAGCATGATCGGCAAAAACAGATTTAAAAATATCGCTTGTCCGTTTTTCTAATAATCTTGTAAGTTGATTGGCCCGAATATCACTAGAATCCTTTGTTGCAGATGTGCTCCACTTAAGGGCAGGGTTTAAAAAGGCTGCAATTGCCGTTTTACTCGTTGGAGCAGTAATTGAACAATTTTGGTTTGCTAAGTTAGGTGATCCATTGGCCATGCAATACAGATCTGTTGTTTGGTTAAATCCACCATTCCAAACTTCGTTAGAAAATTCAATATGAACTTGTAAGTTAGGATTAATTGCCACTGCTCCAACTGTTGCTGAAGAAGGTGCGTTTAAGCTACAAGTTGAATTTGTTTTATCTCCAGGTTCGCCATATCGAAATAACCTTGCCATTCGGCATACATAATCATCGGTAGCTCTGACAGGAATGTTGATCCAAATATTTTTTCCAGTAATATTTGCTAAAGCAATTATATCTTCATAGGCCATTCCTTGAGCAGTTCCACTTCGACTTCCCATCGTTGGCCATGTTCTTTCTGACCAATTTTGAACAATATTATTATTTGTATAAACTGAATCCATAAACCGTATTGTCGAAAATGCTTTCATTTTTGTAATTATATTTTTTAGAAAAATCGAATTTTGGTATATTTCTGAAGTTGGAGCAATAATATGAAAATTAGTAATGGCCGCTGAAGCATAGATAAAAAAGAAACCACCACGAGTTCTTGTTAAATTAAGTGTTGCTGTTTTATGAGTCACTCCATTTACAACTGTCGATGTCACTGTACCTATAGTGACGGGAACACCATTTGCATTTAAACTTAGGTTCCCTGTGCCATCCCAAGATACATCATAATTTCCAGTTGGATAGTCTGAAGTAATAGCTGTCCAAGCGGCAGTTGTCGGGTTACCAGTAATATCGAGTACTGCTTTTGTATTATTTACTACTGATGAATCCCAAGGACCATTATTTCCAGATACGGCCATGGCCATATCTGAATAAATAGCAATATTGTTATAATAAGATAAACCAGCAAAATTCATTCCTATATTAAATGGTTGAGGTGTTGTTGAAGTTGCCACTGGTAAAGTTGCAACAGCAGGAACTATTGCATTTGAATTCGCTGAAGCTATACTTGTTCCTACGATATTTGTAGCTTTTACAGTAAAAGTATAAGTAGTCCCATTTAATAAACTGTTCATGATTATTGGAGAAGTTGTTCCAACAACAGTTCGACCACTACTTGAAGTGACAGTGTACGAAGTAATTGGACTTCCGCCATTTGAAGTTGGAATTGTAAAATTAATACTTGCTTGAGAATCAGCAGCAGAAGCAATACCAATGATTGGAGCAGTTGGAACACCGGCCGGAATAACGCTCGTCGAATTTAGTGATGATAAGCTCATTCCAACAGAGTTGATGGCCTTTACAGAAAATGTATAGGCCACTCCATTAGTTAATCCACTTACGACAATTGGAGTTTGTGTTCCACTTGCCATAATATTTCCAGGATTAGAAGTCACTTGATATGAAGTTATCACCGCCCCACCATTAGAACTAGGGGCCGTAAAATTAACTGAGACTTGACCATTGCCGCCGACAACTGAACCCATAGTTGGAGCTTTAGGTATTGTTAATACAATGACTGGAGTTACTATAGGAATTATTGTAGGAGTCGGTGTTGGATTTGGTAAATTGATTAGAGTTAAAGTTGGTGTTGGCGTAGGGGTTGGAACAACTGGTATTGAAAAATTTTGAATTGGTATAATGCTATTAGAAGTTGCAGAAGCAGCACTACTGCCATCTAAGGAATTTGATTTAACTACAAAAGTATAGGCTAATCCGTTTGTAAGTCCTGAAACAGTGATTGGAGATGAAACCGCGGTATTAGTTATATTTCCAGGATTTGAGATCACTGTATAAGAAGTAATGATAGAACCAATAATTGCTTTTGGTGGTGAAAAAGAGATTGTCGCTTGAGTATCTCCTGCAATGGCAGTTGCCATTATGGGTATATTTTTATTACTCGTTTTTAATGTTGTTTTACTTTGTGGCACGCAACTCGAAATTATTAAAAATAAAACCACTAATAAAAGCTCAAATATTTTCATGCCCAACCTATTTGTAAATCTCTAAGTATTCAAGATGTTAACATATCAACGTGCCATATATTCACTTACAAAAAGTACAATTCAATTATATTTATTTTTAACCTATTATTATCAGCTTGAAGATTAGTTAAATTAAAATTAGTGGGTTTTATCTTCCTTCAGACTGCCCATAAAATGAGTGTTTGACGGGACCTTTACCGACTATGCTTTCAAGTTCAATCTCCTGATTATCTTGTACTGGATTTATTTCAAAACTTTTAGTTCCAAAAGCATTGAATTGATCTTCAACTATTAATTTAATTTTTGATGATACAATTAATTTATCTAATAATTTTCGTCTCTCAAATATATCGATATTGGCGTGATTTATTTTATCTAAATATTGAGAGAGTATAAATTCAAAATATTTCGTCTCTAAAGAATCATTTGAATTTAACATAACAATTGTGTTGTTCAATTTTTTTTCAATGATATTTATAATCTCATCTGGAATTGTTAACGAAAGAGTTTCAATTAAATATTGTTCAACTTCTAAATGTGTTTCAAAATGACCATTTCTTAATATAACTTCAAGTTCTTTTTCATACTTTAGAGAATGAGAAATCTCATATTGGCGAAGATTTGATTCAATTGTATTTAATTCAACTAGAGAATTAAATTTTTTTGTTTTGTATTGAATCAAATAAGAAAGTTGAATATGGTAGGGATTATTTTTATTTAAAAATTTATCATAAGAATCTTGGGCCAACTTTTCGAATTTTTCACTTGAAGGAATTCTTTTGTAATCAATTTTTTTATTATTTGTTAAAATGGACAATTGATGATGCAAATTTGATGTATTTTTCTTTTCATTTGTAATGAGTGTGTCCTTCAATTGCCAAAAGACAACTGTTGCAATCACCGCAAATATAATAATGATCTTTTTAATCAATGATCTACCTTCATTTAGTAAATGGAATAACCCAGTGGACTTATCGGCAAATGCCGATGGAATTATTAACTTCTTTTAAATTAAGGAGATAGGAGATATTCAGGGCCCATTTATTTGCTTATAAAATAGGCCCTGGATTAGATGTCTGCTGGAGACTTATTTATAGTCTGAATAACCAATTTCACCTTTGGCATAAAGTGTTTCAAAATTGACAGGAGTTAGAGGAGAATTTTCTTTTAGTTTTTGTACGAGGTTTGGATTAGAAATAAAATTTAATCCAAAAGAAACTGCTTTTGCATAACCAGTATTAATAATTTCTTCAGCAGAGGCCTTATCTAATTTTTCATTTACAATATAATTTCCACCAAAAGCTTTACTAAGTTTTTTACCTAAATAACCTTCCCCTTGGTGCTCTCTTGAAAAAATAAATGCAATTTTTCTTTTTGCTAATTGTTCGACCAAATAAGTAAATGTTGCCTCAAGATTACTGTCACCCATAGTATGAGAATCGGCCCGAGGAGAAATATGGTAACCAACATTTCCAGGATTCCAAATTTCTAAAACTGCATCCGTCACTTCAAGTGCTAGGCGGGCCCTATTTTCGATATTACCACCGTACTGATCCGTTCTCTTATTTGTTCCGTCTTGAAGGAATTGATCTAGTAAATATCCATTGGCACCGTGAATTTCAACTCCATCAAAACCTGCTTCTTTGGCATTTTTGGCGCCATTTTTATAAGCGGCTACGATTGCTGGAATTTCAGATAGCAGTAGGGCCCTTGGAACGACATAATTTTTTTCAGGTCTCACAAGACTAATGTGTCCTGAAGCTGCAAGTGCACTAGGAGCCACTGGCGTTTTTCCATCAAGAAACATAGGATCAGAAATTCGACCAACATGCCAAAGTTGAAGGATGATTGTACCACCTTCATTATGTACAGATTTAGTTATTTTTTTCCATCCTTCTACTTGTTCTGCTGACCAAATACCTGGAGTGTCGGCGTAGCCAATGCCCATGGGTTCAACCGAAGTAGCTTCTGAAATAATTAACCCTGCAGTTGCTCGTTGACCATAATATTTGGCCATAATATCGTTAGGTATTCGTTCAATCCCAGCACGTGCTCGAGTGAGAGGGGCCATGACAATTCTATTTTTAAGTTTTAAATTACCAAGTTCAATAGGTTCAAATAAAGTAGGCATGCTTATCTCCAAAAATAATAATTAAATGACTGCTGAAAATGGTGACATTTTTTAGCAAAAATGTCACCAATATCTAACTGAATTACTGGTGTATTGTTGCAGCTTGACGAAAGTAAGAGACACGCAGAAAATTTTTATCTCCCCAGAGAGCTAACAATTTGCATAGCTTTTTTAAGACGTTCGCGAGTTTTTACTCAAAGTGAATTAGTAGAATTAAAAATAAAATGATTTAAATCACAGTACTTTTGAATTAGTTCTTTTAATATTAATCTATAAACTTCAAAAGGATAAAAAATGAAAAGGTTTATGTTAATTCTATTCTCACTTTTTTTAGTTAGCGGCTTTTCTTTTGCCAAAGAAAATAATTCTGAATATCTTGCAAGACATGGAGGGATTGTTCAAAAGACAGCAAATACTTTTTTAGAAGTTGTGCAAGATAAAGAAAAGACAAATATTTATATTACAGGACATGACCATAAAAATATAAGTGATAAAAAGCTATCACTCTCTGCTATTGCACATATAAATGGAAAAGAGTATCCAATGCAGTTAAGCCTAGAAAATGATCATTATTCAGTGAGTCCTTCAAACTCATATCTGCATAAAGAAAAAAATTATGTTTTAATGATCAATATATCATTTTCTGGAACAGTGGATAGAGCTAGTTTTCAATTGCATGGTAGATAAAAAAATTAAATCAAAGTAATGGTCCGAGTAGTCTGGCCAAGTCTTCTTTAAACTCTATAATTCTTTGTTTTTTATCGAAATCCTTAATTCCTATAATTTTAGATTGATTCATATAGAGCATTTGAAGTTCATTTAAAGATAGTGCAAAGGAGCTATCATAAATAGCTAAAGTAAATTCAAAATTTATTCGTAAACTTCGAGGGTCTAGATTTAGTGTTCCAAATAAACAGAATTCGCCATCAACTTCTACCGATTTAGTATGAAGCATACCCCCCTTGTACAAGGCAACTTGAACTCCTACTAAAACTAATTCTTTAAAATAAGATTGACTGGCATATTGAGTAATAGTGGAATCAATTTTTTCTGGAGTGATCAAAATAACTTTAACTCCTCTTTTGGATGCACTCATAATTGCATGAAGTAAAGATTCACTTGGAATAAAATAAGGTGTAGTTAAAACGATCCTATATCGAGCACTATAAATCGCCATAACTAATACTTCTTCGATATGTGAATATTTTAATTCAGGGCCTGAAGGTAAACATTGTATTTTTGACATTTTAATTTTAGCAATATCAGAAAAATGAGATTCTTTTTCTAAAGTTTTAAAATCAATTTTAGATTCGACACTCCAGTCACTTAAGAAAATGAAATTCATTGCCTCTACGGCCGGTCCTTGAATTCTACATATGGCATCTATCCATTCACCAATTTTTTTATTTTTTTTAAAATAGTTAGGATCAGCTAAATTTAGACTACCAGTATAACTAATTTCTGAATCAATGATTAATAATTTTCGATGCATTCTTAAATCCGGTCGTGCAATTAATGAGCGAATAAATCCAGAAGGCATTGCCGTTTTAATATTGATACCAGCATTCTTTAATTTTTTTGCATTTTTCCCTTTTAAAAAAGTGGAACTTCCGATTTGATCCAAAAGAACTCTGCATTTCACACCTCGGTAGGTTGCACGTATCAATGCTTCTCCAAAGTCATCTGCTCGCCCTCCATCACTCCAAATATAGAACTCCATATCACAAGAAATTTTAGAATTATCAATGTCATTAATGATTGAATTAAATGCATCATCTGTGTTTTTCAAGAGAGAAATATCATTTCCAGATAAGAGAGGAGCATCGAAAAATCCTCTTACTGTTCTCGCAAATGATTTTGACGGCTCTCGTAATAAGTTTTCATTTGAGTTTTTTGCAAAAAGTATTTGAATTTGTGTTCTTATTAATAAAGTAGTTGAATTTAATCGTAGAAGGCGTCTTTTTCCAAGTCTGTATTCACCGAGATAAATATAAAGTATTGTGCCGAAAATGGGTAAAAAGAATATTACACTTAGCCAGGCCCAAGCAACTCCGCTTGGAAGTCGTCTTTCAAGAATTCGTGTGCAAAACCAAATTCGAAGTATAAAATCAAAAATAAAAAAATAGTTAGGAAATGTAAGCAAAATTAACATAAAGCTCGGCTAAAAAGATATTGAGACATCAATTTAATTTCTTGATGACCTAAATATTTCATTAAAGTCTCCCATTAAGATTTAAATTATTTCACGGCCAGTAAGTAAAAATAAATATGATTTTCATATAGCTAATATAGTTAAAAAAATTAAATAGAAATTAACCAGATCGTCTATAACTTAGACAAACCCATTGTTTTGACTAATATATCGACATGGACAAAGTATAAATAGTTGAAAATCTTCAAAAGGATTTGGCACATTGAGTGCAACATTGAACAATACTTAATACCATAGGATTAATTTATGAAAACTATTTTTTTTGTTTTAGTTTCAGTATTAGTTATTAACGGGAGTTTTGCTTCTGAACGAAATTGTAAAATCTCAACAGAGGACTCTGGCGGCTTTTATGAATTATCAAATGGTAGAGTTGATATTATCTCGAAAGATGTCTTAAATCGAATTGATTCAAATGGAGATCCCAAAATGGGATTTAAAATTTCTGAGCACGATTCACTTTCATGTGACTCTTGTATAGTAAGAACCAAAGACCCACTCATAAGTTCTTTTACCGTTTTTAACTGTATGGATGCAAGAGTTGAAATGTGTGATCGCTTAGAAAATCAAAATGATTCTCTAAAGTGCTCATCTAGCTTAACAAATTTACAAAAGAAACAATGTAATAATTGGTCAGTCCGAGCAGATCGATTTGAGTCCCTTGTAAGAAAGTATAATTTAGACGATATGGCCAATGGCAGATGTAAAGTTATTCAAATGCTTTATGAGAAAGATCATTTATCAAAATAGTTGTCATTTATCACCAATTAGCATTAGCTATTAATTCTTCATTATTTATAAATCAAAGAAAAGAGACGGAGAGAAAATGAATTTTAATATATGGTTAAACCTGGCTTCAAATGATCTTTCAAAGGCAAAGAAGTTCTATGAAGATATTGGTTTTGAAATAAATAAACAGCATGTTGCCCCTCATATGGTAAGTATGTTTGTTGGTAAAGGGAGATTAGTCATTAATTTATTTGAAGAAAAATTAATGGAACAATTTATGGGAAATCAAAAAGTAACTCTTACTCAAAATTCAAATGAATTGCTGATTTCGATTGGAGCAGATTCGTCAGAGGAAGTAGATAATTGGGCTAAAAAAGTTAAAAATGCTGGTGGTGTTCTTTATTCTGAACCAGCTTTTGCAGATGGTTGGATGTATGGATTTGGCTTTATAGATCCCGATGGTCATAGACTCAATTTGCTTTATATGGATATGAGTAAAATGCCAGTTTAGACAAATGAATTAAATTAAAAGTTTTGATTTAAAAATTTGGCTAAAGGGGATTGATATTCTGTTAGTTCAGAACTTAATGAACTTAATTCTAACTCATTCCAGTTTTGTGCAAGTTTTGGATTTAAAGAAAGAGTCGGAACTTCTAAAAGCTTGATTGAGTTTTCAAATGATAATTTATTAAAATAAATATTTCTCATATTTTCTTGTGAAGGATAAATAACAAGTAGTTTTGTTAAGTTAGATTCTGTTAATGCAAAATAGACAGATTTCGGAATAACTGAGTTCAAAGTTATTGTTAATAATTCTTTATCATCATTTATCTCCTTACTGTTATTATTTTTCTTCGGTATGAATAAGTTTTTTATTCTAGGAAGACTTATTAGATCCTCGGTGACTTGATAGGTGCAATTATTTAAAAGCCCCATAAATCTAGGCAATTCTTTTTGTTCATTTACTAATAAGTTTTGTCGTTCAATTCTTTCGATATTTTTAATCAGCAATGTTAGAATTTCATTTTCAGTTAAGTTTAACCACTGCTCATAGATATTTCTATTTGTTAAAACAGAATCATTTCCATAAATTGAAACCTGAGTGGGGTTTTGTAGTTTTCTATAATAGATAGCGCCTATGACCTTTTTAGAGTTTATATACTCTTCACTGGCATTTGGATAATCGTTCGTAAAAAAGGGAAAGGCCTCTTTAGAGAGCTTAACTCCGTCAAAGTAAATGTCATTTAATTGGTTGCCAATGCAATAGACAAATCTTTCAGCAAGATGACCAAATTTTGAAATACCTGGACCTGATCCCATGTAAACGTTGGCAAAACCAAGCATTTTTATAGGTTCTCCTAAAGCATTATATTTAGTTGGAGTGTAGTGTTTTTGACAAATATCTTGCTCTATAAGTTGTTTATTAATAATAGCCGAGTAATCGATAACAACTTTTACTCTATCTTCTTTTATCTGATGAAATAAAGATTTAGCGCAAAGATTTGCGCTAAATCCGATAAAAATAAAAGTTAAAATAAAAGTTGTTAAATATTTCATATAATTATTTTACATTATTTGCAGAAGAGCTTTCGATAGTTCTAATTTGTTTTTCAAGTTCTGTTTTCTCTTTATTTTTGTTAACTTCGTTTGAAACAGAAGCTGCAACACTTGAAGCAATCCCTAAAAGTGCAACATCACCAGAAACATTTAAACATTCTTGTGTACGGCAAGATGCTGCAATATTTAAACCTAAGTCAAAAACAATAGATCCTGCTGCAAGAACTTGAGCTGATTCATTGTCAAAGTCATCCATCATAGTAGAAGTGAGCAATAGGCCTGGCATTATGTATGGCGTGTAGTAGTAATAATGATCATGGTATCCACGATGTCTTTCATTATATCTTCTACCTTGAACATAACTTTTACGACCTTCATTGTGAACATAGTAAGTCACAATATGAGTTTCATAGCGTTCCGTCTCATAGACTCTGATTGTTCTTTCTTCATGGTTATTTCTATCAAAAATAACGGTCTCTTCTATATAGACATAATCACTTGATCTAAATGAAGACTCCATACAAGTGCTAAACTGGCAACGTCTGTCTGTTTCACGGTATTGATATTGGCGGTTAAACCCACTATCAAATTCTCTGTAGTGAGTTCTGTATCTTCTTGCATGGTTTTCACCAGCAATAGCGCTTACTAATAAACTGGAAACGATAATTGAAAGCAATAGAAAAGTATTTTTCATAAAATGCTCCTTTTTTTTTAAAATCATACTTTAATCATTAAAAATAGGTTACTCGCCTTTCCTTTATGAAAAAATGACAGTTGGGTGTCTAAAGTTTAGACAGTTAAATTTTTAATTTACGACGAAATCTTTCTCTTGAAACCAACACATCGGACGAGGGCCCTGTTCTTTTACACAGGCACCAATTTTGGATCTTTTATATCAAAAGGTATTTCTATGGCCGCATCACAATTGGCCCCAGATAGATATGTATCTAATCGGCCTGACCTTCCGCAGATGACCAGCCTCTTAATCCAGAATTCCCACGTAATATTTTTGGTACACCACCAAGATGATGTCTTAGCTCATGACAGACTAATAAAAATAATCGCAGTACTAGATAACGGATTGGATACTTATACAATTCTCCCAAAAATGAATCAAGTATTGACTAGGGGCTTTATTAAGAGCCCCTTATTGTTTTCTGGCCGTCCAGTATTTTGATAATAATTTAAAATCTGAACTTACTTCAGTAAAACAAGCATTTTCAAGTGATGTTTTAACATTCCAATTAATATAGCTTATATAAAATGGTTCATGATAGTCGAGAGGAAATTGTTTTAATACTTTGTTGAGTATCGGTTCATCGTCTAATTGAAGTGAGTCACATATGGCCACGATTCCCCCTGCATTGAGAACTCTAAAGGATTCGTGTAATACTTTTTCACGTATATTTACAGGTAACTCATGAAACAAAAAGACTGAGAATACTAAATCAAATGAATTATCTTCAAAAGGTAATAACTCACCAGGAGTCTGAACAAATTGAAAATTTGGACCATTAAGCCTTTTTTGAGCGTTATTTAAGTAAGAGTCAGAGACATCAGTAACGGTATACGAGCTATAGTTTAAGGCTTTTGAAAAATCGAGGCTTGCCGAACCAACACCTGCTCCAATTTCTAAAATTTTAATAGGTCGATCATGGTTAAGTTTCTCTTTGATCATCTTAATTAGCATTCTTCTCATGGGACCTGCTGTTCCTGAGAAAAGAATTTCAACTTGATGCTCATAGAGCTTTGCTGATTGCTCAGAGAAATATCCATCTGTTTGAAAGTGATAATTTCTTTTTAAGTAATCGGGTATTTCAACAGCTTCCGCAGACTCACTAGATTGAATATTAAAATCTTTTTTAATATTTAATTTCCTACGGCGTGAAATTTTTAATGAATCTAAAAAGAGCATTGGAATATTTTGAATATGCCTAAATGGCGATTTCGGACGAATCACTTCAATTGGATAAATCCCTTCTGAAATATTTTTGGCATCCTCTGTGTGAATTTTTATGACTCCAGCTTCTAAAAACTTTAAAAGATTTTTATCTTTTTCTTGAAATGGAGGAGTGACGAAATACGAGAAACACCGTGAGAGTTGAAAAAGCATTTTGTATTCAATGGAGTATAATAGTGTTTTAGTTAAATTGGAGGCGAAAATAGAATTTTCAATAAATTTTTTCATTAACTTATTATAGGCTTTTTTGCGAAAAAATATAAGTACGTCAAGGCATTGTCTTAATTCTAAATTGACAATATTTAACAAAAATTAAACAAACTCATTTTCCATCTATTAGATAGATAGGAGTTTTTTGTCATTTTTTTTAGTTTTGATTACAGTTGAAATCAAAGCCAAATAAGCGTGCATTTCCTGAAAGACCGGCGATAACGCTGTTTTCAACTTGCAGCAAACTTGAAGGGGCAAAAGCGATACTATAAAGTGTTACGCCCTCAATGTTTTGAGTTTTTAAAGGGTGGATAAATAATGGGCGTACGGCCCCATCAACACCTGTTAGCATTTTAACTGCGCGAAGTTCACTATTATAAGTATAAATAATTAAATCGTTGTTATTACCAGCTACACCTGAACATTCAATAGTACCTGTCTTAGCAAAAGCTGAAAGAGAGGTCATTAGGTTGAAAATTGCAATTGTTAACAATGTAATACTCTTTTTCATTTGATATAAACTCCTGTTCATTAAACTTTTTTATTTATAAACTAGAGTCTTAAATTTGGGAATATAAAAAATTATTTCTGCAAGAAGTGAGAAAATTTTATATGATAGGGTAAATGACTAAAAAACGAGTCAATTTGGCTATTTATTTTCACGTTCATTATTGATTACTTCTAATAACTTGGCCGGAGTAGATGAGAGTTTAAAAAAAGTTTCATTAAAACTTCCTTTGCCCGAATGTCGTAAATCACCTGTAGATAATAAATATTTTTCTTCTTTTAGGTATAAGTTTTTTATATCTGTTGCAGTTAATTGAGGCACTTGAGATTTAATATCATTATCTAGATTGAGATTGAGGCGAACTAAATCGATTATATGGGCCCCTCTAAGTAGGTGTGATAAATTGCTTCTATCAGAGTTTGATTGTGAATCACTTTTTCCATCTAGTTTTATTGCTTCCGCATAATCTTCTAGTTCACTAGGAGAAAATTTAATACCTGAGTTTTCGACAACTTTTTTAAATGCAGCGACACTCCCTGCTAATTCACGAGAACGTTTAGAGACATCTCCAAACGAATCACTTTCGTCTTCTCTTCCAATTCTGTGAGTGATTGCAATGAGAGATAGTTTTTTTCTAAATTCTGGGTCAGTGGCCATTTTATTTGTAAGCCAAGTTTTCAATAGAGAGTCATCTGATTTTTTTAAAAGGAGATCTACAATATCTTGAGTCAGTATGGCCGATCGAACACCATGGGTGATTCCATGATTAGGTCTAAAAACCGTAATTCCATTTAATTCGACTTTTTCTTGAGGAGCATTGGTAAAAGGGGTGTTGTAGAATTGATTTGCCGATTCAATAATGGCTTCAGTTAAAAAATCCGAACTTATATTTAGGTTTTTAATAGTAGCAGATTCACCATTTGGAGCACAATTTGTTTTTTGAGATGTCGTTGCATTTTTTATAATTGTATTTGGATCTAAATCTTTAACTGAAATTGTTTCTGCAAAAAGATGATGGCCTAAATTTATTGTAATTAAAAAGTAAATTAAATGTTTCATCTGGTCTATCCTATTGATGACTCTTAAAAGTTGCTTTTAGGTTAACATAATTTTCAATTTTAGGTGAATAAACCAACTAATAGATCAAAACAATCTAATATTTTAAAAAAAGTGGAGTAGGAATAAATAAGGTAAATCTGTACTTAAAAGCCTATTTGAAAATTTAATGCATATAACACTGCTGAGCTCTGTAGATTCGTCGAGACATCATACTGGCCATTAGAAGCATTCATATTATTTAAAAATGTACCTGCAAGTTGAATTTTTGAATTTGAATCTTTCAAGAAATAATTTATCCCTAGAGTCGTAGCTGTTGATTCTAAGCTAGTGGTCCTTGTGAATAAAAGTCTTTCATAGCGAATAACAAATTGCAGGGTAGGGTCTAATAAGTAACCTAGATCAAACATATAACCATTCGATTTTTTAATAGTTGAAGTAGGGCTGTTTGTTTCGTGAGCGTATTCGAAATGTAATGACTCTGGATTATTATCCCAAAATAAATTGAGACCCCACTTCAACTGACTCGATTTCGAATCAATTAAGCCTGAAAAAGCTCCGAGTGATAAGTTTTTAACTGGAGAGTAGTCTCCTCTAAGATACAAATCTTTTTGACTGTTGGTATCATCAGTGTTTGGCTTATTTCCATTGGAGATCATGAAAGCAACTTTGGTATTAGCTTTTTTATAAGTGGATTTGATCCCTAAATCTCTTTTGTCACCATAAGTTCTCCCTACGAGAGATCTTTCTGGCAGGATTAAAGCCGAAGAAGAAAGCAGTCCTTCTGCAGTCGTTGGAATTTTGAATTGTCCTGTACTGAATTCGAAATTTTCATTCAAATTATAATTTAGAACAAAATCTTGAAGTACCTTGTTGTCATTTGTTGCGCTCACAGCTCCAGTCTTTATTGATTTTGCAGGATCAATCATGATTACAAACGAACTATTATCTTGAATTGTTCCACTTAGTTTTATTTCTGCTCTTCTGAGTCTAAAGTTTGATTTACCAAGTGTGTTCTTCTCGTCGTATATGGCCCAGTTTTGAAGAAGAAGTCCGAGTTTAGTTTTACTTATACCCACATCCAAAAAATTTGATGACTGTTGTGCTTGGACAGTGTTTATGAATGAGAAAACGGCAATTAAGATTAGGGTTTTCATTTCAGTCCTTATTTATTTCTAAAGGTAATAATGTAGTAGAAACATTAAAATATTGTTTTTAGTTGGTGTGATTAAATTATTATTTTCTCGTCTTATATAGCTATTTATTTCCCAGTGAGTTGCGGGAAAGTATTGAACACCAATATTTATAGCATCTAAACTATTATTAAATTTTAAGATTGAAGGCTTTTCATATTCGGCCGAAACATAAAAATGTAATCCCTGTAAATATTCATATCCGATTTTGGCATATTCAAATATTCCATAACTTTTTTTAGGACTAGAACTTCGATCAATTTCAACCAACGTATATAATTTGGGCCTTAATGAAAAAATGGCGAACGCGCCACCCATCGCTCGACGATCCGTACTTGGATGGTTTGATCCATTTCCTGTATATAAGTTGAATCCGAACTTTGAGTTATTTTTAAATATATAAGAAGCTTGAATAGCTCCTCCTTCTTCTCGGTCTAATTCTTTTTTATCGGGCCTGCCTTCTATTAAAGTAAGATATAAATTCCAATCTTCACCCAAATATGAATATTCAACATTATAACTTTCTTTGTTTTGGTCAAAACCTAAGCCTTTTCTAGTCACTGTCGTATGCTCTGGAATATTCAGTCCGTAGGCCGGAAAAAATTTTCCAATTCTCAATTGATATTTTTCTAAATTATCATCTGCTCCAATGAGAAAATTTATCCAATGCCGACGGCTGATAAATGAATCAGTTATTTTTTTTGCGTTGGAGATTTCTTGCCTTCCAGCAGTAGCTAAAATTCTTATTTTGGGTGTTACTGTATATTGAGCCTCAAGATCTGCTTGCATTAGCAGACCGCGCCCGCTAGTTTCAAATTGATTATCTAGAAACATTTGCATAAATCGAATGTCACCACCAATATTTAGGTTTTTTGGAGGAGTGTACCAATTTCTTAAAAATTGCTCACTTCCTTTTTCAGTTGGGCCAGTAGATTTTGCTGATAAAAGCTCTTTTGACAGTGCTCTTCCGTAGGGAGTAAGTAAGCCACCACCAGTTGAACTTGAATGACATGAAATACAGTTTCCATAGCCATGTGTAACCATTTCAGGAAAGGCCCAAACATTGCTAACAAAAAGATTAATAAATAATTTAAGGGTTAGAGATGTAAGTATCATTGTGATTCCACATCGTCAGGCATTCCACTAATCATCCATTCTGTAATCAATTTTTTTTCGTAATTTGAAAGTGGAGGATAAGGTCTTAAAGGCATATCGTTTGAAATAACAATTCTTTTAAAAATGAGATCTGACTTATCTTTTACAACTTCAAATTTAGTTAAATCTAGCCCTGCTTCCATCGTTGAAACGGTATCAGTTGTTGGGTTAAGTATTGGAGGAGAGTGGCATTGAATACAATGATTTTCGATAATTTCATTTCTGATTTTGGACCAAGTGACAGTAATTTTATTTGTAGTGTTTTGATTTGTAGATGGCATTTGGTTAGTTTCATCGAATGGAGCACCAGATGAAATCCAACTCCCCAATAGATTTTTTTCAGAATTATTTAATGGGTTTTTTGGAGGCATGGACTTTTCTATTAGGGATTTTTGTTTTATAGCACCTATATGTTTAAGAGCTTCCTCATAAGTTTCTAGATTAACACCACCAAGATTTCCACCAGCATCACTGTGACAGCTTAGACATTTTGGAGCTAAGATTTTTTTTTCAATTGTTGCATAGTAAACTGATGTCGTTAATTCCGATTGAGCTGATACCTCTACGTTTTCACCATCACTTCCATCTTTTAAATGGCGAAAACCACAACTTTGAAAGGTGAATAAAATAAGTATAAATAAAGGCCATGCTTTTTTCATAATAAGTAACCAAGTAGTTAGACTTTAGGATTTAAGACATTGAGCTCCACTTCTATTTCTATTTCATCACCAAGAGTGATACCAGCAAATGAAGGTGTTTCAATTTTAAAGTCACTCGATTTGATTTTAAATTTTGCAATAATTTTTAGCTGATCATCTTTGATTAAAAATTCTGAATTTCCTATAATCGGCTTTTCTTCACCATGCAGGTTTAAACTTCCTTTGAACTCAGATTGATTTTTATTTTTAGACTTTAAAATATTTTCACTAAAGCTAATTGGATCTATTGTTAGTTTAGAAGTTGGAAATTTTTCAGTTTCTAAATATTTCTCTTTCATATGAGAGTCGCGCATTTCAATCCCTGAATTCAAGGAATTCAAGTCAAAGCTAAAAGAGCCTAAAACTTTTGAGCTTTTTTCATCGTGAATAATATCGAGACTTCCTTCTGGAGAGACACCAACTCCATTAATTCGAAGACTGCTTGGATTTCCAATTGCAAAAAAATTGACGGTTCCATTATTTTTTTTAACTAAAATATTGTTATTTTTTGCAAAGGCTTGAACCCAAAACATCATACAAAAAACAAAAACTAGTTTTTTTATCAAATTCATAACTATTTACTCCAAAGTGCTTGTTGTGTTCCATAGACTTTTTCACATTCATCATTGCCGATTCTGACTTTGTGTTCGGCCGCATCTTTTAAATAAAGATAAATTGACCAACCTCCGTTATAAGCTGCTTTATCTAGCCATTCATCTACTATTTCAGGGTATTTAGGTTGAGCAGTAAACGGATCAAAGGCCAATTGAGGGTCTCCGGGATATCTATTGTTTTGAAAACAGACTTTATTAAATATTTCGTGGTCAGCATAATTTGGATTTGAGGCTTTATCAGGTGAGATTTGTCTTAGGCATTTATCTTTTATTTGATTCAGCATTTGTCCGCCATGTTTACCAATTATGCTTGATAATTCATCTGGAAATTTTACTTTCGTTCCTTTCATGGCCATCCAGATAAGGTAATTACCTGCAAAGTTTTTCTTTTTACCCGAACTTAATTCATGATCAAATGTTTTTAAATTTTCACCATTTCGTCCAAACATTCCATCTTTAAGATTAGCGACACGAACTGCGCCTCCAGACCAATTGAGAATTCCGCGAGCAAGGGCGGTATTTCCGTCGGCATCTTGACCATGGCATTTCATGCAACTTGTTCTAAAAAACCAAGCCCCAGGTGTTGTTGAATAAACTTCTCCAAATGGTCTTTTAGGTGCATTTTGATTCATCATCCATGGGCGTTGTTCATTTATTGGCAATTGAATATTAGGGAATTTACACTCAGCTTTTTTGTTCCAATATCCCACTGGATATTCTTTATTTATTATTTTAAGAAGTTCTTCAGTTAATTCTAATTCACCAAATGGTATTTCAGGCATTCCTGTTTTTGGATTTTTCCAGTCATCTCTTCTCGGTACATAGGTCTCTGAAAGAGGCCAAGTAAAATCTTGATCAATCCACTTTACATCAGCTGCCGGTTTACAATCAGGTTTCCAGTTAACCGCTTCATTATAATCACCAAAGGATTTGATCCACTGGCCCATCACCGTTAAAACTTTACAATCAGGTGCTCCGGCCGTGTGCATCGGCATTTGTGAAGTCATGCCTTGTGCTTCAGGTGGATCTGCAACTTTTCTATATAAATGACTTAAGTCCAGTTCACCATCGTGATTAATGATAGCTCTGCTTGTATTTTGAACAGACTTAGTAAATGTATTAAAATTAAAAGTTTCTCCTGCACTTAGGTTGAGAGTAATTCCATTTTCTTTTGTAAACGCAAAGCCATCTGGGTTATGGCAATGAGCACAGTTTCCAACCATATAACCGTTAGCTCTCATCTCTAAAGTATTTCTAGGTCGCTCTCTTCCAGTCCATTCTAATTTGGGTAGTGTATCAGCGTGACTGAAACCTTTAATAACTCCGTATTCAAGTAATCTTTTAACTTGTGTTTTTTCTATTTCATTAATTGCTTCTGTTCGCCCAGCTTCCCCAATATTTCTTCGATTGATTTGAAGAGGTGAAAAGCCCAGGACAAAACTTTTACTCTCTGAGCCCATATGGCATTCAAGACAGCGATGTTTTCCTGGAATTCCGTATGTGCGAGTTGTTCCTTTTTTTTCATCTGTCACAATTTTTAAAACTGTATCTTTAAAAGGGGAGCCATCACGATACGGTGTTTGAACTAAAGTGGCGACTTGTTCCGTTTCGTCCCAGGCGTAGGTTCCAAAAAGTGATTCATTCGCAGAGTAGCGAACAACTATAATTCTTGTTTCAATTCTTCTGGCGCGAGTTTGACCATTTGCTTGCTTAATAATTTTATAAAAAGTTTTATAAAAGCGAGTATTTTCTGGAATGTTAAATTTTTTATCGTTTGGATTATACTGGATACTTTGAAGTGTTAATTTATTATCGACAATTTTGTATGGGACATGGATGAATCTTCCTTTAGAAGAGTTATCTGTCCAAAGAGGGTATTCGACATTATAAGAAAAAGTTCCGCGGCTTGCGAGTTCAAGAGAATCAAGTGAGACTAAGTCCGTTTCTGCTAAAGTCATTGGAAGTGTTTTGATTGTAGAAAACCACAAATCTTTTTTATAATTAAATCCTACTGCATCAGGTGTTGGAGAGCATTCACCTAAATCACCGCTTGGAACTGTTGATATATTAATAGGGGAGTTATTTGGATTTAAATCAAATTCTCCTTCGGGAGAATTGGCATTTATCCAGCTTTGAACATTTTTTCCAATCTGCATAAATGCATCTGGATTTTTTGCACGTCTTGAAACCGGAGGCATTTTTTTTGATTCATCATCACTCAAAAGAGCATTGGCAATTTTGTTGGCATTTTGCTTAATAGATAAATAATTATCTTCATAAGAGAATCCACCACTTTCAGCAGGGGCCATATGACAATTCATACATGCAGAATTGACACTATTTCTTATTTCTTGAAAGGACATCTTCCCACCAGTTTTTTGGCCACTATACGTTCTTTCAACGAAAGCGTTGGGATCGAAAAATTTTGGACAGAGTTTTTCTTTTTGAAGAGCTGAGAGTCCGGCAATTTTTGAAGCCATGTCTCCATTGTCTTCTGGAATTGTTTTACTACAGCTTGCGAGAAGTATAAGTAGAAATCCTACTCCTAGGATACTTCCCCAGGAGTAGTTTTTCATTGATAATGTTAAAAGTTTTTTAACAGTTTTCATTATTAATATTAATCAATTGTGTAGAATTCATGGTCTTGAACAATTGGATCAAGGAATGATCTGTCTAGTAAGTAAGAATTTAACAATTTTTCTTCTGAAGAATTTGGAGATTTATTTCCTTTTACTTCATAGATATAAAGTTTACGAGCAAGTGGATATTCAAAACTTCTTACAGTGTTTACATTTAATGGAACATATTTTGAAGTTGCATTAAGGGCCACACTTAAAGAAGAATTTCCTTCTTTTTTAGCTGTTGCTCCAGAGTAACCAATTGCATCTGCTTCAGTTGCCGTTTTTTCGGCAATGTCTGAAGTTTCAGCTAGAACTTGAACACATGATCCGAATTCTTTTACTCCAACTAAGTTTTTGAATGTATCAGTAGTTCCAGAAGCATCATTTCTTCTAAAAGCTTTGATGTCACCAGTCTTAGTTGATCCTGGGATTTTTTCCCACTTAGTCGTAGCACATGTATACACAGATTTTAATGTAGCTAGGTCAATTCCTGAAACTGTATTTGATGAATTTACAAAAATTCCAATCCCATCAAGAGCAACCACGTGACCAACAGCTTCAACACCTTTTACTTTAAGAGCATTAACAACGTCAGTTTTCATAGCTCGTGACATAGGTGCAATACCTTGTTCACCATTTAATAGAGCAGTTTCACCAAGTCCACTTCCGCCACCTTCATAAACAATTTCATTGTTTAGTCCAGATGCAAAAATAGCATCAGTCATAATTCCGGCCATAGTGTCAGAGCCTTTAAAGTGAGTAATATTATCAGCTTTAACCGTGAGTGATAATAAACTAGTGACAAAAATTGTTGAAAGAACAATAGAATTCTTACGCATGAAACTTCTCCTCATTTAAAACATTTAGGCCATATATTTGATGGGTGCGATAGTCTTAAAAATGGAAAAGAACTTCAAGTTAGGATTTGATTAGGGTTTAAATAGATTATTTTTTATGAATAAATTTTAAAATTATTTTTATTTTTTAGAAGCTAAATTACAACGTTGCGTAAAAATCAAGTTATATTTCTAGAATAGAGTTAATAGAAATTATAAATTTTAAACCTTTATCTATGAATTAATAAATCTTAGTATCATAATATATTATTAAAATAAATATTTGGAGTCCAATTGAAAGTAATAACTATTTTAACTTTTATCTTGATTAATTCTCAAGCACTAGCTGGCACAAGATTAAGAATTGGATGGCAAGTTCCTTGGGCCATTCAAGGCCAAATTGTCCAAATTTGGAAACATACTGATATTTTAAAAAAACATAATCTTGAAGCAGATTTTATTGGAAAAAATTTTGGTCCAGAACTAAATGAGATTGCTCTTTCTGGTGGAATTGACGTTATATTGACCGCTGATCAGCCTGCAGCTTCTCTTTTTTTTAAAGACAAAGGTTGGGTTGGAATTTTAAGACTTATGTATAACCGAACAGCAACCTATGTTCCCATAAAATCTACAATAAAAACTCTTGCCGATTTGAAAGGTAAGACAGTAGGTGTTCCCTTTGGAGCAGCAGCTCAAAGAGTGGTAGTTGATCATTTATTTGAGATTGGAATTGATCCAAAAACTGAAGTCAAATTTATTAATCTAGCAATGACTGAACATTGGCCGTTGGTTAAAAAATCTGGATTGAATGCAACGACTTGGGACCAATTCGATGCCTTAAGTGGTTTTGACCCCATTCCAGCTATTTTAGAAGCAAAAAATGAAGTGAGAATTATCGATTCAGGAAAAGTTTGTGCCTTGGTTTTAATGAATAAGGAATTCTTATCAAAAAATAAAAATGTCGCTAAAAATTTAAATCTAGCTTTGCATGAAGCATATGCCTATTATAGAAAAAATAAATCTGAAGCGGATAAATGGTTTTTAGAAGAATCAAAGCTCAAAGACGCAGATCCAAGAGCGCTTGAAATCGCTGCCTCGTATGAACCAAATTTAAAAAATAAAAGTGATCAAGAAATAAATGTAAATTTTTCTGAAGAAGATTTTATCCTAATGCAAAAAGGAGCTGATTTTGTAGGTGGATTAGTCGGCAAAAAAATCAATATGAAAGATTTTGTTTCAAATGAATTTATAAAATAATCAGAGTGCTAATGAAAGTAATTTTATTAAATTCTTTCTTCAGCCTTTCCCGGGTTTTATGCGGAGGAAGTCTGGCTTTTTTAATTGGTGTGGTTGCAGGACTAATTCGTTTTAGTTTTCCAAATAAACTAAAACAAAATTTCTTTTTTAATTTTCTTTTAGATGCACCTAAGTTTCCTCCTCCAATTGCTTGGATTCCATTTGTTATTTTATCAATGGGAATAGGGGAGAAATCATCATGGGTTATTGTTTTCATAGGAGTCTTTCCTTCTGTTGCAACCAATACTTACGAAGCACTTTCGGGTGTAAAAAGTGAAATTATCAGAGTGGCTAAATCAATGGAATTAAATTGGTGGAACATGCTTGTTAAAATTTATTTTCCGGCCATTCTTCCTCAGATTTTTACTGGCTTACGAGTGGGTTTAAATATGGGATGGATGTCAATTATAGCTGCAGAAATGATCAGTGGAAGCTCGGGACTGGGTTATTCTATCCAATTGAATCGGCAAAATTTAGATTATAATAGAATGCTTATAGATATGATTTGTATTGCGATTATTGGCTATTTGATAAATTGGTCTATGGTCAAACTAGAATTTAAAGTAGTTAAATGGAATCATTAAAAATTAAAAATCTCAATTTTAAATTTGAGAAAAAAGTTATTTTTGAAAATTATTCTTTAGAGCTTCCACTGCATAAAATTTATGCATTAATTGGGCCTTCTGGAATTGGCAAATCAACATTAGCGCATCTTGTTTCAGGGCATTTACAACCTAATTCTGGAGAAATTTTTTTAAAAAATAAATTAATCTCTAAACCTACTAGACAAATTTTTATTGTCCATCAAGAGGATGATTTATTTCCTTGGTTAACAGTTTTAGATCAGCTAAAATTTACAAGTTCTAGCCTCGAAGAGATACTTCCACTCCTTGAAATTTTTAAGCTAAGTGAATCGATCAATCTTTATCCACATGAACTTTCTGGAGGGATGAAAAAACGTCTTGCCTTGCTTCGAGCAGAATTAATTGGAGCCAAGGTTCTAATTCTCGATGAGACATTCAGTTCACTCAACAAATTGCTTATTGATGAAATACTTCTAGAAATGATTCCTCGATGGAAAGAGAAAGGAATGACAATTGTTTTTATTACACACCATTTGGATTATATAAAAAATTATATCGATCAAGTTGTCAGTTTATAGACTTTTCTAATATTTCCTTTAATACTCGCCCTTTTGTATGTACAGGAGCATTTTGCTTAAGCAATTTAAGAATTGTTGCATACTGGTCAATATGATTAATTGGATTTTCAATTTGAAATCCTTTTTTTACTCCAGGGCCCTTTATAAGGAATGGTGTCCACATCCCTTGTTCTGCACTTGGAATGACAGCTTGTTTATATCCTCCTTTTAGGGATTCTTTAAAAATAATTAAATTATCTGATACATCTTCAACCCAATTATAATGGGCCGAGTTTGCGATGATTAAATCTCCTGTTCTGTCCGGTGGAAGAAAAAGTAAATTTGCTTGTTCTCGTTTTAATACTTGGGCCAATGGTTTTAATCCATTTTCATCTTTTAATTCATTTAAGGCCTCTATAACTTCTGAGCGAAGTGCTTCATATTCAGGTCCACTTGCATGGTGATAAATTTTATCCAGACCATCCGGGTGTATATAGATATTATCCATCTGTAGAAAAATAACTTTGGTTTTTGCCCAATCAATTTCAAATTCTCCAGTTCGTTTTGAGTATTTAAATTTAAGCCACCCTTTTTTGGCAAACAAATTATTTAAGCGGACTTCCTTATAAAGTGGAATTGCCCCGTGATCCGAGCTAAAAACAATATAACTATTTTGGTCAGCATTTTTTAAAATAGTTCCTAAAATTTGGTCAACATTTTTATACATTTTGAGAATTTCATTCCAAAGTATTTTTCTTTCCGGTTCATTTATTGAATTATATTTAGGACTTTTAGGATCTATAAAAGGCATCCACCACCTTCCGGTGAGCATTTGGTTGGGAGTATAGATGCTTTGAATTATGACATCACTTCCAAAATTTTTAATCATGTATTCGGCCATTTTTTCATGCCAGTCGAATGAAAGTTGAGCCTCTTCTAAAAATACTTGTTTATCTTCTTTTAGATAAATTAATTGAGGGGGGTAATTATCAACGTAATCGATCATTGGCCCCATTTTCTTATTGATATCTTCATAGAGGTAACTGGGCTTTATTAAAAATTCATTGAGTTGATCATAAACTAAGCGGATTCTGAAATAATCTTTTTTGCCTAGCTTGATAACTTTTATTTTAACTTTGCTATCTAACTTTACGCTTGAAGCATCTCTCTCCCATTGCATTTTTTTAGGAGTATTTATATTATAATCATTTTTTAATTCCCAACTTAATGAAACTTCCTGCCATTGACTCCAATCACCTACAGCTAAATCATTAAAGACTGTTGTTTTATCTTTTGAAAAGAGAACTCGGTCATAATTTTCAATTCCATCATCTGTTGAGTCGTAAACTAATGCATAAAGAGGAGCTTTCCAATTAAGTAAATTTATTTCTCGCGGAGGAGAATAAGACTTTATTTTTATCGACCAATCTATTGGATCCTCGCTTTGTAAAAACTTTGTTAACTCGCTACCAAAATTAAATACTCTTCTATTCTGTCCAGTTTCAACTTGGAGGGTTTCATCATTGGCAGAATGAAATATAATGGCCGGAAATTCGATTCCCCAGCCGCCCCATCGGCCTTTTATAGTAATGCCATCATTGAGTTCAGGAGGAGTTGAGCCGGGGATAGATAAAAGAGAGACAATAAATTTGTTTTGCTCAAGAGTGTACCAAATCGGTGGAACCTTTTTTGCCTGTGATGTAAATCCTCCTTTAGAGACCATGCTCAAAGGATAGCCTTCTATTCTCATCGGTCCATCAGCAATTCCGTGAACGTCAGGAGTTGTTCCAGTCATCAGAGTGGCAAAATTAGTAGGAGTATGTCCTGGAAATACAGGGATTGAGTACCCGTAACTTCCTTCATCCATTAAGCGTTTTAAATTTGGAAGTTCGCCATTTTTTGCCCATTCATAAATTTTAAATGTAACGGGTTCTGCCCTTAAACCATCGGGAATGAACCAATATAAACGCAAGGGTTTATGATTTACTTTTTGGGTTATAGGATTTAGTTTCTGGTGAGTTAAAAAATAAAAAAAACTAAGCATAATAAAAAATAAGAAAATAATTAAAACATATATGGACTTCGTTGATTGGTTTTTCATAATATCAATAAGTATATGAAATACAAAATCATCTGACTATGGACAAACGCCAATGCTAAAGTTTTTCAGTCTACCAATATTATTAGCATTTGCGTTAGGATATCAATTTCCTTATATTGCTTTGAACCTTTCTCAATTTGCTTTCATTATTCTTTTTTTGATGATGACTTCAATGGCCATTGATCTGGAATGGTCGATAGTAAAAAAGCTGGCGTCAAATAAGAAGGAGATTGCGTTTGGGCTTTTTTTGCAATTTCTTTTTTTTCCATTATTTCAGTGGCTACTTGCTAGGCACTTTATAAATGATAAATCTCTTTTATATGGCACTTTTTTAGCTTCATTATGCCCAGTCGCAATAGTCGCTCCTAGTTTTAGCAAAATGTTTAATGCCGATGAAGAACTTTCCATTTTACTCGTCATAATTTCAATGTTTTTATTTCCATTGGCTTTATATGTGGCAATGATTCTTACTAACAATTCTTTGCATCTCTCTCCAATACTCATAGACATGATAATTTTAGTTTTTTTTCCAGTTTTTTTGGGGCTAGTTTTGAAATGGCTTGATAAAAATTTTTTTCAAAATAACATGATTAAATTTTGGAAACAAATAGCTGCAGAATTTAATATGTTTTCAATTGCTTTTTTAGCCTTTATTTATTTTGGCGCTTCAGTTGCAAAAATTAATCTTAATTATACATCATGGACAGAAATACTTGGAGTTTTAGGAATAATTTTTTTCCAAGATTTTGGGGTATATTTCCTGTCAAAGTGGTTGATGAGGAAGTTTTTTTCAGAAGAGAAAGCAATGGCGTTATGCATTTCAATTTCCATGAAAAATATGGCAGTTTCTGGCGCTATTCTTTTATTTTATGACCCAAAAGCTTCTCTTGCTTCGGCCGTTGGTTTTTTAATTCATGCAATATTTTTTAATTTTTTGGTCATTCATAAACCCAAAAAGGTTGTACTTGATAATTAAATTTTATTTGCTTTAGTTTAATAAGGCTTTTTTGACGTACAAGTTCTATTCTTTTACACTTTTATAATAATGCTTAAAATATTTATCTATTTTTTCTACTTAAATTTATCTTCTGCATATCCAGAGGTTATGCCTAATAATTTAAATTTAGCATTAAAGCAATTTGGTCTTCGCCTTGATGACGGCAATCATTATGTTCTTAGCAAAAATCAATTGAGAAGTGGCAAGCAATTTCAATTGGCTAATATAATAGCTGAAAAAAATGGAACAAGAATTGATATAGAGCTTACCAAGCCTATAGTGGAAAGCGAGGTTGCTAATATGATCAACACTCAATTTGATTTAATTTTAAAACTTTATGGCCCACAGTTCACTCCTTACCAAGGAGCCGTTACAAATATTTCAACTTGCACTGAAGAATATAAGCCTAAGAGCAAAACGATATTTGTGTTGGGAAAAGCAACGAAAATTCTCATCGCAAATTCGACTGATCGATTTGTACTGGGTGTTTGTGAAAAAAGTGAAATTAAGCTGAAAGCAGTTATTGCTTTTGTTTATGATTCTGATCAAAGTGAACTTGTACAATTTCGCATTTTTATACCAATTGATAAATTTGTTGAAAAAGATATTCTTCAACTATTAAAAAAAATAAAAATTGATAAAAAATGAAATTAAAAAAAAGTAAATTTTTAATTAGTTCACTTATTTTATTATTTTTAATATTAATAATCATTCTATTTATTCAAAAACAAAAAAGCATTATTGCAAAAAAGACCTTACTGAATCGACCAAATATTCTTTTAATTAGTTTATGTTCTGTTCGTTTTTCTGAATTAATGGCCTATGGAGCAACTTTTGATGCTGCACCATCGATTAATAAATTTTCCAAATCTGCCTATGTTTTTAAAAATGCTGTTGGTCAGACTTCTTGGCGAAACTTTTGGGTGGGCTGGTTTACTCCACTTCTTTGGCATCCTGAAAGGGCCAATGGATTTCAGGCTTATTCCGCATTTAAAGACATTTCTTCAGCCCCTCGCTCTTATGAATTAGCTGGAACTAGTAGAAATATTTTTAAATATTTAGAAGTTCAAGAATCAACTAAAGAAAAATTACTCGAATCGTTAAGGCCTTACAAGGAGAAAATGCTATCTCATAATCAACTTCCTTTTTTCTTCAATTTACTTATTAAAAGTGTTCACTTTCCATACAGCGGTATAAATCGTGAACAAATCAATTATTCTGAATTCATGCCAGACTCAAACTTTAAATTATACAAGTCATATTTGAACCAAAATCTTGATGTAAATTTTTTAATTCCTGAAGATAAAATAGCTTTTTTTGCTTTGCTTTTTGGTAATAGATCTCAGATAGAAAATTCTCTAGCAAAATTAATCCCTCAAAACTCTATTCCAAAAGATCCATTGGGAATCATGAATAATGATTCGTTTCTTACGAAATGGAAAAAGAGCAAAAGTTATTCAATGGATTTAGATATTTTAAAAGGTGCCTACCGAGCAAAGTTACAATTTGTTGATTCTGAAATAAAGGATTTTATTAATTTATTTGATAATGACGAACTTAAAGAAAATACAATTGTTATAATTGCAGGGGATCATGGCACGGCTTTGATGGAACATGGCAATTTGCATAACGGCAATACTCCCTATGAAGAAGTGATTAAAACTCCTCTTTTTATTCATTTCCCCGAAATGAAGGAAATGAAAAATATTAATCTACAATTTTCTGAAAAATCTTTACAGAAAATTGTTACAAGTCTTTTGAATGGAAGTTTAACCTCCAAAAATTTTGATTCAATATTACCAAGTTTAGAAGAAAACGATATTTTTTCTCGCGATTGCCCTCAACGCAATTTTTCAATTCGTGAAAATAACAAGTGGAAATACTTTTGGGACATTAGTAGTCGTGAAAGAAAACTTTATGACTTGCAAAATGACCCAAATGAGTTGAATGATTTATCAGAAACTAAACCTGAAGTAATAACTAAATTTGAAGAGCTGATTTTAGAAAATCAAAAGCGACTTAGAGTTTTAAACAATTATGGATGTCCGACTGAATCTTTTAAATATATCAATGCTCCTCCTGAAGAAGAGTAATTTAAAACTGTTTGCAAATTGAATATTCGTAAAAGACATCATAGCCCGTGGCAATAGACGATTTAAGTTGAAATGGAAGATATTGTGCCGATCCCGGTGGAACAATAGGGCTATTGTAAATAATAGTTCCATTCCAAGTACCAACATAAATAGCGCTGGCAGTGTCATATTTAAAATTATTATTCACATTGTAGAAACAATTAGTTGTATTGGCAGTAGTAAAACTTACAATGTTTGAATAAGGTGACGCCCCCAACGCATTATAACTTTGAATGCGGTATTGATAATTTGTATTAGAAAGCGTCGACGTGGTGTCATTAGTAGTTGTAACAATTGAATATTGATTAATAGTCGTTAAATTAGTGATTACTGAATTAAAATTATCCGTAGAGCGTTCTACTTTGTAACCAATAGGAGTAGGATTCAATGCATTCCAATTTAAAGTGGCAGAAAAATTTGAAGGAGTAATGGACAGTATTGGTGCGGCTGGTAGAGTTAAAAATCGATCGACTGTTGAATTGAAATTTTTTGTAGCATCTGCAGCTGTTAACCCAATATTGTAAATTCGAAAATCAGCGACTTCATTAATAACTCTACCAATTATATATGATCCAACAGGTGTAATCATTGCAGTTCCCAAACTTAGACTACATTTTTCTACACCATTTACGAATATTTTTAAAATTTTAGTGGAACCATCATATGAACCTACTAAATGAAACCAACTTTGTGATGGATAAATATTACTATTACAGCCAATTGAATTATTAATTATAGTTGAAAAATTACTACTGCCAGAAGTGTCGCCAGATAATCCGAGTCCAGTGGTGAAAATTGTTGTCCCGCTGTTATTAACGTACGTACCATTATTAATTGTATAAAAGGTATTTGGGGCATAATAATTAGCGCTTGTTAAAATAGGTGAATTTATCCATGTTTCAAAACTCAAACTTGTATTCGAATTATAAAAATATCCAAGGTCTACATAATTTAAAATAGTATTTATATTAGTTTCAAATTTTAAGCGATAAGGTCCAGTGACACCACTTGTATTCAATGTCCCATCACCAATCCATCCACTTGTATTAGTGAATAGAAATGACCTTAGATTGGCATTTGTTAAATCAGAGTTTGAAGCCAAATTTTTCCAATTTGATGTCATTAAAATATTTGATCCCGGTGTGTTTCCTGATTCAGCAAAGCGGGCTTGAAAATCTGCTATAGGAGTTTTTGCTAAGAAAAGTGCAGGGACCGTTTGGTTTATTGTGGTGCTACTTGCTGGTACAGAAGCCGTAAATACTGAATCACCACCTGTCAAAGATTTTACGGTAAAAGTTGTCTGTCCAAAAGCATTTGTAAGAGCGGGTGTTGGGCCCACAATTGTATCAGTGGCCCCACGGCTAGAACTCAAGCTCACTGCTTTTCCGATTACAGGATTTCCTGCTGAATCAATCAATGAAACTTTAATAGTCGAAACTGAAACTCCATCTGCCGCAACAGAGACAGGTAAAATTGTCACATTTGATAAACTGCTGTTTGGATCTGTTGGTGGAACATAAAAAACTGCATAGCCTAATTGGTTTACAGTCACAGAACTCGCAGGCACGGCTGCAGTTAGTGTAGCTTGACCAATAGTAGAAGATTTTAAAGTAAAAGTCGTTTGCCCGAAACTATTAGTAGTTGCTGGAGTGGGGCCTAGTATTGTGTCAGTAGCTCCGCGACTGGAAGTGAGGGTGACCGCTTTTCCACTTATGGCATTTCCACCGGCATCTAGAATCGTTACAGTAACGGTTGAAGTCGATGTTCCGTCAGCAGCTATTGAAAGTGGAGAAAATGTTAATGTTGATAAATTAGCATTTGGAATTCCAAGTGGAGTTGTAAAAACAGGGTAACCTAATTGGCTTAATGTCATACTGCTAGCAGGTACGGCCGCCGTTAAAATTGGTTGTCCAACGGTAGTAGATTTTATAGTAAAGGTGCTTTGCCCAGAGGCATTGGTAAGAGCAGGTGTAGGGCCAACGATAGTATCAGTTGCTCCACGGCTGGAAGTCAGTGTGACAGCTTTACCGCTAAGTGGAGTTGAAGCAACATCGCTTAAGGTAACGGTTACAGTTGATGTAGAAGTGCCATCTGCTGCAACAGATAGCGGAGAAAAAGTCATGGTAGATAAACTTGAATTTGGAATTCCTTGAGGTTCATAAAAAAGTGTATATCCGGCCTGATTTAAATTGATGCTACTTGCAGGAACACTTGCAGAAAGATTTGCCTGACCTACGGTGGAAGATTTAATAGTAAATTGTGTTTGACCAGATCCATTTGTGACAGCAGGAGTTGGTCCAGTAATGGTATCTGTAGCACCACGACTGGAGGAAAGGGCCACGACTTTTCCACTCACAGGATTAGCACCTACATCTTGAAGAGTAATAGTTATTGAAGCAGTAGACGTACCGTCGGCCGCGACAGTTAATGGGGAAAAAGTCATCGTCGATAAAGTAGAACTTGGAATTCCCAGTGCCGCGTAAAAAAGTGTATAGCCAACTTGGTAAAGTGTAATTCCACTGGCGGGAATAGAGGCCGTTAGCGTTGACTGCCCAACTGAGGATGACTTTATAGTAAAGGTTGTCTGACCCATTAAGTCGGTAGTTATTGGGTTTGGAGCTGAAATTGTATCTATGGCCCCACGGCTTGAAGACATGCTCACAACTTTTCCGCTGACTGAATTCCCAATAGAATCAAGTAGAGTCACAGTAATTGAGGCAGTGGAGGTTCCATCGGCAGCGATAGTAAGTGGGGTAAAAGAAATTGTTGATAAAGTTGAACTTGGAACACCTAAAATATTAGTATTAACTGATTGATCGGAGTTAGTACTAATAGATCCTACTTTTTTGCCAAGAGGGTTACAAGCAGATAAAAAACCAAGAATTAAGATGATTAACGATAAATTTAAATATTTGACTATCATCTGACTATTTTACCACGAAATTTTATAAATCTTAACTTAAACAATAATGATCTATTTGCCTCATTTTTCAATCTTATTTATATTTTGTTATTGTTAGGATCAATAATATTAAGGAAATTAGATAGTAATTAGGATACTTTATTAAAATCAAATCATTTATATTTAAGATATTAATTAGTCTTTTCATATTAGTCTCAGTTGGAGCTTATGCGGAATTGACACGCTATCGTGTCAAAAAAGGTGACGTTTTAATTAAAATTTTAAAAAAGTTTCAAGTAAAACCGCTGTATGGAAAAAACGGCTTTATCAATTTAGTTGCACATTTAAATAAAATTAAACAAAATGGAAATTTTTTAAAAATTGGTCAAATTATTGAACTACCAATTAAAAAAGATGAAATTATAAATGTAGAAATTGAAAAAAAAGTAGCACAAAGCTCACAACCTTTAGAGTCAGAAAATAAAGCCGAAATTTACCTCGAAATATCAAAAGAATCACGGACACTTATTGATGAGTTTCCTAATACTCAATTTATTTTCACACCTAAACTCACATTTTTAAGAGTAGATGTTTTTAATAAAACTAAATTTAATGGAAGCAGTGTTTCGGCATTATCAAAGACTGGATTTAGCTTAGATATTACAGGGAAGATTAATTATAATGAACAACTTTCAATAATGGGTATTGGCTCACTAGATTATTACACTTTTTATCAAGACCCCAATTTCGTTTATAATCCTCAAACTTTAACTCGAATGCATTTTGGCCTGGGAGGGCTTTATAAGTATTCCGTGGACATGACAATAAAATCAAAGTTTTTACTTAGAGAAGTTTCATTTTTAGATATTCAAACATTAAAATTAGTTAATTTAGAGACTATGCCTTTACCTGAAATTTATACTGGATTAGAAAAAACTATATTTTCTCAAAAAAAGATTGAAGCAAAGTTGGAAGGACATGTTTCTGGATTTCTTCCAAGTTCTCGTCAAAGCTACAAAAGTAAATTGGGATATGGTGTTGGTACAGGACTTGAAATAAAACAAAAAAAGTTCGGACTTGTTTTATCCTATGATTATCGAGCAATTAAAGTTGGGGATATAAAAAGTAAGGAAAATGAAATTGTATTAGGAGTAAATTTTTATTGAAAAATAAATTTTTTCAAAGCACTTTTGTAATTTGTAGCCGTTGAACTTATTTAACTAAGAACTTTTTACACACAAAAAGAAATTTAGATTTTTTTTCAAGTTAATTTTTGATACAAGTCCCTAAATCATATACTAGGGGATTAACTATGAAATGTTTTTTTTTGACAGCATTACTTTGTTCTTTAAATGTATTTACTGCCTCTGCTTCGGACATTAATTATAAGTGTATTTCTGATTCACTTCAATCGATTAACAGTGATATTTATTGCAATTTAAGTGAGGCTGAGATCGATGCGATGCTAACTATTCCTGAAATGTTTGGGCATTACGACACAGTAAATGCGGCAAAGAGGTGTGAGTCTGTTCAATCTCTAAAATTAACCTGCAATGGAAATTTAGAAGCGGAGTTTATTGGTAAAGTTACAAATTTAAGTTATTCTTCGCCAGAAGCTGGAAATTTGGAGCACACAACATATAGTATTGGAAAGTTCTCTTTTTATAATGTGAATGCACTTTGTCCTCTTGACGACCAATTGGCTTTAAGTGCTAATTTTTGGATTCAAGGACAAATTACTCTTAAAAATGAAGATTCAATTTCTGGTGTCTTGATTTATAATCCTAAAACTCAAATTTTCTCGATTGAATAATTATTTAATTTATTATTAATAGAATAGCCTTTTATATTTCTAGGCCCCTTAGGTGGGGCTTTTTGTATAATTTTAATCATTCAGAAATCTTTGTTTAAAAAGAAGCTAAAATTCTCACTCAAATTAAATTAAAAGCATTTATCCTTAAATTAAAATATAGTTAATAAAAAATTATTAAATCTAACAGATAATGCTATAATCAATAGCTTTTTAAAATTTAACAATTTTTAAATTAGTTCATTTAACGTGCAATTTGCATATAGTAACTTAGGTTTCTTAAAGTGAAAAAAACGAAAGTACTTTTTATTCCTGGATATTTTGGTTCTACACTAATCGAGAAAAACAATCACAATCTTCGATGGGTTAAAACTACTGATTTTTTTGCTAATAAAAAAAATCTTTGCATGACAGAATCATACTCTGATTTACCAGTTAGAAATGACGTCATTCCTGATAAAATCCTCATGAAAGTTAAAATAATTCCGAAAATTTTAGAAGTAGAATCTTACGGGAAAACCCTCAAACATCTAACAAGTTTTTGTAATCAAAATAATCGTGAACTTCATACTGTCGTCTATGATTGGAGAGATGATTTTTACGAATCTATAAAAAGAATAGCAATTAAAATAAGTGAACTAACGAGTGAAGGAACTAAAATAGAAGTTGTTGCCCATAGTAATGGAGGACTCTTACTTGCTTATTATTTGCGTTTTGGAGATCAAGATTTTGAAGATGCGATAGAAAATTGGAGTGGCACCAGTAAAATTAGCAAAGCTTCGATTGTTGCTTCCCCTCTAAGAGGTGCATTTGCCGTTTTTAAACATTTAAAAGATGGAACGCCTGTTCTAAAAAATAAAAAATTAATGGGTAGTCTTGATTATACTAGTTTTAAATCGACCTATTTTTTTCTACCGATAAATGAATTTTCTTATGGCCATAAACTTTCAAATGGAAAAAATAAAGAGTCTATAAATTTATTTGACATTGAAATATGGAAAAAAAATAAGTGGGGCCCATATATTGATACTCATCAAAAAGAATTACCGGTTAATGATCTTAAATTTAAAAAAATATTAAAGAGAGCAGAACTTTTTCAAAAGCTCATGATTCAAGACATACAAAATAAGCCAAATGAAAATCTTAAGATTCAAGTTATAAGAGGCATTGGAAGATCGACCTTTTTTCATCCAACTTTTAAATATACAGAACAAATTAGACATTATCATTATCCTAAAAAAGACCGAGATGATGGCGATGGAGTTGTTTTTGGGGAATCTTCTAGAGCATTACCTTGGTTTAATGAATTCAAACTTACGACTGTCGAATTTTTAAATGCTGAGCATCTTAAGCTTTTAAGTGAACTAAAATACCAAAAAACTGTCCATGAGTTTTTAGTAACGAGTTAAGTATAACCTAAACAAGTCTTGAAATAATGGTAGGCGGGACAGGGGTCGAACCTGCGACCACTTGGATGTCGACCAAGCGCTCTACCACTGAGCTACCCGCCTATAGAATGACCTATACTAAATACCATATGTTTTTCTGTCAAACTTTTATTGAGTTTTCACGTGCCTGTTTGCTATTAGGCCATTATACTTTTCCTCATGCAAAAATACCGAATGGACCTAGATTTTAAGGGACTCATTGTCTCGCAGTTTAAAGAGTTTAAATTTTACTATTTTCTGGGCATCATTTGTTTGATTGCCACTCATAAAATTCAAAGTGAGCTGCCTTTTATGGCCAAAGAATTGGCCGATTTAGTCTCAAAAAATATTGATGAGCTTCACCCCAGTAAGTTCTTTTTGTTTGCTCTTGGGATTTTAATTTTTAGAACGTCTTCGCGAATTCTCTTTTTTTATCCAGCTCGGTTATTGCAAAAATATTTACGCACTGAGCTTATGCTTAAATTAGAGTCAGCGACTCCGGCCAGGTTTCGCCATTTAAATTCTGGGCAACTATTTCAATACCTAACTGGTGATATCGATCAGATTAGGGCCTTAATTGGTTTTGTGGGGCTTCAGGGGGGGAACTTTATCATTGCGATGTTTATTCTTATTCCCAAACTTCTAGCATTTAATTCTCATCTGCTTGTTGCTCTAACACCGATGCTTTGCTCGTTTATTATTTTTACTTATATCGTTTCTAAAAATCGGAAATATTTTAAATTAACTCAAGATATGCAAGGGGAAGTTCAAAATTTAATCATGGAGACCTACTTAGGTAAACGAACAATTAAGAATTTCAATGCAGAAGAGTCATTCATCACGAAGTTTTCAGAAATGTCATTGAAGGAGCTTTTTTATTTTTATAAATCTTCACTTGGTATTTCGATTACCATGCCGCTCATTACTTTAGGAATTGGACTTTCACTTTTATGGGGGGCCTTTATAATTAGGTCTCAACACCTTGGTGCTTCTTCACTCATACTCTTTTCAGGATTTATTTATCTTTTTATGGAACCAATGGGATATTTATCATGGGTTGGGGTTGTGGTCTCTCGCTCTAGTGCCTCTTGGAATAGATTAAAAGATTTAGATTCGACTTTAAATACAGTCCTAGATTTTGAAAAAGACTTAGAAACTAGAAATGAAAAGTTTGAAGTTTTAAAATTTGATCTTCCTTTTTGGGAGAGTCCTTTGGTTATTCATTTTAAACTACACAAGTGGAATGTTCTCGTTGCAAAAACTGGACATGGTAAAACTGAACTATTATTAAAAATTTCTGAAGTCATGAGAAAACGTGGTCATAGCATAAGTTTAGTGGCCCAAGATCCTTATATTTATAACGATACAGTTGAGCGCAATATTTTTTTAGGTCGAACTCCTTCTAGTCTTGAATTATCGGTGGCCAAAACAACACTAAAAATTTTAGGCCTTGATTATCTCGAAGCTGATTTAGATAAATTATTGGCCCTGGAAGTTGGCGAAAATGGGAAACGTCTTTCTGGTGGGCAAATTAAACGTCTTTGCCTTACAAGAAGCATTTTGAGTGAAGCCGATACTTTAATTTGGGATGATCCTTTTTCTTCGGTGGATTTAATTTTAGAAAAAGAAATTATTGCGGAACTCAGGCTTCAAGATGTGCTTAAAAATAAAACAGTACTCCTAACCAGTCATCGTTTTTCTACTGTTAGAAACTCTGACTATATTCTTTATCTAGACAAAGATTTAGGAATTATAGAAGAAGGCGATGTACAAGAATTATTAAAACCAACGACAAAAACTTATGAATATTTCCAAAAGCAAATGGTATAACCTTTTTTTCTTTAAAGGTTCTGGGACAATGATAACACTGTTATTTATATGTCTTGGAGTTTCCTCTTATCTAGGAGCTATGACTCCTGGTCTTATTTCAAATCTCTCGCGCAATTATGACCAAGATCTATTATTTCGATCTTCGGTTTTTGCTCTTTTTATCAACTTCATTGTTGTTTATAGTAATCGGGTAATTTATCAATTGGGCGTGAATAAATATGTCCGTATGCTTATTCAATACGCCCGAACCCAAACGTATGGGAGATGGTTATCTTCTCACGAATTAGATAGCGAAAAGTACCCCCAAGGTGAAGTTCTTTCTCGAATCATGTCCGATACAGAATCGATCCGTGATTTAATTTCTTCCGGCTCATTTGGGATTTTTATTGATTTGTGTTTTGTTGTTTCTTGTTTGGTAGGATTTATAAATCTTCAAAAATTTACTGGCTATTTTATCGCAGGGGCCGAAGTTGTTGCGACAATTTTATTAATTTGGGGAAGCCAATTAATGCGTGATATGTTCATGCGCTTAAGAAACTCGCAGGCCCAAGTCAACCGTGTAACTGCCAATGTGCTAGGTGGTTTTAAACAAATTTATTACACTCGCCATGACCAATATGCTTCAAAAAAATCAGAAGTGGCCTTTGAGGATTTTTTACAAAAACAAAATCAAGTCAATACCATGGATGCTGCCTATTATGCATTGGCCGAATCTCTCTATCCCATTTTATTAGCGTTTGTTATTTTTATATTTCCTTATTCTAAATTAACTGAAGCCGCGCTTATTTTTGCGATTGTTGATCTTATCCAGCGATCAATTAGCCCAATTAAAGAAATTTCCGGAAAAATTGCCAATATTCAAAGAGCTGCCACAGGTATAGATAGAATCCAGAATTTTTTAAATGATATACCTCACCAGGTTATTGTGAAATCGACAGATCTTTTTCACCGCACACCTTTTTTAAAATTATCAGTGCGATTAAAATATTTTGAATACCCTAAGAGAAAAGGGGCACCTGAGACATCAGAGAGAGATATTTTTAAACTTACTGATATTGATTTCGATGGTCTCCCAGGTGAGTTAATAGGAATTGTAGGGCTCTCTGGAAGTGGAAAATCCACGTTGCTCAATATTTTGGCAGGAAATATTCTTGCACCCAATGCAGATATTAAATTGTTAATGGGAACGAAGATTCAATCTTTTGAAATTCCAATTCTCGATCTAGATGGATTTAGAAGAGAAGTGAGTATCGTTTCTCAGGAATCACATATATTTAGTGAAAGCCTTATGTTTAACATCACTTTAAAAAGATCGATGCCAGAAGATTTTATAGCTAATTGGGATTTCTTAGTTGAAAATATTCCCTATTTAAAATCTTGGGGACTCAAACCTGATGATATGGTTATACCTTCACAATTGTCTTTGGGACAACGTCAGCTCTTGGCCGGGATTCGAGCTTGCTATATTAAAAAGAATGTTGTCTTTTTTGATGAAATTTCTTCTGCGCTTGATTCAGACTTAGAATATGCCCTTCGAAAATTAGTCCTACTTATTCAAAAATTTTCATTAACGATTATTGTGGCCCACAGAGTAGAGACCATTATGAATGCAGATAAAATTTTAGTCATGGACAAAGGCCGAGTGGCCAACTCGGGAACTCACAATTCACTTATTAAAGAATCGACCGTTTACCAAGATTTTATCCAAGAGCTATCGCATTCTTAATTAAAGAGAGTTATCATTTTAAACATAAATATTGTTATTAATTAGAAAATGGAGATTCTATGAAAAAGAATAAACTAAGCGCAACGCTTACCGGTCTCTTTGCTGTGATGATCGTCTTTTTTGCTTGTCAAAAAGAAGCTGATTCAAAGCCAAATTTTATTTTTAAAGCGGCCCCATCAACTGGTATTGCAGCTTCAATTGGGACTGATCAAATTTTAGAAAAAGATCTCGTCGCTGGTATTGAAAGTGATCTCTATGATGCTGAAATGAAAGTTTACGATATTAAGTTTGGTAAACTTCAAGCAATGCTATTTGAGAAATTTATGAATCAAGACCCAAATAAAAAAGGTCTGACAAATGATGAATTTCTTAATAAATTTATTGCTAAAAATATTAAAGTCACTGACCCAGAAATTGAAAAATTTATTAAAGATCGCCAAATACCAAAAGACCAACTCAATCCAGAAATCCGTGAACGGATAAAACAATTTCTTGAAGTTGAAGCTAAAAAAATTGCTGTAGATAAATGGATTGCTGAAAAAACTAAAAAATCTCCAGTCGAAGTTTATATTTCTAAACCACAACGTCCAGTTTTCGACGTCAATGTTAAAGACGCACCTTTTAAAGGTGGGGCAAGTGCTAAAGTAACAATCGTTGAATACTCTGATTTTCAATGCCCATTTTGTTCAAAAGCCGCCACTATTATTGCTGAAATTGAAAAGAAATACGGAAATAAAGTTAAAGTAGCATTTAAAAACTACCCGCTACCTTTTCACTCTCAGGCCCGCATTGCTGCTGAAGCGGCCTTGTGTGCAAATGAGCAAAATTCTAAATTCTTCTGGAAGATGCACGATGCTATGTTTGCTGATCAAGCTAAACTTGATAAAGACAATTTACTATCATCAGCTAAAAAAATTGGAATTAAAGAAGCAGATTTTAAATCATGTTTAGAAGCCACTAAGCATAAAGCAGTAATCGATGCAGATATGGCCGAAGGTCAAAAGCTCGGAATCAAGTCAACACCAACATTTTTTGTTAATGGTAAGTTGATCAGTGGCGCTCAGCCAATCGAAGTTTTTTCAGAAGTTATTGATGAAGAGTTAGCAAAATAGTCAGCTATTGCAGTTTAAGAGGAGGGAGAAGGTCATCTTTTCCCTCCCTCCTTTAATGATCCAGCTTACGATATAATCTTTTTAATGGACGTAAAGGATTACTCACAAAAATTAGACCAGGCCCGAGAAAAGTACCGAACGGCACAAGATGACTTGCGTTCATCTTATGACAAAACAACCAGCAACATGAAAGAGAATTTTGACAATAAGACGATTAAGCAGTCAAAAAATTATGATGCTCAAAAGTCAAAATTAGAAGAACAAAATCTAGTCAATAACGATCTTTATTCAGAAAAAACTAAACAAACGATAGCCGACCGACAAGATGCTTTTAGAAAGGACATCAAAAAAAATTCTGAAAAATTTGATATTGATCGCAATCTCATGAAATCAGAATTTAGTGACAAATTATCAAACCTAAGTGATTCATACAAAAAAAGTACTGAAGAAAATGACCGTTTTCATGACCAAGCCTCAAAGACGATGGGTGAGAGATACCTAAAGGCCAATAAAAATTATAAAGCCGACTTTGATGGACAAGTAGAAAATTTAAATTCTAGGGTCAAAGAAAATCTGGCAGCTGAAAAGATTGATGCTCATAATGTAAGACAGTCTCAAGATAAAGAAAATCAAGCAAATTTGGAAAGTCTAAGATCAACTGGACAAGAGCAAAAGTTTAAAGAAGTTTCACGTTTAAAAGGTGAAAATGAAAATCTTCGTATTAATAATGGACAAGAAAGAGACTTAATGCAAATTCAGCAAGAAGCTCGTATTTCCGATATTTTGAAATTAAAAAATTCTGAGAGTGAAGAAGGCCAAAAAAATATAGCCAATCTTCAGGAAAATATTCGTCATAAAAGTTTAATGGATGAAGAAAAAATTAAAATTGACCATCAAAATGAATCTAAAGAGTTAAAAAAGAGATTTAATGAAGATTTAAGAAATGTTCAACATTTAACTGATCAAAAAATTAAAGGTGGCAATGAAGTTACATCTCTTAAGGATGAAAATAAACAATTAGTTTCTTCATATGAAAACCGCTTAAGTGCATTGAAGGAAGATTCAAAAAATATTCAAGATGATAACCGTGAAAAAGAAAACATAAATGATTTGAATTATAGAGATAAAATAAGAACGATTAAACAAACTAGTTCTGAAGAAAATGACAGGCATGAAGTTAGTCTCAACTCTTTACATAAGAAAAATTTTCAAGAACTAAAAGATAAGAATTCATCAATGATTGACCGGTATAAAACTGAAATTGGTGTAATCAAAAAAGAAGATGAAAATAAATTGGCCAGTAATGATCAAAAATCAAAAGGACAATTAAAAGAGCAAAGAGTTGAATTTGGTAAATATATAAATACGGTCAATTCAAATAATATGGAAGAAATCTCTTCAATTAAAAATGAATACAGTAAAGACAAATCTAATTTTATAGAAAAATCTAAAAGAGATTTTAGTGAAGAGAAACTTGCAATGAAAGAAGAATTTAATCATCAAATTTCTCTGAAAGACGAGGTTTTTGAAAAAAAGTTAACTGATATGGAAAAACAAACTAATAAGATAATTGATAACTATGAAAAACGAATTGCTCAAGTTGCACGTAAAGCTGAAAACGAAGTTGAGTCATTGAAAGTTACTGATCAACAACGCAAAGCTAAAGAAGACCAAGCAATTAAGATTGCTTTTGAGTCGCAAGAACAGCAGCACCAAGCAGATTTAGGCAATATCCGCGATAAATACGAGGGGATAATAGGTAGAGATAGAGTTCTCAATGAACAACAAACGAATCGTATCATTCAAAAATATGAAGATCAGCGCGAACGTGAGAGTGTTGCGAGTCAAAAAGAAATGTCGATGAGGGTTAGTGAGTCAGAGGCCAAATATGAAAGGTTATTTAAATCATCTGAACTTGAAAAAGAAACCATTCGCAATCAATATGATCAGCGCATTGAGAACATGAAAATCGCAAATCTTAAGAGTGATGTTAATTCAAAAAAAGCATAGAAAGTGTTATCCTAAATCAAGATCTTAAAAAAATAAAATAGGATAAAAATGAGACGCGCAAAAATCATCGCTACAATTGGCCCATCTTCATCATCTAAAGAAATGATTACGCAATTAATCATTGCCGGTATGAATGTCTGCCGGATCAATATGAGTCACGGAACATATGAAGCTCATCAACAAGTTATAAAAAACATCCGTGAAGCCAGTCAAGACACTGGTTATGAGGTCGCCATTTTAGCCGATCTTCAAGGTCCTAAAATTCGTGTTGATAAATTACCAGAACCACTAAAATTAGAAAGTGGATCAGAGTGGGTAATTGGAGCGAGTAAGCTGCGTGATCTTTATCCTGAATACAATGACAAATATATTCCTACCATCTATGAAAGTTTAGTTGCTGATTGCCACGATGGCGCGAGAATTCTTTTTGATGATGGATTAATAATTGCTGAGGCCACTACTCGCGACCGCGATGTTTATAAAATAAAAGTTACGATTGGTGGTACTTTAAAATCAAACAAGGGAATAAATCTTCCCGACTGTGATGTTTCAGCACCAGCATTCACTGATAAAGATAAGGAAGATTTAATGTTTGCCCTTAAAGAAGGAGCTGATTATGTGGCCCTTTCTTTTGTTAGAAAAAAAGAAGATATCTTGGCCGTTAAACATTTATTGCACTCATTAAAAGTGAATATTCCAATCATTTCGAAAATTGAAAAACCTCAAGCTGTCGATAATTTGGATGAAATACTTGCAGTGACTGACATGATTATGGTCGCTCGCGGTGATATGGGCGTAGAAGTGGGAAATCATCTAGTTCCTTCAATTCAAAAAATGATGATTAATAAATGTAATGCTCTTGGAATTCCAGTTATAACGGCCACTCAAATGCTCGAGAGTATGACTGAAAACCCAACACCCACACGCGCCGAAGCCTCTGATGTTGCCAATGCCATTTGGGATGGAACAGATGCAGTTATGCTTTCTGGTGAAACGGCATCTGGAAAATATCCTCTTGAAACAATTCGCATGATGGATAAAATTGTATGTGAAGCAGAACGAACTCCAAAAGAGCGGCCATTTCTTCGGACACAAGATTTATCAAGTGTAACAGCTTCTATAATGGTTGCGGCTTCAATGATTGCTGAAAAAATAGATGCTCGACGAATTGTCTCTGTGACTGAATCTGGTTCATCTTGTTTACGAGTTTCTCAGTTTCGCCCAATTGTACCAGTTTTGGGGATTACAAATTCGATAAAAGTCGCGCGAAGAATGTGTCTCTATTGGGGCGTAAGTCCTTTTATCGTGACAGATGAAACACATGAAAATCATGAATTTATTAAAAATGTTTTAAAAGAAGTTAAAGAGCGCTTAAAGCTTATAAATGGTGACAAGATTGTCCTTACAAGAGGAGATGGAAAATTCTTTTCTCAAGGTAGTTCAAACTCTGTCAAAGTTGAAATCATAAGAGATGCTCCAAAAGTTAAAGGTGGCTCTCAAGGGCTTCTTGAAGCAAGTGATGATAAGAAAAAAATATTGTTAGATACAAATGTCTGTGCTTCTTGCCAAGCATGCGTAGAAGTCTGTCCACATGAGATTTGGGCAGTAACAAAAGATGAAAAGAAAAACACTTATATTAAAGCTCCCAATGTTTCAAAATGCACCATGGATATGGCCTGTGTTGAGAAATGTCCAATGGGGGCAATTGAAATAATACCGACTGATTGTTAAATGAGTTTTTTGACGGCAGAACAATTAAAAAAATTTGGAATAGTTGATTATGGTTATACAACTGATCCTATTCCACATTCTGTAGATCACTTTAATCAATGGGTAAAAAAAGATCTTCATCTTCCTCTCGAGTATTTAGCAGGTGAACGCCAGAAAAAGCGGCAAAGTATTAAAGAGTATTGGCCAGCTTTTGAATCGGCATTGACCTTTTTATTTTCATATCATGAAGCTCATCAAAATTTACAATTACTCTACGAAAATAACCAAGATTGGAATGGACTCAAACTAGCTTCATACACACTTGGCTTTGAAGGTCTTGATTATCATCAGATACTACTCAATCGACTCAATGAAATTGGTCAATTTTTAATTAAAGATGACCCAAGTCTTATGTTTAAAGTGGTTCTTGATACTCATCCAGTTCTGGAGCGCGATCTCGCTATGCGGGCCGGTCTCGGATGGTTTGGAAAAAATTCCATGCTTATTAATCGATCTCATGGAAGTTTTTTTATAATTGGCTCGCTCTTATTAAATCACAAATTAAAATCTGAAATAAGTGAAAAATTTAAAGTGGAGAGTGATCACTGCGGGCAATGTACAAAATGTATTGATGCTTGTCCTACGAATGCTATTGATCCAGTAACTCGGACAATTAGATCAAACGATTGCATCAGCACTTTTACCATAGAACAATTTAAAATGGATTCAACTCCAGGTCCAAATATGACTTTAAAAGAGGGGACCATTTTTGGTTGTGATATATGTCAGGATGTTTGCCCGTGGAATAAACGAGTAGATCGATTATTAAAAAAAAGTTTAGGTTTTTCCCACAAAGATCAACATAAAATTCTCAATTTCTTTTTATTACGAAAAACTACAGAACTTTATAAAGATTTATCCACTTTAACAGAAGGTGGATTTCGTCGATTATTTCGGAGTTCGTCGTTTGAACGTAGTGGAAGAAGAGGTCTATTAAAAAGTCTTATTTTTTATCTAAAATGATGGCCGACTATTATTCTATTTAACGCGTTTGATTTAACAAAATAGATTGGTTGCAAGAATTAGAAATATTTTGTTAATCTTTAATAATGAAAAATCAAAATTTTAATAAACGACTGGCCTTTGCCCTTAAAGGAGTAAAATGGGCCTGGAGTAGTGAAAGAAGTTTTCGCTCTCAAGTTGCAATTACCGTCTTGGTGATTTGTTCACTTTTATACTTCAAGGCAACTCTTACTTGGTGGGCCATCTTTATATTGGTTATAGGGGCAACGCTGGCTGCAGAATTATTAAATACTGCACTTGAGCACTTAATTGATTTATTACATCCTAATTACCATCCATCAATAGGTAAAGCAAAGGATTGTGCGGCTGCAGGAGTTTTGGTATTAAGTACATCTGCAATTTTAATATATATTTTTTTTCTGGTGGATAAATTTTCGTAATCTTAAATAATCTAGGCGTTCAATGATTAATCTAAACCGTTTTTTTCTTTTTGTTATTTTGATAATATGTACTTTTTCCAATTTTGCTTATTCGCAAGATTTTTGGGAAACGGCGAAGCAAGATATAACTTCTCCATTTTCAGGTGATGCATTGACTATTTTCGAAGTGGGAGGGGGCCTTACACTTGTTACATTATTATTTAAAGAAGCAGTCCAAGATGATCTTCAAAGAGATATTGCCCAAAAAAAAATATTAAAAAGTTCTTCTAAAATTGGTGATTTTTTAGGAAAAACAACTCCAAATATTGCTTATCTCTTATACATGAGTGGAGATTATTTATTAAATAAAAATGAATCATCTTATAAGAGAGCTGTTTTAATGACAAAGGCTACACTTTATTCTGGAGTAATTGCAGATGTGACTAAAGTTATAGCTAATGAAAAAAGACCCAATGGTGGAAAATATTCATTTCCTTCAGGTCACTCGACAACTGCTTTTGCATTCTCTTCGGTCGTAATGATGGAGCACTCTTTGCCACTAGGAATTGCCGCCAATGCGATGGCCGCTTTTGTCGGATTTAGTCGGTTAAATGATAATGCTCATTATCTCCAAGATGTTATAGCTGGAGCTACATTAGGAACTATGTATGGAGTTGGACTTTATTACGCTCAAAAAAAACGTGATGAAGCAGCCCCTAGTAATCCATCTGTTTTCCTCTTAGTTCCGACCAAACAGGGACTCTCTGCCAATTATTCAATTAATTTTTAATTTATTGAGAAATTGTTTGTTCTCTCAAATTTAAAACAGACTTTAGTTGTTCTTCGCTTAGAATATTTCTCTCATTAAGAATTTCTAAAATCGTTTTATTTTTGACTAAGGCCTCTTTAATTATTTCTGAAGCCTTTTCATATCCAATTAGAGGGTTAAGCACTGTGATAATTTGAGTTGTTTGGCTTAAAAATTTTTCACATTGTGCAACATTAGCTTTAATTCCTAGAATGCAATTTTGAGTAATTGAGCGTATGGCATTTTTTAAAAGATGAGTTGATTCTAAGTTAAGATGGGCCATAAGGGGCATCATTACGTTGAGTTCAAGTTGTCCTGCGGAATTGGCAAAGCTCATGGCGTGATCATTTCCCAAAACTTTATAAAACACTTGATTCCCCATTTCTAAAATTGAAGGATTTATTTTCCCTGGCATAATACTTGATCCGGGCTGGCTTGCAGGTAAAATTATTTCAGCAAGCCCCGTATGCGGTCCAGAGCTTAGTAAGCGTAAATCATTCATTATTCGAGTCAATTCTAAGCATGTGGAGCGCAGTGCATTTGAATAAGTCATCATTGGTAATTGAGACTGCATGGCCGAAATCATATTTGCTGAAAGAGATAATTTTTTATCATTAAAGAACTCTTGAAGTTCAAGAATTATAAATTGCCTAAAACCTTTCGGTACGTTTAATCCTGTTCCGACAGCTGATCCACCAATACCTAAAATGCGTAAGGATTGTTGAGCAAGAATAAATTGTTCAATCAATTGGTCAATTGTAAAACTATAAGCTTCAAATTCTTGGCCTAATCTTATTGGAACCGCATCTTGCAGATGAGTTCTTCCGGCTTTAATAATAGAATCAAACTCGAGGGCCTTAGCTTTTAAAGCATCAGATAAATTTGATAATTCAACTACAAGTTCAATTGATAGATTGAGAGTTGCAAGCCTCATTGATGTCGGGTAAACATCATTTGTACTTTGAGACATATTCACATGATTATTGGGATGAACTGGAGAGTAAGTTCCTAAGGATTGACCTAAACTCTCATTGGCAATATTTGCCACTACTTCGTTGATATTCATATTTTGAGAAGTTCCAGCACCAGCTTGAAAAGTATCAACTATAAAATAACGACCACTTTCATAAAGTGTTGACTCATCCAAGGATAGAAGTGAATTAATGGCCTTAACGATTGCTTGGGAAATTCTTTTATCTAATGCATGGGATTTAAAATTGGCAATGGCAGCAGATTTTTTCAAAAGCAAAAGGGATCGAATCATCATTGGATGAATTTTCGTCCCACTTATTTGAAAATTTTGAGCGGCCCTTAATGATTGAATTCCATAATAGGCATTTGAGGGAACTTCCATTGGTCCTAAGCTGTCATGTTCTATTCTCATTTTTTTAACCTTTGAAAAAAATTTAAGAAGGGAGGTATTTACAAAAAATAATGCCTTTAAAAATCATTATTGTTTAATATTTTTTTAATATAGGTGAAAAAACTATTCTACTTATGGAATTAATATATTTTAAAGCTTAATTTTTAAGTGCTACATTTTTTTTCGTCTGGAATTAACCATACGAATGGAAATAATATGAACAGAATTATTGCTTTTGCTGGGAGTACTAGAACAAATTCCTATAATAAAAAAATCTTAAAAATGGCAGTTTTTGGCGCCCGCGATGCGGGGGCAGAAGTAACTGTTATAGACCTGCAAGACTATTCTCTACCATTATATGATGGTGATTTAGAAGAAAAGTTTGGCATTCCTGAAAATGCTAAGAAATTAAAAGAACTATTTAACTCGCATCATGGACTTTTAATGGCCCTGCCTGAATATAATAGTTCTATAAGTGGTGTTTTCAAAAATACTATTGATTGGGTCTCACGGTCTGATCATAATGAAATGCCGTTAGAGTCACTCAAAGGAAAAATTGCCGCTTTATTAAGTGCTTCTCCTGGATCGTTGGGAGGCATTAGAGGATTAGAGCATGCACGAGCAATGCTTCAAAATCTCAATGTGCTCGTCTTACCCGATCAAGTTTGCGTTTCTAGGGCCCATGAAGCTTTTCTAGAAGATGGAAATTTTAAAGATGATCAAATTAAAAAATCAATTGAAAAATTAGGAGTAAATTTGGTTGCTTTGACCTTGAGGGCCCGCGGTTACCACTCTCTCTAAATTGCATTAAAACAAATATCAATACCAATGGTGAAATTATGTCTTTTATTTCTAAAGTTGTGACTAATTATCCAGATTTTATCGTTCAACAAGAAACAATGATTGAACAATTATTGCGTACGAAGGGGAGAGACTTTCATCAATTTGTTGATGTCTTAAGTGCTCATAAAGTTAAAACTAGGCATTTTTGTCTTCCTCTCAATTATTATTTTGATCTGAATGATCCCGGAAAAAGGAATGTTATCTGGAACGCTGAAAGCTTAATTTTACAGAAAAAAAATATTCAATACTTACTGGATGAATCTAAAATTGATAAGAATGATATTGGACTAATTGCAACAATTACGAGCACCGGTTTCTCACTTCCAAGTATGGAAGTGTCTATGATGAACACCTTTCAATTACCTTCTTCGACAAAACGATTACCTTTTTGGGGTCTTGGATCTAACGGTGGAGTCTTTGGTATAAATCAAGTACACGAATATTTAAAAAGTCATCCGCAAAAGGGCGCAATACTTTTGGTGACAGAATTAGGATCATTAAATTTTCAATTTGACACTAGTTCAGGTCATAATTTAGAACATTTGCTTTTTACAGGTGACGGGGCCGGAGCTGTATTAATGGTTGGTCGAGATCATCCGCTAAGTTCTAAATGCTTTTTCGAAGTCTTAGATGCAGATTGTATTCTTTGCCCAAATACAGAAAATCTAAGTGTCATGGATATGACGGATTCAGGATTTCAATATAAATATTGCTCTGAAACACCAAAGCTAATAGCTTCAACAATTAAAGCTTCTGCTAACCAATTTTTAAATCGAAATCAAATTGATAGCTCTGATATAACCCTCTTTTTACCACCTGGAGAATCTCCTGCTAGCATAAATGCTTACAGAAATGGACTTCATTTAACCGATAGTAAGGTTATAGATAGTTGGGAGAGTTTAGAAAAATTTGGAAATACTTCATCCGTTTCTACAATTGAAATTCTTAAACAGACATTGTCTTCTGCTGATATTAGTCCGAATAAATTAGCTCTTTTGCTTTCAATGGGGACCGGGATGAGTCTAGAATTCAGTCTTCTTAAAAAAGTGTAGTAAGAAATTATATCCAATTTGTGTGCAAGCATTTTTTATTTGCATGAAATCATTGTTTTGTTATATCCTATATATAACAAAAACAAATTCCACTTTGGAGGATTTCATGGCCGTTAAGAAAGCAACAACTACAAAAAAGAAAGTAGCAAAGAAAGTCGTTAAATCGACAGCAAAAAAAGCTACAAAAAAAGTAGCTAAGAAAGCGACGAAAAAAGTAGCTAAGAAAGCAACGAAAAAAGTAGCTAAGAAAGCGACGAAAAAAGTAGCTAAAAAAGCAACAAAAAAAGTAGCTAAGAAAGCGACAAAAAAAGTAGCTTCAGTAGTTACTCCTGCAGTTTAATTAAGTAAGATTTAAAAAAGGGACATTTTTAATGTCCCTTTTTTTTAGAAAAATTTCAAATTTAGCTCAAATCAAATCTCAACTCATAATCTAAAATCAACTTCGTATGCATTTGTAAAAAAAAATGGTCTAATTTTACCAATAAATAGTTTAAGGGGCCAACACATCATGAAATCACTTTATTTTTTGATATTATTTTTCGTAATATTTGCCAATTCATCTTTTGCTCAAAATGAATCGGTTAAAGAAAAAATTTCTGAGTTTAATCAAGATAAAGTCGAAACGATAGCTCTCATAAAAAAGAGTCTAGCTGAAACAAAAAATAGTATTATTCAAAAAGAAAATGAAATTAGATTAAATAAGGATAAAAAAGAAAAATTAATTTTAGAAAATGACCTTACTAGACTAAAAGAAAGATATGGGAAAATAAAATTAAATCTTGTCTCTGTTATTACAGATATAAAAATTGATGAAATTAAAAAACCAGAAG
>CANCFT010000017.1 GCA_947377285.1 Bacteriovoracaceae bacterium
ACTTTTAGAGAGGCAGCTCAATTATTTGGTATTTCGACCGGTGCAGTTAATGCCTGTGTGAAGCTTTATAAAAAAGAAGGAAGTCTCACTCAAAATAGAAAGCGTACTGCAGAATTTAAAGGTGAAATGAATGATTATCGACATCAAGCTCAAGTAAAAGAACTCAAGCAAGTAATTGGTGATCTCTATCTTGAGAATCAAATGCTAAAAAAATTTCTCAACAAATCTCTACACATCAAAAAGTTCGCTGGGTCCGTGATAACCACAGAAAACTTGGATCAATTGCAAGAGGATGTCGAATGATTGGCATCGCAAAGTCGACTTACTATCACAAACCACGTCGTAAGGAGATGCAATTATCAAGTGATTTGGAACTAAGAGACGCGATTGAAAATATTCATCTTGAACTTCCTGGTTATGGTTATAGAAGAGTTCACGAACATCTTTTGCGAGAAGGAAAACGAGTTAATTCCAAGCGTATTCGAAGAGTGATGAAAGAGCATTCACTTCTCTCTTGCGTACAACGATTAATGCGTCCTAGAGGGGCTTTAACGGGAATAAAACTATCTCATCCTAACTTGATCAAGGGGAAAGAAATAAATGGCCCTAATCAAGTATGGGCAACAGATCTGACTTATATACGTTTAGAAAAAGAATTTGTTTTTCTAAATGCCGTTATAGACGTTTATACGAGAAAGATTGTTGGCTGGTCGATAGGAAGAGTTATGAATCATGAATTCTGTTTGGAGGCGATGAAGATTGCAATCAAACAATACAATCCACCAGAGGGAATTATTCATCATTCAGATAGAGGAACTCAGTATACTTGCGAAGCTTATATCAGATTTTTGATGGAACATAAATTTCAGATTTCAATGTCGAGGCTGGCAACCCCAGAAGACAATGCCTTTATTGAATCATTTTTTAAGACCCTTAAAAAGGAGGAGGTTTATTTTAAAAAATATAAAACGATGAAGGATGTAATAAATAATTTGCCAAATTTTATCGATGAAGTTTATAACAAGAAGAGGCTTCATTCGAGCTTGGGTTATCTAACCCCAAGTGAATTTGAAGATAACGTATTAAAAATTAACCCAGCTAATCGACCTGTGCTCAAAATATGGGGTAAGGCGGTTTGATCTCAGGGGCGCATTCCACGTTTTAATGCAAAACTAAAAATATTTTGGTAAAAGATTTTTATGAAAAATCATCGTTTCATTATGGAAAAAATCTTATTTAAGAATAACTTCCTACCTAAGTCACATTTTAGGACTATTAATCAAAATGATATCGTTGCATTAGGTGAGCTTCTATACGAAGCAGATCTTGGGACAGTTGATGATGAAGGTTTTCCAGTTGAAGACTCAATAGAGGAAATCAAAAATACTTTGACAGGAAAGTATGGGGAATTCTTAGAAAGTGCTTCTTTCATTGCTATCGAAAATTCAAAACCTATTGCCGCTGTACTTTTTACTTTCTATGAAAAAGAAGCAATGCCATTGCTTGCTTTTACCATGACTCATCCAAATTATAAAAATAAAGGACTCTGCAAGGATTTATTACAAGTTGCTTTTGCACAACTCGAAAAAGATAACTATCTGAAATGTTTTCTGGCTGTGAATGCAGCTAACCTTCCAGCTGTTGCTGTTTATAAACGTGTTGGATTTGAAATTCGTGAATCAACCAATTTAAATAGCAAAGCGAAAGATTTTTGGAATGCCTATCTTTCACAATTTCCCAAAGGCCAACTTCCTACAATAAGTGTAAATAATCCACTTTTTGTTGAAAGTTCTTTTGCAGGCAATCCTGCTATTACAGATGACTTAGTTCAACTTGTAATCAAAGGTAAAAAAATTGCGGGCAGTAGTCTTGTTCGAGATTTTCAAACGGTCGGAGACCCACTACCTAAAGTCGGTAATTTTTGGATTGCCCTCGATAAAAATGAAGAACCGAAATGCATTTTGAAGACAGTCCGAATTGAGATTAATAAATTCAAAAATATTACAGATGAAATAGCTAAGGCTGAAGGCGAAGGTGATTGCACTGTTAAATATTGGAAACAAGTACATCAAGATATCTATACACCATTCTTAGAGCATTGGGGTATAGAGGATTTGAATGAGGCTGAAGTCATTACAGAATTTTATGAAGTTGTTTATAAATAACTAAGAATCGAATCGGGACTCAAACTAAAAAATATATTTAAAAATCACAGGGCTGGTAAATTCGGCCCTATGATTTTTTTGAGATTAAAGTCTCCACCTTTTAAAACAAAACCCAGGAATTGAGAATTTGTCGTTTCTGGATTAAAAGGCAGGCAAGTAGCTTTACGAAGGTCAGAATATTTAATCATCAATATTCCTTAGGCGTTGCCATAATCGCTTATAAACGAAAATAAAGCATCCTCAATATCGATTCATCGATTTGTTCGTTTAGAAACCTTTGAAAATTTTGTGGAGAGCTGGAAAGGAGTGCTTGCTAACGCCAGTGAAGAAATAAAGAAAAAGATTATTCACAAGTTTATTAAAAAAATTGAAATCGGTAAAAATGAAATCACTATTCACTGGTTAGTGGACGAAGATCATTACAGAACGGAGTTGGCCATAAAGGCCAACTCTTCTTTATCAGGCAAAAATCAAAAATTTGTTGTGGTTAGTGGTTCGCAAAGCTTGATAAATGGCGGATTCGGTAGGAGTCGAACCTACGACCTACCCCTTAGAAGGGGGTTGCTCTATCCAACTGAGCTACGAATCCGTATTAAGATATTGGAGATGAGAAAAATAATAGTTTAAACTCATAATGTCAAGCGAAAGATCATGAATATGTCCTTCTAAGTCCTTAGAATTTTAAATAAATCTTTGCTGATTAAGCCAGAGGACATAGACTAGGGACATGCCAGATCAAAAGATAAAAAGCTTTTATTCTACCGATGAACTCCGTGCTCATATCTTGAGCGGGGAGCCGACTCTTTTCCATTCGTCTCAAACTTCTACAGTCATTCCTTTCGAAAATATTAGGGGGGTATTACAAACTAATACAACGCTAGGAAATCTTTCAACAATAAAAGGTCATTTAGAATTTACTGCTGAAAAAAATCTTTTAGTAAAAGGATTTGTAACTTGGAAAGAAGCCAAAGAATTTTGCCGAAGCCATGCTAGAGAAATTATGACTTCTCCAACTGAGGAGTTGGCCGGAGTCCTAGCAGGGATTGCAACAAGTTGTACGGGAGAGAGATCGTTTGGTTTTAAAAATCTTAGGTCTCAAATTGTTGAATTAAATTATATAAATCACGAAGGAATTGAGCAAAAATTATTAGCTGATAAAAAATTAGATATTGCAGTTGATCTTTTGGATTATCAAAAGGACTTTGCTCCTTATGCAGATTTTAAGAATGCACCTTACCCTAGACTTTTAGTTGAAACTGATTTAATGACTGGAACTGAAGGACAATTGGGTATTATTAGCTCTGCTGTTATTAAAACAATTCCCTATGAAGAAGAAACATATCTTTTTATTCTACTACCTAAGTGGGAAGAAAATGATGAACCACATTTAGAAATTTTTCACGCAGTTCAAGCTTTTCGAAATGAAATTAGGGCGTGTGAATTTATTGATTCGAACTCACTTTCTTACTTGCCTCCGGAAAAAAATCCAGGAAAAAATCAAGATGTTGTTTTTTTAGAAGTGAGAAAGAGTGATTTCGAATACGTTTATGAAAACCTACTTACTAAACTCACGTTGATAAATGAGGAAAATATTTTTGAAATGGCTTCAGGGAAATGCCGTGATTTAAGAGTTAGTGTTCCTAGGGCAATTTTTGAAGTGAATAGCCGAATGGGCGTAAGTAAAAAAGGAACAGATGTTCAAGTGACACCTGCTCATTTTAAAGAGTTGCTTAATTTTTATAGAAAATATACAAGTCTAGGAGTTGCCTACAATCTCTTTGGGCATTTTGGAGATGCACATTTGCATTTTAATTTTATGCCAACTCCTGATAAAAATGATTTTTGCAATCAGCAATTAGAAGAACTCTATCAAGCAGTCTTAAATTGGAATGGTTCTCCATTTGCGGAACATGGAATTGGTTTATTAAAGAAAAAATTTATTGCCCCTTTCTATAGTGACAATCAAAGAAAAGTCTTTCATGCACTTAAACAAAAATTTGACCCCAAAGGGCAATTCTTCCCTGAAGGATTCATGTCATGAAAGTCAAGGCCCGTGTTTTTAAGTCAGCAAAAAGAGAATTTGATTGTAAAATCCTAGAGACAGGTGAAATGGTTGTTGCCACCGCCCTTGGCAATCTCTTAAAGGGAGATGAAAATACCATAGTCGTTGGTGATTTTGTCTTAATCGAAAATAAAACTATTGTCGAAGTTCTTCCTCGAACAAATGAAATGTATCGTTTAATAATTCGCGAACAAAAAAAGAAAGTCACTGCTTCGAATTGTGATCTTTTAGTTATTGTAAGTTCTGTTTCAAAACCTGAATACAAAAGAGGAATCGTCGATCGCTTTTTAGTGCGGGCCCATCAATGGGGAATTAGACCTTTGATGGTTTTTAATAAAATGGATGAATACGATCAAAATATTTTAGATATTCAATTTGAATTCGACCGCATGAATAATTTAGGGATTGAATGTTTTGAGGTTTCAGCAGCAATACCTGGCTATGAAAAGCAATACTTAGATTTGGGACTTGTTGATTTAAAATCAAGACTCCTTCATAAAACATCTATTTTCTTAGGGCAGTCTGGAGTTGGAAAGAGCCGCTTAATTAGCCAAGTTTCCGAAGGAAAAATCAATCTGCTCTCTAATGAAGTAGGGCGAGTTGGGAAAGGAAAGCATACAACAACGTGGAGTGAGATTGTTGACTGTGAAAGTATGTCATTAATTGATTCACCAGGAATTAGGTCATTTGGAGTTGAAGATTTATTGGAAGAAGACTTAATAACGTACTTTCCAGATTTAGAAGCGGGGGCCGTTCAATGTAAGTTCTCGAATTGTGCTCATGCAGAAGACTCTAAAGGCTGCTATTTTTATACAAAACTCGATCAAAGCTCTCGTGAAACTCACTTATTGATGTCTAGACTTGAGTCTTTTTGTCGGATGAAAGAAGAAATTTCCGAAACCCCAAGTTATCTAAAAAAGCCGTAAAAAATAAAATCAATCAACCGAGAAGATACATAGTATTAACTTGGGAGAATGTTATGTCTGATTTCAAAGTTCTCGATTTTAACAAGAAAAAAGCAGATACAATTGAACAAAAAAGACGGGCCTTTAATCGAATTGTTTTTCAAAATTTTTTAGGCGCTTATTCTGTTATAGATGATAATGGCTCTATTTATCCTGTGACTCTTGTTGATATTGCAGGGGATGGTTGTTCATTTCAAGTTCCATGGAATCCACTAAAAGACAAAAAATTAGCACAAGATTTTGAAGTCAATATGAGAATGTATTTTACCAATGCGTCTTACGTACCAGTCATTATGAATGTGCGTCACATAAAAGAAGTTATTCATGACGATGGAACCACTCATATTCAATATGGTTGTGAGTTTGATAAGTCAGTGGGTTCATTTGAAGCTATGCAAAGCTTCATAGATTTTCTTTATAAATTTGCTGAACACTCTGCCATAGACAAAGGCGACCACAAAGTTTATTTCAAATAACTCTTCTTTTATGATAGCTTTGTACTCCAAGACTCTCGGAGTACAAAGACTATGAAATTGGCCATTATCGGCTCTGGTCCGCTCGCCATTTTTTGCGCCCAACATTTTGACCATCTCGGTGCAGAAGTTACTCTTTTTCAAAAAAATGCCCTAGGCGGAAATGCACGATTTCTTTCTGGTCATTTTCCAAGCATGGAAGTGGCTTATCGAAATGAACTTATTACTCTCAATAATTTTTGGAATGAAAAATTAGTTCCGGTTATTACCGAAATTGAAAATAAAAACCTCACCAAAGCTGGAGAAGTTTTAAGAGTTCATAAAAGATTTTTACATACAGGTGAGAAAGTTAACGGCAAATCGCGACTCCATGATTTATTTAGAGTTATATTTTCGGTAAATCCCAAAGAGTCTATTTTAAAACAATTAGAGGAAAATCCTGAAATGTTTAAACAACTTGGTGAGAAAGTTATTAACTCTCTCCATTTGCCAGTTGAGAGTTTTGAAGATTTTGATATTGTCATTGAAGCCCGAGGGTTGGGGAGAAACCCTAACGGAATGGGACCATCTAAATCCATGGCCTTAAATGAAAATAATATTAAAAATCAAGCTGCACTTTATTATGAAAAAAATATTTTAGAACAAAGTCAGCAAATAGAAAAAAAGAATCTTGTTTTAGTCGGTAATGGTGAATCAGCTGCACTTGCTCTTTTAAAAAACAAAGATTGGCTACTATCTCATCGCTCTCATACTCTTTCTTGGGTAAGTCCTTTGCCTTGTAAAAGTTTTATTCATAACACTTGGATAAGTTTCGAGCTAGATCAATTACTAAAATTAGTACAAGACAATTTTGAAAAACAAAAAGATGCTTTTGATAAAAAAATGTATGAATGGCGCGATTTAGAAGATTATATTAAAGCGAAAATTCCAAAACCAATTGAACCAGAATCTCAATTAATAATTTATGAAGGTTATGACGTCACTTCAGTTGATCGACTCCTGGATCGTGAAGGCGTGTTTGCCACTATTGAGAGCCCAGATTTTAGAGAGTATGCAAAAGTTTCAAATGATCTAAAAACCTTACCAGCGGAAGCCATTTTTATAGCCAACGGGATTGATACTGAAGAAACAATAGCGAATGGTTTAGAAATCGATGAGCCAGGATTCTATCGTTTAGCTGCAGACAATTTAGATGATGGAATAAATCAAATTCAATATATAGAAGACAAAATATTAGCCTTCTTCTCGAGAGCTCCATGAGAATGAAATTGAATGCTTTTATTTTTTTGATCACAATACTCATTTCAAGTTGTGCTAGCTTAAGTAATTCATCAATGCAACCTCGGACCGTTGAAGATTATTATGTTTCAACAGGTGTAGAAAAATATTTTTTAACTGATATTCCTAGCTGGGCGAACTTTGATCAAAAAGCCAGCTGCTTTCGAAAAACCAATATTCGCTATTTTGACATTGATGCTTTAATGAAAAGTTATGGCCTTAATTACAATATGGCCTTGCAAGTTCAGTCGAGTTTTAACGATGAGTTTTCACAGTTTAAAAGTGGTGATGAAAAGCACATAGTGACACTTAAAGAAGAAGAAATACTTTTTTACAAAGTGAGTGAAAAAGTAAATCAAAAAATTCTTTTTTTTGATCCACCAAATTTTAAACGTATCAATCTTGTATGGTTAGATGAAGTAGTTGGGGATCCAGTTAAAGAAAAAAAATTGAAACAATTTTTAAATTCGAGCATTATGAACACCGGGGTCCCTGTTCTTGTGAGTTTTTGCCTAACTAAACAAGAAATAGAAAATCAGTTTACTGATTTAAATGTTAAAATGATTACAGCTGAACTTTTTTCAGTTTTCAACAGCCAGGGAGCAAAGACTCCAGGATTTAAATTAGAGCTGGATCAATTTTTTAATCCAACTCAAAAAATTTATTTCTATTCTCAAAAAAATTCATTACCAATTGACGCAGTCAAGGGAACTTTTAAAATTTTAAATTATTAGGGAGATCGTTATGTTTGGAGCAAGTATCAAAAAAAGTGATTACAAGGAAAATGTTGACCGCTTAACTGCAGTATTTACAACGAATGCAGGAGAATTTGAAATTGAACTTTATGCCAAAGAATGCCCAGAAACAGTTTGGAATTTTGTTAACTTGGCAGAAGGAAGACAAGAAACTAAAAAACAAGGTCCATATTATGATGGTTTAGTTTTTCACCGTGTAATAGAAAACTTTATGATTCAAGGTGGATGTCCAGAAGGATCTGGTAGAGGTGGACCAGGTTATAAATTTCAAGATGAATTTAGTCCAGCTTTACGTCACAATGTTGCAGGGATTTTATCAATGGCCAATGCAGGTCCAGGGACCAATGGTTCGCAATTTTTTATTACTTTAGTACCGACTCCACATCTTGATGGAAGACACACGGTATTTGGTCAAGTAACAAAAGGTATGGACGTCGTTTCTAAAATTGGGAAAACGCAAACTGGTCCAGGGGATCGCCCAGTTAAAGATATAATTATTGAAAAAATTTCAATTCTTCGTTAAGATTTTATCGTTAGAGAAATTTAAACATAAACTAAATCTAAGGAGATTTAATGAAGAATCTAAGTGCAGTAGCAATGATTGCTACTCTTGTTTCAGCCAGTGCTTTTGCCGGTGATCATACGATCAATGCTGTTGGTCGAGCTGGTTTGAATTATAAAGATAACGATGTCAAAAAAACAGGAACTGCTAATTCAAGTTCTATGAGTTTTGATTATTTAAGAACAACATTTGCTGGAGTTGTTACTCCTTCTGTTAAGTATTTTTTAACGACAGATTTACTTGCCGCAAGTGGAGCCAATGATACTGTTGATGGAACTGCAACTTTTATTGATGAAGCTTATTTAACAAAAACTTTTTCTTTTGGAACATCGCTAATCCTTGGTAAAAAAGCAGTTGCAGCTGGTGGTAGAGAATACGATTATTTAAACTTTGATCGTTATACAACTTCTTATTATTTCCAAGCAACTCCAGCAAATCAAGTTGGTGCTACATTGTCTCATGAAGTAGCTGGGCAAACATTAATGCTTCAAGCTTTCAATGGGAATAAAAAAAATGGTACAACTGCTAATGCTCAATCAAAATATGGTTACGCAGCTGTATGGAATGGAAGTTTATTAAATGGAATGATTAAGCCGATAGTTGGTTATACAGTTGCTCCAGAAGCACTAGGTGATTCAACTACAGTTACTGCAACTCGAGTTAACAAAGGAAATGATAATTTCCTTTCAGCTGGTGTTCAATTCAACACTCCTCATGACATCATGTTCGAAGTTGATTACAACCTTCTAACAGAAAAAGATGCAGCAGGAACTACAACAGCTAAAAAAGATTTGAAAACGACTTCAATCGTAGGCCAAATCAGATACAACGCTGAAAAATTTGCTCCCTTCTTAAAGTACATCGCTGACGAAAGAAAACTTGCTTCAACTAAAACTGATTCAAGAATGGCGTATGACGTTGGTGTTGAATTTAAAGAATCAAAAGACGATGCCGTTAGATACCATGTTGTTTACTCTGGAAGCACAGTCAAATCTGGAATTAATACGACAGAAGTTAAATCATCTCCAAAATCAGTAATGGTTGGAATGAAATTTGACGCTTCAATTTTAAAATAATTTCTCTTATTTTGATCGCCTAGAATTCACCGAAATCTAGGCGGTCAATCATTAACTGAATCGATTCATTTCCATTAAAACGATTAAGTCCTAAGGTGAAATAAACAGACAAGTCTTCATGCTTTAAGTTTTGAGTTGAAAAAATATCTTCTGGTCCTCGAGCTTCATATTTCCCAATATAGTTAAAACTAATTCCTTTTAATTTTGTTTTTTGCTTAGAAAAATTCCATCTGACATGGGCTTCTTTTAAAACATCATAAGAATCTAAATGGACACCTTTGATTTTGAAAATTGGTTTTTCATTGCCCATTCCAAATGGTTCGAGCAAGTCGAGATCGCGCATCAACTGCGGATTTATTTCACCAGCATCAATTTCTAAGTCATAAAACTCCATTCGGGTTCGTTCAATGGCCGGGATATCTTTTAAAAGGTTATTCATGTTTGAAATAAATTCTTTTAAATTTTCTTTATTCATGGAAAGACCGGCAGCTGCTTTATGTCCTCCGAATTTTATAAATAGATGTTCGTTCTTTTTTAAGAGGCTAAAAATATCTAGAGTTCCCGCACTTCTGCAAGAAGCTTTTATAACCCCAGGATGCTCTGAATCTGTAAAAATAATGGCCGGTGCTTTGAACGTATCAACCATTTTAGAAGCGACAATTCCAATAACTCCTTCATGCCAATGAGGCTGATAGACAATGGTAATTAAATGCTCTTCTGCACTTCCTAAATTTTTTCTTTCACGCAAGACTTGTTCTCTTGCTTCTTTTGAAACTTCATTTTGAATATACTTTCTTTCATTATTGCAATTCACTAAATGGTCGTAACATTCGCGGGCTTTTTCAGGTGTACTGGCAATTAAAAGTTGTAAGGCTAATTCTGGATGATCAAGGCGGCCCTTTGAATTAATAAGTGGCCCGATATGAAATGCCAATTTTTCTGACGGGATAATTTTAGCTTTAAGTTCATCTGCCGTGAAAAATGCGCGCAATCCAGGGTACTGTGTTTCTTTTAACAGTTTTAGTCCATGGCGTACTAATTTTAAATTTACTGGACTTAAATGAGCAAGGTCACAAATAGTTCCGATCGCTACAAATTGAAGTAGAGGATAAAGTGTTGGAAGGTTTTTTCCAGTTAGTGCCAAGTCTGATCGAATTTGAACAGCGAGAGCAAAGGCCACTGCAACCCCTGCAAGAGTTTTTAATTCACCAGCTTCTTCTTCATCACGTCTATTTGGATTAATGACAGCAAAGGCATCTGGCATCGTATCACGGGCATCTTTATGGTGATCCGTAATAATTAAATCTAATTCAAGACTTTTAGCCTTATCTGCGGCTTCATTATTTGTGATACCACAATCGACTGTGATTAGGACGCGAATATTTTTTTCAACTGCTTCATCTATTGAAGAAAGATGCAAACCATAACCTTCTATAAAGCGAGAGGGTTGAACGATATCAATTTCGACACCCATCATTTGAAAAAAATGATAAAGGAGTGCACATGATGTTGTCCCATCGACATCATAATCGCCATAAACTCCAATTTTTTGATTGAGATTTATAGCTTCAATAATTCGTTTGGAAGCGACTCCTAAATCTTTGAGTTTTGTAAGTTCCGGCATGGATTTTAAGTCCCATGACAAAAAGTGTTCTATTTTTTTAGGATCAAGACCTTTTTTATCAAAGAGTCTTTGAATAATGGGATGTAGTTGTTGCATACCTATTCATAACATTTCTGTGTGAAATAGGCACTATTACCAGAGTACTGTAAGACCTTTTATGAGATCTTCTTCATGAATCTCATGGCCCTGAGCGAAAAGTTGCTCAAATTCTTTTTGAGATTTGGAATGAACCTTAGAGAAGTAGTTGACAGGGAGAAATGATTTTTTACATTTTCCACATTTCTGGACTTCGTGTGCCGATTCCATAATGTGACCACAAATATGGCATTTTTTAATAATCAGTTTACTTTCGTTTTCAGTGTTGTTTAATTCTACCTTCATGATAAATCCTGTTTCATTGAAGTAGCATCCATTGCTTTTATTAATCTTAATTTATAGCTAAATATTCCCTAATTTGAGCTAACTTAATAGGCTTGTCGAAATGTTTAAAATTAAACTTAGAAAAAAGGGAATATTTTACCGGTTATTTTTGATTACTTGATTAAAATGCTTAAATTTAGAAAGTTGAAAATGAGAAAATAAAAAAAAGAGACACATTTTGTGTCCCTTTTTTTTAAGCTTATATAATACTTCCGATTGTTCGCATTTGTTGTCTTGGTAATTGTTGAGGCTGTTGAAGCTGCTGATTCTGAGCAGGTGTTTGGTTAAAATCAAATCCATTATTTGAAAATGAAAATCCATAATCAGTTGGTTCAAAGATTTGCTGACGATTTAAATTCATCCCTGTGCTTGAGTTGGGAAGCATTGAGTATGGGTTCGTGTAATTTGACCAAGGTGAAGCTTGCGCCGGAATTCCAATTTGTGATCCATAATAATTGTTAAGAGAATCCATCATTGAAGGATAAGCATTTACGTAATTATTCATCCCAAAAGCAGAATAGGCTGATGGGTCAAAGCCATTTTTTTGTGAATTAAAACTTGGTTGCATTTGAGAAAACATAGTCATCATTTGCGTTTGCATTTGCATTTGGTTTTGCATTTGAGCTGTAAACATCGATGTCATTTGAGACATAAGTGCAATAATTTCTGAATTATCTGCTTTTTGTAATTGAGAGTGTAATTTTTCAGCTTTTACTTCTTTTTCAGCTACGGGAGTTTTTACTTCTGGAGATGACGTTATTTTTAACTTTAGATCACTATTTTCTTTTTTAAGATTATCAAGTTCTTTAATGACATCTTCTTTGTCACTTAAAAGCTTTTTAACATCTGCTTCAAGTTTTTCTCCCTTAGCTTCTGATTTACAAACAACAACTTCAACTCTTGTTTTTTCAGTAGATACAACTTTAACTTCAGAGTTTTTAATATCATTTTTTAATTTATCAACATCCGCTTTTTGCTCTAAAATAAGCTTAGTCAGAGCATCAATTTTTTCATCTGTTTTATTAACTTTTAAATTTTCAATTTCTTTTGATTTTTGAACCAATAAATCTTCTTTCTTTTTAAGCTCGTTTTCTAAGTTGGCGAGTTTTTCTTGAAGAGCTTTCATTTCGATTGATGTTACTGCCTTTTTAGTAACTGTTTTAGCCGCAGGTTTAGTTGCAACGGCTTTTTTGGCAACTGGCTTAATAAGTTGTGGTTTGATATTAATTAATGATTCATTTGCCGGCATCCGGTTATATGAATGTTTATAAGTTATAATTGAATCTGGTGAAATTGAATGAATTGATAATATTGCTAAAGCTGCGAAAAAGAGTTTATTTGCTTTCATAATGAGTCCCCTTGTAAGTTAGATAAGAGTATCTATTACAAGAGATGTGCCAAACGCTAAGCAGCTGATAAGCAGTGTGAAAACAAAAATAAATTAAAAGCAATGTCTAAAGTTTCAACAGATAAATTTTATCTGTTGAAACTTTAGACACACTTATTAATTATTTTACAGTATCTATGGCCTTAAGAGTTTGGTTCATTGATTGTTCTAATTTACGAGCAAGTGCTAGTTCTTGTTGAAATCGAATTTGTTCCATTTTTCTTTCAACCATTATTTTATTTCTTTCTTCTAGGCGTTCTCTATAAATTTTCAATCGATCTGATTGAGAAAGTCTTCTAAGAACTTTTTTAGGAGCTGCGACTTGGACTTCTTTTGCTATTGCTGGAGCTACTCTTACTTCTTTTACTTCTTTAACTTGGTATTGCCCTTCAATATCCATTGATGGAGATTGAATCGCTTCGTCGGCCAAAGTCAATTCATCAGAATTTGTTTCAGCTTTTACATTTAATGAAAATAAGACGCCTAATAACATTAAGAATTTCATAGTTCCTCCCCAGAGATTTAGTACTTTATGTAGAATAGGGGAGATAGGCTGTCTAGTGGTGTGTAAAAAATATAAGCCCGTCTTTAATATAAATTAATATAATAAAGACGAGCTTAAATGAGATATTAGAACTTTAGAGCATTTTTAAGATTTGCATCGATACTATCTAGAAAACTTTCAGTGGTTAAGTACTTATCATTTGTTACTTTTTCACCATAAATACAAACAGCTAAGTCTTTTGTCATTTTTCCAGATTCAACTGTTTCAACACACACTTTTTCAAGTGTTTCACTAAAGTGAATTAATTCAGCGTTGTTATCTAGTTTACCTCTGTGGCCCAATCCACGAGTCCAGGCAAAGATAGAAGCGATAGGATTTGTTGAAGTGGGTTTACCTTGCTGGTGCATTCTGTAGTGGCGAGTAACAGTTCCATGAGCAGCTTCTGCTTCCATCGTTTTTCCATCTGGAGTTATAAGTACGGAAGTCATAAGTCCAAGTGAACCAAATCCTTGAGCCACAGTATCAGATTGAACATCTCCATCGTAGTTTTTACAGGCCCAAATAAAATCACCATTCCATTTAAGTGCACTTGCTACCATGTCATCAATGAGTCTGTGCTCGTAAGTGATCCCTAAAGATTCAAATTTCTTCTTATAATCATTTTCATAGATATCTTGAAAAATATCTTTAAAACGACCATCGTATTTTTTTAAGATTGTATTTTTTGATGAAAAATATAGGGGCCATTTTTTTGTAAGGGCCATATTGAAACAAGAATGAGCAAATCCTTTAATTGATTCATCAGTATTGTACATAGCTAGGGCCACACCATCACCTTTGAAAGTAAAAACTTCTTTAGAAATTTTTTCGCCATTCGTTCCTTCAAAAGTTAGAGTCAACTTTCCAGGACCTTTAGTGACAAAATCAGTAGCTTTATACTGATCACCAAAAGCATGTCGGCCGATCATAATTGGCTTAGTCCAGTTAGGCACTAATCTAGGAACGTTCTTACAAATAATAGGTTCTCTAAAAACAGTTCCGTCTAAAATATTTCGGATAGTTCCATTGGGAGATTTCCACATTTCTTTCAATTTAAATTCAGTGACTCGTGCTTCATCTGGAGTAATGGTGGCGCATTTAATCCCAACATTATATTTTTTAATGGCTTCAGCTGCATCTACTGTTACTTGGTCGTTTGTTGCATCTCTGTGTTCCATCCCCAAGTCAAAATATTTAATATCTATATCTAAATAAGGGAGGATAAGTTTATCTTTAATAAACTTCCAGATGATTCTAGTCATTTCATCGCCGTCGAGCTCAACCACTGGGTTGGCCACTTTAATTTTTTTCATACGCATATTCCTTTAGTTGAAGTTTCAGTTAAATCATAAGTGAGAAGCAAGTTGTTCGTCGATATGCAGTGCCGATATCTTATTAAGAATTCTTCAAAAGATTAAAATACTTTTGGGCCCTTTCAACAATAGGCTGAAAGTTTGGATTCTTTACCATATATTCATTGGCGCCTGTAAGAATCACTTCTCTAATATCTTCTTCATTACTACTTTTAGAAACAAATACAATCGGCAAGGCTGACTTGGGTTTATTCGTCCTGATAAGTGAAATGATTTCCTTTGCCGGCATATCATGCATATTTTCATGCATAATTATAAGACAAATATCAGAGATTTTTTCTATTTGGTGTAATAAATGAAATCCACCTTCGGAGAACTCAACTGTAAAACCTTGTAGTCTTAAGCGTGAAGCTAAGGTATCGCGGAAGTGAATATTCTCATCGGCGATAAGTATTTTAAATTTTTTTTCTTCAATTTGCATAATTGTTAATCGTATTTTTTTATAGCTGCTTTAACTAATTTTTCAGCTTCAGTATTAATTTTATTTTCTTCTTCTTTGGAAAAAATTGTACCTTTAAATTTAGGAAGTAATATATTTTCTCGAATGTAATTTTCAGCAATAATACCATTCGCTGAAGTTCTGATTTGTTCCCAGTTTAGAGATTTACTACCATATAGTGCCTTGGCCATAAAACGAGTGAATCCATCAAGATTATTTATTTGATTTTGCACTGAAGATTTAATAATTTGATCTCCAAAATGAGGTGAACTCACTAATGTTTTTATAACTCTATCTTTAACTGAATCCATTGCAGCAACCATTAATGGAGATTTTACACTTGCTTGATCCATTAAAATTGGTTTGAGCATTTTCTCCATTACCATGTCTTTAAGAGCTTTTCCTTCAGCACTCGCAAATATTTTGTCAAAATTATCTTTAGCGAGTAATGCTATTTTTAAATCTTTTGGCAATTCAGAGTCTGAGATTTTCTCAATAGATGATTTAACATCAGAGCGGATCATTGACTTCAAAAATTGATCGAGGGCCCCATTATTATAAAGAGTGTCTATTAAAGCTTTTCGAGAATCTGGATTTGTCGCAACGTCTTTTAAATCACCTGCCAGTTTCTTGGTAATCTCATCAAGTGTTCGCTTGGCAACTTCCGGAGAGTATTCAATATATTGAGCAATCATTAATGAGACAGGTTTTAAGATTGATTCTGCATTGGCCTGCAATGTTGGACTATAAGGAGTTGATGGGAGCAGACCACTAAGACAAGGAATAAATCTAGCAAATTCATTTTTAACTATCAGAGTGGCGGCATCCTTTTCCTCGGTGCTCATCCAGGTATTAATAGTATTTGAAACTAAGTTAATACCACGACGCTCTAATCCTTCAGTACAAGTAGAAAGTTTGTCTAGGAGTCCGTCTTGAATTTCATATTTTTTAAGATCATTGAGGCATTCATTGTATTTAAAAAGTATTTGCTCAATTGTCTTTTTTTGATCATTGTAAGAATTTAAGCCAAGAACGGATTGCATAAGCGAATTCAGTTTTAATTCCCCAAGCTCTTTGGCAAAATCTAGAGCAAATGATTTTGTACATTCATCCATTTTCTTTGAGACTTCACTGGCCTTTAAAGGCTGATCGACACAATTTGAGAAATTACTTTCAACTACTTTTAGATTTTTGGGAACCGTATCTGTACTTAACTGTTCTAGTATTTGTTTTTTTTCATATGAGATGACAATTGATTTTGTGGCGGCTTTTGTAAGGTTGGCCACACATTCATTTAATTGATCATCTGTGGGAGTTAAGCCAATGCAGCTATTAAACTTTTGATTAACGAGTGTGTTTACTAATTCCTCAGAATCTTTAGGCGGCATCTTACCATTTGAACTTGCTCTAACTTGGGAAGTGGCAATGGTCATGGCAACGTCTTTTTTTAATGCCCCTGAGCATTGTGAGATTTTCAAATCTGTCGGAACTTCACCTAAGCATTTCTTGAATTGAGTTTCAACAAATTTATTGAGTATTTCAACTGTCTGTTGTGGTTCAATTTTTGAGTTGAATGCAGCAGATTGAACAGATGCTTTTGCTACTTCTAAAGCTATATTAAGTGTTAATTTGTTTGAGCAAGTGTTGATTTGAGAGTTGAGGTTTTGGGCTTCTGAAATATTTGATGGTAATTGCTTTTCTAAACATTTTCCAAACTCGGTCATAGAAATTGCAGTAAGTTCTTTTTTATTAGATTGCGATTTCGGTATGGCAACATCAAGCTTATTTGCAGCAATCGATTGAGAAAAAGTGATAATTGTTTTCTTTAGACAATCATCTCTCTGTTTTTGACTTTGATCATTACTCCAGCAAAGATCTAGAGTTTCTTTTCCTAAATTTGAAAATTTCAATCCTAAATTGTTATCATTTTTAAAAGAATCTTTAGCGGATTGACTTAAAGTTTTAAGTACAACCTTATAGGTTATATCATTGGTCACTATATTTTCACATTTATGTGTATCAAGCATACCAGCATTTCGAATATTATTTTTTTTCTGAGATTGTACACAATCTTTAAAATTTTTTGATTCATCAAGACTTATTTTTTCTATTTCGGTTTTTTTAAAATTAGATTTTACGGATGAATTTGTATTTATTTTATCTTGAACAATCTGAATTCCGGTATTGCTAACGAGTCCATCAATGCAATCCATAAACTGTTCACTAATTCCAGTATTTACTGATTTATCTGTGCCGACTTTTTGAGTACAAGTTGTAAATTCAGGCCAAACTAAATTCTTAACAGACTTTGCAATTACCGGAGTTGAAGTTGCTTCAGAAATAGTTTTAGATAATTTAGAGTCCGTTACACTTATAACCCCAGATCTCATTGCGACTAATGCACAATCTTCTACATCACTGGCCAAGTTTTTAGTTTTAGCGAGGCATGATTTGTAAATGTTGACTTGATTTTTATTAAAACTGTTCTGTAAATCTTCAGGCATTGATGAACTTAAATTAGTTCGCGAAAGTTCGTATACAATACCAATCCCGGCACTTGGTACTAAACTAGTTGTCAGTGTATCCATGCAATAGCTAGCATCATATTGCGAATTTTTAGATCGACCGATACATTCTTGAAAGGGGGCTAAGATCTTTTTAACCCAAATTTCTCTTCGGGCCGAGTCGGTGACTCCTTTAGCGCTAAGAATTTTATCGACAAAACCCCCAACTAATTTATTTCCTAGAAATTCATAAAATCGAATTAATTTAGAGTCACTTAATCCTTCACTTAGATAAGTATTTTTTCCTTCTTGTGCAATTTTATCCACAAAAGAGTCCAGTTCACCGGGTTTTGGAAAATAACTAGTCAGGTCTTTTGAATAAGGGGCAATTTTTTTTTTAACAAGAGCAACAGCATCAGTGTTGATGATGTCACCAATTCCAACTTTAACTTTTGAAGCGAATGTTTGAGACGAACTTGAAGATGACTCATAACTAGCTGGAGTAATGATAGAAATATCATCAATTTCCCCAGCGAGAATTTTGAAATTTGAAACCATTAATAATAAAAAGAGAATAATTTTCATGGTCCATTCCTATCTTTAGTACACCGTACTATAACGGCATAAATGGGAGTTATCTTTAAGATTTATAAAGAATTGGCTTGATTGAATGGGGCCAAAAAGGGACTTAACTCCTTACAGAAGTAAAAAAAGGCTTACAGTTGAGCGAAATTGTCGACTATCAAAGAGTCTCAGTGTTAAGAAGATAACAATCATACGCAGTTTTTGCGGGCATCAATGAGGAGTTCAAAATGGGAAATCATATTAAAGTTTTAGCTAAATTAAGTTTGCTTTCAGCGTTATTAGTATTCGCTAGCTGCGGAGGCGGCGGCGGTGGATCTTCTTATGGTCCAAAATCATCTCCATATATCTACGCATCTGATTACGTTGCAGCTTTAAATAGTGTAGATGGAACTTATTCAACATCACTTCAATTAGATACTTATCAAACATTGCGTTCAGCTCAACCAGGTCAAGAGCAATGGTTTGTTATTTGGGACGCAAAATATTCAGAATATAAAGCGGTTAGTTTAAACTATGTGCGCACTATTGTTTATTACGATTATTATTCAAATAATCAAGCTGTCGCATCAGAATTTAGATCAATTGAGAGAGGTGATATTCTTTCTGGTCAAATTAATGGGGATTATTACGGGAATGATTACGAAGTTGTTGATCGCCGTATAAGTGGTTATTACGAAGGAAGAAATTCTGGATACCTTTACGAAGATGAAGCAGGATCATTAGATGTAAGTCTAATGGCCAAAGAAAAAGAAAAAATGAATTTTTATGAAAAAGCATCAAAAGTTTCATTCGTTTATAACGTAAGTTTAGAAACTTCTATGTCAATGGTTACTCTAGGTACTAAAATAGAAAAAATGCTTTCACACGGTAACGGAGAACTTACTCAAAAAGACCAAACAGCTCTTATGGGAGATTTGAAAACGTTAACTGGAGTTAGTTTAGAAGAGATCCAAGCAGCTTCTACTGATCCAAAATTAAAAGCAGATGTCCTAGCTAAAGTCGCAGAAAAAATTGGTACTACTTCTCAAAATCTTGAACAAAAATTTCTTCCAGAAGTTTTTGGAATTACACTTTAAATACGAATAATTAGATTAAACTAAATCAAAGGGCTCCATTTGGGGCCCTTTTTTTTAATCAAATTCCCAATGTAAAATTTTCTTGATCCCTATTCATTTTACTCTTTGCTGAGTAAGTTCCATTGAAAGTATTCAATGGAGTTACACTATGTTTAAATTAACCGTCTTTTTTCTAATGTGTTTGTTTTTTTCCGAATCAAATGCCTTTTTGGTTACAACTTACAAGACAGATAAATTAAATTATCAAGTTCCAACTAGAGTTATAGTTGCTGGAGCGGGTGATAACTTAGGGACACTTTTCCAACAAGTCGCAAGAAGCAAGGCCCTTAAGTATAATCAGCTCAATTCAACTGAACAAATTGTATTAATTACGGCAAAAGAACCAGATGGAGATAATAAAGCACTTTTAAAAAGTTGGGGCTTTACTACTCAAAGTGATAGTTGGCATACGTTTAACGGAGATACGCTATTAGATGAAGTTGTGAAGTTTAAGCAAATTGCTTCAATAGATATTTTTAGCCATAGTTCCGCTCAGCACGGTATTCACTTAGATGGAAGAGCACACCGCTTAACTTTGAATACTAAAAACTTAGATAGATTAAAAGGGCATTTTATGAAAGATGCTTACGCCTTTCTTCACGGTTGTAATGCTGGTTTTATGTTAGCTCCATTCTTGTCTCAAGTTTGGGAGATCCCAGTGGCCGGTGCAATGACTTCTACAAATTTTCAAAGACTTCATAATGATGGAAATTACTATTTAACAGAAGAGGGATTTTTTCCTAATACTGATTGGGCCCAATCAAATGATAAAACATTTGATACTAGCATGGCCTGTAACGCTGGTTTATGTAAAAGATTAAAACCAGACAATAATCCTTACACTGGTTTTTGGGGAGAGTACACTGAAGGTGGATTACCATTTTTTAAATTCTTTTGTTCAAAAAATTCAACTGAAGTTTGTACACGAATCATGGCCAAATCTCTATTAAGTTATATTGGGACAACTAATTTAAAACCTACTTCTAATCTCACAGAATATAGAAATGCGGTTGTAGATTTCCTGTGTCCAGTAAGTGCTAAAAAAGATCTACGTAAAGAATGTGAAGCAAATCTAGAAAATGCACTAGTTACAGGGGACTATACTTACAACCCATTTACAAAAACACAAGTTCAATGCGATTTTCAAAAATGTGAAGCCGAAATTAAATGTAAAAATGTCATTCTTTCAACAATCGCAAAACCTGGTACATGCGAATTGATCAATACATTTGAAGGAAAAGCGACAACAATTGTTAGAGAATACAAAGCTTATATGGAAGCTTATAAATATTTAGCGAATTAAAAAGTAAATCCAACTGTCCAAAGTTTAGACAGTTGGATTTTTTTAATTTACCAAAATTTAAAGTGTTGAGGCTCTATATAAGTATTGGATCGAATCTTGCTTACAAAGCTTTATGAAGACATTAATACTTTCGCTCTATCTATTTTCAATTAGCATTATTCTCCAGGCAGGTGAATCGGTTGTGCCTTTGCAAAAAGGTGTAAGGATACCAAGTGATGATTTGCTGTATGAAGGTAAAGTACTCACTTCACGAGAGGCACAGAGTTTAAGCAATACTAAACAAATTGACCTCTCTCTATTGCAACCAAAACCAAATCAGATTTGGCAATCTGAAAAAACTTTGCTGAATGACCAAGAGGTTATTTCATTAGAAGAGCAAAGTACGTTAACTTTTGAAGGGTCTCTGACCTCTAATACGGGCCTCTATCGATTTAATGCCATTGAATTGAATGGTTCAAAAATTTATACCATTCATCTCGATAAGACATTACATTCGTTACTTTTAAGAAAAAATATTCTTCGCAATTTGGGCTATAATATTCCGGCCATAAAATATCTAAAAAAAGTGACGATCGAATTTAAAACGCTTGAAGACCGTGAACAGTTTTTAAAAAAAGACATTCCAGAGAACACACTTGGTGCAGCTGAACGCTGGGTGAAAAATATTAATGGATTAAGTCTTGATTTGTATGATGTTGCTGTGACAGAGCCTTCCGAAAATGATTTTTACAATATCGCGATGGGCGTTCCTACTCAAACTTTGAATAGCCGCACACTTCGATCCTTACTCATTCCTTATTCAATTCTAGATTTATTTGAAAGTATCAATCAGTTTAGCTGGGTAGACGGAAAAATTGACAACAATGCAGTAATTCTTTCTCATTTTACAGGGAATGAATTCTCAACAACATTAGAAGATGCTCAATGGATGTTAAGAAAATTTAACTTATTATCACGTTCAGATATTGAATCATCTGTTCGATTGTCGTTTTTTCCTGAGGATGTTGGAGCTGTCGTTGTTGAAAAAATTATCTCTCGAAGAAATTCACTCAATAAACTATTTTCAGAAAAAGCTCAAGATTTACCTTTTAATCAGAAAATTACAATTGCTGAAGTTGTAAAATCTGGAAAAGTCATTCAAAAGGAATATCCTGGTTACGCTTCCCGTTTTGCTTATGGTGATGCAGATTCTCCATTTGCCCAATTACAATATTATTTATATTCAAAGATTCAAAGTAACGTGATTGATAATCTTATTGCAAAGTTCAATACAAATTTAGTTGGATACGATCTCTCAAAGATTCGCTCTGATTTTTTTAAAAAACAATTTTCTGACGGACTTAACCATTTTCTTCAAACAGGAGAGATTAATCCAATCGGTATTTCAACTTGGAGTACTCCAACTTTTAATGCCCAATTAATTTTTTCGAGAGATATTGTTTTAGGGAATTATCTAGGCACTGATAATCTTGTTCAGTTGGCAGATACATTTGGTGGAAGCATTGACCTTGGACTTTATATGGGAGTCGAAGGATTTGGAAACAATTTATCAAGTGGAGTTAAAGCAAGTACGGCATTAGTCAGAACATTTTCTCATGTTAAACCAGTGAAAAGTTTAAAACTTAGCTTAAAAGAGCCATATAAAAATATGTTTGTAAATCTTTTGAAAAGTACACTGAAAGAGCAATATTTTTCATTGTCAGAATTACAAAATGCAACTGATTCAAAAGATGAAAAAGCTAAAAAAGTCCAAAATATATTAAAAGAAATTAATAAATATTTAGATACAGGCGAATCCCTAATTATGACTGATCGATTAATGCCATCAGCAGAAGTGAAATTAAATTTTGCCACTGGTTTAATTGGCGCCGGAGTCGGAGCTTCCGTTGGTGTGACTACTGTTAAGCGTATTCAATTTTATAAGAAGAGTGCAAAAGTTCTTCAGATCTATGACGATAAAGGTTTTGTTGAAGACATTAATTTAAGTTTTCAGTTAAATGAGTATATTCCTATTTTAAAAGTGACTGGTAAATATAATCGTGGAAATTACAATTTAAAGTCTTACATGGTTAACCTTTCATCTGACCTTGATGAAAATCCGAATCTTTATTCAAACTCTCTTGGAGTATACAATATCCTTAAAGATAAAAACTTTGAATTACTTAATACAACAACAACTCCAGTAAAAATGCTGGCCGAATTTAAGGACCGATCATTGGCTTTTTCACTTTTCTTTTGGAAATTGAAAGCAGTGAAAGGGAAGACATACTACAATTTAGAAGCAAAAGATGGATTGAATGGTAGTTATTTTAGTTTGAATAAAGATTTTTTAAATGGAATCAACACAGAATCTTTTTCCAAGCAAATAGCTAATTATTATCTAGCTGAACAAACGGCCGGAGATGTAGCTCTCTCAGTTGATGGTGAAGCCAATCCAGGAGACAGTTTTTTTGGACGCTCAACAACGAAATCAATTCGTTTTGAAGCTGCACTCACAAGCGAGAAGAAATTTGAGCGCAAGTTCCTTTCATTATCAGATTCAAAAATGGGATGGGCGCTCAAACCTCAAAAACTAATTATGATGATGAAAGCTGTTAATGATAAATTTCAAACTCAACTTTTTGATACGACTCAAGTTGATTTTGAAAAATTGAGGTTGTTCAAAATTGGTTATCATTTGAATTTATACGACAAAGGAATTGAACGGCTTAATAACATCAAACTTTCTGAGATTGAAGCCATTGAGACTCGTTATAAAGTTGAACGTAAATGTTTTGGGAATCAAACTAATAACGAAACAGCTCAATGTGGCGATTTGAAAATGATTAAATGGAATTTAAAAAAATGTCAAAAAACGCAATTAGATGAGGATCTCGCTAGTTGTGATGTTGAATTAGTTGAGCAATTGTTTGCTGATTTAAATTTTGAAGATTTTAAAACTATTATAGGACTGAATAATTTATATGTCTTCGCTACGATGGATGGATTTAGACAGAATTCTGAAATTTTAAACGACACAATTTATTCCAACACTATTGGCAAAATTGGAAGTAAAGAGTGGAGTGGACCTCTCGATGTTGTCCGTGAACTCTTGGGTCTTTCTAATGGCGAATTCTCTGGAAGTTGGATGAGGGAGTCAATATGATTTGCAAATATTTAGTTTCCTTAATTTCGGCAATACATTTTATTAGTCATTCATTTGCTGCTGACCCAATAAGTTTTAGTGATCCATTGTTCTCAAAGCAGTGGGCCCTGAAAAATAGCGGTCAAGGTATTTATAAATCGATTTCTGATCTTGAGCGAATTAAAATTGTAGGAATTCCAGGAAGCGATATCAATTGGGTCGATACTAACTTAATTCCAACTACAAAAAAAGAATTAATTGTTGCAGTCTTAGATAGTGGGTTAGATACAGGCCATCCTGATTTGGTCGGACGAATTTGGTTTAATGATCAACTTTGTACGAATGCACCTAACGCCAAAATTCTTCCTTGTAATGGTTTTAATTTTTTAGATGGAAACAATAATTTAACTGACGATGTCGGTCACGGAACTCACGTGGCAGGAGTTATTGCTGCCAATCGAAATTCAATTGGTATTGCTGGAGCAGCTGATCCTCGTATTAAAATAATGCCGCTAAAAGTATTAAACTCTCAGGTTAATGGTTTTGTTTATAATGGAAAACTTATTACTGATGTTATTGCAGATGCAATGGTTTTTGCTATTAAAAATGGAGCGGAAGTAATCAACTTGAGTTTGGGCTGGCCAAAACTGATTGATACTATAAAGGTTCGACAAGCATTCCAAATGGCCGAGGAACGAAATGTAATTGTCATAGCTGCTTCTGGAAATAATAGTAAAGACTTGCCGACCTTTCCTTGCGCTTATGAAAATGTTGTTTGTGTTGGAGCTGTTGATAATAGAGGAGAGTTAACTGATTTTTCTAACCATGGTTCGAAAGTTGATATCGTTGCTCCGGGCGAATATATTATTAGCACTATCCCACGTGCGATTGAATCAAGAGTCCTTCGAATAGCTAATTATGATGTTAAACGAGGATCGAGCCAAGCAGCACCTTTTGTCACGGCTGCAGTGGCAACTCTAAAATTATTAAATCCAGGATTGAGTAACGATTTAGTCCGGTCCTTATTATTTCAAAGCTCTGAACCTTTAAAACAATCAACAAATAATCGATTTGTAAAATATGGGGCCCTTAATTTCAAAAATCTTTTAGAGAAAGTAAAGGCTATCTCTGAAGTTGCATTTGTTATACCTCAATTAAAAGATATGACGGAAATTAAATTTCACTCAGCTGATAAACGTTTTGCCTTTAAATTACCTTTGAAAAATATTTCAACTCAAAATTATACAGGAAAGATTTGTCTTGAGAGTTCTTCTACCGCCATTGAGTTTGATCAAAAATGTTTTGAGGTTAAAAATCTACAAGGATTTGCCTCAACTTTAATTCAGATAAATGGGCGCTTGTTAGATTTATCTCTCGACTCTCATATCCAGATATCTGTTCAAATTGATCAAAAAATCTTTAATACTAGCTTAGTTTTTAGCAGGGATTTAAATCAAGATACCGAACTCAAGACACACGTGATTCAAGGCGGGAATTTTGATGAAATGGGAATTCTCAATGGAGAACGAAAAATATCAAAAATGATCAGAGTCATTGATAAATACCACCGGATCAATCATCCAGAATATTTTTATTTGGAAAAAGCTAAGCAAACAGCAACATCAACAGTCGTCTCATTTTTAACTGCTGAAAATGGAGACAATAACTATAAAGTCAAGTCGATTACCCTCCCAGTCGTCAATCGAGTCCTATCCATTCATCGTCAAGATATTAATCATGATGGAGTTGTAGATATTTTTATTTATGCACTTTCGGCTAAAAAAGACCAACTCTTATTTTTTAACTTTGATAATCAACTCAATCCACTTTTTGGAAAATATTCACTATGGTCTATGCCCCTTTCAACTTTTGAAGGTTTGCCTATTGATGGTGGAGTTGAAAAATTTGAATGGACACAGATTACTCATCCACAATTGGGAAGTCTCATTGTTCCTTCTATTTTTAGAAGTTACTCAATGCCAGAAGCGGATAATTCAAAAAATATTTTGGACCGAATCACTCAAACGACGAATCACCAATTTTATTTGAATCCTAAACTTCAATCAACTGATGATTCAATGAAAATTGAATTGCGAGTTTTAGACACTGTCAATGCAATGAAAAAATTGAGAAATGATTTTCAATTATATTCCAATCAAACCATTCAGCTTTTCAAGCCTTTGCCTCAAACACAAGAGCAATCCCAAAACGGTGAAATACACTCGTTACTTTCTATAGAAACGGATGGACAAAAAATTTATAAAGAAATGATTTTAAAATCTGTTGGTTTAAGCTCTCAAGACACCAATGGAATCTTTGGATTAGAAAGTGCATTAGTCTATCCGTTGATTGATACTGCAACTGGAAATTTATCATCAGATTTTCTTTTTACATCTTTACTCAATCGCTCAGGCGCTGAATTTCTCATTCAAAGTCATTCGACATTTTCTGATCCTCTCATTCTTACTCAGGAATGGGAAAATCCCATTATTGGAGTCATCGGAGGTTTTAACAAATTAGAAGAGAGAGCTTTTTTGGTTGAAAATCGTTCAAGCCTTACTTTGCTCAAATCTAATGGCGAGCGCTCAGATCTTCCAATCTACCGGGATTCTAGTTTTCCTGGGCAAAATTTTTCGGAAACGCTCATGCCAATTTTGGTTCAAGGGCTTCCAGGAGTTTACGTCAATTCTACTTTGATTTACGGATCACGTCTTTACAGTATGATAGACTCTAACTCTGGTCTCATAAGGCCATTGCAATTGAGTGTTGATATTCCCGATGGATGCGTCCCGTTAAACCCAGAATCCCTCGAAGAAAAAACTCAATTTCATTATTCCTTTTTATGCGTTGATCAAAACAAGCAAACGTCTCTGAAATTTCTTCCATTGCTTGGGCATTAATGATATCTTCCCCGGATGAAAACTTGAATTACTCGTTCTGATCCATTGGGGGTCAGGACCTAATTTTTATTAGTCCAGGGGGATATTATGATTTATGAGTTGTCCGTAGTGACAAAGCCAGAGCTCGGAGCAGAAGCTCATGCACAGATCGCAGAGATCGTTAAAGACACATTAAAAGGATTCGAAGGAGAACTTTTAATTGCTGACGATTGGGGAAAACTTCACTTAGCACAACCGTATTCAAACGGTTCTAAACACGGTCACTTCCATTACTTTATGTTCAAGTCAAACACTCAAGCTAACACTGAGTTGACAAGAAGATTTGGGATCAATGAAGGTGTTATGCGTTCAATGGTTTTCGTTATTGGCGTAGATGCTGAAAAAGAAGAACTTGCGAAAAATTTCAAATCACCATTTTCAAAAACTAGAAACGGATCTGTTCTTGATAACAAGAGAGATGACGATGAAGAAGGTTTCGAAGATATGGAAGATGATAGAAGAAAATTTGCTAAGAGAAAATCTTGCTGGTTTACAGCTAAGAAAATCAAAGCAGATTGGAAAGATCCTCAAACTTGGAACTGGTTAGTAAGTGAATTTGGAAAAATTTCACCAGCTAGAGTTTCTGGGATTTCAATGAAACACCAAAGATTTTCTAACTCAGCTATTAAGCATGCTAGAAATCTAGGGATTTCAAGTTACCTATCTAACCAAACTGCTGGTAGAGCGTAATAAGAAATGACAACTCCAGAAGTTCAACATAGCAAAATTTTTGATCAGCGAGCATCGTTCGGGAAACTAGTGTTTCTTGCTGTCATTTCAATTGCTCTTTGCTCTTTTGGGCCCCTTTCAGTATTTGCACCAGTTCCATTGATCTTGGCGTTTCTTCTATATGGACGATTAACCACATTGTTCATCGGCGGAGTTTGCACCAGTGCTCTTTGGTTTATTTCAGTTAAATTTGCCATCCCAATGATGATCGCAGGAATGTACTTAACGGCATTTTTGTATGCCATCTTGATCGCAGAAATTATTCTTAGAAATATTAATCCAGTAAAAGGATTGATTTACGCTGGAATGGTTTTAGTGACTCTCGTTGGTGGATCGTTGGTTGCTTATAATCAATTAAGCAAAGTATCAGTGAAAACAGAACTTAAAACTTCTGTAACTAAACTGATGCAAATGGTGAAGGAACAAAATAAGGATAATGCTGTTCTCAATTCAAACGGAGAAGAAGCTCGCGCCTTTCAAGATTTTATTTCTAAGCCAGAAGAGCTTGCGAATGAAATTTTTGGTGTCTTGCCTGCAGTTATTTTTGTGTTCGCTTTCTTTGGCCTATGGATTTGTCTTTATATGACACTTCGAAATGTCAGCGTTTGGCGATTTAAACACCCTTATCCGTTTAGTTTAAAAGACCTGATTAATTTCAGGGCTCCTGAATTTTTCGTATGGCCATTGATATTATCTTTGGTGTGCGTTGTAGGAGCTGAATACGGTCTTCCTAAAGTAGCTGTTATAATTGGTACAAATCTTCTTTACTGCTTGGGAGTGTTTTACTTATTTCAAGGGTTCGGCGTTTATAATGCTTTTTTAAAGTATTTAAAAATTGGCGGATTTTTGAAAACAATGTTTGTTGTTTTCACTTTGGTGATGGCGTACAAATTTTTGGCCCTACTCGGAATGTTTGATCTATGGTTTGATTTTAGAAAATTTTTAACGAACAAAAAAAAGGACGAAGGAGATATATTATGAAAGTTATTTTAACTGAAAAAGTTCCAGCTCTTGGAAATATCGGTGAAATCGTTAACGTATCAGCAGGTCATGCTAGAAATTATCTAGTACCAAATGGCTTTGCAATGGTTGCTGATGATTCAAACAAAAACTTATTGGCAGCTCAACAAAAAAGTCTTGCGAAAAAAATCCAAGGCCAAAAAGATGCAGCTAATGAATTAAAGAAAAAAATCGAAGGGATGACTATCGAACTTATTAAAAAAGTTGGAGCGTCAGGAAAACTTTTCGGAACTGTTACTAACGCTGAACTTTCTAAAGAATTAGAAGTGCGCGGAGTAGAAGTAGAAAGAAGATTAATCCACTTAGAAGCTCCTATTAAAGGACTTGGACTTTTCAATGCAAAAGCAAAGATTTTCCAAGACGTAGAAGCAACTTTCAAAATTAAAATTTCTATTGATCCTAAACAAGCTGAAGAGCTTAAAAAGAATCAAGAAGAAGCTCTTAAAAATGCTGAAGCTCGTAAAAAAGCTGCTGCAGAAGCTAAAGCTAATGGAACAACTGAAACTGCAGTTGTTGAATTAACTGAAGAGCAAAGATTGAAAGCTGAAGTTGATAAACTTTTAAGATCTTAATTTTTTAAATTTTAAATAAATTAATTAAAAATTTACAAGAGGGCCTCTATCAAGAGGTCCTCTTTGTTTGTAGGTAAAATTATGGCGAGCAATAATAACAATCAAGTCAATGAACTTCCTCACGACCTATTAGCTGAAAAAGCGATGGTAGGATGCTTGATTATCGATGGCTCGGTCTTTGATGAAATCTCAAATTTAAAAATTGCCCAAGAACATTTTTATGATCCTCGCTACGGCATGATTTATGATGTCATCGCCGATCTTTCTCTAGCTAACAAAGCGATCGATTACGTAACTGTCTGCTCGAAACTCCAAGAAAAAGGAAAACTCGAAGAAATTGGCGGACAATCTTTTGTCCTAAGTTTAGTTGAAGACCAAGCGTCTTCTGCTAACGTTTATGATTATGCCAAAATTGTAAAAGATAAATCATCTATGAGAGAAATTATCCGTACGGCCATGAGAGTGGTTCAGATGGGAATGTCTTTCGCTGGAGATGCGGATGATTTTATCCAAGAAGTAGAATCAAGTTTTTTTAAACTTACCAATGATGCCAAGACTGGTTCAATGGTGAAGTTAAATGCAACTTTAAAACAAAACTTAAAAGAATTAGAAGATACTTCACGTCTTATGGGTGAGATTGCCGGGCTTTCTACGGGCTACCCTCGTTTAGATGAATTATTATTGGGGATGCAGCCTGGTCAATTAATAGTACTTGCTGCTCGTCCTGCAATGGGAAAAACGTCTTTGGCCCTAAACGTAGCAGTGAGTGCTTGTATTCAATCTGGACTTCCAGTGGTTATTTTTTCATTAGAGATGTTAGCGACGGAATTATCGATGAGACTTCTTACAGGGCGAGCGAAAGTTGATTCAAAACGAGTTCGGAAAAAAGCATTCTTAGATACCGATCTTCGAAGTATTGCTAAAGCGACTCAAGAGCTTTCATCTCTGCCGATTTATATTAATGATTCTGGGAATACGACAATTCTCGATATTCAAAGTCAGAGTCGAAAAATTAAAGCAGATCAAGGGTTGGGATTAATTGTCATCGACTACTTGCAGTTGATGGGATCGACCAGTAAAAATATTCAACGTGAGCAACAGATTGCTGAGATCTCGCGTGGACTTAAGACTATGGCCAAAGAGCTTGGTTGCCCAGTTATTGCACTTTCACAGCTAAACCGAGGTGTAGAGTCTCGTCCAAACAAGCGTCCGTCGACAGCGGATCTTCGCGAGTCTGGAGCGATTGAGCAGGATGCTGATATTGTCATGTTTGTTTACCGTGATGAAGTATACTATCCAGATACTAAGGAGCCAGGGATTGCCGAAATTATAGTAGGTAAAAACCGTGCTGGAGAAATTGGAACAGCAAAGCTTGCGTGGGTTGGAGCTTACACTAGTTTTGAAAACCTAGCAGCTCATCGTGACGGACAATAATCTCTACACCATCATTCCTTATAAAAATACCTTAGTAAAAATGGTTGATGCAACCCGGGCATTTGCTTATTACTTAAACCATTCAGTTAATTTGCTCACCGGTGAAAAAAAATCATGGGATTTTAAACTTTGGATAGATGAAAATCGGTCTGTCTTATTAGAAACTTCATCTCAAGAGCAACGGGTAATTCATTTGTTTTATGAATTATCTTTTTTAATTGAAAAAGAATTTCACCTTTTAAATTCAGACCAGCTTTTAGTCATTGATCTTATTTTTACTTCTCACTATGAAATTAACGAGAAGTCTGCTGGAGACTTTTTACCGATTAAGTTGAAGGCAATTGAGTTGCCTGATAGGGGAAACTATAAAAAAGCATTTAAAGAAGGTTATAAAGAATTATTAAAAGGGAATTGTTACCAATTTAATTTAACTCGGCCTTATTTATATTCGTTTAATAAAAATCTTGGGCCCTCTGATTTTATTTTTTCTCTTTGGAAGAAAGTTCAATCTCGTGGAGCTTTTGGTTCTGCGACTTTTATTCCTTATTTTAATAAACTTTTATTAAGCAATTCTCCAGAGTGTTTATTCCAGTATGAAAATGGAAAAATATCTTCCATGCCAATTAAAGGAACGATGAAAAGAGAGGACTCAAAAGATTGGAAAGAGTTATGGAAAATATTGGTGAATGATAAAAAAAGTCAGGCAGAACTTTTTATGATTACTGACTTACTAAGAAACGATCTTTCTCGTATCGAGTTGCCGCGGGCGCGAGTAACAAAGAAAAAATTTCCCAAATTAGTTCCAGGCCTTCTACATCAATATTCTCAAGTTGAAGTTGAATTAAGTGCAGCAGTAAGTTTATGGAGAGTTATTGAGAAATTGTTTCCAGGGGGAAGTATTACGGGGGCACCAAAGAAAAAGGCCATTGAACTCATAGAGAAACTCGAAAAGAGGGAACGTGGTTTTTATTGTGGCTCTACGATCGTATTACACAAAAATTTATTAAGTGCTTCAATCAATATTAGGTCTGCGGTTGTGGATTTTAATGAACAGAGTTTACTGTATCAGGCGGGGGGCGGCATAACATTGCTTAGCGATGCAGATGAAGAATTCGATGAAATGACTTACAAACATAATAGCTTCATAGATACCCTAACTCTATAAAATTGTTGAATTTCTAATAAATTCTTACATCTTGATCATAATGGACAACAATATTTGACATGCAATTCTATGAATAGATATGATTTTTTTGCGTCATAGTAATTGACTATTTGGCCAAGAAAAAATCTTGGAATTTTTCGTTGAAGGATCGGCGGAATTTTTTTGGATTGGCCAAGTGATTAGAAGACAAAGGAGTGTTGAATGGAAGCCCAAGGTTTACAAGATGTGTCGAAACCGGCCCCTGAGGAAGTGATTTCTGTAGTCTCGCTTGCTGAGTTAACTGGTTTTCCAGTTGAGTACATCAAAAAAGAACTTTTGCTTGATGGAGCTGATGAGGAAGATATGACTATGGAAGAATTAAGAAAGAGAGTTTTAGCTTATCTTGATTCGAGTTTTTAAGAAAATTATAATGATTAATAAAACCTTTTGTCAGTAGGACTTTTGGTTTTAGTTACTAAAAAGCCTAGCTTATGCTAGGCTTTCTTTTACTAGAAAACTTAACTCCATAGGATTTTTCAAACGGATCCATCAAAAAAAACCGATTATTGCCTTCTTTATTCTGTATCTTCATTGGAAGAATTTTTTAAAACACATTTTCAAACTAGTGGCTCAAAATTAAAAAAATATTTTGATAAAAATTATTTAAAGCGCTCATTTATTGAAAAATCGCTAGTTACTTTACCAATAAATTTTGTGAACGATGGCCTCATTCATCCAATATATGTCGGTCCGGAAATAGATATCATAGCTGAGAATGAGTATTTTTTAGTGATGAACAAGCCCGAAAATATTTTTGTACATCCACTTGTTTATGATGAACAAAATAATTGTTTGAGTTTTTTGAGATCTACAAGACCTGAAATTTTAAAGGTGAATTCAAAAAACTATGATAGAGGACTTTTGTATAGATTAGATTTTGAAACATCTGGTGTATTGATTTATGTAAAAAAAGACGAAGATTATCAATCATTGCGTGAAAATTTTAAAATAGTAGCTAAGAAAAAAACTTACCTATGCTTGGTTGAAGGTGATTGCCAACTAAGCGGGATTTTTACTCATTATTTTTCATCAAAGGAAGAAAAAGGAAAACGTGTTTCGGTAAGCGATAAATTAGGAATTGGTGATTGTGGAGAATTTGTTTTAATTCCCAAGAATTATGATCCACTTACAAATGTGACATTAATGGAAGTTGAATTAAAAACAGGACATAGGCACCAAATCAGGGCCCAGCTGGCCCATCTTGGGTTTCCATTGAGAGGAGATGTTTTTTACGGAGGAGTACCCGCACGTAGACTGTATCTTCATGCTTTAAATTATCAAATCATCTTCATGGACCAGCTTTATTCTTATAGTATAGAACCCAAAGATTTTAATGGTTTATAGTTAATTCTTGAGTTTTTTAGTAAACAAACTCAAGAGGATGGCCAATATAACCGACAAGTTTAGTAGCCTTTAAACTCTATATTAGGATTTATCGATGTCTGAGATGCAATTGATTTTTAACGATACGTTTTGGAAATTTTTAGTGTCGCTCGAGGAGCTTAAAGAGAAACAAGATAAAAATTTATTTTGTACTTTACTCAATATAGATGAAGCCGCCTTTAATCAATTTCAAGATTTTTTAACTAGATTTGATATTCAATGTATTAGTGATGATTCTTTTATTTTTCCCTTGAAAGAGAAGTGTAGAATTAAAATGGAATTTTCTCTCTCTGAATGGCTTGCACTTCAGGCGAGTTTCCACCGTCCAGATGACCGAAATTCTTCTGAATATTATTATCAAAAAATTGTTCATAACAAATTATTAATTGCTCAAAAAGCATTTGAGCAATTTAATCTCTATCGCAAACCTGCTCATCAAGCTGTTAAGTCAAGTGATATTGAAAATCTTAAAAAGAAAATAGACTATCTTATTTGCAATAGAAAACTAATGAAAATTGAATTTTTAAATAATAAATTATGCATGGCCTATCCGCATCGCCTCGTTTTTTTAGATGGTATTTTATGTGTCATCGGTGAAAATAGTGAAGATAAAACGCTGGTGTATTTTGGAGTGGAAGATATAAAAGATATCGTTGATGTCGATAAAATATATGAACCTAACTTAAGTCAAATTGAGATCAATGAATTTATCTGTCACGTTAGATTAATCAATGGAAAAGAGGAAAGATTAATCCTGAAAGTTTACAGTCAATACGAAGCTGATCTACTTCCAAGTTATCATTTTTTAGGAAATCCGTTTGTCACTTCAAATCCTGAAGGAGATATGATTTGGGCCGCCACAATTGAAATGTGTGATGATCTATTTATTTGGCTTTATAGTATGAAAGAGAGGGCCGAAGTATTAGATCCAGGGCACGTTCGTAAAGAATTTGCTCATTTTTGTGAAATGAACAAAGAACCAAATGGTTTGAAGAAAGTTTCTTAATTTTTTTTAATAAATATATCTATAAGTAAGATTTAACCTAGGTCCACTTACTTTAGTGCTTTTGGAAATTTTATGTAACCAAAAGTGTTGTAGCTCATTTTTCATCACCAATAAACTTTTTGATTTTAATTCAATAATTTTATTGGGAATTGAACTGTCAAATCGATGCTTTAAATGAAATTTTCTGGTAACTCCAAAACTAAGAGATGCAATTGTGGGATTGTTACCTAATTCTTTTTCATTATCAGAATGAAAAGACATATGGTCCTGCCCATCCCGGTAATAATTTATTAAAACTGAGTTAAATTTTGTTTCTAAGTCCTGCTCAAGTTGGTCTTTGATTTTTTTTAAAAGTGGGGTCCATTCAATTGTAATCATTTTAATTTTTGAGTATTGATATTCAATTCCAGCGTCTCCATACCAAGCAGTCTGACGTGGTTGAGGGTAGGTTTTTCCAAACATGGTTATAGAGTCATTTCTCCAAGAAATATCGCGAATGATATCCTCCATCAAATCTTCTATATAGTTATCGCTATATTCTATGACACCGTCATGATTTAAGATAATTTGGCTTTTCATTACTATACCTATTTTACTTTTTGAGCTATCTTGAGCCTATTATAGATCGAAAAAAAACATAATTGAAACGAAGGATTGAATATGCAAATGGTCGACAAAAAAATTGAAGAATACTGTATTTCTAAAAGTACATTGCCATCAAATGATTGCGATCGGATAGAGACTTATACACGTGCAAATGTACATGGTGCAGGAATGCTCATCGGAAAAATGGAAGCTTCACTTATTGGCTTTTTACTTCGATCCATTGGGGCCAAGAGAATTTTAGAATTGGGAACATTCACGGGTTATTCTGCACTGGCCATGGCAGAAAATATTCCTGATGATGGAGAAGTCATTACCGTTGATATTAATCAAACTACTGGAGCATTGGCTCAAGGGTTTTGGAATCAATCAAGTCAAGGACACAAGATTAAAAGTTTAATTGGCAATGGCCTAGAAATAATACCTACTCTAAGTGGAAGATTTGATTTTGTTTTTATCGATGCAGACAAAAGAAATTATATAGATTACTTAAAACTTACAATTCCGCTTTTATCTCCACAGGGAATAATTGTCATTGATAATGTTCTGTGGGATGGAAAAGTATTACCAGATGTTGAATTGGACTTAAGTGAACACCGCGATAGAAATACTGAGTTTATTCGATTAGTGAACGATACTATTGCTCAAAACGAAAATTTATATGGCACACTTTTGCCGATTCGTGATGGTATGTTTTTAATTAAAAAATTGGCATAAAAAAGCCTCTGAATTATCAGAGGCGCTTATAAATTTTTAGAATTATTTAAATTTATTTATTAAATAGAACGTAACTGTGATCCAAGTAACAAACTTCATGTCGAGGATCGGCCTTACATAATAAGTCTAATTCTTTGACGAATTCCTTACTTTGGTTTTCAAGGGACTTTTTTAATTCATTTAAATTTGAAATCAATTGAGTCGCTTCATCTTTTGTTAATAACACACCAACTTCAGATCCTGCTACAAATAAAGCAGAAGCGGGAATACCAATCAAACCAATAATTGCAAATGCCTCTTCTGCGTCTGTTGGGTTTGGTAATCGTCCAGATAATTTGTAAATTCCCATTCTCTTTGATTGAATAAGCATTGATGCCCCAATCGCAATAGTAGAGGCAGCTAAGACTATGGCCGAAGTATTTCTAATACTCACATAAGACTTATGGTTTTCACTACTCTTTTGAACTTTAGATAATTCAGTTTCAAAATTGGCTATTTCCTTTCTGCCTTTAACTAAATTATTTTGTAGTTCAACAATTTTAGTTAAGCGCTCTTCACTAGTTGAAGCGATGGATTCGTTAACTCTATTTGAAGAAAAAGCTGCAGTTGAAAAAGATAGTACTAGGGCAATCGTAAGACATTTATGAAACATAAAAACTCCTTTAGTCGGTACAATATTAAATTGCTTATTAAGAAGATTTTAATGGAGGTTCATATTTTTTAGGCAAAGGTAGATCAATTTTACATAGTGTTATTTTTTAGTCAGTCTATCTTCCTAAAATAACGTAGAATGAGTTATAATTACAGTTAAATAGAAAGGGTCACCATGAGTGAGAATAAGCCAATTGCCTTAGAAGCCTACGAATTACTAGCAGAGTCCTTTGATAGACTTGCGCCGAGTAAAGCAGAAAATGCCTACATAGAACAACCTGCAATGAGAAAAGCCGTGGGGGAAGTCAGAGGGCTTAAAATATTTGAAGCTGGCTGTGGTCCAGGGATACTTGCTGAATATTTAATTCACGAAGGGGCCAAAGTTGTAGGATATGATGTTAGTCCTAAGATGATTGAGTTAGCTAAAAAACGAAACCAGAAAAATGCCATGTTTTTTGTAGCGGATGGAGCAATTCCTCTTCCTCTAGATACATCTCACAATGGTCAGTTTGATATGGTGGTTGCTTCTTTGGCCATCGATTATATTAAAGATTGGTCTATACCCTTGGCCGAATTTCATCGGTTACTAAAACCTAAAGGTAAATTTATATTTACCATTCAACATCCATTAGGTTCTTGGAATTGGTATAAACCTGAGTGTGCTTTTGGAGTTCAATATGTAGAAGCAACTTGGAAAGGATTTAATCAAGAGCCAGTTGTCATGCCAGATTATTACCGTTCATTCGAAGAAGTTATTAATCCACTTATAAATGCTGGTTTTAAAATTAAAAAAATTGAAGACTTAAAACCGATCGATGCACTCAGAACACTTGACCCCTTTAAATTTGGCAAATTTTCAAAGCTTGCCTCATTTATGTGTGTAATAGTCGAAAAAGAATAAATTAATCAAATCAATACAAAGGATAAAAAATGAACTTTAAAAAATATATTGCTGATGCTTGGGCCAGTCATGCTGAAGATCCAAGAAAAGTAGCTTATGAGTTCAAGCAAAATTTTCAATTAATGGAAACAGAAGAAGATGTCACGTCCATAACTCGGCTCATTGTTCATGTGTGCGGTGAACATTTAGGAGAGTGGATGTTGGGGATAGATTTACTTAGAAAGTTAAAAAATAATGCAAAGATTAGTGATCCAAGTGAAATGAATCGATACATGGCCATTTTAAATCTTGGAAATAATCCGAATACATCGATTGAGAATTTTTCTGCCTCAGATCAAGCTCGGATTTATGTTAGCACCGCTTCTGCTTTGGCCAATTTAGGTGGGATTAAAATCGCAGATAAATTTTTAAAATTAACAGATGAAATTGCCACAACAAGACTTTCTAAAGAAGATCCAGCGCTGAAAACAATCTCACTCTTTACTCAAAGTATTGCTTCATCATTTGAATCAAGAGCAGAAAAAACAACTCAAGAAATTGAATTGCTAAATCTTGCCACTACTCTTGCTCAAAAATATAATCTGTAGTTTTAAAAACGGTCAGTGGCGCACACGAGTGCGTCGGTGATCCCTTTTTCAGATAGTGAGTGTCCAGCATCAGCAATTAAGTGAAACTCTGCTTCTGGAAAAGCGCGGTGAAGATCCCATGCGCTTTCAGCAGGACAAACAACATCGTATCTGCCTTGAACGATGACTGTCGGAATATGACGAATGACTCCAATATTATTGAGTAAAAAATTATCTTCTGCAAAAAATCCTTTATTCACGAAATAATGACATTCAATGCGAGCAAATGCATCTGCAAATTCATCCTCACCAAAGCGAGCAACTACATCTGTATCTGGAATTAATTTTGAAGTAGAACCTTCCCAAATTGACCAAGCTTTCGCGGCAATTTTTCGAGTGTTGGCATCAGTTGATGTTAATCGTTTGTAAAATGCGGAGACAAAATCATGGCGTTCTTCTAAGGGGATAGGTTGTACATAACCTTCCCATGCATCGGGAAAAATTTTCGAACAACCTTCTTGGTAAAACCAATCAATTTCTTTTTTTCGTAATAAGAAAATACCACGAAGAAAAAGTTCGATGCATGAATTAGGATGTTTAATCGCGTAGGCCAAAGCGAGAGTTGAACCCCACGATCCTCCAAAGACGGACCATTGCTTTATTGAAAGGTGATTTCGAAGCGACTCAATATCTGCAACTAAATCCCAAGTTGTATTTTCTTTTAATTCGGCAAATGGTGTGCTTTTACCACAACCTCTTTGATCTAATAAAATAATTCTCCATTTCTCTGGGTTAAAATATCTGCGATAATTTGCAATGATTCCTCCACCAGGGCCACCGTGCAAAAAGACCACTGGTTTTCCTTTTGAATTACCTGCTTCTTCAAAGTACATTGTGTGAAGTTCAGAGACCTTAAGAAAACCAGAGCTGTATGCTTCAATTTCAGGGTACATTTCTTTCATATTTATTCCTTTGACATTGGTATTGGTTTAGAAAATCGTGCATGTTATCCTACCTTATATGTACAAACAAATCGAAGGTTTTATTTTATCGGGATTGAGTTTTGACTATCAAGATCATTTAGTCCTAAAAATCTATGGACAATCTAATGAAGGGACTTTCTTAGTCACACTTAATCAATTTCAAAATTATTTTTTTGCAGAAAGTAAAATTCCTACAAGTATGAAATGCCTTGATGAAACCTTTGTAGAGAAAATAATGTGTCGAACACAAGCAGATTTAAAAAATAAAAAAATTCAATTAGAGTCCCAAGGATTGAGAAGTTTTGAGGCAGATGTCAGGCCACTAGAGCGCTATTTAATGGACAATGGATTTTTTGCTCAAGTAAAAATTTCGGGTGAAGCTAAAATCATAAATGGCATTCTGACATTTAATAATCCTCAAATGGATAAAAGCCATTTTTATCCAGAATGTAAAATCATGTCCTTTGATATTGAGACTGGGAAAGATGGCAGGCTTTATTCATTGGCTTACTCTTATCGATCAGCAGCGTACATTGAAGACAAAATCTTCATGTTGGGAATAGGTGAATCCACTAAAGAACTCAATTTTTGTTCAAGCGAAGTAGAGATACTTGAATCTTTTCAAGCGTCAACTCAACGATTAGATCCAGATATTTTTACTGGTTGGAATGTTATTGGCTTTGATTTTCATTTTTTAGAAAAAAAAGCAAAGCAATTCAATATACCTCTATTACTAGGAAGGGGAAAACGAAATCTTGAATTGTATAAAAGCAATAGAGGAGAGTGGAATTTAAATCTAGAAGGTCGAGTTATCATTGATGGACCAAGGGCTTTAAAAACAAATTTTTTTTCTTTTGAAAGTTATAAATTAAATGACGTAGCAAAAGAAGTTTTAGGTGTGGGAAAAGATATTGACGAAGATGAAGTATATGATAAGTGGGATGAAATTGAACGCCGCTTCAGAGAAGATAAAGTATCTTTAGCAAAGTACAATTTAAGAGATGCTCAATTAGTTTTGGAAATTTTTGAAAAAACAAAACTCTTGGACCTCTTGTTCAACCGTTCCCTAATTTCAGGATTGCTTTTAGATAAAGTCGGTGGATCAACAGCTGCTTTTGATCATTTTTACTTACCAGAGTTGCACAAATCTGGTTTTGTAGCGCCAAATGTCTTAGATATAGAATGGGAGAGACAGGCCAAGGGAGGCTTTGTTTTAAATCCAAAAGTCGGAGTCCATGAAAATGTTTTAGTAATGGATTTTAAAAGTTTATATCCTACTCTTATTGAAACTTTTCTCATCGATCCACTTTCAAGAACTAAAAAATTGATAAATCCCCTAACAACTCCAGTGAATTTTACTTTTTCGAGAGACCATCATATTTTACCTGCTAAAATTTCTGAGTTACTCAATAGACGTGCTCTAGCTAAAAAAGATAAGAACTCTCAGCTTTCACAAGCAGTAAAAATATTAATGAATAGTTTTTATGGTGTAATGGGCTCCAGTGGTTGTCGATTTTACCATGAAGATTTGCCAGATGCGATCACTGGAACAGGGCAATGGCTTTTAAAAGCGGTTATTCATTTTTTAGAAGAAATGGGATTAGTTGTCCTTTACGGCGATACCGATTCACTTTTTGTCCAATTGAAAAGTATCGACGATCATGTAGAAATTGGTCGAGAAATTGTTAAACAGGTAAACCAGTTTTTACTTGAAAAATTACAAACTGATTTCTCAGTCGTTTCTCATTTAGAAATTCAATATGATAAATTTTTTAAAAAATTAATCCTTACCTCAACTCGTGGAGAAGTAGGTGGTGCTAAGAAAAGATATGCCGGATTAGTACTTACCTCGGCTCCTAATGGATTTCATGAAGAAATGGTACTTACAGGAATGGAATATGTGAGATCTGATTGGAGTGCCCTGGCTCGAAATTTTCAATTTGAATTGATTAGAAGAGTTTTTTATAATGAAGATTTGGAACTCTTTATTAAACAAACTCTGTCGGATTTATTAGACAAAAAATTAGACTCCTCTTTGGTTTTAAGTAAACGTTTATCAAAGCCATTAGAGGAATATATTAAAAATATCCCTCCACACGCCAAGGCAGCTAAATTATTATTTGAGAAAAAAGGTATTTTAAAAAAGCGCCCCCAGTATGTAATGACTTCGAGAGGGGCCATTCCGATTGAATTGCCCCATGAGGATCTAGATTACGATTATTATATCGATCGCCAGTTGGCCCCTGTCGCTGACAGTATTCTTTCATTGTTAGGAAAAACTTTTGAAGGCATTAGGGGTCAGCAACTCTCACTTTTCTCATTTTAGTATTAAAATGTTGAACTTTCCGTTAGCATTAGGTCATGGATTCAATTACTCAATTCACCAAAGATGGTTTCCGGAATTTGTATAGGGGTGCCATCCTTTTTTATCATAAAAAAGGGACGACTCTTGCTTCATCGGCCAGTTTTTATGCACTCATTACAATTGTTCCATTTGCTCTCTTGATGGTGAGATGCATTGGTTATTTTTTAGGTAATCTTGATAAAACCCAAAAATATTTATTTTTAATTGGTTCTCAGTTTTTTCCAGAAGTCGCCCCTCAACTTTTAACAAAGTTACAGTTACTAATCAAAGGACCTCTATTTGCTGGAACGAATTTTACATTGCTCAATTTTTTCTTTTTAGCTGTATCGACAATTACTTTTTTGAATTCTATATGGTTGGGAATTTATTTCATCACAGAAGATAAAAATATACTTTCACTTTGGAGAATATTAAAAGGATTTGTTATTATAGGTATGACACTTTTAATGTTAGGTCTCATTTTTATCCTTCCTCCTGTTATTATTTATATAATTAAATTTATGCAATCGAATTTAATAACTCAGTTTTTTTATGATAATTTTGAATTTTTGCGCCCTGTAATGAATTTTTTATTAAAAGTGAATTTAAAAAAATCTTACTGGCTAAATTCTAACATTCTCCATATTGGAATATTGATTGTTTATTTTACAATTCTCTATAGATGGCTTTTTTCATGGAAAATCCAACTCCATGAGGCTTTTGTCGCCGCGATGGCATTTTCATTTTCAGTTTTTTTAGGAAAATCAATTTTTTGGATCTATATTTATTATGTACGAGCAAGTTTAATGCGAAACTATGGTGATCTTTATACTTCCGTAATGGGAGTTATTTGGCTATTTTATCTTATGTGTTTTTTCTTTTATGGAGCATGTGTTTGTCATGTCTATAAAGAAAAGAGGGAGTCGAGGGGAGAGCTATGAATATTATCCGAACACTTTTAGACTATTATATTTTCGCACTTATCTTAGACGCAATTTTAAGTTTTTTCCCGAATCTCCAAGAAAAAAAATGGAGGAAACAATTAAAAAAAGTTTGTGATTTTTCCTGTGATCCTATTCGGAGAATACTGCCACCAAATTTGCCATTCGATTTTTCTCCCTTCCTTGTTATTTTGACAATTAATCTACTTAGATTTCTCTGGTAAATATTTTATTTTTTTCTAGAGAAAAACTTGTCAAGAAAGGTATTTACCTTTTACAATAATTACTGAGATTAAAAATGCTCCATTCAAAGGATTTGATAGGATTTCAATGAACCAACCAGAAATGAGTTTAGATTTACTCCTGCAAGAAACCCTGGCTTTATCAGAGTATCTTCGTACTACAAATTTTCCTAATCCAAATCCTGAATCGATCCAACAATCATTCCTAGATCATTCCGATGTTGATGATGATTATCTCTACGACTTAGCTGATAGTTTGATTTCAGATATCCCAGAAGAAATAGTTGTAGTAGAAGAAATCAAAGAAGTTGAGCATGTTTTTAAAACTGATTCGCGCATCTATCCAGAGGCACCGGGGATTATCTATAAAATTGATAATGCGAGTAGTACTTTTTGCGTGCGAGGATATTCTTCGGCCAATATACGACAATCGTTTAAAGAGTTGGAGCAAAAGGATTCTTGTAAACGAGTTATATTGAAAATTGACGAGCCGACTAGTTTGGATTCTGTGGAATTTTTTGAAACTAAAAGTGTTGAATTGGCCGATGCAATTCGTGAGCAAGTCATTAATCGACGTTTTCCCCACCAAGAAGATGCTCTTTGCAATTTAAGTGATCCTGGTTTTAGTTGGTGGATGAACATAGATCAAATATTAAACGACAGGTTTGAAATATTTTTTCGTTCTCATGGAATCAATCGAGCCGAGAAATATATTCAACTCGGTCCTATAGGGGATAGTGGAGTTGCTTCACTTCGTATGAATCAAGCTCGTACATTACTTCGCAGTTCATTTCCGATTAGTGAATTTTCTTGTGATGATAAGAGTTTTACAGTAGCGTCTTCAAAACCTGACCATTTAAGTTTTATCTCTTTTAAAAATATTTTTCTCGAAGGCATTAATCATACAGAGCTAGAGAATTTTCCAGATAACGGCATTGGGCGGACTTTGTACTATTACTTTCACGAACTAGCAGTTGTGAGAAAGTTTTGGATTGAAGTCAAAACAAAGCTCGGGTAAAATAGAATAAAACAGGATGTTTTAGATCTTAACGACAGGATGTTTACTTGGAATTTTCATTTGATAGATCGAGAGAATCAACTCCAAAGCCTAGTAGCTCTGAAGCAGGGCCCCATAATTCTTCGGAAACTCTAGACACTCCAGACACTTCCACTATAACTAACGAAAGACTTAGAAAAGCTATTGAGAAAAATCGTGCAAGACAAGCCGAAAGAAATCGCAATCAGTCTCCACCTCCAGTTCAACAGCAATTTGGGCAAGTGGAAGAACAAGAAAAAATAAATGAAGAGCCTTTGAAAGAGAATCCTCCACCTAGACCGCGAGCAGAAGAGCGGGCCCGTTCATCGTTGCCCAAATCAGATTCTGTAGTAACAAGAAGATCTGTCGCTAAACCTGATGAGGTTGATTTTACTCCAATTAAAAGGGCACCTAGAAAAGTGGCCAGTCAATTAAGTTATACAACATCAAGTCGAAAAAAATCAAAACCAATGGACCCGACTTTAGAAAAATACTTAGTCAAAGGAAGTTGGATTTTTTGCTTAGTTATGATTTTACGTTTGATATTTGCTAATGGTGGAGTCACTGATTTTTATTCACAGCGCTCACTTTATAATGATCGTTTAAGTGAATTGAGTCGTATCAAAAAAGAAAACATGCAACTCGTGATGGAAATTGAACGCATGCAAACTGATGTTGCATTTCAAAAAAAATTAGTGCGAGATAACTTAGGTTTTATTGCTTCTGACGAGTTTTTAGTGCTATTTCCTGTAGAGAAATCGGTCCAATAAATTTCAGAGAATCATCTTTATTGAGGACTTTGCTGAATTTTGCTCCGGACTTAATTTCAAGAACAAATTGAGCAACGTAAGTTGAAGTTTGATAAATTGCAGGTGGTTCTTTATACCCGGCATGGGCCGGAACATTTTTTTCAATAGCTACAATTTTCAAATTTTGGTCCAAAAAAATAATGTCTAAATTAAAGAAAGTATTGGGCATCCAAAATCTTCTTGGTCCCATTTCGGGATTCACAAAAAGCATTCCATGCGACTCACTAAAATCTTTTGGCATTAATCCACTTAGTCCTTCAGTGTGTTCTTTATGGGTTAGCGCTAGTCTTAATTCAACTGAGGCGCCTTTGGGGTTTTGCATCGAATAGAGCTCTTTACCAAAAGCAATTTGGCCGAATATGAACATTGGCAAAATAAGATTTTTAATGAGCTTTAGGAATGATTGAGTTATAGTGGTCATGATATTTCCTCGGTGTTCTGGGGAAATTGTCCCTAATTTTAGAGGAGAAATCAATGGCCCATGCAATTAAAGGATTAATGAGAACTCATCATTGTGGGGAACTTAAAGCATCAGATATTGGCTCTAAAGTGACGCTTTGTGGATGGGTTAATAAGTATAGAAACTTAGGAAGTCTTCATTTCATTGATTTGCGTGATAAATACGGAATGACTCAATTAGGATTTGTGAATTTTGAAAATGTTGAAGGAAATCATTTAGACGAACTTAGAAAATGTTCACTTGAGTCAGTTGTTTTAGCTACAGGTATAGTTGTGGCTAGACCTACTGAAGCTCAAAACGCAAATATGGATACAGGGGCCATAGAAGTCCAAGTAACTTCTTTATCACTACTTTCTAAATCAGATATTGATACAATTCCTTTTCTACCTTTCGGTTCAGTAGAAGCCACTGAAGACTTGAGATTAAAGTACCGATACCTAGATCTTCGGACTAAAAAATTACAAGACATCCTTTTACTACGTTCGCGTACAATGAATACAATTCGAACACTTTTGACAGATGAAGATTTTGTTGAAGTTGAAACTCCGATTCTTTATAAATCAACACCAGAAGGTGCTCGGGACTATATTGTTCCTTCTCGCGTTCACCCTGGTCAAGTCTATGCACTTCCTCAGTCTCCACAAACGTTGAAACAATTATTAATGATTGGTGGAACTGATAAATATTTTCAAATCTGCCGCTGCTTTAGAGATGAAGATTTGCGAGCTGATCGCCAACCTGAGTTTTCTCAAGTTGATATGGAAGTTTCATTTGCCACTCAAGAGTACATGAAAAACTTAGTTGAAAAAATGCTTAAAAAAGTATTTAGCTTAAGTTCAGATTTTACCCTTCCAATGATGACGTATGCTGATGCTATGAATATTTATGGTTGCGACAAACCAGATGTCCGTTTTGGTTTAAAGCAAATGATCGTAACAAATATTTTTAAAGGTTCTGATTTTGCGACTTTTAGTACAGTCGCTGAAGCAGGGGGCCTGATTAAAGCTATTTTTGTGCCTGAGTCAGTAGGTCAATTCACGAGAAAAGACACAGATGCTTTCCCAATAGTGGTTAAGCCGCATGGTGGAAAAGGAGTCGCTTTTTATAAACTCTCAAAAGGCGAACGTAGCACAGGGATTTCTAAATTTATTACTGATGAAATTGAATCTCAATTGTTTTCACTTTCAGAAGAAAAAGGCGATGGAACATGGTTGTTTTTTGCTGATAATGTTCATTCCGTTGCCCACGCTAGTGCTGATGCATTAAGAAGGAATTTAGCCCATAAATGTAACTTAATTGGATCAGGAAAAGCATTTTTATGGGTCTATGATTTTCCTCTTTTAGAGTGGAGTGAAGAAGCAGCAAGATTTACTGCATGTCACCACCCTTTCACGATGCCTGCTAGAGAGAAACTTGATATCTTTATGAATTCTGATCACCAAGACCCAAATGGTCCATTGGGAAAATTAACGGCAGAAGCATATGACGTTGTTTGTAATGGATATGAAATTGGAGGCGGGTCTATTCGTATTTATGACCAATCTGTTCAAGATAGAATGTTTAAAGTTTTAGGTTTTACCCCTGAAGAAACGAAGAATCAATTTGGCTTTTTTATTGAAGCTCTAAAATATGGTGTTCCTCCTCATGGTGGATTGGCCTTTGGATTAGATCGACTTATTATGATATTAACGGGCACAGATTCTATCCGCGATGTTATTGCATTTCCCAAAACATCTTCTGCTAGTGATCTAATGTCACATGCCCCCTCAAGACCAAGTGCTGCTCAACTCAAAGAATTGCATTTTGATTGGACAAAATCTTAAGAGATGAATCCATAGTTTTTAACTCAGTTTAATTTTTTTTAATCAATTATTCTTATCTTTGCTCAAGGTCGATAATCCATTTTAGGAGATATCGATTATGAGTGGATTATTTTTAGGTTTATTGGGTGGTATAGCTACGAGTGCTGCAATTATAATAGGCGCACTTTTTGTATTTTTCATTGAACTCTTTTCATTCAATTATCAAAAGAATATTTTTTTTTCAAAAAAATTAGATTTTCTCATCGGTATTATTCTTTTTATTACATCTTTTAGTCTATTAGCTCCTCAAAAACTAGAATTACTTCATGAAAAAAATATTAAGCTAGTTTTTTTAATTTTTATTTTAGGAATATGCCTATTTTTACTTTTACAAAAAGGTTTAAAAACTATTTTAGAAATGGTTGTCACAAATAATCTTAGTGATAAAAAGAGAATTCTTTTTATTTTATTTCTATTTTTTAAAAATAGTCCTATCGGAATGGCAGCAGGAATTGCAATGAATCTAACTCATTCTGGTGAAGGAAATTCATTATTAGTTTTACTCTTTATTTATAATTTTTTTAATGGAATTGTCTTGGCCATTTATTTCTTATCTATAGGTAAAGATCCACTCCTTTCATCTCTCGGGATTTTATGTTGTGCACTTTTGTCGAGCATTTCAGGATTGTGCATTGGATATTGGGGAAATGAGAGTATTTTACTTCTTGCTATTGTATTAGCTTTTTCAGGAGGAGCCATTATTGCTCCAATAAAGCTTTTTATTCCGAAAACGCCAACGTTATTTTATAACCCAAAATGGATAAGTTTACTTACAGTTGTATCCATTTTCATTATTTGGAAGGAGATTTTATGAAAGCAAAAATTGATATTGGAATTAGCGAAAAGCACCGAGAAGAGATTTCAAAAGGGCTGTCACATTTTTTAGCAGACAGTTATACTCTTTATTTAAGAACTCATAATTTTCATTGGAATGTAACAGGTCCAATGTTTCAAACACTCCATTTAATGTTTGAAGGCCAGTATAATGAATTGGCTTTGGCAGTAGATGTAATAGCTGAAAGAATTAGGGCCTTGGGTTTTAAAGCTCCGGCCAGTTATCAAGAGTTTTCAAAACTGACATCGATAAAAGAACAGCTTGGAGATTTAAGTGCAATGCAAATGGTGGCCGAATTAGTTCATGGGCATGAACAAGTAATAAAAACGGCTAGAGGTATTTTTAGTATGGTCACTGAAGCTAATGATCAACCATCTGCTGACTTAATCATTCAAAGACTTCGAGTTCATGAAAAAACTGCATGGATGTTGAGAAGTATGCTTGAATCGTAATTCTTTTTAAGCAGCAATATCTTGATCAGGCAATTCAGCGTTTTCTTCTTGCATTTTAATTGAATCAATTAATGTAAGTTGAAATTCTGTGCCAAAAGATTGTGTAGACATTTTATTTTCGTCTTTGCGATCGTAGGTAACATTTGTATTTGAAAAAATATCGGCGATACTTTTTTCATCTTTTCTTACAAATGAAAGTGCAAATAAAAATGAACCAAACATCGCACAGACGATATAAGAAAAAGAGCGCTTCATGGACTGATTCAGAGTTAACTCTGAATCAAGAAGTTCATCATTTGTAATTACTTTTAAACCAAATAATGTTTTTCCCATTGTTCGACCATTGGTTACAAAATAAAAAATTGAAAAATAAGCAAAAGTTAAAGATAACAAAGAGACAGAAGTCATTAGTGACAATTTATGTATTAAAAATAATTGAGCACGTAGTGGAAAATGGAAAAAGACGGTTTTTAAAAATCCAGTGAATGATGCCATTAAAAAATAATTGGTTACTACCACTATGAAAAAGTCTGTAGTGAGTGCATAAACTCGTTTTTTCAACATATCATTATTTTGTTTCATGATTCCTCCATGACCTTTGCCACTCTAAGTCTTATCGAATGGATGGAGGAAAAAATGAGGCTTTATCAATGGACTAATTTAGTTCTATATGTGTTTTTAGCTGATTGAGCTTTATCAATGCATCAATTGGAGTCATCTTCATGACATCCATTTTTGATAATTCCTTCTCTAGTTCTTGTAAATAAAGGGGAATCTCAATAGTTTTTAAATCAGGAAGAAAACAAAGTTGAGAGCTGCTCGATGTATTTTTTTCTACAAGATTATGGGACGTAACAGGATTGTGGTGTCCGGTTTCTAATTGGTTCAGAATTTCTTGTGAGCGTTTCAATACACTTTGTGGAAGGCCTGCCAGGCTAGCTACATAAATTCCAAAACTTTGTGATGCTGCTTTTTCAACTAATCTGTATAAAAATTGAACCTGTCCTTTGTGGCTAATAGTATCCACTGTAAGATTTTTAGCCGCTGGATTTTGGTCAGCTATTTCAATTAGCTCGTGATAATGGGTGGCAAAAAGTGTTAAGGCTTTAGTCGTTTCAATAAAATGTTCAACTAATCCCCAGGCAATAGAAAGCCCGTCATAAGTTGATGTTCCTCTTCCGACTTCATCTAAAATAATTAGTGATTTGTTTGTTGCATGACGAAGGATTTCAGCTGTCTCGGCCATTTCAACCATAAAGGTTGATTGACCTTTTAAAATATCATCACTGGCGCCAAGCCTGCTAAAAAGAAAATCACATAATCCAAGATGAGCAACTTTTGCTGGAACAAATGATCCCATTTGAGCAAGAAGCTGAATGATGGCCACTTCACGCATGACTGTTGTTTTACCGGCCATGTTAGGACCTGTTATTAAACCGAAATAAACTTTTTCATCTAGTAAAAGATCATGGCAAACAAATTGGTCTTTAATTAATGATTTAATTAGTGGGTGAAAGCCACTTTCAATATGAAGAATTTGTTTTTTATCATCTAGTAAAGGACGAGAAAAACCTTCTTGAAGTGCGATGCTGGCTAAACTTTGAAATGAATCTATTAAAGCAATATGACCAGACATGGTCATAATTGAATGGCTTAAATTGTGAACAGAAGTAATTAACTCTTTAAATATTTCTCGTTCAAGTTTTTCTAATTTTGATTGAGCTGTAATAGTTTCTTTTTCTAATTGAGTTAGTTCCGGAGTTGTGTAGCGTTCAGCATTCACCAATGTCTGGCGACGGTCAAAATTCGCTGGAACTTTTTCAGTGCTACCTTTAGAAACCTCAATAAAAAATCCAGTCACGTTGTTTGATTTTATTCTTAATTTTTGGATACCGCTTTCTGAGCGAAGCCGTGTTTCCATTTTTAAGAGTTCTTCCCCGACGTTCAAGTGAAGTTTGGCAAGACGATCACGTTCAACATGCACACCTGAACGAATTAAATTACCTTTCTCTAAACTCGCCCCAATTTCATCATTTAAATTTTTAGTAATTGATTCAGCGAGAGTTACTAGTTTTTTTATCTCACTCTGGGAAAGTTCAATTTTATGTGGAAGTGATTTATTCATTTCTAAGAGACTAACAAAAGCTATGATCGCAACTGCCAAGTTGATTAAGTCAGTGGCAGATCCTTTATTCATGGAAACTTTCGCCAGAATCCGTTCAATATCTCGTATTTTAGATAGTTCTAATCGTTGATCTTTAATGAGTGAGTTGTGATTAATGAGGGATTCAATAATATTGAGGCGGTCATTAATTTCTTTTAAATTATAAAGTGGTGTGGAGAATAAGTTTTTAAGAAGCCTAGCTCCCATCGCCGTTTCTGTTTTATCAAAAAATCCTAATAAAGATTCTTTATATGTTTCGCGAGTCCTAGGTAAAATTTCTAATCCAGTAAGTGTCGGCAAGGTAATTTTCATGGCACCAGTATTAGAAATCATTTTAAAAGGACGAATATGCATAAAACTTTCTAATAACTGAGTTGAACAGACATAAAAAGCAAGAGCACCAATTGCGGAGAGAATATCTTCATCTAATTTTAAAATTTTATCTCGTTTAAACCCAGGAATAATTTTTTCAATATAGAGTTCAGAGAATTTAGGTGTGAAATACTCAACACTCAAGTGCGTCTTCAATACACCATAATGAGATAAGAGACTTTCGACTTCTGGTTCATCCCACTGTCCCATATATGTAATGAATTCTCGAGGAGCGATCATTCGTAATCCCTCTATGAAATTTTCAAAACCTAAGTATTTATGTCCCATGAAATCACCAGTAGTGAAATCGAGGGCCACTAAAAAATAATCATTTCCTTTTTTATAAGTGGAAACCATGTATCGGTGTTCATGACCTTGAGTTTTATCCAAGTCAAATGGCATTCCAGGACTTACGACTTGAGTAACACCTCGTTTAACAATACCGACAGCATCTTTTGGATCTTCTATTTGTTCACAAATGGCAACTTTTAAACCTTGGTTGGTAATTCGGTCTATATAAACAGAAGCTGCATGGTGAGGTATACCGGCCATTGGAATTGGAGTATCTCCAATTTTTCCTCGGTGAGTAAGTGTGATATTTAAAAGTCGTGCAGTCGTTTTAGCATCTTCAAAAAATACTTCGTAAAAATCCCCCATGCGAAACAGCAAGAGAGTATCAGGATAATTTTTTTTAATTTGAAAATACTGATCCATCATAGGAGTAAGTTTTTGGCCTTGGTCAATTATATTTTGAAGGTCTTTTAATGACACTTTTCATCCTTAGCGTTAATACTTGATATTGATAGTCAACTGTAGCAAAAATACGCTGACTTAGTAAAGAAAACTAGAGGGATTAGAGAAAATATAAGAAAAAATAAATGCTTAAAATTATAAGAATTTGGGGGGTATAATACGATAAGATTAGGAACATAGATTTACCTTAGGAATGCGGTTTGAAGTTTCGCCAATTTTCCATTATTTTTCTTTTTTTCGCCATTTGCTCTGGATTGGTTTTCTTATCTTATGGAGGTCGTTTTAATACATTCGGACAGGAGCATTCAGTTCCTCCTAAAGAATCTTTACATGACACTGTAGATGAGAGTTTTTTTAAAAATGTGTCCTATTATTCGGTAGAAAGTTCAAAACCATTTTTAGAATTAGAATCAGTTGAATTGAGTATTTCTGCAATTGATGGAGTCGTCATCAGTTTTAATCCGTCAGGGACAGTTTATCGATATGAAAAAGGAAGTGAGAAATCTCTTGAACCCATTTTATTTCAAGCAAAAAATTCTAGGGCACTTTTGAAAAAGAAAGAACTTTATTTAGAAAATGACGTAGAAATAAAAATGTCTAACACTCATTTGACTGCACAAAAAGTTTCAATTTTATCTGCAGGTGAAATTCTAAATGCCACTAATAATGTAAAAACTTTAAGCACAATTGAAAAAACAAGTGATGAAGTTTTGGTCAATTCTCAATCGGCCATTTATTACCCAAAACTGCAAACAATTGAGTATCAGAACAAAGTTACTGGGTCTATTAAACGAAAACGAGTTTATGAACAAAATGTGAGCTTTGCAACCGATTTTTTAACCCTAAAAGCACCTTTGAGTCTGATCGAAATGAAGGGTAATGTTTCATTAAAAAAAGAAAATTTAGATGCTTTTGCTAACAGAGGTGAAGTCTTTTTAGAGAACTACAACAAAAGACTCAAGTATTACGCTCTTTATGACGATGTTAGATTACAGGAAACCTTAGTTAATGGGAAAAAACCATTAATAAGAAAAGCCTTTGCTGAAAAACTCGAAGGATTAATTAGCGAGAAAAAAGTTATTCTTACTGGATTGCCAAAAGTTTTTCAAGAGCGCGATGTAATTAAAGGGAATAGAATTATAATTAGAGAGAATGTTGAATCTGTAGAGGTTGATGATGCCAATACAAATATCACATTGGAAAAAGATAAGACTTAAATAGGTAATGACTAAGGATTAGGTCAAAAAAAGATGGAACAAATTAAGCTTGAAGCTTTTAATTTAAAAAAAACTTACGCTGGAAGAAATGTTGTTAAAGACGTTACAATTTCAGTTGGACAAGGAGAAGTTGTAGGGCTTCTAGGTCCCAATGGTGCTGGAAAAACGACATCTTTTTACATGATGGTAGGTTTAGTAAAAGCAGACTCTGGAAGAATTACGTTGGACGATAAAGATGTAACAGAGCAACCGATTCATAAACGTGCTTTAAATGGTATTGGGTATCTTCCGCAAGAGGCTTCAGTTTTTCGAGATTTAAGCATTGAAGAAAATATCATGGCCGTTTTAGAAAATAGAGATTTATCTCGTCGAGAGAGATTAGATTTAATGGAAACTCTTATACAGGATTTTAAGTTAAATCATGTGAGACACTCCAAAGGATCAGCACTTTCGGGGGGAGAAAGAAGGCGAGTCGAAATTGCTCGGGCACTAGCACTGGAACCAAAATTTGTTTTATTAGACGAACCCTTTGCAGGAGTTGATCCACTTGCCGTTGGAGATATTCAAGCCTTGATTCAAGGATTGAAAGTTCGGAATATCGGCGTCCTTATTACTGACCATAATGTTCGAGAGACATTAGGAATTGTCGATCGAGCTTATATTATGAATAGTGGGGAGTTACTCGTGAGTGGGTCACCTGCAGAATTAATTAACGACGAGAGAGCAAGGAAGTTCTACTTAGGAGAAGAATTCAGGATGTAATTCGCAAAATAAAAGGTAAGACTATGGCCATTAAAATGTCCCAAGGTTTAAGACAAACGCAAAATCTTGCAATGACTCCCCAGTTGCAACAAGCGATTAAACTCCTCACACTTACCCATTTAGAAATGACAAATGTTATTGCTGAAGAAATGGTCGAAAATCCAATGCTAGAAGAAGCAGGTGGAGAAAACGATAGTGAGACACCCGGTGACGATGTAAGAGAGGCCACATCAGAAGATTTTTCTGAAGCCCCATTAATGAAAGAAAAAGATGATTTTGATTGGGACTCTTATGCAGATTCTTTCAATTCAAATTCATCCGCCCCTAATATGGCCAGTCCTTCATCAGATTCAGATGAAATGCCTGGTTATGAAAACATTGTTTCAAAATCTTTAACACTTGCTGAGCATTTAGAATGGCAACTTAAGATGGAAGTTTTAAGTGATTCAGAATGGAAATTGGCCCATTTAATTATTGGCAATATAAATGATGATGGTTACCTCGATGCAAACTTTGAAGACTTAATTGCAGAATCAGGATTAAAGCGCTCTGATGCCTTTGATCTTCTTGAAGTCATTCAAAGACTTGATCCGGTAGGATGTGGATCTATAAATTTACAAGAATGTTTATTAGCGCAAGCGAGAATTGCTGAAGAACGCTCTCCTTTACTAGAAAAAATTATTCGTGATCACTTGGAAGATTTACAAAGTAAAAATTTTGAGAAAATTTCAAAAGCTTTAGGGGTTACATCTGAACAAGTGAAAAAAACGTCATTATTACTTCAAAATTTTCATCCAAAGCCAGGACGATTAATTGCTACTCCTGAAACTCATTATATCTTGCCAGATATTTTTGTTGTTGAAGTAAGTGGAGAGTTTCAAGTTGTTGTTAATGACGAAGGAATTCCACGCTTAAAAATTTCAAAACTCTACCAGGAAATGATTAAGCGAGGAGCAGGTCATAAAACTGATGAAGCTTCAGAGTTTGTTAAAGAAAAATTGAGATCAGCTGAGTGGCTAATTAAATCTATTCAAAATAGACAAAAAACGATTGAAAAAGTTTCTAAAGCAATCGTGGCCAAACAGCAAGATTTTTTTAAAAAGGGACCAAAACTTCTAAAACCGATGGTTTTAAAAGATGTTGCAAATGAAATTGGAATGCATGAGTCTACCGTTTCAAGAGTTACAACAAATAAGTATATGCACACTCCTTTAGGAACTTTCGAACTTAAATATTTCTTTAATACAGGTATAGGAGGAAAAGACGGAGGTACTGATATTGCCAGTGAAGTTTTAAAAATGAAAATAAAATCAATCTTTGAAGCCGAAAACCCACTGAAACCATTATCAGATCAAAAAGTTGTGGAGATTTTAGCTAAAGAAAATCTCGCAGTAGCACGAAGAACAGTTACAAAGTATCGTGAAATGTTAGGCGTAATGCCTTCATCAAAACGAAAAGAAAAAAACTAGGACCGCACTATCCACAAGGGCATTTTATGAAAATTACAACCTCTTTTTTGCATTTGGAACACACTCCAGCACTTGACCAAAAAATTGCTGAAACAACTGAAAAGCTGACAAAATTCTTTAAAGACAAAGGGACGATCAAATGGTCGTGTTATGTAAAAAATGGTGAACATTTCGCAGAAATTTACTACCATGCACCTCACTGCGAATACCATTCTACAGCTTGGTCGCCGAATCTATACCATAGTATTGATATGGCCGTTGATAAAATAGAAAAACAAGCATTTAAGAAAAAAGATAAATATAATAAGATTCACAGAGATAAAGCAGAAATGATTATCCTGGAACCAGCAGATGCCTGGATGGACCAAGATGATGAAGATGTTGCTTAAATAGAATAACTTAAAAAAGGCTGAATAATTTCAGCCTTTTTTATTTGAGGGCCATGAGTTTTAAAATTTTATTGCGAATATCTTCCTCTGAAAATGGCTTAGGTAAATAGGATTTCACTCCGCTAATAGTAATTTTTTCGACCATTGTTTGATTGAGTGTTTCTGAAATAACGATGACATTATTTTTCGAATTTAGTGACCGGTCATTCATTTCTCTTAACACATCCAATCCACTTTTTTTAGGCATATTTAATTCCAGAACTATTAAAGCAAACTTTTGATTGCGCAATTTACTAGAAGCACTTGCCCCATCTTGAGTAATAAGAATGTTGCGAAAACAACCTAAACTTTCACAATAGGTTTTTATTTTTGCTCCACTTTCAGGATCAAAATCAACGATTAGAACGTCCCCTTGGGGTTGTGCTTTTTTTGCAATAATCATATAAGGGCTCCTTTTTGTATGATTATAAGGCTAAATTGTTCTAAAATTTAAGTGTCGAAAATAACTAAGAAAAAATTAAACACATTAGTGCTAAGGCTTTTAACTTGCCGACATATAAAGGCACAACGAGGGCCAGGCCAGAGTGGCATTAGAATTGAAGTATTCCTCAATATGAATTTTTTTATTATTACATTCAAAGAGTTAAATAGATTTGAAAAAGGAAATTGTCTAAATTTTAGACACGTAAGCCTGCTATTATTCAATTTGTCAGTCCTACTTATGTTTATGAGCTGTGGAAAAGTCGTTAATCAAAAAAGAGACTATGAAAACTACAATAAGAACATCTCCTTTCTACTAATGGAAAAACAGTGCACAAATAAGCAAACAGAAACAAGTTTTGGCAAATCGATCCGAACTTTATATGAATTTGAAGTTCAAAAATCACCTCAGCTTTTTTTCAACCTCAATCCCAGATCTTATAATTACGAAAGTCCTCTCATCTTAAGCAAAATCCGGCTAGAAACTGCTTATCAAACACTAAAAAGTCAAAGTGATTTAAACCCGCCGCAACCTAATACAATTGCTGAAGATATATATTATCTTTTTAATGAAAGTAGGCGATTTGAAGACCAAAAATGCTCATTTATAAATCTTACAGAAAAAAAGAAGAATGATATTAGACCTTATTTAAATATTGCTCATCATTGTTATAAAAAATTTCAAAATGAAATTTGTGATGAAAGTGAATACCAAAATATGGATAAGTCTACTGAGTCATGGACTAGAGAAAATGCAATTGAACTTTGTAACTCTTTTGAAAAAAAGATATCCTGCCAGGTTGAATATCTTATCAATTTAAGAAATAACTCACTTAGTAAAATGATAAATCGTTACTATCTTCGTTTTCAAGAGGAGCGCTACTCGGCACTTTTTAAACTCCGGACCGGACATCAAAAATATAAATGCCAGAAATCGAATGATGAAAAAACAATAATGACTGTAAAAGTTTTAGAAAGTTCATATTCTCATGAACGCCTTGTAGATTTACTCCATTATGTAGAAAAGGTTTGGACGAACTCACAATTTGCTTTAAAAATTGAATTAGTAACTTCTTATAGTGATGACGTTGTGACTTTAATACCTACGTCTAAAGGAATTTCTTATGTTCCAGACGATAATAACCGATTAGTTTACCTCAGCTCCCAAATGGATAATGTTATAGCGAAACAAGTACTTTCTCATGAGTTTGGACATGTATTAGGTTTTCCAGATTGTTATATAGAATTTTTTGATAATTCAAAAAAAGAGTTAGTTTATTATGAGATATCTCCAAAAAATACGAATATTATGTGCTCATTAAAAGCGGGTGTGAAAGTTGAAGATGACTACTTTAAACAACTCGCACAGAACTCTTGCCTCTTTAATTAAAAAAGAGTCATAATTATTAATATGAAGAATCACAACCACAATCAAGATGAAGAAGACGGTGGAACCTCCACCATCACTAGAAATAAAGTTGAATTGCCTAAAAAATATAAAGTTTTGCTTCATAATGATGACTACACCACTATGGAATTTGTTATCTTTATCCTTCAAAGTATTTTCCATAAATCATTAGTCGAAGCTGAAAAAATCATGATGGAAGTCCATAAGACAGGTGTAGGGCTTTGTGGTGTTTATACTTTTGAAATTGCCGAGACTAAGTCCAAAAAAGTTGAAATTTTGGCCCGTGAAAATGCACATCCTTTAATGTGCTCAATTGAACCTGAATAAAGAGATTTTGAATGCAAAGTAAAAACTTAGACCTCATTATAAATAGTACTATTTTAAAAGCGAACCAACTTCAGCACGAGTATCTCAATTTAGAAATCCTTTTTTGGGCGATGTTAACTGATCCACTGGTAAGAAGTATTTTAGAGCATTCAGGAGTAGATTTACCTAAATTAGAATCAGAACTGAATACATTTTTAAATGATCAAAGTCATTTTAGTGTTTTATCACTTACGGCCATCCAAGAACTTTCCAACGAACAATTTCCCGATTTAGAATTGCGAGAACTCGCTCGCAAAAATGGAATTCTTTATCAGCCGGAGATTTCGTTGAGCTTAGAGCGAGTTATTCAAAGGGCCGCTATGCACGTCCAGTCTTCAGGAAAAAAAGAAATATTGGGAATTAATCTACTTGTCGCCTTATTTAATGAGCAAGAAAGTTTTGTCAATTTTCTTTTAAAAAGTCATGGAGTCGAAAAATTTGAAGTCGTGAAACTTATTGCTCACGGTATCGATAAACCGATGAATAGTGAATCCTCACTTAATGATGAAATACGAGCTGAACTTGGTGGTGAAAAAGCTGAAAAGCCTAAGAGTGCTTTAGAAGAATATTGTTTGAACCTAAATAATGAAGTTCTTCTCAATCGTATTGATCCTATTATTGGTCGAGCTGAAGAAATTGAAAGAGTCGCACAGATTTTAAGCCGCCGAAGAAAAAATAATCCCCTTTTAGTTGGAGAAGCTGGAGTTGGAAAAACGGCTATCGCTGAAGGCTTAGCCTATAAGATTGTCAAAGGTGAGGTTCCAGATCTTCTCAGAAATTCAACAGTTTTTAGCTTAGATTTAGCAAGCCTACTTGCTGGAACAAAATACCGCGGAGACTTTGAACAAAGATTAAAAAATGTCATGAAAGAGCTTATGTCTTATAACGATAATGGAAATGGCGAAGCCATATTATTTATCGATGAAATTCACACACTCATGGGGGCCGGGGCCACTAGTGGTGGATCAATGGACGCTTCAAATTTACTTAAACCTGCTTTAAGTTCTGGAAGAATTCGTTGCATTGGCAGTACTACTTATGAAGAGTATAGAAAATTTATTGAAAAAGATTCTGCTTTCAATCGCCGCATGCAGAAAATCGATGTTAACGAGCCAACAATCGATGATACATTTAAAATCCTATTAGGCTTAAAATCTAAATTCGAAGATCATCACCACGTCAAATACTCAAATACTATAGTAAGACTAATTGTCGATTTGACCCATAAACATATTACGGATAGAAAAAATCCAGACAAATCTATTGATGTAATGGATGAAGTAGGGGCGATGATTAGAATCATGCCGGAATCAAAACGGCATTTGAATGTGAGCAAAAAAGATATTGAGACAATAATCGCAGCGATGGCAAAAATTCCTAAAATGTCGGTGGCCGGTGATGAAAGAGAAAAACTGAGAAGCTTAAAATCTCATTTACGACTCTCTATTTTCGGGCAAGATCAAGCTGTTGACCTTGTTGCCGATGCGATTTTGTTATCTAGGTCAGGCTTAGGTCATGAACAAAAACCCATTGGCTCATTTCTTTTTACCGGGCCCACGGGAGTAGGAAAAACTGAACTCGCGAAGTCATTGGCGCGTGAAATGAGTGTTCATCTCGAGCGTTTTGACATGTCTGAGTATATGGAAAAACATTCTGTGGCAAAGCTCATTGGAGCTCCTCCGGGATATGTAGGTCATGAAAGTGGAGGGATTTTAACCGATGTTATGAAGAAACACCCTCATGCTGTTTTACTTTTGGATGAAATTGAAAAGGCACATCCTGATATCTTTAATATTTTATTACAAATCATGGATCACGGGACATTAACTGATTCGCATGGACGTTCAACAGACTTTCGAAATGTTGTTCTAATTATGACATCCAATGCTGGCGCAAAAGAAATGGAAGGGGGCTCAATTGGAATCAATAAAGAAGCCAATGCACTCTCTTTTAAACGCGATCAAAGGATTAAAGAGTTCTTTTCACCAGAATTTAGAAACCGATTAGATGCGATTGTTCATTTCAACAAGCTAGGTGATGAGCAAATCTTAAAAATTGTCGATAAATTCATCATTCAACTTGAAACGAAGCTCGCCGAAAAGAATGTAGAGCTTAAAATTTCTGAATCTGCACGAAATTATCTCGCTAAAATTGGATTTGATCCACAAATGGGGGCAAGACCACTTGCTCGAATCATCGATACTGAGATCAAGAAGCCACTTTCTCATGAAATTCTTTTCGGAAAACTCGAAAAAGGTGGTGTTGTTGAGGTCGCATTGGATGATATTCACCAAAAAATCGTCTTTAACTTCCCCAATTAGGCATTTTTTTACCTCCAAATCATTTTATTTTCTCTCATGTTGGCTTCAAATCGAAGTTTAGAGAGTGATGCTCAAAAAAAGTTTTAATTGTTTTTACAAGTGTGGAAAACGTCTGAAACATCGATGTATAAAGCATTTCAGCGATTCATCGAAGGTGATAAACCCACTTTTAAAGTGCCTCTGAGGCGATTAAATGAAAAAAAAAACTAAAGGAATAAAAAAAACATACGAAAAATAAAACATACATGTTACTTTTTGTTTGCACGAAAATAAAAAAATGTTTATTCTTAGTAAAAGAATAAAAACTTTTGGAGGGTTTTATGGCTGTTAAGAAAGCAACAAAAAAGGCTACTAAAAAAGTAGCAAAGAAAGCAACGAAGAAAGTAGTAGCGAAAAAAGCTACGAAAAAAGTAGCTAAAAAAGCTACAAAAAAAGTAGCTAAAAAAGCTGCTGTTAAAGCTGCTGCTAAAGCTTAATTTTTTAAGCGCACTAGTTAAAAAAGGGACCTTCGGGTCCCTTTTTTATTTCCCCAAGCCCAATTCTTACCTCTTCGATTTACATCCCACTTTGAACCTGCTATTTTCGCCACCTACATTCTATAAACGAGTAGCTGATAAGGCTTTTTAACAGGGTAATCTTATGGCAACAGGTCTGGGCACTAGAGGCAATGGTCCTCGCGAACAATCGATAATTGATCCTATTACAGGCTTAAAAAAAGTCATTATGGGTGATCTCGAGTTTCCTCCACGCAAGGTTTGGATGAAAACTTTTGGCTGCCAAATGAACTATCACGATTCGGATAGAATTGCGGCCCATCTTCAAGACCTAAACTTTACAACAACTACTGAATTAGAAGAGGCAGACCTAGTTCTCTTTAATACTTGTGCTGTAAGAGACCTTTCGAACAATAAATTTTATTCTCAATTAGGTGAAATTAAACACGCTAAAAAGAAAAAAAATGGTCTAGTCGTTGGGATCGGGGGTTGCGTGGCCCAAACTGAAGGAAAGGAATTGGTCCAAAAATATAAACATCTCGACTTTGCTTTTGGAACTGATGTTATTGATACAATCAATGACATGGTTTTTAGAGTTTATGCGGGGGACTCAAAGTTTACGATTAATTCTTGGGATCGAAGTGAAAATTTTTCCATTGAAACAAAAGTAAGTGGAGATTCTCCTCAAGCATTTGTGAATATCATTAAGGGCTGCAACAAATACTGCACTTATTGTATTGTTCCCTATACTCGAGGCAAAGAGCGCTCTCGCTTAATGAACGAAGTCGTGGCAGATGTCACAAAATTAGTAAAATATCAGGGGATACAAGAGGTCACACTCTTAGGACAAAACGTAAATTCCTATGGAAAAGAAAATGGCGAATCACTTGCCATGTTAATAACTGAACTCGATAAAATTGATGGACTTGAAATTATCAGATACACCACTTCTCACCCATATGATGTTAGTAATGAGCTTATTGCAGTTCATGGAACTTCAAAAAAATTATCTAAACATCTCCATCTTCCAGTACAATCAGGCTCAGCAACTGTCTTAGAGAGAATGCATAGAGAGTATACGCCTGAACATTATCTTGGATTACTAGCAAAACTTAGAGCTGCACAACCTGAGATCGTTCTTTCTACAGATATTATTGCAGGATTTGTGAATGAAACAGATGATGAACACAAGGCAACCTTAGATTTATTAGATAAAGCACAATTTGATTTTATTTATTCTTATGTTTATTCAAAACGTAATAAAACGAGGGCCGCTAATTTTGAAGATTCATTATCTGATGATGTTCGAGGTGCACGTTTGCGGGAAATTCAAGCTTACCAATTGGAAATTCAAAACAAAATTCATCAGACTATCATTGGTAAAACATTCAGAGTTTTAGTTGATAGTGATGGAAATATGGGTGGAGTGAAAAAATGGAAAGGGCGAACAAACTGTAACAGAATTGTCCACTTTGTCCCAATAAATGACCAAATTGATTATAAATGGCATTGGGTTGATGTAAAAATCACATCGGCCACCGCACTTTCTTGCCAAGCTGACCTGGTGGCCGACTTGGGCAAGATTGCACCTTCTTTAATTCAATAAAATATGTCCTATAAGAGGGGGGAATTTCTTCCCCCCTCTCTCGTTACTCGACTTTTAGTTGCTAGAATAGACTATAAGTCGAGGTGACTGTGAAGTGTTCTAAAATTCTTATAATGATTTTATTTATTCTACCAATAAAAGCTTTTGCAGTTTTTGAATTTGATTTTGATTTTGGTTACGACAAACAAATATATGGATCATCCAGACAAAATTCAGTCGTAAGTCGAAATTATTCTGTTGGAATTTCTAGTTATTTATTCGATTTGACGGCGCTTGATTTAAACGTTTCTGACACTAAAGATACAACTTCACAATATGACCGCTACACAGTGGCCACTGGAATAGATGTTGTCGCTCAACAAAATAGAGTTTCAACTAAAGTTTTTGGAGCGGGGTTAAAGCAAATGCTCGCAGGAAGAGGTTCGAGGATCGTACCAATTATTAGTGCCGGGTATGCCCGAGAGTTTGTCGTTTCATCAGGCGATATCACCGTAGAAAATACGGGAACATTAGCTCAAAGTAAATTTAATTTAGCTGAGAGTAATCAAAAATATAATTCTGTTTTTGGCTCATTTATATTGCAGATTAAATTAACTGAAAGTTTTTCACTAAAAGGTTCTGTTAAAACGCTTTTCCCGGCTTTTGAATTCAATAAAGCAAAGGATAATATAAAATATTTAGTTGGTTTTGCATGGATTTTTTAAAATTTGTGCTGTTAACATTATTAGTTAGTGGTTGCGCTAAATTTGATTATCTCTATGAGCAAAGTTTAGGGCAAATTTCTCTGCAATCAAAAGCGAGAGATAATCAAGAAATGTTAAAAAATGTCCGCATCCCTAAAGACCAAAAAGAAAAAATTAAAAAAATTCAATCGCTAAAAAAATATTTTTATCAGTATTGGGGAAAAAAAGAGACGGCCATTTACTCTCAGACAACAATGCTTCAGAACAAAGCTGTGACATATCTTGTTGTGGCCTCTCCGTTTCAGGAAATTAAAGCTGAGGAGACTTGTTTTCCATTGATGGGATGTTTTCCTTATTTAGGATTTTTTAATCTAGCTTCTGCCAAAGAATTTGCGAAAAAGAAAGAAGCGGAAAGTTTCGTAACCTGGGTTCGCCCTGTCTATGCTTATTCAACGCTAGGTTATTTTACAGATACAATTTTATCTTCATTTTTTCATTATAATGATTATGAATTAGCTGAACTCATTTTCCATGAATTATTTCACACTATCTTTTTTATTAATAACCAGGTCGAACTCAATGAAAATTTGGCCAATTATTTTTCAAAAGAAATGCTTGAGGAATATTTTAAAAATACTAACCAGCTAGACTATTTACGTATTCAGCAAAAAGAAGAATTAGAAGATAAAGCATTGCGCAAGGCGGTTGTTTCATTAACGACTGAGCTCCAGGAGCATTATAAAAAATTATTGCCTGCTAATAAAGAAGATTCGATTGCAATTTTAGATGAGTTTCTGGAAAAAAGATTTAAACCAGAAATTTTAAAAAAATGTCAGGAAATCAATATTCCTCCCAAAAATTGTTTTCCTATTCAAAGGCAATGGAATAATGCCAGCTTTGCGGCTTTTCTTACTTATGAGAAAAAATCTGATGATCTCGAAGGACTCCGTCAAAAACTTGGGTTAGACTTAAGAGGTTATTATAAATTTATTTCTGATAAATATAATGACTATAAAGAACAATCAGAGGTACCTGAGTTTTCAACATACCTCTTTAAATAGGTATAAATGAAATGAAACATGTTTTTTTTATCGATCCCATTAACAAATTAAGCCCTAAAAAAGACAGCTCTTTGATGCTTGCTTCAACGATGAAGCAGCTTGGAATGGAAGTTTATTTATTATTTGAAGTTGATTTTTATTTAAATAATAAAAAAATTCCTGAATTTCAACTTTATGATTTTCAAGCTGAATTTTATGATGATGGATGTTATCTAAAATCTTTTACGTTAGGAACTTCAATCCCAAAGAAATTGACTCCAGAAGATATTCTACATATGAGAATAGATCCGCCATTTGATACGCGCTATTTACGTTATTTATGGATGCTGCGGTTTTATCAATCACAAGGAATTCGAGTCGTGAATTCACCAGATGGTATTTTAAAGTTTAATGAAAAACTTCATGCTTATGCCCAACCCTCATCTCTTGCTAGTTTTGTTGGAAGTAGTGTGGCCGAATTTATGGTATTCGCTGATTCTATGAAAAAAGAAAATCATCACGAATTAATTCTTAAGCCATTAGATCTTTTTCAAGGGATAGGGGTTGAAAAAATTTCATTAGACAGAACAGATTTAAAAGAAAAATTTGAATTGAAAGTTATTGAAAATAATGGACCTGTCGTAGCACAACCTTTTTGCAAGGAAGTTGTAAGCGGAGAAATTCGTTCTCTATATTTCAAAGGAATTGAACTTGGATCTATTTTAAAAATTCCGAAAAAAGGTGAGTTTTTGGCCAATATTGCTCAAGGTGCAGACTTTCACGCAATAGAGCTCGGCCCTAATGTGAAAAATGAATGCAATAGAATTTGCAAAGAGTTGCTTTTGGATGGTGTCGATTGGGTTGCTTTTGATATAATGGGTGAGCACGTCTCTGAAATAAATATTACTTGCCCGGGACTTTTAGTAGAAGTTAGTTTCGCACATAAAAAAAATTTAGCACGTGAACTTATTTCTATGATTTAAGTTGAATTTTTACCACCAATCATCACGACTAGTTCGTTAACGATTTGACCTAATGAACCAGATTGCTCATTAAGTTTATTCGACATCTGAAGTGAATCTTGTGCGATTTTTTCGCCCTTATTGGCCACGTCATTGAGTAGATGCATCGATTTATTTACTTCTTCTATCCCTTTACTTTGCTCGTTAGTTCCAGAATTAATTTCTTCTAGCATTGTGCAAATCTGGTTTGATTCATTGCTAATTTTATCAAAAATATCATGGCAATTATTGGCATTTCGAGTTCCATCAGTAATTGTTAATTTTCCAATGTTCACTAATTTAACCATTGACTCTTGCGAATTTTTGACAATATCATTTACTCTCGTGATGCTATTATTAAGCAGGTTCGAAATTTCATGAGCTGCGGTTCCACTCATGACAGCAAGATTTCCAATTTCCTCTGCAACAACGGCAAATCCTTTTCCATGTTCTCCGGCGCGAGCGGCTTCAACAGAAGCATTAAAAGATAGAAGCTTTGTTTGAAAAACAATGTCATTAATGACCTTTGTTTTAGTATCAATTTCTTTAATTAGGTTAACGACTTCACCAAACTCAGAATCACTTTTGTGAATTTGAGTAATCATTTTTTCGTTACTATTACTTATATTATTTATGGAAATAAGTAAGTTGGAGATTGCAGTTTTTCCTTCTATAATCATATCCTGACTATCACGAGCATTTTTTGTAGAAATATTGACATTGTTTTTATTAATTGAAGTCATTGAACTAATTTGATGAACTGCTTGAGAGGTCGACTGAATAGATGCGTTTTGTTCAGTTGAAGATTCAGACAGAAAGTCACTCGTAACAGCTACATTGTGAGAGGTTTCTTTGATTGTTTCAGTACTCTCACGTAATTGTTCTGAAATGTTTTTTAGATTTTCAACTAAGCTTGTACGAAAACTTATTCCACCAAAAACAATTAATATGATTAATACGGCACTGCTGCCGGCAATTACATATTTTAAATGAGTAGCTTCAGCAGATGAATTAACGAGCATTGTTAGTGTGCTCTTTTCAACTAATTCTCCTTTGGTCGTTAACTCAGCAAGGGATTTTAAATATATCGGACTAACTTCACCAATGTAAAACTCAATAGCTTCAGAAGTTTTTCCTAATAAAATACTTTTATTAATAAGTTCATTTACTTTCAATTCATATGATTTGTTTAATTCTTGAATCGTTTTACATTCAAATTCACATTTTGAAATTGCTAGATTATTGAGTTTCATTTTCTCTTGAATTTTAGCAATACCTAGTTCAATTTTATCAGGATCTTTTTCAGTCAGAAGTGCCGAAAGTCCAGATTGGATTGATGAAATTCCGATTGAAAGGTGGATAATGGTATTACTTGATTTAGAGCTTTCTTCAGTTGATTTAATTAAACCACCAATGCTTCGCTGGATATAGGCAACTGTAAATAAAGAGGAGACAAAACTTAAAAAGACTACACTTAGAATGATAATCAGTAAATATTTCTTGAGCCCAAGCGTTTTTAACATTTTCTCTCCGCTTTATTAATTCTATATAGGAATAATTATTTTAATTTTGAAATTGCAAATCCAGTCACTAATGACCCAATTACTTTTCCACCATCCATAATAGGAACTGCAACTTGAATACTTTTTAATCCAGTTGAATCATCCATTTCAATTTTTCCTTGCCATGATTTTCCGTTCATTGGTTCATCGTGTTTTGGTTTTCCTTTATGTGACCAATTAGTTGTTTTTGAAAGAAAAGCAACCTTTGTTCCGTCAGCTGCACTTAGAAACATTTCAGTAATCATTTCGTCTTTTTTAGTTTTCATGAATTCAGCCACTGGAGTTTTACTAAAATATCTTACCTTAGGATCAAGAACTGGAAGCTCTTTCCATTTGTCTTGAGTCATATCTTTATAATCAGCAAGTGGAGTTGTGTTCACAGCTTTCACCGCCTCTACTATTTTTGGGTCATTTGCAAAAAGTTTTATAGCTTCAGTTTCTTTTGCCAAAGCTGCAGCTTGATCTTTTGTCAGGTCTTCTGCAAATGCATTAGTTATCATTAAAAAACTTAGAATTACCTTTAACATTAGTTTCATGTTTTCTCCTGTAAAAATTAAATTGGTACTAACTTATCGGTTGAAAAACAAAAAAGGAGAGTTGGTTCTCTCCTTTTTTTATTAAATTTCTATTATAATATACTTAAGAAATTAAATCGCACTTTCGCCTGGAACATCATAGGTTTCATCTGTTGAATACTGTAGATCAAATGCCACACATTCTGTTGGAATTGTCCCGATATCTGGATTGCTAAGTGGAATATCAGCATAGTCACAGTATAAAGTTTTATTACTTAGGTTACATCGAATATCAGCTTCAACTGTCATAACTTCCAAAACAAAAGGAAGAGTTGTTCCTGAAGGAGGAGAGAAGTGCCATACTTTTGATGGAGTATCAATACTTGAAGTAAGGGTTCCAATGTCCCCACTACTTGCAGATTGTTGTCTTAATCTAAAGGTTACTCGCAATTTTGTTGAGTTGTTCATGAAAGCACTACAAGGTTTTCCACTGGCAGATTGATTTACGGCCGCTACACTTGAGCTCGCTTTTCTAGGAATAATTCGAACATTAAATGTCCCATCAGTTGAAAATTGATTTGGAGAAACTCCAGTGCCAGTTGCTGTAAATTTTGTGGATGACCAAACTGGTATTCCTGCATTGGTTGCTGCTTTGGTAGCACCCATTGCCTGAATTGTAGGAATATTTTTATAATAACATCGAGTGGCTCCATCTCTGAAGACACCATCACAGCTTATACCACCAACAATTGAAGTTGTTGATGATCCTGAACTTGTAGAGGATGAAGTGCCACTAGTTGCTGTGCTGACTGTAGTTTTTGTATCAGTCGATTTAATTGAACATGACGAAAGTGAACTCATCAGGACAATAACAGCAGATACCTTGTAAATTTTCTTCATAACCAAATACCTTTTTTAAGGAAGATTCTTTATCTATCTCGTAGCCTATTCGACTCATTCTTGGATTTTCTTGAAATTAATTCAATCTTAGGCCAGAATTATTAGAGGAAAGAGAGTAACTCACTGAAAAGACGTTTTGTACACTGGTTGAATTCGGCCGAACACTTAGGTAGAATAGATAAGACGAAATCGAGGATTGATTAGTTAAAACAGGCCAAATGAAAACCGAAGAATTACAAAAGTACATCCAAAATTTAAGCCCCGAACTCTACAGCTTTTCGTATGTTTTAATACCCGACGATTTGCAAGCATCTCAACTCATGATTGATTGTGTGCAATCGTTTTTGATTCAAAAAAAAGCATTAGTAGAAAAAATGGGACTTAGTAAAAATAAAATTCTAAAAAATTTACTAGAAGATACTAGATTAAGTATTTTCAAAATAGTTTTTGAGCTTTCAAGAAAAAGGTATCAGCAACTTAAAATAAGTTTGTCTGATGTCGAAGGAATTGGTGGGTTTTACTCACTTGATTTTGATGAAAAAGCGATTCTTTATTTAAAAGAAAAAGCTGGATTTGAACTTGAGACGATAGAGTTTATTACTTCAACGACAAGAACTGAGACTTTGGCTTTTTTATATTCTGCAAGAATTAAAATGACGAGACTAATGCCGAATCAAGATTTCCAAAATCAAATACAAAGTGGAGGAATCGCTTAAGTGGATAGGTCAATTCAGAAGTTAATTAAAAATAAAAGTTTGATGAAAAACTGTATACACACGAAGAATATTTATTCCTTGCTGGATTTACCTAAAAAAGATGAAACTTATAAAAAAATGACTAAACATCTAGAAAGTTGTGAAGTTTGCGGCCGTGAATTCAAATTATTTCAGCTTAAATCAGCTGCTGCTCAAGTTTTTATTCCTAAAGTAATTATGGATAGAGATTTAAAACAATCTTTTGAGAGAGAAGTATCAGAACTTTTTAAAGTCATGAATCTTAATAATCGTGAAATATTAAAAAACAATGTTCGAAGTGGATTTAGTATTTTGGATAATATGGGTATAAGTTTTTTGCAAAATCTATATTCAAGAACCATGGTCAAATCTTATTTTTTTGCCTTTGCTATTTTCTTAGTTCTAAAATTTTTACTTTAACAAATTAGATTATTAATTGATTTGAATTTGATAATATGTACTAAATTGTTTTTTATTTTTTATAAAACTTTTTGGTGGGTTTGGTAAATTCAATTGCTTTAAAGTTTCTTCAAAAAAATAGTGAATATCATCACTTTCAGATGATTTGAGTATTTTCACTAAAATAATATTTCCTTTTTCGTCATAATCAATTCTACCAATCAATAAATGCTTATTTTCAAAATCTTTTTCTAGTCGTGGGCGCTCCACACTAATTCGTTCATAATTTGCATAAAGTTTATTTAAATAGCTTGCGTATGAACGTTTAAAAAATGAATAGTAGGCCTTTTCATCTGAGTTTAATTCATCTTCAGAGACACCTTCAGGTCGTTCATATCGTATTTCAAAATTAGAGAGCTTTTGGGAAAGTCGATTACTAGAACTTGTGGGAATATTTTTAAAAGCTTCTTCTTTTAAATTGTCTTGCTCTTGTGCTCTTGGAATAATTTTCTGCTTTTTAGGGTTAAAATTAAAATGCCCACCTTCATCGGATGTTACTGAAGACGAAATTTTATTTTCAACCATATTTTTAGAATCGGCATTTTTCTTTATTTCGATTTTAGGCACTGGCGACTTCATTTTTTTAGTTTCTTTAAATTCTTTTGGCGGAGGTAGCACCTTTGAAACATCAGAGAGATTATTAAATGAAAGACCTGGATTTTTTGGTAGAGGCGGAGGGGGTCTTGGAATTTTTAATTGATCAGGTTGAAAATAATTCTTTTTTACTCCATTTTTGATTCCAACCTGTTTAAGTTTCTCTAAATCATCATGGCTAATAATTTTTATCTGATTGATTTTATTTGAAGTTTGTGTCGATTGAGTTGCTTTATTAAGTATTGAAAAGGAGGGAGTGCTTTTTTTAACAAAAAAAAGAATAACCAAATGAGTAAGTATGGCAATTAAAAGTGAAATTGAAAAAGAAATCCTAATCTTATTGTTCTTGATCATTTCTGTATATTACTCCTAGCTTTTTGAAAAACCCAGGTATTTTTGACCGATTGTTGACCTGGATACTCATAACGGTAAACTGGTAAAAGCGCAGTTTCTTTCTACTGGAAAAATGTGCACTAAACTTTGCAAGGATTGCAAGACAATGAATAAGATTTCAAGTTTTTTAGAAAATAAAAGCAGCTTTGCTGGCTTAGTATTATTAGTTGCACTCATAGCAAATACCTATTATATCCAGGAAAATGCTGGACGAATTAAGCGTCTTACGAATTTTGAAAGTGGAATGCAGACTTGTTTTTCAAGGGTCAATCAAACCTATACGGCAAAAATGTTAGGTGACACTGCCTCGGTATACTTAGCTCAAAATTTCCAAAATCTTACTGAAGAATGTTTTGCAGAAGGAATACTTAACGTAGAAGATAGTTTTAAGACTGAACTTTCTCAAGTCGCAAAAAACTTAAGCACATTGGCTTCAAACGTTCACTGGTTTCATGAAGATATCTTGTCCCCAAGTGTGGCCCGCATCGCAGAGGGGGATAGTGAAACGAGAGATGTTGGAGTGAGATTTGAGAAAATTGAAACGACAAAAGATGATATTTTAGAATCAAGCGAAAAATATAAAGTTGAAATTACCAATTCGTTAAATAACGAAAAATCATTTTTTTATGTTTCAGCTGCACTCTTACTCGTTTTAATGTTCTCTGAATTTATGATTACAACTCGACGAAGGCTAACAAACAATCTTCGTGAAAATGAAGCTCAAGCAGAATTATTAGATAACGGTGGAATCAACAGTGTAAAGGTTGGAGACATTATAAAATTTGTCCTAGAACAAAATAATTTAGTCAATTGTTCGAGATTGTTTGCAAATTACCATGCTCATCAGATCAACGATAAGGGATTAAAACAAAAAAATAAATTCTCACTTGAAGATTTGATTACTCCTGTTGGTATTCAAACAAAAGCCAGTATTAATGAAAAGATTGATAAAACTTGGAACGATGATAATATTGGTTTAGTGGCCGACATTGTTGAGGGGAAAGTGCTTCATACTCTAAATTTAGAAACGATGAGTTCAAGTGTAATCGATTTACTTGCAGAAAAACTTTTTTCTCAAGGAGTTCAACTTGATGTCAAGATTCCAGAAAACCTCACTATTCAAGGAAAGTCAGAAGAGCTAGAGCAGACACTCTATCACTTATTTAATTATGCGATTAATTCAACTTATTCAGATAATGGTGAAAAAATTATTTCAATTTTTGCTCACCGGCTAGGGGATATTGTTGCTTTTGATTTAATACATTCAGGTAAAGGTTTTGATGAAGAAATTTTAAAACAAAGAGTTGGAATTTCAAAATCGGATAAGTCTTTGGATGTTGATTTACAAATTTGCCAATCATTACTTTCGGAAATTGATGCTCGGTTTCAACTAGATAATAAGATTAATCAAAATGGTGATGTTATCGGTGGAAGAGTTAAAATTATCTTTAAAGCTGGCGTTGCCGCAAATGCAAACAATGGCAAACTGGTTAATTTAAAAGTTGGCAATAAAAAAGAAATTCTTGCTACTTTTAATCAAGCAACAAATCAATCGTCTATTAATTAATTTATTTTGAAATTTGAGTTCGGAGTATTGTCGAAATAAGAGCTTCGGTGTTTTTTAGAAGATCTAGTTTTGAAACTTTTAATTGTTCAACATTGGCAGTTGCTTCTTCGATTCCCAAAATAGATGGAATTTTTAAGTTCAATAATATATCAGCAATTTTTATTCCATTGGCATTTTGTAAAATAAATTTAATGAAATGGTTCATGATAAGAGATGAGTGAAGGTGTAAAATCTCTTTTTCTTGAAATTTAAAAATTAAAATATGTTCCTCTCCCTCATTTTTCATTTGAATTGAAGTTAAAGGCAACTGAAGGTCTTGATAGGCTTTAAATTTATAATCAATAAATACATCTGGATTGTTGGGATAGATCGCTTGTGTTTTTAGCTTTACCAGGGCCTCTGTAATGAGAGGATTATTAAAATTAATAGCATTCGTTCGAGTTGATTCAAAATCTTCCAGATTCGCTTGAATTTGCAGTTTAAAATGCGAAAGCAGACCAAGAATATGCCAAGGATAAAGTTCTGAGTATTGTTGGAATGACAATTGGATTTTTTCAAATTTAGATTCTAATGAATTAGGGTGAAGTTTTAAAAGATCCTTTGAGTCATAGTCTAATAAAGCAAAATGGTTTTTTATCTCAGAAGGCATCATGATTGTTTTAGCAAAAAAAGTTGGGATCAATAATGATTTTAATTTTGCTTTTAATTTAGTGGGCCCATCACTTAATTGAAGTTGGATAATTTGATTACCTAAGATAGAGGTAAAATACTCTCTGAAAACATTTAAATTGATTACCTGGCTTTTAGGTACTAATCCAAAATAATGAAAAAAAGCAGTTCCATATTGTTCAACTTTTGAACGATAACTTTCAGTTGTCGTTAACTCAAGTTTTACATTCATAGAATCTGTTTGATTAATGATGAGCAGAAGTGGGTATTGTTTTTCTGGCCCAAGTTTTAAGCCAAGTAAATCAGATGCAAAATTCTTTTTAAGATTGATATTTTCATCTTGAGATAATAATTCAATATGAAAAAAGTTTTCTAATGACGTACAAGATTTTGTTAAGTTTTTAAAGAAACTTGGATGTGGAAGATGACCATTTTCTTTTGTTGAGACAGAAGAAACGAGTTTACCCTCAATGACTGCGTCTTGATGAAATTCAAAACTAATTTCTTGCTCGAGTTCATTGATATAAATAGGTGTAGTCACTGGATTTTTATGAAGTAAGAAATGTTGAAGCTCAAGCACCAATTGATTAAATTTATTAAATCTAGTTAAGTTTCCTTTAAATTCAAAAGATAGACAAGATTCCTTAACTTTTTTATTAACTTCAAATAAATGCTTCGCCCCTACACTTGGAGCTGCTCTTTTTGTTAGAATGTAAATAAAATGAGCAATCTCTCCTTTGCCCTTGAGCTCTTCTAGGTTGAAGCTAGCTTCTACTTTAAAATCCTTTAGGAGTTGCTCAACTCTCTCGCTATGGCTTGGAACAAATAATTTTTGATTGGTGAACACAATCATCATTCCATCTTTTTTTATTAAAGATTTTTGAGCTAAAATTTGCTGAATGAGAAAGTGATGTGGATTATTTTTGGGCAAATCAGTTAGGCTTAAGACAATGCGGTTAAACAGTGTGTCTGGAGTAGTCGACTTACCAAGATTTAAAAATGAAACTTGTTGATGAATGGCATCTTCTTCTGCAGAGTTTTGATATTTTTCTCGCATTACTTTGCAGATAAAAGGAACGATATCGTATTTATGTTCAACAGCAATTCGTGTTAAAAAACTCAAAAATTGTAATTCTTGAGTTATTTTTAAGAACTGCCCGTCAATGAATTCCATTCCCTCAAATTCTGGGCAGATTAAATGATCCCAATGGGACACCTTGATATTATTATCTTGAGCTAGCCAATGAGAAAGGGCAAAAGATGAAACATGATTACCAATAAAACGTGTATTAATTGTTTTGGGTAATAAGCAGACTTTATCTGAGTGATAATTTTTAATTTTTGCAGTTGGTTTTAACCAAGTTGGAAATTTTACCAAGAGGGTATTGACCAATAATCCAAAAGATAAATGAGACACTGAGTGAGAGTAATTTCTTATGGAGTAAATTTGATCATCTTTTGGAGTCGAAAGAAGTTTAATGAGTTCAGTAAGTGTTACGTTTTCAAATGCTTCTTTTAACTTTAAAAGAGAATCTTTATATTCATTGGAAGGTCTGTACCAACTAAATTGATTAATTTGAAGAGAGTCACAGACTAGTTCAGTTGAGCTGTCTTTTTTAAAAATTTTGCCTAAAAATGAGAGAGGATTAAGTAAAATATCTTCGGTCACTTGTAGATTTTGCTCTTTAGATAGATCCATTAAAAATTTAATTCTAAATAAATAGATCGCCACAGCTCTAAAGCAGTGAATTTTGACAAAATCATCGAGATGTTTTTTAAGTGGAGAGCTTTCATCTTGCATATGAAGCCAGAAATCATTTTGGAGTCCTAATAAGCTTTTATCGATTTTTGCATAATCTGCAAAATGCATAAATTCATTATAGGTTTGCAGCTTCATTGATTTATTTGTTGAGCAAGATTTTTTAAATAATGCAACGGCATCAATTGAGAGATTACTTAATGAATTTTTAATAACAATGGCAGAAGCAGTGATAAGTCCTTCACCTTTCCAGCCTGGAATAAAAAATTCGGAAGGATTAAAGCTTGCATGAGCAAAATGATTAGACGACTCCGCAGTTTCATCAAACGATGAAACTGAGAAAGCACTCTCTTGGGCCCAGGGCCCAGAGGTCAATTTGCTAGTATGATCCAATTTTTAATCCTTAAAAAGACCAAGTAATACTATAAGATATTGAGGGTAAAATAGTGACGTAGGAGGTGGGCTAAGTCACTTGAAAAAAACGATTTTTTGGAGCTTTTTTTTAATATAAACATCAGATTCTATTAGGATTAATAATTCACCTAAAGATTCACCGCATAGTGTCGATAAGCCTATCAAGCAGTTGATGATAACTGCGGGTAATCTAGTGCTTTATTAGGGGCAATTATGAGTAATATTTTTGACGAAGTAGATGATATATTAAGTGAAGTTGATTCAGTAACTTCAGAGATGGAATCATCAGATCTAGTTGAAAAAAATTTCAATGAGTCAGAACTTCAAGACATTATGGCCGAAATTGAAAGCCTTGAAAAAGAATTTGAAACAGAAGTAAGTACAGCTCCACTAGCTAAAGGAAAAAGCCTACAAACAGAAATTGATGAAGAGCTAGAAGAATCTCTTCAGGAAAATAATAGTATCCAAGTCCCAGTTAAAACTGCAGGGCCAAAAGTTTTGGCATTTGAGAAAAAACCTATGACTACGCCAATGACTACATATGCAGCACCAATTGAAAAAAGTTCGAATTCAGAGATTTCATTTTCGGCCCAAGGTCAAATGAATCTCAATTTAGAATTTGCCATCGGCGAAGAGATTGCAAGGTTAACAATTGATCCTGTTAAAGGATTAATTGTCACAATGTCAGGGGTTGAACTTTGTATTAATCAAAGTGAAGGCTGCAATGTTACGATGGATTCTGGAGTGAAGTTTACAATTCCTTTGACGTCTTCAACACCTGCTATTAAAAAGAAATCAGCTTAGATTTTTTTCCCACGAAGGAGTTGCTTGTGAGTATAAAAATCCTTGGTGGATTTGCTCGAGGTCAACTTCTTGGCGTCCCCAAAGGTGAAATCATCAGACCGACTTCAGTCATGCTTAGACGCAGGATTTATGATTTCTTTCAAGACTTAGACGGTGTCATCTTTTTAGATTTATGTGCTGGTTCTGGAGCAATGGGCTTTGAGGCTTGGTCTCGGGGAGCGACTAGAGTTTATTTAAATGAAGTCAGCAAGCATGTCCTAAAAACGCTGGAAGAAAATCGGGAAAATTTACTCTTAAAAAACCATCATAAAAAAAATGGTGAAATCAAAATTAGCAATATTTCAGCTGAAAAATTTATACGCCAATTTAAATCTGAATACCAAAAAATGAGTGCTGAGCAAAAAAATCAAACAGTGATTTTTCTAGATCCACCATACAGCATGAAAACCCTTTATTACGATGTCGTTAATGAACTTGTTGGCGCAAAAGACGAAGAACCTTGGTATTTTGGTCAACTTTGGATTGAATCTGACCCTAAAAAAGGAATCCCAAAGAATGCCTGGATTGATCTAAATTTAATGCCTTCAAAACTTTTTGAGCAAGGTGAAAACTATATCTTCGTCACAATTTTTAACCAATCTTAGAATTAATGAATTAACATCTAAGTAAGAAATTATTACGGAGACATTATGGAACTAAGCTCGCGAGTCAAAGGAATGGCAGAGAGTGTTACGTTAAAGCTCAATACGAAAGCGATGGAGCTTAGCGAAAATGGCAAACAAGTTTATAATTTATCAGCAGGCCAACTTCCTTTTAGACCACCACAAACTTTTATTGATGCTATTCGAACTGAATTAGATTTTTTAAAATCATATCAATACAGTCCTGTTGCAGGATTTATTGATCTTAGAAAAAAAATTTTAGAACATATCGAAGAAACTCGAGGAATCAATTTTTCTGCGTTAGATGAACCGTTCGATTGTGTTATTTCAAATGGTGCAAAACATTCTATCTCAAATATTTTAGGGGCCATTATTGATCCAGGGGATGAAGTCATTATCATTGCACCTTATTGGATTTCTTATCCTGAAATGATTAAATTTTGTAGAGGAACACCGATCATTGTTTCTTCTTCTATTTTTGATGTTTTCTCACCTCAACTACAAGAAATTAGAAAAGCAATTTCTGAAAAAACTAAAGCCATTATTATCAATAGTCCGAATAATCCTGCAGGAATTCATTATTCTGATGAATGGATGCAAGAGTTTGCAGACCTTTTAATGGAGTATCCACACGTCAATGTGATTAGTGATGAAATTTATTTTGAAGTTTGTTATTACGATCCCAAACCAACTTATTTTTACCAGAAGTATCCTGAACTTTTAAAAAGAACAATCATCGTTGATGGAATTTCTAAAGCCTTTGCCAGCACAGGATTGCGAGTGGGTTATGCCATTGGGCCCCGAAATATTTGTAAAGGAATTGAAAATTTACAAGGACAACTTACTTCGAGTGCAAATTCATTAATTCAAAGAGCGATGATGAGTTATGATTTTCAAAGCTCTTCTCAATTTTTAATTCCAGTGAAAAATCATTTGCGAGATAACGCCAATGTAATAAGAGAAAAATTAAAAGAAGCTCATTTAATGAAGTGTTGGTATCAGCCGGTTTCTGCTTTTTATTATATGATCGACTTCTCGCAAACACCGGTTTTTAGCAAGTATTCTAAAAATAGAAATGATAAGACCGACTATTCCGTTTTGATTTGTGAAGATATTTTAGAAAACCTTGGCGTCGTTATTGTTCCAGGCACTGATTTTGGAATGACTAATTCTGCAAGGTTAAGTCTAGTTCTGCATAAAGAAGCCTTTAGTGAGGCTATGGATAAATTGGTCTCGTTTTTAATTGACGATACAATTACGAACTAAGGTCACTAGGGGGATTTTTCCCCCGATATATTCCCTTGTAGGATTGGGCATAATAGAGAGAAGGGGTTTATACCTATGCTCAAACGGCTCATTTTCATTTTCACTTTTTTATTTATTTTTTCATGCGGTAAAAATACGGATGAACTAACGGCCAGTGCTATTTTAAGCGCCAATATTTATTTAAGTAAAGGTGACTGCCAGCCTGCGATTGACGTCCTTGAAGCTAATGGAAGACAAAATGAAAATGCCCATTACTTAAAAGTTTTGGCTTCTGCTTATGCCTGTAAAGCTGGTTTTTCTGCGGTTACTTTTTTTGCAAGTGATTTAGCTTTAACTGGTTCACCCGCTCCACTTGGTGGAACGTCAACTTACTCAACATCTATCGTCACTGTAACTTCTCCTCTGGAGAGCGATTTTAAATTTAGAGATTTGCAAACGGCAATTGATATTCTTTTATATGCTGGGGGAATGTCGACATCTCTAGAGCCTACTTCGACAGAAAGAACGAGGTATTTTTCAGCAAGTGATGCCGCTTCTATTGATACTCAATTACTTTTTATGATGCTTGCTCAGTTTGGAAAATATTTACATGTTTATGGAAATGGGAATTATAGTGCAACTCCTGCATCGGTAAAAAAAGGTTCAGGCTCAGCATTAAATAAATGTTTTACTAGTTATAATGTTACTTCAATTTTCAACCCGGCCATGCCTGCCAGTTGTATTCCACCTGCTGCTTCTTCGCATCTTGAACTTACTACAAGTGTAACTGCCAGTTATCGAAAAACGAGATTATGCCGTGGAGTCGTTTTACTTAATGGTATATTAAATATTCTTCCAAGTGTATTAGCTTCAGCATCTGGATCGTTAAGTACTCAGTCTGGCGTTATTACGGCAGCAGGTTCTGCAGCTGCATTACTTTTAACAACTGCTGATCCATCAATTGGTGTAGTAGCTTCAACAATTAATCAATCTGTATGCGAAGATAATACTAAGGTCACAGTGGCCCAGTTAGAAACTTATTTTTCATTTATGTATGAATCTGTCTTTCTCCCATGAGGACCTGCTTAGTGAAGTTGTTATTTTTTCTATTATTGAATTTAATGAATTTTCTTCAGGCCCAAGAAGTGAATTATATTGCGAGGTCTCCTCGCGCTCTTTTTATGGGAGATGCATATACAGCAATGGCCGACGATGAATTTTCACTTTTTTATAATCCAGCAGCTTTGGGAAGAAATACTGGGGTTTCATTTACTTTTGTAGATCCAACTATTGGTGTAACTGATGCCTTAAGTGAGTTGAGTCGATTTAAAAATTTTCCCTCAACTGCTGCCGGAATTGCCAATCGTATAATGGATTTTCCTATTTATCTTCAAGCCGGAATTTTTCCAACATTAAAAATGGGCCAATTTGGTTTCACTTTATTTGCCAATTCAAAATCTAGTTTTATGTTAAGAAATGCTACTAACCCCGAATTAGATATCAATTATAAATATGACCGCGGATTTATTATGGGTTTTGCTCATAATGTGGGCAATGGTGCATTCTCATCGAAAACACTTATGGGTGAGAAATCCACCATGAGTCCAGGGGAGAGGTTATCAATTGGTGCTTCTATTAAACACATGAACCGTCAGGGGTTAGACAATGAGTTTGATCTTTTTGGGACAACTCTATTGAATAAAATTAGCTCTGGAGCAACAGATATCAATTCACTTAAAAATGCTTTTGGATATGCAACCGGCGATGCTTGGAGTGTAGACACGGGAGTTGAGTATGCTCATTCATCTGGTTTTTCTTCTTTTACATCGGCCTTATCGATTCTCGACATTGGAAATACCCATTTTCGTAAAACTTCTGGAACTGGAAATGTTCCCACTCAAGAGATGATGGTTAATGGGGGAGTGGCTTACAAACAAGATTTTGGAATTTTTGATTATACTCTATCCGCTGATATGCATCCAATGACCAGTTCAATTGATTTTGCACGCAAGCTGCATTTTGGTACAGAAGTTTCACTTCCCTTTATTACATTGAATGCAGGTATGAGTGAAGGTTATATTTCTTATGGTGGATCAGTGAAATTATGGCCGTTTAAAATTACAACTGGTTTTTATGGCGTTGAAGTCGGTTCTCATTACCATCAAGCGGAAGCGAGAAGATTCATTTTGTATTTAAGTCTTTTCGACTTTTCAATCGATCTTTAGTTCTCTACAATTTTTTAAGACTCTCATATATAAAATATGAAATATCCGACTAAAATTGTCGGTAACGTCTTGGAGGTTTTGTTGAAAAAGATTTTTGTACTAGACACCAACGTTCTACTTTTTGATCCATCGGCCTTTCGAAAATTTGGAAAAAATACAGTTTTTATTCCTTTGATTGTTATCGAAGAAATAGATCGATTTAAAAAAGATCAGAATGAGAATGGTCGCAGTGCCAGAAACTTTTCTCGTTATATAGACGATCTACGTACACGAGGATCTTTGGCGGATGGGGTTGTTCTCGACAGTGGAGGAACACTCATTATTTCGGTTGATAGACGTGTTGACTCAAAAAATTTACCCATAGATGTTTCAATAAATGACAATCTTATTTTATCTTCAGCCCTTGCTTTTAAATTAGATGGTGTTGATGTTCACCTTATAACTAAAGATATTAATCTTCGGTTGAAGGCAGATATTTTAGGAGTTCCTGCAGAAGATTATGGAACATTGGATATAGCTTTAGATGAACTTTATTCAGGGCAAAGAGTTTTTGAAATTTCTGCAGAAAGATTAAAAGAGTATGAAGCAAATAGATTTTTATTATTGGATGAAGAAGAGCAATTTGGAGTTTTTCCAAACGAATATTTTATTCTCCAAGAATTTCACAATCCAAGAAGAAGACTTTTAGGAAGATACCACCAAGGAAAAAAAGGAATTGTTCCTTTAATTTCATTACGTGAAGGTATTTGGGGAATTTATCCTAAAAATGTTGAGCAACAATTCGCCCTTGATGCTTTATTAAATGATGAAATTGCACTTGTCTCATTAGTTGGAAAAGCTGGTACAGGAAAAACACTTTTAGCTATTGCTGCCGGATTAGAAAAAGCCATTGCTCAAGGAAAATATTCAAGACTACTAGTCTCTCGCCCTATTCAACCGATGGGACGAGACCTCGGATTTCTTCCAGGGGATGTCAATGAAAAGCTAGCTCCTTGGATGCAGCCAATTTTTGATAATATGGATTTTCTTTTTAATCAAAATAGAAAACAAGCTGGAACTTCTTATGAAGAATTAATCAATCAAGGAATGCTTCATATTGAACCACTGACTTATATCAGAGGTCGATCGATTCCAGGGCAGTACTTAATTGTTGATGAGGCTCAAAACCTTTCTCCACATGAAGTAAAAACCATTGTGACTAGAGCTGGTGAAGGGACAAAAATAGTTTTAACTGGAGATTGCCAGCAAATAGATAGTCCTTATCTAGATGAAACAAATAATGGACTTGCTTATGTTGTTGATCGATTAAAAACGGAAGATATTATCGGACACACAACTCTTAGAATTGGAGAGCGATCTCCACTTTCTGAAGTAGCTTCAAAATTATTGTAGATTTGAATGAATAATAAAAACGATCCTCGGCTTCAAAGAAAATTTCTTCGTGCTCCCCTTAAATCAACATGTCTTTATGTTGATGGGGAGTATGTTTTTAAAGCACGTGTTTTAAATATTTCTGAAGGCGGAATTCTCCTTTCAGATTTACCTCATATTCCAGAAATCAATTCTTTGCCTCTGGCCTTGCAACTTCCACTTTTTCCACGCTTACAAAACTTAAGTCTAGAGGAATTAAAGGTCCTTAATATTGATGAATTACCTCGAACTATTTTAAAAACAAAAGCGCGCATGGTGCGTACTTTTGAAGGTCAAAGTAATGTTGATAAAGTTTTTGTTAATTTTATCGGATGTCTTTTTGTAAATCCGTCGGATGAATTTAAATCAGGTGTGTCGAAATACGTTGAAACCTTTTCTAAAAATACTGTCTTTCTTTTAAGTTTATTTGAATCCCTTGGAAACCGTGCAGATCAGCTTGAACACCTCCGTTCGGTGGCCCATAGTTTAGGTTATGACCGCCGGATGAAGATCCCTTTGCTTAGGTCAAAAGTACTACATGACTACCAAAGCCTTGAGAGCTTATGATCTTTTTAATTTCAATGACTTGCAGTTTTTTTGTGCTAATCTGGCATAAATTTGCGACATAAATCAAAAAAAGGTATTTTTTAAATCTTAAGAATATACTTCTATCATATTTAATTTACATAAAAGTTATTTACTTATAATCTAAATTATAAATTAAGCCGATAATAAGTTAATAACTTAGCGACCGAGAGGTTTAATTTGAATACAAAACAATTGATATTGATAATACTGCCCCTAATTTTTTCAGGGTGTATTTCCAAAAGTAATATCAAAATTGTCTTACATGAAAAATTAAAAACCGATTCATTAAAAATTAATGTTGCAAATGTTCAAATTATTAATCACCAAGTTGTTATTACTGGTACTAATTTAAGTGGTGTCACAGATTTTAAAATTAAAAATGGTGCAACTATTTCTAATCTGCAAATAGAATCTAAATCAGATACTTCTATTATTGCCAATACAGTTTCTAATATGAGTTTTGCAGTTGGGACAATTTTTGATTTTGTTTTTTCAAACGCTAATGCTTCATCTGTTTTTCAAGTTGCTTTCACCAATACTAATAATTCAATAACAGCTTCTATGCTTACTTCAATGGGTGCGACTAAAGGTCAAATCATGAAGTATAACGGGGCCACTTGGGTGCCTTCATCTATTACAAATGCTCAGACGTATTTGGGAACATATGATGCCACTGCGAATAATCCTGATTTATCATCTCCGTCTTCCAC
>CANCFT010000018.1 GCA_947377285.1 Bacteriovoracaceae bacterium
TAAATTCAAAAAATCCATCTTATAATATTAAATTAGGGTTATTGAAATCTAAAATAAGAACTAACCTTAAAAAAACTTGTGGTAAAAAAGAACTTAGCTTACAAGAGCTTTTAAAAAGTAAAGTAACTCAAACTTTAGGAGTTAAGTTACCTCCAGGTGAAAAATGTTCAGACGACCAAAACACTTGTCCGGCACAAGGATCATCGGGAGCATTTGCGATTTCAGCTCAACTTGATGATAAAACATCAAAGGATCTAATTCTCCAAATTCAATCTAATAAACCCAACAATGAACTAATAGATCAATTTTTTAATTCATATCCACAATTAAAATTAATTCAAAGTACACAAGATAATTTCAAAAATGAGTTCATTGATTATTTAAAAAAACATAAAAATGAAAACCCTCAGGCATATATAAACAAGTTCTTTTTTAACAACAATAACAACCATAAAAAACTTTCACATACTTTAGCTGAACAATGTAAAAATTTAAATAAAAGTATAGAAACATTTTTATGTAAAGATGAACTTGTAGGAGATCAATTGGCCAGTTTAAAAAAAGATACCTCTTTGGATCTTTTTGGCTTAAACCCCGAATTAAAAGACGATGCCCTTTTTGAATATGTGCCAGATATTAAAGAGAATTTTTACGCAGCTTTCGGGTTTCAATGTCTAGCTAAAAACTCCGAAACAAAATTAAGTAAAAGTGCGAGCGATAATTCTGTAGATAATTGGTATTCACAATTTACTCAAAATACTAGACCGCAAGTCATGCCCGTATCACAAGTCAATGAAATCAACAGTGAATTTTGTTCTCTTTATGAATGTAAAAATCCTGAAGTCAAAAATACAATTTATTGTAAAAACAACGGACCTATTACATCGGAAGCATTAAAGACAATTTTTAAATGCAATTCTCAAACTCCATGCAGTTCTGATATGCTGAAATATATTTCATATATTGAAAACTTAGCTCCTCAAGGAATTAATCTGAAAGTCAATCTCAGCTCTCAAATGGCATCAAATATAAGTACCAATAACGAGGCAAAAGAAAACGTCCCTCAGTACTCTTCATTCATGCAAAACTACCTCGGCGTATCAGGCACTCTCCTCGCCGAAGGAAAAGAAATCACCGCTCAAAACGTAGCCGAAAAAACTAAAGAATTTACTGAGAAAAAGTTAGACCCTACTCCACCAACTCAAGAATCAAAAATTTTAGATGTAAAAACAAATCAGATGGCCAAATCAGAATCTTCTTCACAAGCTCCTGAATCAAGATCTAATCCTACTCAACAACCATCTTTTGATCCTCAATTTGACAATATTGCTTCAGAGTCTACAAAAAAACCTCATTCTATAGCAACAGGTTCAACTCCTTCCAACAATCACTTCGGAGCTGCTGAATCAACAAATAACGATGCAGAAATTAAAAAAATGCGCTCTGAACTTGAATCTCTCACAAGCTCCCTTAAAGGTAGCCAAGCTGAAAAACTAGCAACGATCACAGACTCTAACTCAGTCTTTAGTCCAAGCTCCCTCGGGGGTGCTACAAGTTCGGATTTATCAAAAAGTTTAAATAGTGCCGAACGTGCTCGCAATGATGAATACCAAAAAAACTTAGCTTCATGGGAAAATAGATTACGGAATTGGCAAAGTGATCTAACTGACCGCGAGTTGCGAGTTCCAAATAGAGCAGTCGCGACTAACAATAATAATAATAATAAAAATGTGGAAACAAATGAATCTTCAAATCCTTCTAAAATAAGTAGAAATGAAGCACAACCTTTTTTAACGGCAGCGACAGATAATAATGATAAAAGTGCTGAAAAAAGCAGCGGGAAATTAAATAAGAATACAGTCAGTTTAAATGGTGAAAGTCTTGGTTCTTCAGAAACTATTCTCTCAGAAAGTGATCTCGCCAATTTAAAAATTGAAAACTTAAATAAACTTGGCATTAACTCTAAAAGTTCCTTTGTTATAAAAATCCTTCATCAAAAAAAATATTACAATGTTTCTGTTAAAATATTTCCTTATAAAAATAAAGATATCCTTGTCCCTCTCCTCAATGAAAGCAATAGCACAATCGCAAAAATAGTTCTCGAAAGCCCGCTCTTTAGAGAGTACAAACAGCTCCAACTCGATCGACAAAAAGAGCGTCAGGCATCTTTAAGTGACAATAAAATTGTGAAGTAATATGTGTATTCATATACCTGGCACAATTTCTAATAAGTCTGAGTTCTTAGAGCAATAACCTAAAAATATGGGCAAATTTTTTGCCCGGGACTAAACACTCTTAAAAATATCGTTTTAGTAATCTTTTATAGTTACGCCAAAAAAAAGTGTAGCTTTTCGCTAATTATGTAGTTTTTAGTTACGGCCATATAATTATTGAATGATCAAAATGCACAAAATTCATCAAGACTCAAAAGCCAAGTTTCTGTTGAAGCTCATTGATCAATTCCTTTATAACAAGTCTGTTTTAGTTATAGATGATGAAGAAGCAGTCCAAGAAATGATGTCTGATTACCTCATTGAACTTCATATAGAAGAAAATAGAATTGTTTTTGCTTCTGATGGAAAAGAAGCCATTTCAAAAATATTAAACCAAGAATTCGGTTTAATTATCGTTGATATTCGAATGCCTAAATTAAATGGAATGGAGCTCATTAAAAAATTAAAACTGCGGGCAAAATATAAAGACATTCCAATTATCATTATTTCAGGTTTAATGGAAACTGAAAACGTCAACATCGCGCGCTCCCTTGGAATCAATTCAATCATTGTAAAGCCGTTTAGCTATAAGGTCTTTGTTGAAAAAGTCGGGCAGGCCTTAAGTGTCCAGATGTTTTCGTAAATTAGCAGCTACCTGCTCAAGGTGTTTGTAATTGTCCCCTTCGCGCAATTTAAGTTCTTTATCTTCGCCGGCCAATAAAGACTCCACGTATTTCTCGAAAGCATAGAGAGGGCCAGCTGTTTTTTTTGATAAAATAATTCCAGCAATAAAAGTGAGGATATTAAAAAATATTGTAATGGCTAAAAAGCTAACAGCAAATGCGATGACGGCGGACTTATTATTAAAGTGATTTGCCTCCATTGTTAAACTCAAATATGACAATGAAAATAATCCTAAGACAAGACTTGTACTTAATGAAATAACTGAAAATTTTAAAGCAAATCGAATCTGCTCTTTTGGATTAACTAACCCAAAGCCTCTTTGATTTTCTGGATACCAAATAATATTGTCTTTTAAAAATATTGTTTTCACTATTAAAAATGCTCCAATCCACTGAAAGAGATCTGCGGGATTAAAAACAATCAAAGCTTTATGATTAAAAATGATAGGAATAAAATCGAGAGTCCCTGCATGTAAGGCCCTGTCGATGACGTTACCTAAGACTCCTCCAGTCAGCAAACTTAACCCTAACTTTAAGGTTATGAGTTCACTTGAAAGTATTGTAATAAGAAGCAGGTAAATAAAACAAAGGACTCCTCCAAAACTTGTCAATGTCACAAGAGTTAAACTTTGAGGAAGATCTTGAAGAGAACCAAAAATAAAGCCTCGATTAATATGACTTTCTGAGCTATTTAAAAAATAGTTTTTTAATAACATATCTATGGCCAAACTAATTCCAAAAATGATGAGTGATAAGGTTATATCTTTTTTCATTTTACAGCATCAATGACTTCAAAACTAAAAGACAATTTATCAAACTCAGGGCCTTTATCTTTTAATAATACCATAGAATAAGTTGATAAAACTGAGTCCGTTTTTGTTACTGTTTTATCCACTGTGAGATAAGTAGAATGTTGAGGATTGAAATTTCCATTGACTAAAACTTTTAGTTTTTTAATCTTTATATCTTTTGAAGTTCGAATTTTGGGATTTGTAAGTTTGTAACTATAAAGATCGAACTCTTCTATATCAATATCAAAATAGCTGTCACTTATACCTGTCAAATCAGCTAATGAAACACTTAAAGTCGCTTTCTGATTCACTTTTGCCATTGCCCCAGGGTCATAAGTTAAATCACTCGTTAGTACGACCTTGGAAATTTTAACTCCAGGCTCTTTTTGGCGAATTTCTAATTGATAACTTTTAGAACCTGTTAAGTAAAATTCCGTCTCTAATTTTTGAGGGGTATTGGTCACTTCTTTCCACATATAACCAGTGGTCGTTCCGATTGTCCATTCCTTGTAGTCACTTCCCGCCATTTTCACATAAACAGAATCTGAGGAAGCCGATGCTGCATTAACATACATAAAAACTTTATAAAAATCAGTTGCTGCAACTGAGAAATTTAAAATTGCTGTACCCGCTGTCGTACTAGTTAAATCTTTTATTCCTGCATTTGCCGGTGTCCAAACATAAGTCGTACCATTTTCTTGAGCAATTACCATTGGTGCTTTAATTGAAGATGCTTCTGCCATTAAAGTTATATTTGTAGCTGCACCATTACTATTAGGATCTAAGGCCGTACTAATTGTCATTGAATCTTTAGTTGTATTTCCGCTTACTGTAGTATTTGCAATATCGCCGGCAGTACCAGCAGTTAAACTTTTCCACTTATTAACCTGAGTTAATATTTCGTCCGCATTGCTGGTGCATGTCCCCCAACAGTTATGATTTTCATTTCTCAGTTTTAAAACTAACCGCGAATTTGCAGTATTTGTAAAATCAACTTTTGAAGAATTTATCACAGCATCAAAAGCAATATTAATATCACTTGAAGCGTGCAATGGAGTTTGCGATCCTCCATGACAGCTCACACACCTTGCTCTCAAGACAGGGTAAACTGATTTACTAAATGCGTCTAGTGAAATGGCACGGGTGTTACTTGTGGCGACAGTAGAGCTATTGCCACTTTTATCAGAAAATTTTAATGTATTTTTTTTTGTATTAGGTGAACTGACACATTGGTTGTAACCAATTAAAACTGCACCTAATACAAAAATAGAACTTAGTTTATATTTTAATGATTTTTTCAAAGCCAATTCCTCTAAACCGATTTATTGAAAATTAAGTAATTATTTAAATTTGCACCGAATGGATTATCGCCAACGACAGTCTCTAAAGTACTTTCTTTTCCGGAAAGTGCTAAATAATTACCGACAACAGCTTTTGCTAAATTCGTAACGTTATTACTTACCAAACTAGCGGTTAAATCAACATTCTCATTAGTTTTAAATGCTCCAATTTGTCTTTTTCCTGGAGTTCGTAAAAGTGCTCTTCCAGCTTGGCGATAGTAAAGAAAAAAAGTTGAAGCTCTCTGAGAACTATCCCCTCCCCATCCTAGTTTGCCTCGCCCTGCTACGCTGTTATCAATTTTTCCATTGGCCGAAACACTTCCGTCTGTAAAAACATAGATAAAAATATCTTTTTGTTTTTTAGCAGCAAGTTCTAAAACTCTTCCAATTAAATCACCCAATTTAAAATCCTTGGCCTCACCTTCTGAGCGATTATCTGAATGATAGTCATAACCACCTAGTGAAATAGTCCCTACTCCTACATGCCCATCAAGAATAAGCTTTGTAATGGTTGCCGTTTTACGTTGATCACCATCTGTTAAATTATTAAAAGATGCCGTTACTTGAGTGTCTAGAGTTGGATCAATCGCGGACGGAAGAAATTTATTAAGGGCATCTTGACTCTGAATATAACCGCAATTAATTAAATCTTTTAATTGGTCTGGCAAACTTTTTGAATTAAATTGTGCAACCTTATTGGCACTCATAGTTTCAATTGCCTTTAAAACTTTTGTCGATTTATCAGTACCAAAAAGTGTTCCAAGTTTTCCAATATTAACTAAGTTTAGCGCATCTTTAGGTGTGTTAATAGTCACTGGCTTCATTGTAGGAATGAGAGAAGCCTGTGGTACATTTGAATTCCCACCTGACTCAGATCCTTGAGTTCCGGCCATGGCCGTTAAATCCCCAGTTGCTCCAGCTTTAGTTAGCCAGTAAATGGGATTGTGTGGATTATTTGAAGTGTCATCATTTGATGAAGCACAAAAAACCGCTCCATCTACTTTTGCTCTAGTCGTGACTGCAGCAGTTGATTGAATTCCACGTAAGATGGCCGAATCGGCATGAAATTGAAGTCCTAATTCATCTGAAGTTTGACCAGCATTTTTAGGATGCATAGAATCTGGTAATCCGAGTGTAGCATAAGATGGCAAATAATCAGTTTGTCCTCCAGTCTTTCCCACCATAACATTAGAGCCAGCAATATTAGACCCACCTGATAAATCAAAAATTAAAATAGGAATTCTACTTGTCGTTGGCAAAGCATTACCAGCTCCACAATCTAGGGCGTAAGCTGAATTCATATTTAATATCGATAAAAGACTTGGTGCCATGACAGCTCCAACTCCTGCGATTAACCCATGAGATAAAAAATCTCTACGGCTTACTAAATGATGACCTTCTAATTGTTTTTTCTTTTTCTTGAGCTCGTCTTGGATTCTAAGCATTTCATATTTTTTATTATTTTCATTTTCATTATTCATTTCTAGCTCCTTAATTTTTACAACAGAGTGACGTAAGCACTACTTAGAGAAGCAACACAAACACCTTTCACCGCTTTTTTAGTAGTTAAACTTGAAGTCATATTTTCACCAGAAATCAATGTCTCTAAAAGATTAGCTAACTCGGCCTTAGAACTGTTTGCAGTTGTCACATCAATTGGACCTAAAAAGCGCTCAACTGTTTGTGAAATTAGCTGAGTTTTATTAACCGTCGTAAGGGTTTGAGTTGGTCCTTGGTCGAAATTCACAGTGGTCCAAATAACTTTTCGATAGGCATCTGTTTCAACTAAACGATCACAATATTCGGTTGCTAATTTGGTAATTGCCACTTGCATCGAAGGTAAAAAATTCTTTACGTTATTGTCACTTGGAAGTTGAGTTGTAATATCATTAAAAGTTGTCACAATGGCCGCTTCATTGGTAGAAACACCTGTAAGGGCCGACATTGTCATATTTATTTGTTCAAAGTTTTTTACACCAACTTCCAATGTTGACATTTCTGATTCAACAACTGGTGTGTTCATTGGTGGCATATCTAGACCTGCTGGCAATTTCGCTGTTGTCCCAATATCACTTGCATCCCCCTTGCCAGGACTCGGGATAGTGGTTGATCCATATTTTGAAGTTGATTTTTGATTCATTTTTCCACTAGGTTTATAAACGCATTGATTAAACCCAATTAAAAGCGTTAATAAAACAATACAAGAAATGATCATATTTGTTTTCGTCGATAGAGGTATGTCTTTTTTATCCATCATTATTCCTCCACACAAACGGCAGCAGTCTCTGCAATTAAATTTTTCATATTATAATTTTCATCTTGTTGAAAAAGGTCTGCTAATTTTCTCATGTCTTTCTTGTCAGCATCAGTTGAAGGAGTTCGTAAACAAACCAATTCATAAACTTTTGTCGACATACATTCAGAAAAGGCCCGAGATCTTGAAAGCATAGCTCCTAATTCGCGAACTCCATTACCAGATGTTTGACTTGGCCATCCTAAATTAGCATTTTGTCCTTCGGCCCATGTGTTGACCCAGCTATTATCTTTTGTAATCCATCCTTCTTGAAAATTATTATTTTTATTAATTTTGGCAGCGACAACTCCCTCGGTATAAACCATTTCGCCATTCACAAAATCAAAATAGGCGAATGCACCACCAAGAGCATCTTGACCAGCGTGACATCCAACACACTTATTGCGATAAGTTCGACTGTCACCACCGGGATCTCTTTCAACATCTCTTCTCACATGGTAATCCGTAATGTTGATATCATGAAGCGCTTCAAAATCTCGGCATAAAAAATTCATAAATGTAAAACGAGTCGCTCTTCTATTGGTTCCTGCTGAATAAAAAGCAGCACCAGCGGCCCTCGAAGTTAAGACACCTGCAGTATCTTTAATTCCTGTCGTTGTTGTTTGACTGACTCTAACCAAATAATCTTTTAAAGATGAACGTGAATCTTCTAATTTCTGGTAATGATTATTCGATTTTTTATCATAAACTGGTATTGCGCCTGGAGTTCCAGATCCGGCAATATACAAATGATCTCCATAAAGCAATTGATCAAATGGAATATTGTCTCGAATAATTCCTATAGTTGTTGCAACATAGTCATTTAAGGGAACCCTATTTGATTTATCAATATTACTCCAAGGTTTAATCCAATTTTTTAAAGTTAGGTCGTAAAAATTTGTATTGTCCATGGCCATTAAAGCCGCTTCTTTAATTTTTTTCGTTTCAACTAAGCTAGCGACTGCAGCAAGAACTGTTGATGTTGGAGGTACACCTGCAAGTCTGTTATAAATTCTCCAGGCCCTCATTTTTGATGTTGAAGTTGAAGTTGAGGGAACTGATACAACTGGAGTTGCTGTGGTCGAAGGTGAATTAATTACGGTTGTCGCTGTCATCAACGTTTTCCAATAGGCAATCTGACTAGAAATTTCGTTGGCATCATTTGTACAATTTGCCGACCAACAGTGATGTCCCCCTTTAACTTTTGTATAAATTGATGAAGAAGTTGGCGTTGTAAAATTGGCTAAGGAATTATTAATGACTGCATCGTGGGCCGTTTGAACATCTAGGGATGCATGAAACGGCTTGGTTGTAGATTCATGGCAACTTGCGCAGCGACTTTTTGTTACAGTGTAGAGAGATTGCTGGAATGCTTGAACTGATGTCAGGGCTGCAGATGATTCTTTAGAATTTAAAATGAATACTGTGAGGGCAAGACCCAAAATATATAAATATTTATTTAAAAAAAATTTTACTTTCATTGAATTTAAAAGCTCCTGAAGAATACCCCAGCATTGGAGTTTCTTAGGAAAGTATAGCGTGAAACCAAAAAATTCATTTAGGTGAATATTTTACCGATAATTACCCGACAGAAATGAACCGTTATATATCAGATGCATTTTATTTTAAATTGCATTATCATCATCACTGAATTAGCGAAAAAATATATATGAATAAAACTCTCTACATCTACTTTTTGATAATCATTCCTCTCTTTTCAGGTAAGGCATATGCTTATCCACATTTTATAGGACATGGCTATAATTCCTGTATTACATGTCATTATAATCCCTTTGGAAATGGTCCAATAAATGACTACGGAAGGTCTGTTTCTGGAACGGCCATAGCAGGTCGTGATTTTTATGATGAAAATAAACCCGAAGAACTCATTGCCAATGAAACAGCTTTTTTTCTAAAAGACTATATCAGTAAATCTCTCAAGCCTTTTATTGGTTACAGAGGAATGTTTTACAAAAGTAATCTCGGTCAAGATGGCAGTAAAGTTGAATTTATCAATATGCAATTAGATGGCAATCTCGTTGCTAAATTTGGTTCAAAAGACCAATATATAATGAGTGGAACTTTTGGATATGCTCCCATTCCACGTTCGCTCAAAAATACTCCTGCGGGAGATGCCATGAAAGAGTATAGATCAAGAGAACATTATTTGGGAATTCGTCCCTCTCCAAACTGGGGAGTCTATTTTGGTTTAATGGATAAACCTTTTGGAATTAGAGTTGCTGAACACACGTCTTATTCTCGAATTTCGACTCAATTAACAATGGATGACCAGGCCCATGGGGCCTTACTTCACTACTCAGGCACTTCACTAGAACTTGGTTTAAATGCTTTCATAGGAAATTTAGCTAGTAAATCAGACGTACAAACTAAAGGTTTTGCAGGAACATTTGAACAAACCGTGTTTGAAAAAAATAGAATTGGAGCCAGTATTCTCAGTCAAAAAAATACCTACCTAAAATCTACGGCCTTAGCTATACATACCCGGTCTCAAATAACTTATGGAACTAGTGTCTTATTTGAATTGGGACAAGTAAATAAAACGCCAGTTAACGGAACGACTCCAAGAAAAGAAAATTATGCACTATTGCAAAACCATATTAAAACAAAACGTGGTCTTTATTTTTTAAATTCTATGGAATATTTTAAAAATAGTTTAGATAATAGTTATAAAGTTCGATTTGGCCCAGGGCTTCAATACTATCCTTTTTCTAAATTAGAATTAAGAGCTGATGTTTACAATACAAGAAATTTTAGTAGAGACTCAAATTCTGCTGATCGATGGGATCTATTAATGCAACTCCATGCTTGGTTTTAAATAATAAATGAAAAAATTAATCTTCTTAAATTTATTTTTTTTATCTCTAAGTTCAGTAATCTTGGCTGCTGATACCAATACTAATATTAAAAAGATGCAGCTGGCTTTAGATAAAAATAATCCTGAAAGTGTTGAAGAAATTTATGACAATAATGAAGAAGATCTAAGTAAAAATTGGATGGCCCTTGAGAGACTTGCTTTAAGTTTTGAAAGAAGAAATAAATTTAAAGAAGCAGTCAATGTTTACCGAAAACTAGTCTCGCCATTTAATCTAGCTGCCCATAAAGCGATAATAGATAGTAATGCGCAAAAAGTGCCAGAAAATTTATATAGTGGAAACAAACTACCCTATTATTACTATAAACTTGCTTTTTTAAACGCTCAACTTTTTGCGACTTCACATAAGTTTGTTCCCGAAACAGAGAGAACAAAGTTTAAAAAAAATGCTGAAGGTTATCTCTTACTTCTAAAAAAAGTTAATGCTGATGAAAACGATTTAAAATTGGTTAATGACCTTATTTTAGAAAAAATAAAAGTTGAAGACCAAATGGCCTATAAAAAAAGCTGGTACGTCTTATTCGATTTTATTAGTTGGCAAGATAGAGTGTACTTAGTTGATAATGTGACAGGTACAAAATCACCTCTTTTGAGTACTGCTATCGGCTCAAGTATTGGCTTAGGAAAGAAATGGAGCAATGCTAAATATGAATTTAATATTGAAGGTATGTATTCTATGGCGACATCTACAATAAGTAATATTGCTGATGGTCCAACTTATCAGCAATCTTCAGTTCCTGTGAAATCTATTATTTTAGGCCCTGGTATGTATTACAAAGCATTCTCAGATAAAGTATTCGTGGGTCTCCAACTTCCTGTCTCTATTCGCACTGGTTCTTGGTTAGCACCAGATGGCTATTCTCTTCAAGACTTAAAACAAACTGGTGCAGGTTATTTCTTTCAAGTAAAATTTGCAGTCAGTGGTATTTTTATTCAAACTCGCCTCGGTAAAATATTTCCCAACCCCGCAAGCCATTGGTCAATAGGAGCATTATATGATTTCTAAAATGAGTTTAATTTGTCTTTTAAGTTTTTCGAGTCTTTCATTTGCAAGTGACATCACTGTAAAAATGACATTATCACCAGCTGGATCTTTTGAAGCAAAAACAACCAAAGTTCATGGCGATGTTATAAAATCAGGGGAAAAATATACTGCAGAATCACTTTGGGTAAAAGTTGATGATTTAAAAACTGGAATTGATCTTCGCGATGAACATTTTCATAAGCATTTTAATTCAGAAAAAAATCCTAAAATTACTTTAAATAACGTAGTTGCAACAGCAGGAAAAGGATCTGGTACTTTAACAGTAAATAATGTTTCAAATAAAGTTGATTTTACTTATAAAGTCATAAGCGACAAAAAACTTGAAGCCTTATTAAAAGTAAAACCAAGTGCATTTAAACTTCCTGAAGTAAAATACCTTGAAATTGGTGTTGATGATGAAGTTGAAATCGTCACAGTTGTGGATGTAAAATAATGAAGAGAAGTTTCCTACTTCTAATTTTTCTACTTTTGTTTTTAGGTTCCTGCGGTCAGGATTATAATTCAAATTATAATGACCGCGGAACTTATGCTGATATTGGAATTCCCGCCGGAACTCCACTTTATAACGCTTATGTTTTAATTCAAAATCGCTGCTTCAGCTGCCACTCTGGAGCTTGGCAAGATTTTAAAACAGACCAAGCGTGGATGGATTCTGGACTAGTTAGTAAAGGAAGTTTTGATACATCTACACTTAGAAATAAGCTTCAAAACTATGGTGGAAATATGCCTCGGTTAACTTCTTCTGAAATTGATACACTAAAAACGTGGATCAATGGACTCTAAAATAGTTCATTATCTAATCGTAAAAATCTTAAAAACATAAACTGCAATCATTACGATAATCGCCAATAGAGCAATTGGTCCTTGCTGCATTCTTCTTGATGAACTTGCACTGCCTTGGTCTAAATCAAGTTTATTCCCCATCGTATCAAAAAATGTTTCATGGTCTCTTATGATTGCCTGTGGAGGTAAGTCAGGATGTAAAGTCGTTAAGTTTTTAATTTTTTTCACAGCAGTTCCAATGGCCATAAATTCAACCATCCCTCCACCTAAATCATAAACCCGAGTTTTAACACCCACGACTTCATCGGCCCCACAATTAATTGCATCTTCTTGTATGCGAGCGAGTGCTTTTTCTCTGGCTTCATAAAGAACTTCTGTAAGTCCATCAACTTCACCACCGCCAATAGACTGAAGAACAGACATTATTCCTCCCGCTAAACCCAGTGAATAAACCGAAACCCCCATGACTAGTTGGATGGGGAGGTAACCAATATTGACCATATTCCACATTTCTTCATTGGTCATATCACTTGTCACAGGATTGACTAAAAATTCGTCTAACAGAGGGTGATGTGAGGCCGTTCCGATCATAATCATTTCTTGCACACCCATTAAAGGAGCAAGTGTAGTTTCAATACCAATAATTGAATTGGCCCCTACTTTTTTTGCTTCTTCTCTAAGTCGCATTAAAGCTTTATGCCGAGTTTTATCAAAGATCTCGGTGTACTCTTTGACTTCTCCTCTTTTTAAACTCTTTAATGAACCTAAAATATTTCCACCAACTCCAATTGAATAAGCAATATTTCCAAAAACAAAATCGAGTGGTTTAAATCCAGAATCCATTTGGCAATACAACTGCTGAACATTTGCAGAAGTTGAAAATTGTAATGTTTCCTTTTCTGAATCTGGACGATCTTTTGACCTTATGGCCGATCCGATTGCCAAAAATTCTAAATTCCCACCGTGATTTATCAACTCAAAAGTTACCCCTGAAAGTCCAATGCCTCCAGTCAGTTTAGCTTCATTTATTAATCTTGTAATGGCCCTTTGTCTGCCGTCGTGAACCAGATGAGTTATCTCTTCAACTTCTCCTCCGCCCAAACTCGAAAGTCCCGCACCAATCCCTCGAGTGACTCCGATAGCGACCACACTATTTCCGACACATAATTGTCCAGGCCTATATCCCAATTTATCAAGACAGAAAATTTCATTTCCAGAAAGCCCTGTTACTTGTCGATGATTATTGGCGAGAGATGTATTAATCATATAAATTCCTATTTAATCTTTTTTAAATTCTCTCATAAGAGACTATTTGCTCAAAGATTTTTTCCCAGTTACCATTACTATTTTCACAAGGAAAAATAATGAGTACAAAAATTGTCACAGATAAAAATATTGAAGAAGTGATGAAAAATCATCAGATCATTTTGCTCGACTTCTGGGCCGGCTGGTGTGAGCCGTGCAAAATGTTTAGTCCAATATATGAGCGTATTGCAGCTAAATATCCTGATATATTTTTTGGTAAAGTAAATACTGAAACAGAACCAATTTTATGTGAAGATTTTCAAATTAAATCAATTCCAACTCTTGTGATTCTCAAAGAAGGCACAATTATTTTTTCAGAATCAGGTGTTATTCCTGAATATGCACTTAATAATATTTTGAAAAAAACTAAAGAAATTGATATTGCAACACTAAATACTAGTGAAGATAATGAATAAAGCTTAATGAAGTTATTTTTCCTTATTATATTTTTTTTAAACGGATGTAGTTCAATGGACTCTAAAATTTCCTATCCAAAATCAGATCATTATAATGGTGAAACATTTTTCAATCCTTGGGGAGCTAACAACGCCAAAACTATTTGGGAGGCTTTCAAATGGAAAATGACAACTAAGCCGGCACTATGGCCGCTTGAAATAACAAATACAATCAAACCAATATTTGTTCAGAATGGAGAAACCTCAAGTTTACATATTACCTATATTGGTCACGCTACAACTTATATTCAAGATTCAAAATTGAGTATCTTAACTGACCCTCAATTTAGTGATAGGGCCAGTCCCGTAAGTTTTGCAGGGCCAAAACGAATCCGTAAACCAGCTATTGAAATTGAAAATATTCCAGCTCTTGATTTTGTGCTTATTAGCCATAATCATTATGATCATCTCGATCTCCCTACTCTATCGGCCCTCAATACAAAATTTCACCCAACTTTTATTGTTCCACTTGGAAATAGTGAGTTACTTAAAAGTGTTGGCATTGAAAAAGTTGTAGAACTAGATTGGTGGCAAAAACATGAAAATATCGAACTCGTTCCAGTTCAACATTGGTCTGCCAGAGGAATAAGGGACCGCAATAAATCTTTATGGGGAGGCTATGTCATAACGATTGATAACCAAAAAGTTTTTTTTGCTGGAGATACAGGTTACGGACCTCATTTTAAAATGATTCGTGAGCACTGCGGCCCGATGGATTTAAGTATTCTTCCCATTGGAGCTTATGCTCCGAGGTGGTTTATGAAAGATCAACATATGAATCCAGAAGATGCGATTATGGCCCATGCTGATTTAAATTCTAAAAAAAGTTTTGCTATTCATTTTGAAACATTTCAATTAACTGATGAACCTTTTGAAGAACCGCGGAATATTTTAAGTGATGAAATGAAAAAGAAAAAAATACTACCTGATGATTTTTTTATTCCGCAGGTTGGAGAGACTTTATTAGTTTCCCCATAACATTTTTCACTCTAATTAAAAAAACTAAATCCTTTTTTCTCACCAGGCCCACAAATCTCTGGTTTTGATTTACTTATTTCATTTAGCTTTTTATTGAGCTCCTTAATAATTAATCGATGATCTAACTTGTTTGAACACTGGTATTGTCTATAAGCTTCTGGATTATTAAGATTTTCATTTAATTTTTCAGGCAAGACAATTGATTGTTTTGGTTCAGAAGTTGTTTGCAAGCATTCAACATGTTTACAAGAATTTCTATAAATTAAATTATTTTTTCCGCTTACTTTTGTAAGTGGATTACTTTCATTACTTAAACTTGCCGGAGAATTATACATACCACCTAACAACGAACAGATTTGAGTAAGTTCTTCTGCTGCTATTTTCATTTCATCTAATGACACTTTTGGAATATTAGTTCCTGAAGTTGAATCACCTTTTATATCTTTAATTGCATTTGAATAGCGTTTAGCAGCTCTCTCAAGCCTATTTTCAAATTTATTTTTAAAAATTGTAATTGATGCATTAGCTGGAGTGATAAGTGAAATACCATGTGATTGATTTTTATCTTTAAGAGGAGGTGAGAGATGATCCATAATTCCTAGAATTTCTGAAACTGACAGTTCTGCTTCAACGTCAGACTTTATTCCTTCTATTACACCAAGATTTTGCTTTTTCCAATACGCATCAATGACTTTTCCTAAGTCTAAACTGCTTAATTTTTCTCTAAATGCCTTTTTTAAGACGCGGGATTTGTCATCATTATCTGTATTTAAAATTTCATCATTTATTTTTAATAATTCTCGAAAAGCACTAACTTTACTTTTTAAAAGCTGGTCATTTTTTTCTGAACCAAGTGTTTTCATAATTTGATCTAGATGATCCCTAACTTTTATTGGATCACCTGCCCCTCGAGTGGGATGAGCAATTAATTTATTTATATTTTCATTAAAAGAAGTAATCAATTCATCTTCAAAATCATCTGCTTTTGAATTTGTAGTAGATGCAGCGGCATTTCCAGAATTGTACATCGAAATTTGGCGTTTGTTTCCGGAGTAATCATTTTCATTTTTCTTTTCTGTAAAATAATTTAACAATTGGCTTATGCTTGAGTGATCAACTAATTGTCCGGGTAAATCAATTAAATAAGCCTCACAAAGTGGTGGCTTATACCCATTTAAGTTTATACTTTTTTGAGGTGTGCTTTCACACTTTAAAATATTATCTTGAATCTTTAACCAGAGACATGCCATAACAGGAAATTCTTTTTCCTCGCTAAGCTTGTGTAAATAATCATCCGCAGTTCCATCAACCGCGCTATTTCGAAGCATTCCTTCTGCTATATTTGCTCCAACAGATAATGCTAAACCTGGAAGACCAAAGGCTATCCCAACACTAGAAATTGAGCCTAATAAAGACGACCCAGTTCTATACATTGCATCCTTTGCAACAACTGCTGCCCCGTTATTACAAATCGAAGAATTGGCAATAGCATCTGAAACAGCTTGAGAAGTTGCTTGCAAATTTTTTAAAAAATCTGCCTGCAATCGAATTTGACCAGTACTTTGACAGGTTAATTTCATCGCTGCTTTGTCTCGACTATAAATTCGCACTACACAACTTTGAGGATTTGGATCTTGCGGAGCTGGCATTCCAGGCATACTGTACATGCTCGTTGAATTTGTATTACATTCTGTATACCTTTGAGCAGAGTTCGGATTATTGAGAGCGTTTTGCATTTCAATTTCTAAAAGTGCTGTAAAATTATTACAATCCATTTGTAATCCATTAATCGAAACTGCAGGTGCTTGATTAGTTGAATATGTAACAACTTGGCCAGTCGTAGAATCTCGTCCTGACATAATAACTCGAAGACTAGCAGGAGATGACGAATAACTTGTTGAGTTAGATGCTGCATCAGCAATGGATGCGAGTTGTGGACATTCTTTCTTAAATTTTTCTAATTGTGTTTTAATATTCGTAATCATACTGCTTATATCTGCAGCAGGTGGTGGATTGAATGGACAAAGTTGGTCGGTTCCAAGATCAACCACTGCAGGTGAACCATTCATTTGATTCATTGGAGGCATATTTGGTATACCATCTATACCATTGTAAGGATTTATCACTTGAGAAAAGACTTGAAGAGATGATGCAGCTATTAATAGAAAAATTAATCTTTTCACTACTTCAATACTTTTGGCACATATTGAACATGGCTAAAAAAAAATTCTATATCTTTATTCAATATTCCTTTGGGAAATTGAAAACGATGAACATTTGATAGAGTTTCATTCTTATAAATTTTAGTTTGAAAGCCAATGTCTTTTTGGTGCGAAAAACAAGCCTTAGTCTCACTATTTTTAAATTTTAAATTGATCATTTTACCTTGGTCATATTCACAAATTTTTTCCATAGTCTCATCAGGAGAAGCAGTTAATTTCATCCAAATGACTTCTTGATTTTTCATTCCTTTCATCGTCAATTTTGTCATAGTGAGATTATCAACTAACGGCATAGCTCTCATGGAATAAAATTTGTGATCAAATTTAAGCTCTGAAGTTAGAAGAACTCCATAGGCAACTTTAAATTTAAATAGAATTGTGAACAAGCCTATCAACATATAAATAAAATACTATCATATTTGTTGGTTAATATAAATCGAGGAAAAAAATACCTGACTTAGTTAAAATTTTTAGACAAAAAAAGGGACCAAAAAGTTAGGTCCCTTTTAAAAATAAATATTTAAATTAAAATCTTATTTCGTTAACTCTTGAAAGAAACTCTTCATCCCTTCCCAAGATCTCTTATCAGCAGTTGCATTATACGCCGCCCCTTTTGTAATATCATTTCCTGCACCAACTTCTGTAAAGCTATGAACAGCTCCGGAATAAGCAGTGTACTGGTAAGCAACTTTTGCTTCATCCATTTCTTTTTTAAAGGCAGCAACTTCTTCAGCCGGAACATATGGATCAAGAGCGCCGTGGAAAACAGCTACTTGTCCTTTGAAATTTTTAGCATCAGCTGGTGCGGGATTAGAAAGTCCACCATGAAAGCTTACAATTCCTAAAAGATTTGCTCCAGATCGTCCAAGCTCTAATGCAGTTGTTCCACCAAAACAATATCCTGTGGCCAATAATTTCGTTGTATCAACTTTTGGATTTTTTTCAAGAGTTGCTAATGCTAGGTTTGCTCTTTGTCTTAAGAGTTTACGGTCATTTTTATACATTGCTGCTAACTCACCTGCTTCTTTAGCATCTTTCGGGTGCACGCCTTTGCCATATATATCAGCGGCCATGGCCACGTAACCAAGTTTAGCAAGCTCAGTAATTTTAGATTCAGTTTCAGCAGTTACCCCCATCCAATTATGGAAAACGATTACACCTGGTTTTTTTCCTTTTTGAGCACTGTCAGTAGCAACGACACCTTCAAAAGTTTTATCCCCATCCTTGTATTCAACTTTAACTAAATTAATTTTCGCATGCGCTGACAAAGACATTAACCCTAATAAAAATACGCAAACTATCGAACTTTTCATGATTATTCTCCTGTTGATTATGTGACACTGAATTCTAAATGAATTTGAGATAAATGAAAATAGACAAGGCCTTTGCAAAAAGTCAAAGGCCCTTATCTATTTTAAATAATTATATATTTAAAGCGCGGTTATCGGTCGCTGCCAAACAAGCCTCTTTCAAACACTCAGAATAAGTTGGATGAGCGTGGCTAGTGCGAGCAATATCTTCAGCAGATGCGCGATACTCCATTGCAAGGACTGCCTCTCCAATAAGATCAGCACACCGAGGTCCTATCATATGCACCCCTAAAATTTCATCTGTTTTTTTATCAGCTAAAACTTTCACAAATCCATCTGATTCGTTTGAGGCCCGAGCGCGCCCAGAAGCTTTAAAGGGAAATGATCCGGATTTATATTCTTTACCAACAGCTTTTAGTTGCTCTTCTGTAAGGCCCACTGCCGCGACTTCAGGCCATGTATAAACTACACCGGGAATAAGATTATAATCAATATGGGGACGTTGACCGGCCATATACTCAGCAACCAGAACTCCTTCTTCTTCAGCTTTATGAGCAAGCATCGCTCCTTTAACAACATCACCAATAGCATAAATATGTGGGACATTTGTTAACAGATGAGCATCAGTGTGCACTCTTCCTCTTTCGTCTAATTTAACACCGGCAGCTTCAAGATTAAGCCCGTCAGTATAGGGACGTCTTCCAACAGCTATCAAACAATAATCCCCTTCAAGGGTGATAGTTGCTTCAGATGATTTTGCTTTTGCTTTAACCGTTACTTTTTTTCCATTTGATATAACTTCAGTCACACCGTGACCTAAGAAAAATTCGACTCCATCTTTTTTTAAAATTTTGTGAAGACTTTTTGAAAGTTCACTATCCATAGTTGAAATGATAGAATCAGCATATTCAACAACCGATACTTCAGTTCCTAGTCTTCTAAAGACAGAAGTCAATTCAAGACCAATAACTCCTCCACCGATAACTATTAATTTTTTCGGAAGTTCTTTGAGAACTAATGCTTCTGTTGAAGTGATTATTCTTTCTTTATCTATTGTTACTCCTGGCAAGCTCGAAGGTTTTGAGCCAGTCGCGATAACAATTTTTTTCCCTTTTATTTCCTGAGTTTCTTTTTCACCTTTAATGCTAACGGTATTGGCGTCTTTAAAAGATCCCAGACCAACATACACATCAACTTTATTTTTTTTCATCAAAAAGCTAACACCACCTGAAACATCAGAAACAACTTTTTTTACTCTATCTCGCATTTTATTAAAATCGAGGGCCACTGTACCTGCACTTATCCCATGATCAGCAAATGTATGAGTCAATTCATGAAATTTCTCAGAGGAATCAAGCCATGCTTTTGAAGGAATACATCCTACATTTAAACATGTTCCACCAAGAGTCTTATATTTTTCTATAATGGCAACTTTCATTCCAAGTTGAGCACATCTAACTGCACAAATATATCCGCCTGGGCCTGAACCAATAATGACTACGTCGTACTCTTTCATGTTATTCGTTGCTCCTCTTAATTGTTTAATTTATACAGTCTTTTAAAACATTCCGTTTCTAGCTTTTGCTTGAATAAATGAAAAAAAGAATACAGCGTTCGGGTCATTGGCCACCACACTCATTTCACTTTTCATTCCATCAACAGTTGCCTGGTCTACATATTTTGCTTTTAATAATTGGTCACTGGCACTCATTAAGAGCTCACTCCAAAATTCAATGATCTCTTTTCTTTTTTGCGGATAACGATTGTCGAGAAACCAAGTTTTCACTTCAGTCTCAATATTTCGATACCCATTTTGCATTAAGAGATTCCCAAGTTTGGCCCCCATAAATGGGTCCCCTTTTTGATCATATTGATAATCGTTAAAGGCCATCCAGTATTTCCAAACATTAGGAGAATATGGATCGAGGAAAAAAGATGAATTCAGCACTTCAGTGATATAAACAATACCACCTGGACTCAAGACTCTTCTGACTTCTGAGAGCACTCTTCTTGGGTCAGGGACATGCTCTAAAACAAAACATAAAAAAGCAGCATCAAAACTTTCAGCATCAAACTTTAAGTCTTCTCCACTCATTTGTTTTAATTCATATCGATCTTTTGCAAAAGCAAGTTGCGAAAGACTCGACTTAGCAGCGGTCAATTGTTTGTCACTTAAATCAATGGCCGTTAATTTAATATCGGGAAATCGGCGTAAAAGAATTTCGGATTGAGCTCCGACTCCACAGCCCACTTCCAAGACTTTCTTGCTCGAAGAAAAATTTATATTTTGATAAATTGTATGTTCGGCAAAGCGGGCCTGTCTTCTTAAACGCTCTTGTTCAACAGGAGAGAATCCGTGCAGATAAGGAAAATCCGTTTTTTCTGACATACGCCCTCCATTTTTATTATAAGTTCTTAGACATCAAGAAGAAGTCTTGATGGGTCTTCAAGAAGTTCTTTCACTTGTTTTAAAAAGCTCACTGATTCACGTCCATCAATAATCCGGTGGTCATAAGATAATGCCAAATACATCATTGGGCGAATAACTACTTGGCCGTTTAAGGCAATCGGTCTTTCAATTATATTATGCATACCAAGAATAGCTGATTGAGGAATATTTAATATAGGTGTAGAAAGCATTGAACCAAACACACCACCATTAGTGATCGAAAAAGTTCCACCTTGCATTTCTTCAATCGTAATTTTTCCATCACGAGCTTTAGTAGCTAGTGCTAAAATTTCTTTTTCAATTTGAGCAAGCGATAAACTTTCTGCATTTCTCACGACAGGAACCACAAGTCCTTTTGGTGTTGAAACAGCAATCCCAATATCGGCATAGTCGTGATAAATAATTTCGTCCCCATTGATTTGGGCATTTACAGATGGATAATCTTTCAAGGCAACAGTCACAGCTTTAGTAAATAAAGACATGAACCCAAGACCAACACCATGCTTTTTAGTAAAAGCATCTTTATATTTTTTTCTTAGATTCATCAGTTCATACATATCAACTTCATTAAAAGTTGTAAGCATGGCCGTAGTATTTTTAGCTTCTACTAATTTAGTAGCAATTGTTTTTCTCAAGCGAGACATTTTTTCAGTTCGTAAATTTCTCGATCCAGGGGCCATTACTGTTGCTGCAGCTTTAGGTGCAGAGCTTGCAGGTGCTGCAACTTTTGCACTTGAAGAATTCATTGCATCTTCTTTAGTAATCCGTCCATCTTTACCAGAGCCTACGACAGAGGCTGCACTCACTCCTTTTTCTTCTAGGATTTTTCTTGCAGCAGGACTGGGGACATTTATTTCCTTACTACTTGCAGAACTCACCGTCGCAGCCGCAACTGGAGCAAGGGCCGCTGCTTTAGGAGCTTCAGTTTTTACAGCAGTAGCAGCTGGTTTAGCAGCACTAGTATCAAGCTCGCCGATTTTGGCACCAATTTTTAACTCAGCTCCGGCCTCGGCCATTATTTTTAAAACACCTGCACTTGGTGCCGGTAATTCCATTGACGCTTTATCCGATTCAATTTCACATACGGCTTCACCTTCAGCGACATAATCACCATCTTTTTTAAGCCATGAGGATAAAGTAACTTCCGTGACAGATTCTCCGATGACCGGGATTTTTAATTCAACACTCATATAGTCTCCGTTATTTTGCAAAAGCTTTCGTTACAATTTCTGCTTGTTCTTTTTTATGCACATTAGAAAATCCAGTGGCCGGGCTGGCCGAGGCTTTTCGACTAATTAGTTTAAAGCTGCCAAAAATATCTAAGTAGCGAAGTAAGTAAGTCCAATACCCCATGTTCATTGGCTCTTCTTGGACCCAAACAGTCTCGGCTTCTTTATACTTAGCAAGTATTTTTTTAATCTGGATAGATGGTAGTGGATGGAGTTGTTCTAAACGAACTATCGCCACATCATCTCTTTTATCAGCAATCTTTTTTTCATAAAGGTCATAGTAAATTTTCCCAGTACAAAAAAGAACTCGAATTACTTTTTTTCCTACATTAGGGTCATCCATTAACTCTTGGAATTTTCCATTTATAAATTCATCTTTAGTAGACGAACAACGAGCATCTCTTAGAAGAGATTTCGGAGTCATGACAATGGCCGGTTTTCTAAATGACCATGTCAGCTGGCGACGGATAAGGTGAAACATATTGGCCGGAGTTGAGCAATTGGCAATGATTATATTATTATCTGCGGCCATTTGAAGGTATCTCTCAGGACGAGCACTCGAATGCTCGGGCCCAGCTCCTTCATGTCCATGTGGAAGTAACATTAATAGACCGCTCATTCTCTGCCATTTCACTTCAGCTGAAGTGATATACTGGTCAATCACAATTTGAGCGCCGTTAGAGAAATCTCCAAATTGTGCTTCCCAAATAGTTAATGAGTTTGGACTTGTCCATGAATAACCAAATTCAAATCCAAGGACAGCGTATTCAGATAATAGTGAATTGTATAAACTCACTTTACCTTGCTTTGGAGAAATATATTCTAATCCACAATAAGCAGCATTCGTTTGGTCATCAAAAACTTTGGCATGACGGTGAGAGAAAGTCCCACGGATAACATCTTGACCTGTAAAGCGAACTGGGTGACCTTCATCTAATAAACTTCCATAAGCTAGAAGTTCAGCACTGGCCCAATCTAATTTATCAGTTTTAAAAGCAGCCTCTCGGTCATCTAAAACTTTTTGAGTTTTTTTCATGAGCTGCATTCCAGAAGGAATTGAGTTGATGGCTTTTTGAACTCTTTCTAAAACTTCTAATTTAACTCCTGTCGCAGGAGATTCATCAAAAGAATCAACTTTTGAAAATCCTAAACCTTCCCAATCTTTATGCGGACCTTTTACTTTGAGAGGTATTTCTTTTTGGCGAACATTATTAAAACGGTCAGAAAGTAGAAGTTTATATGCTTCAATCATTTCGTTGGCCAATAGTGATTCAATTTTTCCCGAAGTTAATAATTGATCAAGATATAGTTCTCTTGGGTTTTTGTGTTTTGTAATTAACTCATAAAGATTTGGTTGAGTATAACGGGGTTCATCCCCTTCATTATGTCCGTATTTTCTATAACAAACCATATCGATAAAAATATCTTCATTAAATTTTTGTCTAAATTCGACAGCTAATTCTACTGCGTAAACAACTGCTTCTGGATCATCTCCATTAACTTGAATGATTGGAGCTTCAACAGCTTTAGCAATTGAAACACAATATTGACTTGATCTTCCATCTTCAAAATCAGTTGTAAATCCAATTTGGTTATTGATAACGAAATGGATAGATCCACCAACAGCGTAACCCTTTAACTTACTCATCTGAAGGGCTTCGTAAACAACCCCTTGGCCGGCAACTGAAGCATCCCCATGAATAATAATTGGAATCACTTTTGATAGGTCTGAATTATAATGATTATCTAAAAGTGCTCTTGAATAACCAATGGCCACAGGGGCCACAGTTTCTAAGTGCGACGGATTTGGTAAAAGTTTTACATAAACTTCTTGATCATTAATAGTTTTTTGAACAGTGGTAAATCCCATATGGTATTTTACATCTCCACTGTGACCTTGTTGCTCTTCAATCGAGCCACCTTCAAATTCAGTAAAAATATACTCGTAAGTTTTTCCAACTGTATTTGCTAAAACATTTAATCGACCTCTATGGGCCATACCAATTATAAACTCATGAGCGCCAAGTTCAGCTCCTTTATTGATGATGGCATCAAGTGCCGGAATAGTAGACTCTCCACCTTCAAGTGAAAATCTTTTTTGTCCCACATATTTAGTCTGAAGAAAATTTTCAAAAACATTGTCTTCATTTAATTTTTGAAGAATTCTTTTTTTCTTCACTAAAGATAAATCAATATTTTTAGCAGTTGTTTCAATTTTCTCTCTCATCCAACGACGTATATCTGTGTTGTTTGAGTGCATGTATTGAAAACCAATTTTACCGCAATAGATTTTTTTTAAATGATCGAGAATATCTTGCAAAGAGGCAGGCCCTAACCCCACAAACTCTCCACATTGAAAAATAGTCGTACGGTCTGCTTCAGAGAGACCATACTCTGCTAAGCTAATGCGCGCTTGACGGTCTTTTCTTGGTCGAATGGGATTTGTGTCGGCCAGAAGATGTCCTCTGGTTCTAAAAGATTGAATCAATCTGAAAACATTAAACTCAGCACGCCACTGTTGATCACTAAATCCTGTCCCTGCTGAAAGACCACTTCCCGATTCCGAAAATTCGAATCCTTGAAAAAATCTTTGCCAAGATTCATCAACTGAATCAGGTGTTGATCGATAAGTGTCATACAATGAATCAATAAAAGTAATGTCAGAGCTAGAGAGATGAGTGAAGTCGATAGTCTTCGTCATAAACTTCCTTAAAATAAAAACGAACTGCCGAGCAAAACACTCGGCTAAAAAAAGATAGCCTTAATATAGATCTAAGATATCAAAATTTTAAGTTTTTTTTCACATTAGGAAGAAATGTCTCAATTATTTTTTGCTTAACAAAAATTCAGAACTACTGATGGCAGCATTTCTTCGCTTTTTTACCAGATCCACAAGGACATGGGTCATTGCGACCTACTTTTGCTTCGACTCTGCGAACCGTATTGTTTCTCATGACACCATCTACGAAGAACCATTCCCCTGCTTCTTTTTTAAACGTGCTCAATTCATGGTGTGATTGTTCACTATCGTTGAATTTGAACTTACATTTAAATTCAACTTGCCCTTCTGTATCTTTAGCAGTGCCTTTGCTGACTTCGCGAATCTCTAAACCTAACCATTCCGAGTTCAAGGCCCAAGATTTAACACCGTCCATATCTAGTTCTTTACGAGTCGACTCGTGATGCGTTTTATAAATATAATCCATTTCACCAACTGCAAATGCCGTATAGCGAGAACGCATAAGCGCTTCAGCAGTGGGAGCTTTGGCAGATCCGTTAATAAAAGGTTGGCAGCATTCGCTGTAATTTTTTGTTGATCCGCAAGCACATAAACTCATGTTAACTAACTCCTTAAAAGCGAAATAATAAATCTGTAAAACTGCTGTTATCCGTCTCGTGGTGAATTTTACTTTCTAAGAGTCTACTCGAAATAAAGGTAAAATGGGGACGAAAAAATTTGAGATATTTCTCTCTCGAGCGGTGAATGGCATATTCATCTTTAAACTTAACTTCTTCAATTTGGTGTTTTAATTCCAGATCAGTAGGCACGGATAAATACAAATACCTGACTCTCGCAGCAAGAACAGGCATGACTAGAAGAATTTCTTCATCACTTAAATATTGAAGTACTGAAGTGCATATTCCTAAATCAAAAATTTTATCTTTTTTTAATTCTGTTTGGGCCCAAGTCGAAAGATCAGTATTAAGCATTAGTAATTTTGTACTTTCTGCGGGTCTAATGTCTCGTTTACTCACTAAATCAAAGGCGTGCTTAGAGGGTTCTAATCCACAGGCCCTATAGGGAATAAAGGTTTTTAAAACTTCTTCAAATAAAATACCAAGACCAAATCCGAGGTCAATAACACTGCTAATATCGACGGCCTCTAAACTAAAAATAGCCTTCATATAAGCAGCATGCTCTCGGGCATTAATAATATTATCCATTTCTTCTGGTTCAGCGTAATTCACATCCCAATAATCTTTTGAAAATCCGACGGCGCCAACTTGTTGTTTGGAATTTTTTTTCATAATGGTTTATTAACCGCTAACCAAATACTTAATCCGGCCAAAAATAATAATAGCCCAACGATAAAAGACTTTATTTGATTGCCTTTCATTTTAAAGAGTCCAATAAATAAAAGATTAATGAGTATCCAGTTGACGAATTTAAGTTTAATCCACAATGGAAATGGTTGGTTGTGTTTAAAACCTAGCCTGGCAATTAGTCCCATTCCTGCAACCATGATGAGAAAACTAACAATACCTACTACCCATTTACCTTTAGTTTTTTCAATGAAAGATGCTTTTGTAAAAACAAATCCAAGGCTTGAAAAAAAGCAAAGAATAAAAAATACGTGCAATAATTTATATGTTTCGTAATCAATCATTTGTTTATCCTTAATTTAAAATTCGCAATCATTATACAAGACCATTATAATCAAATATCCCAAAGTATCAAGAGTGAGCAATCTCCAATCACCTTTCATTTTGTTTGATTCTTCATTAGAATGGATTTATGGAAATATGGACAAGCCGAAAATACCGAAAAGAAGATAAGATTTACCGAGGTGCATTTACTTATAACCGCAATGAATCTTCATACGCTGAAGAAATATTTGATGTCTACAAAGATAAAAAAGACCAAAGCTTTCATTATGTCTCAGAAGCAATAGTTAAAGTTTCGACTGGAGAAATTCTCACTCTTCATGTCGAGTATATTGTAAACAAAGAATATATTCCACAAATGGTAGTCATCGAAAAACTTATGGGGAAAGAAAGCACTAGAGAAACTTATGAGTATATTGTAAGACGAAATCATCTCCTCTATAAATTCATCAACTCTAAAGGCGACGAGCATAATGAGGAAATCTCAACTGCTCCCAAATACCATATTGCAACCCCAACAGCTGCCAGTTCTATGCTTTTTTTACGATCCAAAAAGTTTGATTCAAGTGGGAAAAATGCTTTTAATATATTAGTGGGATCTAATCACTGGGAATTTAAAGAAGCACCAGTTTTTAAAAATATTATATTAGAGCGAGCCGGTCTCACTGCTGAAAAAATGAATATTGATGGACAAAATGTCACAGCAACTAGCTATAGAATGTATGATGAAAATACAGATTTTAAACTTATTAAAGAACCTCCCCATATAAAAATTCTTTTAAGCCAGCACGCCGCCATTCCTTACCAAGTCAGAACTGACGACGGGACAAAAATCCAAATTAAATATTTGAATGATCTCAGTGAGAAAGAGTAGAAATTTCAACACCCTTATTTAAATGTGGATGACTCAAAATAAATTCTTCAATTTCGGCACATGCTTCACTAAGTGGAGAGCGCAATAGAGCGTAGGGCTCCATTAATTTCACCATTTTCTCCATGGTTTTTCCTTTCCAACTTTTGACTCGGTTATCGACAATGATCACTCCGCCGTAATCACTTTCAGTTCGCAAGAGTCTCCCCAATTTTTGATGGAGAGATCGAGTGCGGTGGGCAAGGTAATAATCGGTAAACTCATTTCCTAAATTTGCTTCAAAAAAATCTCGTCTTTCATTGACGACTAAATCCATTCGAAGGTCAGGAATTTTATCGATAAATATAAATTGCAAGGCGTCTCCTGGAATATCTATCCCCTCTCCAAACGACTCCATCCCCAATAAAATCCCAGAACCAGAGCGCTTATAATCTTCAACAACATTAGTTCCCATTCCTTGGATAAAAAGAGGAATCTGCCCTTCAAATTCTTTCAATAAAATTTCCCGTGCTGTTTCAAATCGCGCCTTGGCCGAAAATAAAAGCAAGGTCTTTCCGTTGAGGGCCCGGATTAATGGTTTAATTTTATTTAAATTATATTCAACAAAGTTGGGTTGATACAATGATGGCCCATCATCGCAAAGAAAGACTTTGGTTTTGCCTTTATAGTCATAAGTAAAAGGTAAATATGTCCCCGTCTTAAATCTTTTTTCTGGGTCAAGATAAGCATAACCTGTTGCCCATTCAATACCTCGGGCACCTGTATCTCCTGTTCCATTTGCTAAAGTGGCAGAGGTAAAAACGACTGAAGCTGAAGTTGCTAATAATTGATCTTTAACAATTAAACCAACATCAATTGGAGAAGAAGAAAATAAATACCCAGAGTCTTCTTTAAACTTCATTGACCGGCAGTAATTATCCGCCGGGACAATTAATTTATCAAAACCCAAAACATAATCAGAAAGTTGAGAATAAAAAGATTCAAATCGAGTAAAGGCCACAATTTCGTTTTCAGATTTTAAATTTTTTACATCAAATCTACCTGCATAAGGCAGGAGGTGATTTAAAAAAGTTTGGAGTATAAAATGTATACTTTCTAAATGATTTAATATGCTTTGAGCACTATGCTCCGTATGAGTAATCCGGTTGAGCATTGGAAGCTCATTCCAAAAAAGCTCTGTGTACTTGGGCATTCGTTTAAAATACATTGAGATCAGTTCTCGCAGCGGCGCCAAGTGATCTGTCAGCATTTGAAAAGACTTCATCGTTTCTTCGCGCAATCTTCGAATCACTTCACTTGATTCACCAACTACACTTTCATTTTGTGCCAAGAGATAAAAAAGGGAACCAACTCCTTGGGCGTGTTGAAGTGCATTGACGAAGACTTCAAATCCAACTTGGTCTATTTCAAGTGAAAATGCTTTGGTTGCTTCATCTTCAATTTTATGGGCCTCATCGACAACAATATTGAGAGGTCTAGGAATTCCCTTTGGCCAAGCAAACATTAACGAGTGATTCCCAATAATAATATGTGCTTCTTTTGCTTCTCGAAGTCCAATGATATAACTGCAATTTCCTTTGAAAGGACAGTTGTTTCCTGAACAAGACCTGAAATCGACTCCCAATTCTTTTTCTCTGCGATTCATCGCTTCGATCTTTCTTTTTAAAACATAGGGAAGATCGTCTCGTAAAATTTTATCAATGCTTTTTAAGCGTGCATTGTGAAAGAAAATGGATTCAAAATAAATTGAAGTAAAAAGTTCACCAAACTCTCTTGTATTACTCATTAGAGTGTTCTCACTTTCTTCAACTCGAAAGTTTGATTCACACAAATGGTTATTTGAACCTACTAATAATTTGATTTTTATTTCGTCTTCATTGAGTCCTAAAAATTCTCTGACTTGGGGGACATCTTTATCAAAGGCTTGGTGCTGAAGAGTTTTCGTTCCAGTTGCTATCAATACTGGTTTTTTATCTTCAAGCGCAAAAAGAACTGCTGGAATTAAGTATCCAAATGTCTTTCCAGTTCCTGTTGGTGCTTGGACTAAACTGTGAATATTATTTTTAAACGATTGACCTACTTTTACCGCTAAATCCATTTGCGACTGGCGCTTTTTATAACTTGGAAAAAGCGTTCTGATTTTTTCTTCATCTGAAAAAATATTTTTAATATTCTGCCCAGAAAACTCAACCGAAAAGTTTTTAATTAATTTTTTTATTGGCTGAATTTCAGGGAATCGCTTCGGCCAAATTTTTTCCCTGGCCAATTCAACTGAAGAATCTAAATCAAATTCAATACTCTTAGCTAATTCTTTAATTTCAACATCTGTTAAATGTAAAAATTGAGCGAGCCAAAATTGGTCTAATTGTTTTTCTAATAACTGCAATTTTAAAAACTGGTAATAGGCTTTATCTTTTCTAGTAAGTGCTGTGGCCACTAAGACAACTTTTAAAAGATCGCGGGCATCTTCAAAACCTCGGTGCATTTCAGTTTCAGCAATGCCCCAGTCTTGGATAAAATGTTCCAGCTTCAATGAATTATATTCAGGAAAGAGAAGTCCTAAAAATAAAAGGGTGTCACAAAATTCTTCACGCTGGCTTCCATCGTCTATTTTATCAAAGGATTTTTTTAAAAAGCCGGCCTCAAAATCTGCATTATGAGCAACTAGCTTTGCTCCAAACAGTTCCTGAATTTCGCCTTCTACCTGCTTCCATCCTGGAGCATGAGAGAGCATTTTATTATTTATTCCAGTGAGTTTTTGAATAAAAGACGAAATTTCATTGGGGCTTGCTACTAGCGAAGAATATTTTTTTACCAGTGTAACGCCTTCAAACTCGAGATACCCCACATCAATGACTTGGTCGTAACTTGGATCGGCCCCTGAAGTTTCAACGTCAATGACTGCCCATCTTCCTAGCCTATGACTTGGTCCTTGACTCATAATTAATCCTTCGCTTGTACTTACATTTGCTTTTTTTGATATCCGAGTGTTTTAGCATAGTTTATGTCTATTTGAATATTGATGAAGCTTACTTTTTCATCTATTGTAAGCCCAATACATTTAAGGAAATATTTCATGACAAGTGCCGTTGTTTTTCAAATTCAATCGTTTCTGGTTTATTCCCTCATGGTTTTTGGGATTTCAAAGCGTAAACAAAGAAAAATTCACGTTCCAACCATGATAGCTGTTTTAACTTGGGACATTTTGCTTATTTTACAAATAGAACTAAACCGAAAAGCTGTAGAAAAAGCTGTTAAGGCTTTGGTTAACCCGATCATTTTAAATGTGCATGTTTCTTTGGCCGTATCCAGTGTCGTTTTCTACTTTCTTTTGATATACACTGGGAAAAAACTCCTGGCTGGAGATAAAAACATTCGCGCACGACACCGCTTATTTGGTTGGACAGCTTTTGTATTGCGCACACTAACATTAATCACCAGCTTTTTTGCTGTTGCTAAATAAAGGACTTTATGGAATTTGAAAACGTTAAGAACCTTATTAAATCAGATTTAACTGACGCTTATATAGAGGTGCAAGACATGACCGGCACTCGAGACCACCTCGATCTTCTGATCATCAGTGATCGCTTTGTAGGTCTGCGCCTTATTCAACAACACCAATTGATCATGAATCTACTTACCGATAGCCTTAAGGCCGAGATCCATGCAGTTCAACTTAAAACAATGAGTTTTGAAGAAGCCCATAAACGCGGAATTAAAACTACTAAATAATACGGAGAAAAATATGAGCAATCCATTTCAAGTCGTTGGCGCAAATGCTATTGAAGAATCTGAACAAAATAGAGGCCAGGACTTAAACTCTCGCATAAAAAATTTAATTAACTCAGCTCCAATCATGCTTTTCATGAAGGGGACAGCAGATATGCCTCAATGTGGCTTTTCAGCTAATGTTGTTAAAATCCTTAACCATGTTGGTGTAAGTTACAACACTTTCAATATTCTTTCAGACATGGATATTAGAGATGGAATCAAGCAATACTCTAATTGGCCGACTTACCCACAACTCTACGTGAAAGGGCAATTAATCGGTGGCAATGATATTGTGACTGAGATGATGAATAACGGTGAATTGGTTGAAGCTTTAAAATTATAAGAAAAAATTATTAAGACAAAAAGGCTCCAAAAGGAGACTTTTTTTTAAGTTAAAAGCGTAGCAATATCCCTTTCGATTTCTTTAATAAGTTCATCTAAATCAAATGGCTTTGAAAAAAACTTTCGTGCCCCTGCTCTCAATGCATCTTCCACGCTCACATCTGCTTGTCCGGAAACAAAAAAGAAGATTGGTGGTTTTGTCATTTTATTTACATGGGATAATACAACCATCCCATTTCCATTTGGCATTTTATAATCAGAAACAATGATATCGATACTTTCTTTATCCAAAACCTTTATAGCATCATTTCCGCAGATCGCAGTCATTGTAGAGTAACCGCAATATTTGAACTCTTCTTCCATTAATTCCAAAATATCTGGCTCATCATCAATGATAAGAACAGTTAAATCTTTTTTCACGGTCATAATTTATCCTAAATCTGTAAGGCTTGTTCGAGACTGATCACTAAATCATAATCGATTATTGCGCACTAGTGTATAACTTTTTTCGAAAATAAAGATAATAACAAGATAAACCAACTAGACCGATCAAAATAACCCAATAAAAGTTGAAAAAGAAATACATTACATAGGCCATCGACCGAACTACCCATCTTAAGAAAGTACTTTGATAAAGTATTAAGGCATATTGAGGAGCTGATCTATAGTAAGCCTTAATAAACTTTTTCCCAAACCATGAATGGGCAAGCACTTGGTCGCGGTATTGCCTGAAAAAATTAATAACATAATGCTCTTCTCCGAAGCCCGCGGTTAAAAGAAAGCATGCCTGTTTTTTGAGGAGCTCTTGGATTTGAGTAGGAGTTCCTTTGATTGAATTTGATAGAGTTGAGGAGAAGCCAAATTTATCGATTAAGCCAACTGATAAAGTGACCTCTGTCGAATTTGGCAAATTAGCCAAAGTAAATTCTCCATTCAAATTTTGGGTTACGGGGTCTGTGACAAAAGCCCCTTGGCATCTTCCCGGCTCGCGGACTGATACACAAGAATCAGAGTCTAAGCTATGTAAATAAGCGTATGTGCCTTTATAGGCAGTACTAAAAGTTGAATTACTTGCCATCGTTCCAATTAAGCGATGATCACCTTTAAAAAGATTTGATAAACTAATATTTAGTTCTGAGTTCGTAAAAACTTGATTGCTCATATTGGCTTGAAAATAAACTCCCCCTGCATAGGTTGTATCAGGAGCTCCGATATCGCCCGAGCCGATGGCCAATAAAGAAGAAGAAACAAAAAAATAAATATTAATTCCTTTTATTGCTTCAGTAACTGCAGCAGAATTATTTTCATCAAAGTTCGCACAATTGGTTGTCGTATTTAAAGTAGCCCCTTCACAAATTTTTTGAGGTGAAATACTTAAGGTGAATTGAGTATTATCTAATGGGTTGATCAAACTTCCGTAATTGGCCACTACGACATAAGTCGAAGCTGATTTTACGGCGGCATACAAATATTTTGCATTAGAGTCTATAGACACAACTAAAGGAAAATCGATTGTATAATTGCTATAAGTTGTTTTAGAAGCTCCGTTGGCAGTATAGGCAAATAAAGTGTAATTAGGCCCTGCTGTCGAATTGAGATAATAGTAATCAGTTGTTGGAGCAGTCGTAATTGTGGCCATCGGTATATAAACTTTAGCCGCCGTTCCTTCTGATGCCCCGTCCCCTTTATCAACAATTAAAGATATCGATTTATTGGTAAAACCAGTCACTGAGGTAATCGTTGATGCATCTAAAATATGCACAGTATTAGCGGCCATAACGTTCAGTGAAGCCAATAATAATACAATAGGAAATACCTTAGAAAGAAACTTTTTCATTCCCAAATTATCCCTTTAACTCAAAGCCCTCGTCAAACAATTATGACATTGATTTATCCCAATATTTTCTCTATTTTATTTATTATGAGTAAGTTCTTGATAAATATTAACGGTGAACACTTTGACGAGAGTTCGGCTAAAATTTCCGTCTTTGACCGAGGTTTTTTATTTGGTGACTCCGTTTATGAATCTACTCGCACATTTAACCGACATCCATTTCGCTTGTCCCTTCATATTGAAAGGTTATTTGCCTCTGCTTTAAAAATCCAACTGAACCCGACACTATCTAAAGAAGAAATTGCCACTCAAGTTTTAAAAACGATCGAGCAGTCTCCTCATCAAGACATATTTATGAGAATTATTCTCACTCGTGGGAATAATAGCGATTTAGGACTTGATCCTGAATTATCTTCTGCGAATAACTTAATCATCATAACCAAAGAAATTTCTCCCAATCCAGAGTGGTGGTTAAGCCATGGGCTCTCAATGATCTTTTATCAAAAGCAAAATAGCCCAAGTGGATCATTGCCAAAATCGGGAAATTATCAAGAAAATATTATGGCCCATAAAGCGGCCCTTTCACAAAAAGCCTATGATGCCATTATGGTGAACGGCCAGGGATTTGCGACTGAAGGCACAACTAGCAATATCTGGATTATTAAAAATGGCGTAGTCTACACTCCCCCTTTAATCGACGGGGTGCTAGAAGGCTTGACTAGAAAAACGATTTTCGAAATGCCACGAGTTTATCCTATTCAAGAAAAAAGCTTAACTCGCCAAGACATTTTAGAAGCCGACGAATGCTTCATTACTAGCACCACCCGAAACTTAGTTCCAGTCACCAAAGTAGAGTCCACTCCCATCGGCAACGGAAAACCGGGAGTTAATACCCTCGAACTTTTAAAATCCTACCTCCAATTTGTCGGCCAAAAAGCTGTATTCTAATTATTTACAGCGCCATCAAAATTTCAAATTGACATTGGCTCCACCTGCCAGTATTACTAACGGACGTATTTTTTATTAAAAATCACAGATCTAATAACTATAGTTTGTAAGTTGATTGTAAGTTTATAATGTTAATTAGTTATTTATTAGGGGAATGTTTGCATGGCACGAAGTACTACAGGTAGAAGCCGTTTTAAGATTCAAAGATCGCTTGGAATTGAACTTCCAGGGCTAGGAAAAGCTGGTGCTCTTGAAAGAAGACCATACGGTCCAGGTCAACACGGAAATAAAAGAAAGAAAATTTCTGACTTTGCTGTTCGTATGAAAGAAAAGCAAAAACTTAGATACCACTACGGAATCAGAGAAGGTCAATTAGTTAACTACGTAAAAAAAGCTAAAAAAGATAAGTCACGTGCTTGGATGGAAACACTTTTAATCACTCTTGAAAGAAGATTGGCTAACGTTGTATTCAGACTTAACTGGGCCCCCTCTATGCCAGCTGCTAACCAAATGGTTTCGCATGGTTTAGTTTTAGTTAACGGGAAAAAAATCAACGTTGCTGGATACACAATCGCTAAAGGCGACACAGTATCTTTAACAGAACGTGGATTTGCTTCACTTAACTATACTCAAGCTCAAGCAACCCCAAGACTTCCGTCAATCCCTGCTTGTTACACAATCGAAGGAAAAACTGCAAAAGTTTTAGATATGCCACTTCCAAGTGATATCCCTTTCGAATACGAAGGACAGTTGGTAACGGAATATTACTGGAAAGTTAAGTAATAAGCTAAATAGTAAGTTCAAATCAAAGCTATATAAAAAAAGCCACTTTTACGAGTGGCTTTTTTTTTCTTCAGAGCATCGTCATTTTAAAAATATTCAACTATTAACGTATTCCAAACTGATTACAACTTTCAAGACTATAAATTGGTTGAAGTGCACCCATTCCGGTATGTACAGCAGCACCTAAAGTTGCAACGCAATCATATTTTCCACGCTTCATTGCTGCGACTGTATTATCCACTTTTTCGTTCATAAAAATAATTCCCATTGTATCAGCTCCTGCTGCATTCATTATAAAAGCAGAAGTCTGCCCATTTCCAACGAGATCACCAACGACTTCAATATTTACTCGAACGTTTGAAGCTGACATTAAGTTAATTGGAAAAATGGCAAATAAAGAGATAAGGCACAACATTTTTTTCATTAGATTCTCGCTTGTTCAATGATTAATAAAAAGACTGGATTCATAAATATTTTAGGTCGAGCTAAATTTTGCGCATTTTAGTTGAAGAAATAGATTGATAAGGATGCTCTCCCAAATAATAAAATTCTAAATTGGGATTTATTGATTTTAAAAGTTTTTCTTGATGACTATATTCAGACGAATGAAAATTTCTTGGTACGATATATAATTTAGTCAGAGACTTTAGAAGAATTTCTGGATTTTTCCAATTCAAGAGACTCATATAGGAGTCATCTCCCATCAAAAAGTTTTTTTCATTTATTTCTACCAATGGAAGCCATGATGAAGTTGGATTTGGCCGGCTTAATCCTAAAAATCCAGGGTAAAGTGAATACGGTGTGTCTTTTAACTTTTCAGCTAGGGCCATAAATTCGTTATAAACATCTTCAGAAGACCGCTCATTATTTTTAAAAGGATTGCAATCTGGAACAATCAAAATATTTTTTTCAGGACATAGATCCAAACAGGCGCGGTGTCCTTGATGGAATGGATTAAAACTTCCACCAAAAAAAGTCACACTTTCTTTTATTGGTAATTTTAAAAATAAGTGAGGCAGCTCCGACTGATTATGAGTGTGATCACTCCCAGGCATAAACTCAAAATAATTGGCCAGCTCTATACATTTTTTTTGCTGGTCATTCATAATCTCTATCCATAACTGTTTTTCTTCCTTCACTGCGGGCTTTTTCTACTGCGCGGTCTGTAAGACGTCTCACATCACGCGAGAGAGCTTCCATCACGTTGGCGGCCGTGTTCATATCATATTTATCTTTAATATACTGCTTAAGCTTAGAAGCAACTATGAGTATTTCTTGGGAATCATCTGACGCATTAGAGTTTAATGTTTTAGATTGAACTAAAATTCGCCTAGGAGCATTTGCCGTTTCGTTTTGGACAATTCCAGCCTCAACTTTAGATGGAGAACGATTTTCTTCGGCCCAAGAACTTTTGTGATTCATCACCGGATTGTGAAGATTCCAGCAATCGACAGAGCAATAAACAAATTTTCGGCAGGAACTCACATTACACATTTGGTAAATTGTATTAAATCCAATCTCCTTCTTACAACTTCCACATTTGCGCCAATAATTATTTTCTTCATCCATTTGCTTTTTACTCCTCACATCTATAAATTTTCGCTAGAATCATTTTAACATGAAATTTGAAACCGAATATAAAAACCTAAACTTTAGCATCCATATTGAAAAGGTCCCAGTAATTGACGTCAGTCTTTTATTGGGTGACAAATTTAATCGCGTCGCTAATCGCGTTTTAATTGAATTAAAAAAGGGCAATTTAGCTCCTTACCATTTAATTATTTCATCTTTTAATCTATTAGATGTAGAAAACGAGCGAACTCATTATTGGAGCAATATAATACTCACCAGTAATAGTGACGAATTATTAGAAGAATTGGGACTATACTTAGAAGACGAAGAAATTCTGGATTCGATTGTTGCCAATTGGGAACTTGTTGGTGACGAGACTGGACCAGGCTGGAAATAAAACAAGGTCTGCATTACTGCAGACCCTCAATGAAAAAGATTAAAAAAATTATCTACATTCTGATTGATTCAATACAACTCTATCGACGAAAGTGATATCTCCATGAAAATCAGCTGATTCATCTACTGAAGACATTGCTTTAACTGATAAGTTTACTGTCTTATTTGTTTCTCTATCATAGTAACGAGTCCATTGGTAACCAAAACCAGTTTGGTATTGAACGGTACAACTCACGCCACCTTGAGGAATTGGAAAACAAACTTGTACTGGTCTTTGGTAAGTACATGACTGATTAGACTCTCTTACTTCAGAATTAGTTGTCGTAGTTTTTACATCCCCACTTAAGTCTACTGGCTGGCCAGACATTTTAGAAGAGATAGTAAAGGGACCATTACTTGGAATATTTCCATCATGAGAAAAATTAAATTTTTCATCAGAATCGTTATTTAATCTAAGAGTTATTTTTTTTGAAGTATTAGCTTGAATGTCAGCTGAATAAGTCCCAACTTTTAAAAGATGAGTGACACCTTTTGAGTTCACTAATTTTAAGTCTTTTGTGATATTTAATTGTCCTTCGATTTTTTCACAGCTCACTAAAAAAAGTGCAGCTAAAAGTGTAGGCATTAAAAATTTCATAATAGGTCTCCTTATGTTCAATAAAAAAATTGCTAAAAACTCACGAAATATTTGATGAGGTTAGCCCAATAGATTCTATTGATCAACGAATGCCCAATCAATGTAAGGTTTTTACTATAAACCAAATAAATTCTCTGGTTGGGGGTGACAATTTGACCCCAAATCTCAATTTACGCTCAATTTCTAGTCCAATTAAAGACGACTTGAGAATCCCTAGGTTATACCCAATGATCTTTTGCGGGGGTGCAAATGAAAGTCTTTATTATTTTCTTATTTTCTTTTACTTTCTTATTTACTTTTGTTGCCGCTGCTTCTGAAAAGAGTGATGCCATTTGGCAAAAAAATCTTCAAGCACAGCATATTCCGCTAGCGGATCAATCCTACTGCTATGCAGATGAACGTGGAGATGTTCAAGGTAAAAATATAGATCAACGTGTACGATTAGCTTCTGTCTCAAAATTAGTTACAAGTTTATGGGCGATAGATTTACTCGGAGCTCATTTTCAATTTCAGACAAAACTTTTTATCAAAGGATCACACCTTCACCTTCAGGGAAGTCTTGATCCATTTTTTGATGAGCAAAAACTTTTTTTTCTTTTGTCTCAACTTAATGATTTAGGTTTTTCATCTTTTGATTTAATTACTTTTGATAAAAAAATTCAAATCAATCCTGATGCACAAATTCCTAGTAACGAGTACCCGTTAATTACCAGAGAAAGTAATGCTCAAAATATTAAATTGTTTTTTAATACGGCATCTTGGTCAGATGTTTTAAAATTAAACTATGCTCAGATGGAAAAATTCGAAAAACCAGGGCGGATAAGAAAGTCTGTTTTTTTTGAAACGAAAGAAGTCCGATTTCTTGAACAAAATCCATTTGATAATGACCCCTCTGCAAAAGTTTTGACCTATCGTTCTCCACAGCTACATCGGTATCTTAAAGAAATGAATATTCAATCAAACAATTATGTTGCCCAAACATTATTTTTAAAACTTGGTGGTTCCGTATTGTTTGAAAAATATATGAATGAGAAATATGGATTAAATTCTCAACAACTACGTTTTTTTACAGGGAATGGTCTTCCTCTGATTGCCAACAAAGTGAGATTTGACAATTTTGGCACTTGTAGGGTGATCATAAAGCTAGAAGAAGAATTACATGAGTCAGCTCAAAACCAAGGACTAGAATTAAAAGATTTAATGGCCGTGCCGGGAAGTGATGGTGGAACTTTTAGTACACGCCATTACCCTTCAAGTTTTAAAAATTCATTTGTTGCAAAAACAGGTTCACTATTTAATACATCAAGTATCGCAGGAGCGATGAGTTCACAATCGAGGTTAAGTTATTTTGGAATTTTTAATCAAACAGAAGATATTGATGGTGCCCATAAAATTCAAGATGAAATGATTCAAACATTAATGAATGAATTAGGTGGACCTTTACCATTTGAATATTCCAATCAGCAGTTTTCAACTCACACAGAGGAAAACTTATGACTTTCTTTTTTCTCTAATAAATTCTACGACACCTGGTAGGACTGAAATAAAAATGATGACCAACATCGCTAATTTAAAATTGCGTTGAACAATTTCTAAATTTCCAAAGTAAAAGCCAAGGGGAATAAAAGAATAAATCCAAAGTGCTCCGCCAATCACATTATAAGACATAAATTTTTTATAAGTCATTTTACCAATACCTGCGACAAACGGAGCAAAGGTTCGCACGATAGGAATAAAACGGGCCAAGATAATAGTTTTGGCACCATACTTAGCATAAAATCGATGGGCACGGTCAAGGTGCTCAGTATTTAAAAGTTTATATTTTTTACTGACAAAAATTTTGGGACCAAAGTATTTTCCAATTGCATAATTTACAGTATCACCTAAGACAGCTCCAGCTAGTAATGTGAGACTGATAGACCAAAAATCAAATGAACCTCTAGCAGCAAAGGCGCCTACAGCAAAGAGAAGTGAGTCTCCTGGCAAAAATGGCATTATAACTAATCCTGTTTCAACAAATAAAATTAAAAAGAGAAATAAATAAGTCCAAGAATGATAATGCCCAATAATAGTATCCAAATGAACTTCTATATGTAGAATGAAATCAATGAGAGTGTGTAGTAAATCCATTTAAAAAATTTCCTAAAAAGGTTACGGCGTAAGTATTTTCAAGTATAATTACTATTAAAACAATGACTATTTTTTGTGAGACATAACTATGGTTAAATACTTTTTCTTATTATTCATCATCATTTCTAGCAACTGCGTCAGTGCCCATTGCCCAGCACTTTATAAACTTGAAAAAATGTGTTTTTTATTAGACGAAAATGTCCTCTATCTCTATCCCCAAAAAGGAGAGCACAGTGGTCCCTATTTGGATCTAAAAATGGGGACCCTTGCAAAAGTTAAGTCAAACGGTAAAGTCATACCATTTTCAAAAATTGCTCGAGGAGTTTATCGCCTAGAGACTAAAGTTGGGATTAAAGCAGCGGAATTGGAAATACAATCAGGAAAAAAAACGGAAACTCTGAAAATTTTACAATGAGTACTCCCCCACTATAAACGCTAATACTTTCATGGTAAGTCTCATGATCTATAAATAGGTCACAAAAGAGATCGATTCCTTGGGGTACAGGCATGTTTAAAAATTCATTCAAATTTTATTTTTTAAATTCTATATTATTATTGAGTATTACAACTTCAATTTTTACCAGAGCTGAAGGTGCAGAAACTTTAGTAAGCCCAGAAAAACCAAAGATTAAAATCGCAAGCTTTATCGGTGTCACAATCGGCGGAGATATCGGTCAATACCAAGAAACATTAAGTTATTCTAGAAATGAAACCCGAAAACTCTACCTAGACGAAATTATCAATGCAGCTCTTAAATTAAGTAATGACCAATACAATCCGGCCGATGCTCTTTGGCCACTTCAGCAAATACAAGAAATTGCTGATGGAAAAAGAGAATATAATAAATTTAGAGATAGTCTAAATATTGCACTTTCAATAGGCGAATTTTTTAAGAGTGAAATTGAAAAACTCCACCAAGTTAATGGCATTACGAGTAGTGAAAGAAAAATAGAATTCATTAACAACCTCAATAACGATAAAGCACAATACGATCACTTTGTTGTTATTCATTTTGCTCCAACAGGTCGTGGTCTTTTTAAAATGACTGGTGTTTTAGGGGCAATAAATAATTCAGGCATTGAAAGAAGTTTTGAAGGAAATGGTCAGTTAGTTGACTGTATTTCACAGGTGGCCGCTGGGATTTTTTACTCTGTGATGAATAATGAATTCCCTAATTGGGTAAACCCTAATCCAAATCTAACTTGGATCGCAGGTCCTAAAAATGCAAATCAACTCTCGTTTAAAGAAGCCAAACTATATTGTCTGGGTCAATCGGCCCGCTTACCACTTGCAAGTGAATTTCTATTGGCCCAACAAGGTGGAGCTTTCAGAAATGGTGGAGTTGAACGAATACTTAACGGCGAAATTTATTTTGTCGGCGATCTAATGAGACAAGCTGGCGTAAACTATTATGTGACTACTAAGGCAACTGCATTTGGAATTCAGACTGATGTGCAAGCAGTTGTCGGGCAAACTGGATATGTATGGTGTGTAAAAGGGACAATGAATCAGACAGACACTTATATTCAAAAAATCTATTCACTTAGAAGGATTTTAGATCCAAAAGGAATGAATATATTATATTTTCCAGAATCAGTTGAAGCTAAAAATTTATTAAGCTTAAAAGCTATTGAAAGTTTATTGATCAATTCAAATGCATTTGGAGCAGAATTAGATGAAACATTGAGTACACTTGATTTAATGACGAATGAAGAAGCTCTAAAAATTTTAAAGGCCAATAATAATTGGCCTTTAAAATAGATACAAAATTTAAAATTTAGAACTTAGTTTGAAACTGGAACTTCTTTATCACCATAAAGAGCACCGTTTACAATAGTGAAACCATCTGGATGGCCACCGTGTGGATCAAAATGAGTCCAATGAATCATCCCTTGACCAACATTTTTATACTCTCCACAAACTGAAATTGTTGATCCTGCAACTAAAGGCACTCGACCAAAATCTAGATTGCTAACGATCATTAATTTAATTTGTCCACCAACTGTTAAAGTATATTTTTGGTGAGGAAGACCATTATGATCTTCTGGTAATATTTGAGAAACAACACCAGTCACCATCACTTGTGGACGGTTAGCATTTGATTTCATCACAATTTTTAATTGATCAACAGTATTTGGAAGAACAGAGCCTCTCAAATCTTTACAATCTGGAAGGTTCGTTGAGCTTGCTAGGGCCGAAAAAGAAATAGCGACAAGAAGAGAAGTCAAAAAGTATTTCATAAAGCCTCACTAATAGTTGGTATTAGTAAAGCTAACGGATTAACTCAAGCTCTGTCTACTAGATAATCTTCACTTTAACTGACATATGTTTTAAGACCCTCTTTCCAGTGAGTTTTTTGTCCATAAAATCTTCTAAGTAAGCATTATAACGAACTAAAATTGATTGCCCATCGCCCAATAATTCTGGATTTGTAATTTTATTGTAAGCATCCTGCTTTATCGGAAAGGCAGTGATTAGAATTTCTTGGTGATTTTTTGGAAGCAGGATTGAATAGACTAATAAATAATCATTTTCTTCATTTAACTTTTTAAATGGGAATTTCACCAATGTTGTTTTGATGGTTGCGGCCAAAACATTGTGTTCGATAATATCTTCTTTTAAAGTATCAATGACTAGTTTCGAATAATCAAAATGCCGTATTTCATTTGAAACATTTTTAAGCGTATTGAGTTTGTCCAAATTTTTTGGATTTTCAAAGGCAATATGACCCGCAAAAAATGTTGTATTAGAAAGCAAACTTCCATCAGTCGCTTCTGGAGAAAGACTTAAGTTAGTCAAAGAAAAGGCATCATTTAATGAGTGATCAATCCATCTTTTTCTTTTATATCCATAAGGAGTTACCAGCGTGCTTAATAAATATCCATAAGTATGTGTCACGCCTGCATGAACTATTTGACCTTTAGTCTTTAGTTGAAAGGGAGCAAAGAGATCTGAAATTAATTGATCACCTAAAATTTGTTTTTTTGCACCTGAATCAAAATTAAGACTTTGTCCCCAGAAATTCAAAAGATTTTGGTCTTCAGTATCCACCTTTATTTGGTGAAAGAGTTGAGGAGTCTGAATACTTAATATTGTTAAGATAGATTCTTTTTTATCAATAGATTGATTCACAAGATTGACCCAAAATTGGTCATCAGACATCGACAGAGGAATAGGAGCTTCATTTGTTTGTTTTTTTAACTGGGCACATGAAATAAGACAGAGGAGTAAAAGAGAAACTTTTATTTTTTTGATAATGAATGAAGTCATTTAATTCCTATAACTATTAGAGTTTTTTATAATTACTAAATAAATTTCGCACTTGTTGAACAAAAAGGCGACGAAAAAAATGTTCATCAATTTTTTCTAAACCGTGAATTTTAGTCGCAACTTGTTGAGAGATGCAAGTTGCAATAACAGGAGCAACTAGGGCAAGCCCAATAATATTAATATCTGAATCTTCGGGTAATTTTTTATCATGAATAAATTGCTGAAGATTTTTATGAATAAGTGGAACGACACCATAATCATTTTTAACAAGTGCATTCAACATCATTTTACCACCTGACATACTGTCTCTAATCATGATCTGGTGAATTTCTCGGTTGATATAAGCATAATTTCCAAACTCACAGAGGGCCTTAGTAAAGAGTCGAATTTCAGGATCATTGAATTCTGGAAATTCTTGTGCAAGCTTTACTTGATCGTGAGAATGGTTTTTTTCAAAACGAGAATATACTTTTAAGACATCTTGAAAGTATTGATCAAGAATTTCATCTAATAATCCATCTTTATTTTTGAAATAATAGCTAATCATAGCTACGTTGCAATCAGAGAGTTCTGCAATTTTACGAGTACTGGCCCCACTAAATCCATATTCGGCAAATAATGAACGGGCCACTTTTAGTATTTTGGATTTATCTACTTCTGCCGGGCGTCCAATTTTTTTAGATTTGACCATCTTTTATCCTAATGAGCATCCATCACAGGTTTATCACCTGTACCTTCTTTTTTCTTCAAAAGAATAAGAGGCAAGAGCGATAATAAATAACCAAATGACAAAATTCTAACTATTTTTTGGTAACCTAAAATAAAGGCCTGCTTATGGGCCATTCCTGTCATGATTTTTATTGAATCGAGAGCAGCTCCTCCCATTCCCAAAGCTTCATTCATTTTTCCCTTCATACTCATTTGAAGTTGATGAGAAAATTGCCATGCTTGGTGATCAAGAGAAGTGATATGTGAAGCCATTACTTGATATGAAACAACTTGGTAGCGTTGAAAAAAAGTGGAGATAACGGCTATCCCGACACTTCCTCCGAGTTGTCGGCACAAATTTAAAAGTCCAGCTGCTTGACCAATTTCATTTCCTGAAAACTGAGACAGAACAATTGTATTAATTGGCACGAACAAGAACGCTAGGGCCGCTCCTCTAAACAAGAGAGGGATAAACATCCCATCAACAGATGTATAGGCGTCGAAAAAAGAAATTTTATAAACAGCAATGCTCAAAATAATAATTCCATTCGCAATTAAAAAACGAGCATCGATTTTTTTTAAACTCGCTCCAACCATTGGCATGATGAATGCTGCTAATAAAGCTCCAGGAATAAAAAGAGCTCCTGTTTGTGTGGCGGTAAGACCCTGGATGGTAGAAACGAAAACAGGAATAATAAAAATGAGTCCATAGAGAATGACCCCTACTCCACTCATCAGCAAAACTCCGCCAGTAAAACTTTTATTTTTAAAATGCCGCAATTCCAAAATAGGGTGTTTATTTTTAAGTTCCCACCATATTAATCCCACAATAGAGACAACTGCAGCAATGGTGCAAACAAGTATTAATTTTGAATCAAACCATTCGTCGGCTTGGCCTCGTTCTAAAACAAATTGCAAACAGCCAATTCCGGTTATTAATAAAACTAATCCCCATACATCAATTGGGGTCCGTTGATTTTTGCGAATGGCCTTCAGCTCTTCTTTAGTTTGAACAATATTAGGATCAAAGCCTACATCTTCAACCAGTAAAAAAGAAAGAATGGCGACAATTATTCCAATTGGTAAATTTATATTGAAAATCATTCGCCAACCAAAATGATCAGTAAGGAATCCACCTAACACAGGACCAACAGTCGGACCGACCATTACACTCATTCCGTAAATCGCACTGGCCAAACCAGCTTTTTCTTTGGGAAATGATTCAAAGATTAGGGCCTGTGAAGTGGGAAGTAAGGCACCTCCTGCGAGACCTTGAATAATTCTAAAAAAGACCAGCATACCTAAACTAGTTGAGAGACCACATGCAACTGAAGCAGCAGTAAAAAGAATAATACATGAAGTATAATAAAGTTTTCGTCCAAATTGCTTTGAAAGCCAGCTTGAAATAGGCAATACAATAGCATTAGCGATAATATATCCTGTTACTACCCAACTAATCTCATCGAGAGTCGCACCGAGATTTCCCATCATCGAGGGAATGGCAACATTGACGATCGAGGTATCAATGATCTCTAAGAGAGAGGCCAAGACCGCAGTCAGTACAATTAATTTTGAACGCATATTATACACTCACAATACTCATTAATGAACGTTGATAGAAATAACGGCCGACAATCCTAATTGAAGAGCATCAATATCTTGTTCAGTTAAATTTACCAATTCTATTTTTACAGGAATTCTTTGAACGACTTTTGTGAAGTTCCCAGTTGCATTATCAGGTGGAAGTAAACTAAATACGGCCCCAGTGCTTGGTGCAATACTACTTACTTTACCGACAAAAGACTTTCCATCAATGGCATCAACTTTAACTTTTACACTTTGGCCGATATGAACTTCTTGCAATTCAGTTTCTTTTAAATTGGCCTGAACCCATCTTTGTTTTTCAGCGACAAAACCAAATAGTGGTTGTCCTGCTGGAACAAATTGTCCTGGCTCGACAGATTTCCTGGCGATCACTCCATCATTGGGAGCAATGATTTTAGTGTAAGATTCATTTAATCCTGCTTGCTCGGCCAAAGATTTTGCGGCTTTTAATTTAGCTTCTAAGTCTTTGTAGTCTGCATTTGCCTTGTCAAAACGCTCTTTGCTGATCGCTTGAGATTTAATGAGTTCTTGAGCGCGGATAAAATTGACTCGAGCTTCATTGACTCTGGCCTCTAGTGAAGACGCTTGAGCAACGGCTGCAGTTTTTGCATTTGAATAATCAGAAGTATCAATTTGAGCTAAGACATCTCCAGCTTTTACTTTTTGATTTTCTTCAACAAAGACTTTGCTTATCGTTCCGTTGACTCTCGAAGAGAGCATAAGAAAATGCGCTGATATTTGGGCATTATCTGTACTCACGTGTAAATAACTTTCATAACTCAAATAAGTACCAAGACCTATCAAGATGACGAGAACAGGTATTCCAAATGACTTCAATTTGTTTTGCATATTATAATCTCCTTCCCATTGCTAATTCTAAATTAAGTAATGCTTCAATCGCATCAACTTGAGCTTTGACGACTCCTGCTTCTGAACGGTCTAAGTCTAACTCAGCATCTAATAAATCTGAGTTAGTCCGCGTCCCTGCTTTCAAGGCATTTTGATAAATCCGGACACTTTCTTTTGAAGCATCTACAGAGCGTAATTTTGCCGCATAGAGAACTGAGCTATTTAAATATCGGCGTTTCCAAAATTCCACTTCGTTAGTTGAATTTAAATTTTTTCTCAAAGAACCTTGTTCAATTTGTAATTTTTGATAATAACTTTGCTCCTGGCGAGCGTAGCTTGAACCACCATCAAAGAGGTTCCATACTAAATTCATTCCTAAGGCATATGAGTTTCTAAATTTAGACGTATCTGTAAATGAAGAATCGCGGTTATTATAATATTGATAATTCGCAATTAAATTTACTTTCGGCATCCAGATAGAGCGGCTTGCTTTATAAAGACTATTGCTTGCTTCAACTCTTTTTTGAATAGCTTTTAAATCCATTCGTCCACTTGAAAGCGAACTAGAAGTGTCATTATTAGCATTTAAATTTTTAACTAGTTCTTCTTTAGGAACAGGTAATGTTTCTTCAAGAGGACGCTCATCCCCTTCTGACCCCATCACTTCACTTAAGGCTTTACGAGTTAAATAAACATTATCAATTGCCGCAAATTTTTCAGGAATGGCCTGTTCAAGTTGAACTTGGATTTTAAGGACATCTACTTTTGTAAATTCCCCTTGTCTTAATAAGTCTTGAGCTTTTTTTAAATGATCACTTAAAGTTTTCACATTACTTTCTGCCACTTCTTTTAAAACTTGGGCACCTAGTGCTTGAAAAAACTTTAAACGAATGCTATTTTCGACAATCATTATAGCGTGATTATGGTCCCATTCGGCCGCTTCAACATAAGAGTCGGCCGCAGAATTAGCATAAGTCGTTTTTAATCCATCAAAGAGATTGAGTGTTGCCTCTGCACCATAGGATGTTTTGGGATAAATAGTTTCAAAAACTGTCGATGGTGAAATTTGAATTTGTTGGTATTTTAAATCAAAAAAATGGCCTGCAATTAAGTCAACCTTAGGAAGAAAACCGCCAAAACTTTCTTTCTTTTTCCATTTAGCTTCTTCTAAGGCCGAAGCTGACATTTTTAATTGTGGATTATTTTGTATTCCCTCTTCCATTGCCTTTGTGAGACTTAGTCCACTTTGAGCAAATGTATTTCTGCAGAATACAAATCCCAACACAAATAGAGAGTAGAAAATAAAGCCAAAGCTTCTGAGTACACTCTTCATAATGATTGTCCTTTCCTAACATCGTTTAGTCTTAAGTTTATTTGTCTCTAAGATAGATCAAGGGCGCTTATAGTCAAGATCTTTATTAAACAGTTGTTTAATAAAGATCTTGACTCTGATTAGACAAGGCCAATTCAATCGAGTTATCCTTTTTTTATGTGGAAACCTCTCTTTGTATCAATTTTTTTTGTTTTAAGTTCAAGCTATTCTAATGAAACGGCCAATAGAGTTAAAACTGAACTCCAAACAGAATTAAAAAATGATTTTTTAAAAATTTTAGAACAGAAATTCGGACAGTGTGGAAGTTCAACTCAATCTTGCCTTTCTCTTAAAGATAATTACCTTTTGGTTAATCTTCCAAAACAAGAAATCTGCTTTCCTTATACGACCTGTGGATTTTATCATTGTATGGAGCAAAAATATCATTGCTCTGATGTCGGAGTCGATTATTTTACCAAGCTCGCGTTTCCAACATGTCAGGCATATGAAAAAAATATTTCAAATAACCAATTCAGCGATCAAGGTGTTGATTGGATTTACCGGGTGATGGTTTGTTTGCAAAAAGGTCTAATAAACGAATGTATTATTGCGGGCCATTGCCCAACAGGCCCAAGTCAAGAACAACAAAAATTAACTTGTGATCACATAACAGAATTTACCTTAAATTATCATCCCGGCTGTTATATAGAAAGTGGTGTCGGTGTCTGCCATCTTCCTCTTAAAGATAAAATTGAAATTTGGAAAACAGTCAATCCATTTATGACTAAAAGAGAACGTGATGAAGCTTATAAAGTTATTTTTAATTGTTTTAGACCTAAAGGTTTATGAGTTTTAAAAAAAATAATGTATCATTGATTTTCAAAATCTAATCTCCAGAGGCAATCTATATGCATGATCATGACCATCACAATTGTCAACACGACCATGGCCACAAACATGAGCATACTCATGACCATGCTCATCATCATAATCATGTCCCTCAAAATTTTAACATGCCTTTTATTATTGGAATTACTCTCAACTCACTTTTTGTGATTATTGAAGGTGCCTATGGTTATTTTTCTCACTCGCTAGCATTAATGGCGGATGCTGGACATAATTTAAGTGATGTTGCCAGTCTCTTTATAGCATGGGGAGCAATTTGGCTTTCTCAAAAAAAACCAACGAGTCGATTTACTTTTGGACTTAGAAAATCATCAATTTTATCTGGGTTATTTAATGCACTTTTTTTAATGATAGTTGTCGGAATTATTATTTGGGAAGCCCTTCATCGATTAATGAATCCAGTCAGTATCGACTCTAAAACAGTTATCATTATTGCTTCAATTGGAATTATTATCAATTCAATGACGGCACTTTTGTTTTTTAAAAACAAAGATAATGATATTAATATCAAAGGGGCTTATTTGCACATGGCCGCTGACGCACTCATCTCTTTAGGTGTCGTTTTTTCTGGTGTCATCATTTCATTTACAACTTGGAATTGGCTCGATCCATTGGTTAGTATTATTATTTCTTTCATTATCATTTATGGAACTTGGGATTTACTCAAAAACTCACTTCATCTTTCTATGGATGCAGTTCCAGCTCAAATTGAGCCAATGTCAGTTAAGAAATATTTACAAAGTTTAGACAATGTCGTTGAAGTCCATGATTTGCATATTTGGGCCATGAGCTCAACTGAAATTGCTTTAAGTGCTCATCTTACAGTGAAAAATAATTCTCTCGACAATAAAATGCTCGTCAGTTTGTCGGCCAACTTAAAAGACAAATTTAAAATTCATCATCCAACAATTCAATTGGAATTATTTGATGAACATTTTCAATGTTTGCAAAAACCTGAGGATGTTTTATGAAAGAATCAATTCAGGATTCCATTCAATCCACAATAAACGAACTCTATCAAAAATATCTACCGTGCCTTGAAGGTTACACGGCCAATTATATTCCCGAGCTCGCCCACGCCGATCCACATGAATTCGCCATAGCTATCGCCATGGTCGATGGATCAGTCTTTCATATTGGCAGTGAACTTAAAAATTTTACATTACAATCTGTTTCTAAACCATTCGTCTACGGCCTAGCTCTTGAAGCATTTGGAAGACCTTATATGTTAAGTAAAGTTGGTGTTGAACCAACAGGAGATGCTTTTAACTCAATAATTGAATTAGAAAAACAATCTCACAGGCCTTATAACCCTATGATTAATTCTGGGGCAATTGCTGTCAGCAGTATGATTAAAGGTAAAAACACTGCAGAAAGACTTGATCCTATATTAAAACTTTTTGAAAATTACGTCGGTCATAGCGTGAATATAGATGACAATGTTTTCCAATCAGAAAAAAAGACCGCACACCGAAACCGTGCGATTGCCAATTTACTAAAACACTTTCAAATTATTGATGGAGATATTGAAGAATCTCTCGATCTTTATTTTAAACAATGTTCACTATTAGTAAATACTCTTGACTTATCTTTCTTAGCTGCAACTCTTGCCAATGGTGGAATACAGCCTAAAACAAAGAAAAAAGTATTAAATCCAGAATCAGCAAGAGATATGTTAAGCCTAATGTTTAGTTGTGGGATGTATGATTCCGCTGGAGAATGGGCCTATTCTGTAGGGCTTCCTGCTAAAAGTGGAGTCAGCGGTGGTCTAATTGCAGTTGTTCCAGGAAAAATGGGGATTGCCGTTTACTCTCCATTAATAGACGAAAGAGGTCATTCCGTAAGAGGGGTAAAAGTTTTAAAAGAACTGGCCCATCGTTATGACTTAAGTGTTTTTTCAAATAGTCATTAGTTTGTAATAATTTGGAGCTTCATCATGAAAGATCAATGGATACCAGTTGATAAAATTCAGTACCTCATTCAAATTGAATCATTTGCTCTCTTTTGGATTTTATTATTATTAGGATTTATTTTTTATAAAGTCTTTTTAAAAAAAATTACAGATAAAAGACATTTGAACTTGCGTCAACGATTTGGACGCACATTTTTTTACATTTGTGTGACTTCTCTTTTTGCAGCCGTTCATTGGTTATTATTTAATAATGCTTATCACTCCCAATCTGAGTTTTACCTGATTAAAATTTCAAGTTATATCATTTTGATTGCTTTAGGTTTTGGTGTTATTAGCTTAATTAAACTCGCTCAAATTTATGTGTATTTATATTTATTTTTCATGAATATGAGTGTCGGAGTTCCTCGTCTCATTGCCAATATGTTTACCCTTGTTTTTTCATTGGCCATTGTCAGCTGGCTGGCCGCAGATATCTTTGCGTTTCATTTAGCGGCCGTCCTGGCTACATCCGCTGTCTTTTCTTTAGTTTTAGGTCTTGCATTACAAGACACTCTCGGGAATTTGTTTTCAGGAGTTGCTTTGCAACTTGATAGACCATTTAATATTGGTGATTGGATCGAAATTCATAGTGGCTCAGAGAAATGGGTTGGCCTTGTTCAAGAGATAAGTTGGCGAGCAACCACTCTCTTAGGATTTGCTGATGAATTAATTCTTATCCCAAACCGTGTTATTGCTCAAAGTCAGTTGCTTAATTTTTCTCACCAAGTAAAAGCGGCGCGCCTCAATCAAGTTTTCCGTTTTCGATTTGATGTTCAAATTGATTTAGCTAGGCATGCTTTATTGGAAGGTTTGGCCAATATCCCTGAAATTTTAACGGAGCCACCACCTCGCACATTAATTACTGAAGTCACAGAGTCTTGGATAACCCTAAAAGTTTTTTATACCTTGAAAGACTATGGGACTCGTTACCGAACTGGGGACAAGGCCATCACCCAAATCCTAGAAAGAATCCGTTACCACCAGCTTCCGCTTGCGACTCAAACTTTAAATATTGTTTCATCTATAAAAAATATAGATCTTTAGACTATGTTAAAATAAATATTTTTTAGTGCCTAACTAGAATTTTCTAAGCTCTAATAAGGGAGCTTGGAAAAATGTTTGGAGGTATTATGAAAAATATTGTTATCTGTGCTGATCTCAACGAAAAAAGTCTCGAAGTTTTAAAAACACTCAATCAAAGTTTAGATTTTAAAGAGGCAAAATTTCACTTCATACATATCTTTGAAATTCATATGTATAATGCTGATCTAGTTCCAGTTATTTTTCCAACCGAAGTCCAATACCCAGAAATAGAAAAAAGTACAATAGGTATACTAGACAAACTGACTAAAGATATTGGGTTAAAAAATGAACAAGTTGAATTAAAATGTTTTTTTTCTCATTCGCGAGAAGAAAAAATTAGAAGTTACTTAAATGAAGTTCATGCCAATATGGTCGTAGTGGCCACTAGAGGTAAACATGGCATTGAAGGCTTTTTCTCAAGTTCCCTGGCAGATTTTCTTTGCAAGTACTCCCCTTGTGATGTCTTAGTTTTAAGACCAAAGAAGTAGCTATATACCTCGATTGACGAAAAGTTGACCCAAATTGGATTTAGGTGTTAAAATTAACTATGGGAATAGCCGTCATTGATCAGGGTCCTGAGTTATTTTGGTTTGTGAGCAATGCACTCATACAAGATGAAATTCACCTTAAACACCTTCAAACTATTCAGGCCGGCGAACATAATATTCTTCAAGAACTACCAGAAATAGTTATTTTAAACGGCGATAACAAAACACTACTTCCTGAAAAATTTATTAATAAAATGAGAAACCACGTTTTTGCTCGTAATACTCATTTTATTGTAGTGACAGCAGACACCTCAGTTGAATTTAAAAAAAATCTTTTAATTGCAGGCGCTGGACAAATCGTTTACCGCGGCAAAGGATATGGACCTTCTCCCAAATATTTTTCAAGTTTAATTAAATGGTTTTTGAATAGTAAAAATCCGGATCCACAAATATTTGATTATAAACCTGTACCTTTTCCCGCTGATGCTGAATTTACTAGCTTCGGTCGTATTGGCTGGATCTCTTCAACTCACTGTATGATTGAAGCCAATTTAGATTTAAATCCAGGGCAATCTATAGAAATCACCAATACACTTTTTGAAGAATTAGAAATTAAAAATGCAAAATTAGTTTGTGTTGAAAAAAATACTGTAGGTCGCTACTACCAATACGCCAACAGCATTCTTTGTAAAATCACCTCAAAAGATATTCACAAAGATTCAAAGACTCTCGAAAATTGGATACTAAATAACCAAAATTTAAGTAAACACAAACCTATTAAAGTTGTTTATTTTGAAAATGACCCCGACTACCGAGAAGAAATTAAACAAATGATAAAAGTAGGATCTGCCTTCTGCGCACGAGGTTATCCTGATATAAAAGATTTCCAAGAAGTTCTCGATTATCAACTCCCCCATCTTATCTTAATCAACCGCTCATTGATTCAGCAAGACAAAGCTAAATTTGAGGCCTTGAGAAGTTTTGTTAAAACTCATTTCTGCTTTTGCGTGACTTATTCTGAAAGTGAAGTCTTTAATAGTGAAGAATTTAAAAAACTTTATGAATTTGCCATGCATGTTCCAAAACATATTGACCTTCCATTACTAGAATCCATGGTACTTAAACTAGAAAATAAATTACCTGAAAATTTAAAAACTGATTCTAAAAAATTTTATTTCAATAAACACTCCGTCAATAGCCGACTAAGCTTACATGCTAATTGTAAAATTACGGAACTCGCTCTAAATGGAACAGGAGTCTTACTTCCATTTGAAATTAATAATTTCTGTGCTTGTGAAATCTCTAGTAATGTATTTCCTATAATGGAACTGGGTCGAGCTCAATATTTTAGGTCTTTCAATAGCAAAAAAAGTCCGGACAACTCAAATGGATATTTTCATCGATTAGTATTTATGGGACAAAATGTTAAAGACAAAGAACTCGTCAAAAATGGAACTGAATCCATCGCACTAGTAGGCTATGAGCGTTGGCTCAAAGGCGATATTGAGCCTTTATCCTAAAAGATTGGCCTGACATTTTCTTACATTGACGTTTGTCATTTAAATTTAATGAAATCCTAATATGAATGACCTATCCATCGTGATTTTCCTAGTTTAAATTATTTGTAGAGCAATAACTCCATGAAGGAATCATTGATTATGAAAAGTTCTGCAAAAAGTTCAAGAAGTCGAATTATTTTTTCTTTGCTTATCATTCAATTATTAACTTTTGGTCAAATTGCATTTGCAAAAGTTGAAATTCTCTTAGGGACAACTCCTCTAGTTGGAAATCCCAATCTCGCCTTAAGTCCTCCTGAAAATTCCAAAGAAGAAATTCTCATTTCTCGCCCACAATATGTCCTTTCATATAATAAAAACCGACGTTCACCAAATTGGGTGGCCTGGAAACTTGAAGCAAATCAAATAGGTTCTTCGGGGCGATCAAATACTTTTGCGATTGATGATGAACTCGAAAATTACCTCTTAAAAAACCCTGCAAATTCACAAGTTGTTACGCCTGACGAATACAAAGGAAGTTGCTTTGACAGAGGTCATCAAATTCCGTCTGCTGATAGAACAGATTCAATTGATAATAATATTATGACTTTCATGATGAGTAATATGATTCCACAAACACCATTTCTCAATAGAGTTATCTGGGAACATTTGGAACAATACACTCGAAATCTTGTTCAGAAGCAAGGCAAAAAAGCTTATATCATCGCGGGCCCCATCTATGACCAGGATTATGGATTTATTGGGCCAAATAAAGATATACCGGTTCCCTCTAAAGATTTTAAAATTGTAATAGTGCTAGACCAAAATCAGACACCAGATGATATCGATGCAAACACACCTATCATTTCTGTAGTTATGCCTAATACTCTTCAGGACGGTTCAAAACCATTAAATGACATCAATCAATTATGTAATAAGGCCCTAACTTCAGGACCAGCAGATAAAGCTGATTGGATGAAATATAAAACAACTTTAGCTGAAGTTGAAAGATTGTCTGGTTTTAAAATACTTACTCTTAAAAATAAATTATAAAAAAAGGTGATCTTAAGATCACCTTTTTAATTCTAATACCAATTAAAAATGATTAATTAGTTAATTGCCTTTAGATTTTGCTTTTTCTTTTTTCTTGTCTTGTTTTTCCTTAGTCGTTAACTTTGGCTTTCCTTTTTCTTTACCTTTATCTCTTCCTTTTTCTTGTCCCTTTGCCATTTGCTGTACTCCTTATAAAGTTAGTGAAAATTCATAGTTATATAATATCACCAAATTTTAGGATTTTTTCAACAATTGGTAAATATATTTATGAATCTCGAATTTTTCTTCGTATTGAATGTTTTGCTTGATTATACTCTTTACGTGACCTGTCTTTGGCGTGCCGATAAACTTTACCAATATTAAAAGAAATATGGTCAATATGCTCTCTAAGTTCTTCAAGTTCGTGTTGACTTAATTTATTTCGCCTCACTTTAGTTGACTGGGATGAATAGAGGCCATCTTCCCAATTCTGCTCTCCACTTAATTTCACAATTGCCTCCTTAACAGATTTATTCCTAAAAATAGTTTCAAAGAATATTAATAAAAAATAAAATAGAAAATTTTTAAAATATATAAAGAGAAAACTATGAATCCATTTTTTTTAATTCAATGAGAACAATATCGATTAACAATTCCAATCAGGTCATTAATTTCAAAAGCTTTATTTAGGTGCTCTACATGAAAGGGAGTTACATCTTTTTCAAGGGATTTTTCGGCAGATAAAATGACTATTGGAATAGTTGAAAGTTCAGAATTCTTGTCCATTTTTATAGTTGATAAAAACTCTAATCCATTCATAGAAGGCATCATAAGATCACAAAAAATTAATGATGGTTTTATATTATGAGATAGAATTTCAAGAGCACTGGCTCCATTATCAGCACAAAATGACTGATGGCCCAAAATAGATAAAACTTTTTTTAAAGCTGTTTGAACTTCTGGATCATCATCAATAATTAGAATCTTTCTCGATTTTTTCATCATTATTTTAATTTTTCTTCATTTAAAAAAGTTTGAAATTCATCAATCACTTTGGGCAACTTTGAAATATCACCATTTTTAGCGGTGTCTTCAATACGATTTCCAATTTCACTCAATGCTGAAAATCCATACAAACCAGCACTACCCTTAATCTTATGCCCTATCTTTTGGATTTTTTCTAATCGATTAGAATCTAATTCATCTTTTAGATTATTTTTAATTTCTAATAAATCCTCAAATCTTTTTTCGATATAATTTTTTCCTTGGGAAAAGAAATATTTCTCTATCTCATGAATTCGGCTTACTTCAGAAATTGAATGAACTCTCGTGTTCGATTTCATATTAATACCTCGTTAGTTTTTACTAAATGTTTATAAGGCCTGCTTTCCAATGTAAAACAATTCTCTGTTTTAAGAATTCCCTGACAAATTGGGCAATTCAAAATTAAATCTTTGTCCCATTCGAAAACATTTACTTGCTCAACCACAAGATTCTTCTCGCAAAAATGACAAATTAACTCATAGGTCGAGCTTGTTATATCAAGTTGTTTTTCTGGCAGTATTTTTCTTAAATCATGTGCTGATTTGTAAGATGGATGAATACTCAAGCCTGCAATATTCACACCATCAGAAAAAATAGTCACAGGTCCATCACTTGAAATTGTAATCACTAATGTATTTGTAAAATCATAAGAAAAACGTTTAGCTGATGTGTGCCTAGTTCCTTTAAGTTCAGGAATTATTGTTCTACTTTTATTTGAATTTTTTAAATGAATGCCAGTTCGTAAAATGTCTCCCTCTGAATTAACATAAGTTGCCCCATCAATCAGAGAAAAAAAATGACAAAAAGAATTTGCTTTTTTCTCATCTAATAATGAAAAACGAAAATCATTCATTTCTATCCCAGTTGTGAGAATTTCGACATTATCTATAGTTATTTCATTGAGCCACCAAACAATTGTTGCCCCCACTTTAGGTATCGGACTAAGTAAGTGAAAGGCAAACTCAAGTACCGTATTCAAAACATTGTGATTAATTTCAGAAACACATCTTGAAATTTTCCAAGCAGCTTCTTTTATCAATGGTTTTCTATACCAACTTCTATTCTCAAGTAAAATAATATTATTGCCTTGAAAAAATTTAATTATTCCTCCCGGCCCTCTTTGAACAAACAAACCACCGGATGGCGGAAAAGCTCTGACTAATAATAATTCATTTGAAATTGGTTCCTTAAAATATACTAATCCAAAAAATATATCTTTTTCATATATAAGAAAACAGTCTATACCATTAGCAAATTTTCTAGCCATCTCAATATGCTCAACACTGACTAGAACATAATCAACACCATATAATTCAGCAGCTACTTCAACAAAGAGTACACCAATAGATGGAATTAAACCTTCATGAGCTTCGCTTGCAATAACAATTGATAATTCATTTAAAATTGTTTTTGATGATAACCATTTATGATTATTTTCAATTTTTATTCCATTTAACTCAAGTTCTCTTGCGAGAAGTCTCTGCATTTCATTAAGGTGTTCGGAACTAGTTGCCAACATCATCGCGACTCCTATAAAACATTAAAACAACAAATGCATTTGAGAAAAAAACTCACACATGCATTTTCTACATAATCTTAATCAGAAGGATTAACAATGATCGAAATTTCCAAAAAAAATCCTCGCTCAGTTTTTGTTGTTGAAGATGATTTAGAACTCTCTTCAGTCATCGACCGCATTCTAATAAGTATTGATCCAACGTTAATTCTCGAATGGGCCACTACAGCGGAAGAGGCCATAAGATCTTTAGTAAAACGAGCGGAAGAAAACAAAGAAACCCCCTATGACTTAGTTATCTGTGATATTTTTCTTGAAGGTGCCAGAAATGGATTAGACCTTTGGAAGTTTTGTCATACTCACTATCCAGAAATGAAGGTCATTATTATTTCAGGTATTGATCAAGAAAAATTAACAACCCTACTAGAAACAGGTGAAAAAGCTCCTCTTTTTTTAAGTAAACCTTTCTCAGTAGGTGACTGTAGTAATCTTTTAGAAAAACTACTAATCGAGTCGTAGCTTGCACGAATTAACGAAAGAGAAAAAATACATTAATTACATCTCAGACATAACTTTTAATTATCTTAATTTTAATTAAAACTATTTAAGATTAATGAGACTGAGTTCTCTGTTGTGTTTTTCTGTTTCATTTTGAAAATAAACAGGTGGAGCAACTCTTTCTTCACAATTTTCTTTTGAACATCGCTCGCAAGTTTGACCAATTGAAATTTTTGGAAGAATTGGGTCATCTAAAAATTTTATCACATTTTTTAAATCATTGTTGACAAGAAATCCGATGGTAAGAGATTGGTTAGTATTGGCTTGGGTATTTGTTTTCCGGGCAAGAGAAATAGAAAAATAAGGTTGTCCGTCTTCAACAATAGAAATTTGCCCCAAAACAAGTGATAATTTTTGATTTATTAATTTCTGATTTTTTAATTGAACTAAACTTTTAATGGCCACCCATCGGCGACAATAACTTTCGCTCATTTTTTGGCCATGTGGACTATGCAATTGTGAAAGGTGAAGCTCTTTATTTATGACGTAACTTTCATTTTCATTACTAGGCTTATCACTTTGTGTCGTTACACCAAGAAAAAAAAGTTCATTAACTTTGAAGTGCGATGGAAGCACTTGAGTCAGTCGGTGAAAAAACAAATCTGGACCTACTTGATATTTTTCAATTAATGATAAAAAATAAAGAGGATCAAATTGTTGCTTCGAAAAAAATGTTTTTAAATCTTTTGAAAACATTTTTTCTTCTAATAAAATTGCGCCGGCCAAATAACTTGCTTTATAGTCTTCAAGAAGTGCTCCCAGGCTTTTCTCTGGACTATTTGAACCTAAGGTTTGATAACTAATTTCTTTGGCCAGATAAAAAGTTTTTTGTCCATTTTCTAATAATTGATTTAAAAATATTTTAGAAGGAGAACTTCGTTTTACATAAAATTTCGTTTCTTTTAGTAATGGATTTGCAGTTAATTCTTTTTCATCAATTTCATAATGAAATTTCTTTTTTACATGTGAACTCATTTCAAGATAACCGATACTTTCTTGATCAGCAAACCACTCGAGGCGCTTAGTCTTTGCCAATTTTTCTAATTCTGGAAAATAGTTATCATTTGTTTCTATAAAGGAGCGCAATGCAGCTGCATAAATATCTTCAAGTTTCATATCAAACGAACGAGAAATTTGAAGTACTGTTAAAACAAATGAAGCAAATTTTTCTGGCGCACTTCCCATTAGATCAACAACATCTGATTCAGTTAATCCAAATAATTCAAATGGCATCTTACTAACAAGATCCCCTTCTAAGAACTTGAGCAAAGGGTGTAAATTTCTTCCTGTTTTAAACGAGACTAAGTCACCGAGGTCAACACCAAGCCCTTCTGCAAGGGAAGCTAGCTTTTCGACTTTGGGATACTTTTTACCTTTTTCAATCTCATTAAGATAAGACACTGAAAGGTCCGAGAGGTCGGCCAATTCTTTTAAAGAGAGGTTTCGTCTTAAACGCAATTGGCGAATCTTTAAGCCAAGAATAAATCTAAGGACAGTTTTTTTCTTCAACATATTAAGAAAACTATACGCAAATTGACTTTTGATGTCTAGCAGCGAAAAATAATTATTAGCGAATCTCTATTTTTAGCGAATTTTCGCTATCATTTTTGTTTCGCTAATGTTTACACTCTTTTTAGCATTAAATATTAAGTTAATTAAGGCCCTTGCAATTATTTAGGGAAATGGAGGAATGCTTATGAGTTATCAATCTTTGAACGATTCTGTAGAAATTTCGACCGGTGCAGCGACTGAAAAATCACTTAAATTACTTGATCCAGGTTTCTTATCGCTTCTGACTGGCCTTCATCGCAAAATGGAGATTCGAAGAAATCAACTCTTGGCCTGTAGACGAAAACATCAAGAGTCCTACGACCAAGGCGCTATCCCCAGAACTGAAATTTTAAATAGTCAATCAACACTTCCAGGCTGGAAGGTTGCAGAAATTCCACAAGATTTGTTAAAGCGCAGAGTTGAAATTACAGGGCCTGTCAATGATACGAAAATGGTCATCAATATGCTCTCGCGGAATGCAGATGGAAGTAGGGCCGATATGGCCATGCTAGATTTTGAAGATTCAATGATGCCCAATTGGAATAATATCATTGATGGTGTTTATAATGTAATTGGTGCTAGTAGTGGTGAACTACATTTTCAAAAAGAATCACAATCAAAAATGTATCAATTAGATCCTAACGATATGGCCGCTCTTATGGTTAGAGTTAGGGGCCTACACTTACAAGAAATTAATATTAAAATTGATGGCCAATATGTTTCAGCGGGACTTTTTGACCTGGCCATTTGTTTTTATCATTCGGCAAGCCTACTTATCAAATTAAATAAAACACCTAAATATTATATTCCAAAAATTGAATACCCAATGGAAGCTTGGTGGTGGAATGACTTATTTATCAAGCTTCAGTCTGATTTGGGTTATGCAAAAGGAACACTCAGAGTTACTTTTTTAATTGAGACTTTGCCTGCAGCTTTTAATATGGAAGAAATTCTTTTTGAAATTCGTGATCACGCTGTAGGAATGAATGTTGGAAGATGGGATAAAATTTTTTCAGATATTAAAACTCTAAAAAACCATCCATCGCGGATAAGTCCCGATCGCGCTGAAATAACAATGAAAAAATTTTGGATGGAAAATTATGCAAAAAAACTTGTGAATACATGTCATCGCCGTGGGGCATTTGCCATTGGTGGAATGTCGGCATTTACTCCTGGAAAAGACACCGAAGTGAGAGCAATTCAAACAAAAAAAGTCATTGAAGACAAAACCAATGAATTTAAATTAGGACATGATGGCTGTTGGGTCTCACACCCCTTTTTTATTGGTCCGGCCATTCAATGTTTTCCTAAAAATAATCAACTCCAATTTATTGATGAAAGTTTTCCTCATCAACCTGATCTTTTAATGGAAGGATCTGGACCTCGCACTCTCACAGGTCTTAAGACCAATATTCAAGTGGCAATCGCTTACCTCATTGGGATGGCAAAAGGATTGGGATGTGTGGCCCACAATAATATGATGGAAGACTTAGCAACACTTGAAATTTCTAGGGCCCAAGTTTGGCAATGGAAGCATTATAAAATCGAACTTGCAGAGGGAATGATTGTTGATGATGCCTTAATCAAAAATATTTTTTTAGAAGAACAATCTCAATTTGAGCAAGTTATTTTGGCTAATTTTACACTTTCTGAAAACGAAAAAATAGTTGAGCTCTCAATTCTCCACAAAGCAACAAATGAAGGAATAATTCTTTTTTTAGCTCATAATCTTGAACCTTTTTTAACAACCACTAACACTTTGGAAATTTCATCCAACAATACAATTAACAGGAGAGACAAAATGGAAGAATCATCAAAATTAAAACAACTCTGGGAAAAAGATTCAAGATGGAGAGGAATTAAACGCGATTACTCACCTGCTGAAGTTTTAAAATTACGAGGATCATATAAATTGGAGCATTCATTGGCCCGTTTAGGAGCTGAAAATTTATGGAGACTAGTCAATGAAGAGCATCATATAAACGCTCTTGGTGCCTTAACTGGTAACCAAGCTGTTCAACAAGTCAGAGCAGGTTTAAAAGCTATTTATCTTTCAGGCTGGCAAGTTGCTGCTGACGCGAACTTAGCTGGAGAAATGTACCCTGATCAAAGTTTATATCCATCAGACAGTGTTCCTAATGTCGTTAAAAAAATAAACCAGGCCCTTATCAGAGCTGACCAAGTAGAAAGTGCTGAAGGAAATGTCACTAGAGAATGGCTTGCTCCAATTGTGGCCGACGCTGAAGCTGGATTTGGTGGAGCGCTTAATGCATATGAACTTATGAAGCAAATGATTGCTGCAGGGGCCGCTGGTGTTCACTTTGAAGATCAACTTGCTAGTGAAAAAAAATGTGGCCACTTAGGTGGAAAAGTTTTAGTGCCAACTTCAGAGTTCATTAAAAAATTAACAGCTGCGCGCCTAGCTGCAGATGTTATGGATGTCCCAACTTTAGTTATTGCTAGAACTGACGCTCAAGCAGCGACATTACTAACAAGTGATATTGATCTACGTGATCATGAATTTTTAACAGGAGAGCGAACTCCTGAAGGATTTTTTAGAATTAGAAATGGAATGGATATAGCGATCGCTCGTGGATTAGCTTACGCTCCCTATGCTGATTTAATTTGGTGTGAAACTTCAACTCCTGATCTTGCAGAAGCTAAATTATTTGCAGAAAGTATTCATGCAAAATTTCCAGGAAAAATGTTGGCCTATAATTGTTCTCCATCATTTAATTGGAAAAAGAAATTAGATGCAGCTTCAATTGCTAGCTTTCAAAAAGACCTCGGAGACTTGGGTTATAAGTTTCAATTTGTCACTTTAGCTGGATTTCACTCTCTCAATTATTCAATGTATTCACTTGCCCATCAATATAAAACTCACGGGATGAGTGCCTACTCGGCCTTGCAAGAGAATGAATTTAGCGCAGAGTCTATTGGTTACACAGCAACAAGACATCAAAGAGAAGTTGGCACTGGCTATTTTGATTTGGTATCTAATACTATTACTCAAGGTCAATCTTCAACATTAGCTTTAAAAGGATCAACGGAAGAAGAACAATTTAATTACGCTTTAGTTTAAAATAAAAAAGGGAGCCAAATAGCTCCCTTTTTTTATACATAAAAAAATTATTTATAATTATTTTTTTGCAGCTGGAGCAGTTGTAGATGCAGCATTTTTTACGTTTTTAGCTGTAACTACTGGAGCATCTTTTTTAACTTCTTTAGTTGCAACTGCAGATACAGAAGCAGCTTTTTCTGATTTAACTTCTTTAGCAGCAACTGGAGCAGTTTTAACATTTTTTGCTTCACAAGCAGCAAGTTCTTTACCAGTTAAGTTAGCACAAGTTTTTGCTGATTTTGTAGCTGAAAAAGAAGCAACTGAAGTAAGTGCAAGAGCGATTACGATTAATGATTTCATGAGATCTCCTAAGGTTTAATACTTAAAGCAAATTATTTTGCTTTTAAAAGTAAATGGGTTAATTTTTGACGAATTTACCTGATTTTCACAAAACAACAATTTTAAAATTTACAAAATGTAATTCTTTTAGGCTTTTTTTTAAATGTAATGCCCATGTAATGTTCTAAATTAATAGATAAAAATCCGCGATTAGGTAAATTAAAATTAAACTGTTTATATTGCCCATAAAATGAGTCTCTTTTTTACTTGAAAAATATCATTTCTTTCGACCAATAATTGCACTAAGTCTCTAATAATATTAACTTTAAAATTTAACCTTTACCTTTTCAACCAAACTAACCGATTAAACTAAGATAATGGTTAGAATGCAAAAATACTTAGAAAAAATATGAAGAATTATTTAATTAAATTGGCTTACTTTTCACTTTTTATACTGCTCACTTCTTGTGTGCCTAGCTCTATTACAAACAAGGCAAAGCAGTCACCATTAAAATTTACTCCAACAGCAAATACTCCAAGTGTTTCAAATACCTCGAGTAGTTCAAATCCAACTTTTTCAAGCTTTCAAAAAGTTATTACTGATAAATGTCTTACTTGTCACAACAATAGTACTGTTGGTAATTTTTCATTAATTAAATCTGAAGCAGATTGGTTGAGATCTGGTTACATCACAGCTGGTGAATATAAAACTTCCACCCTTTATCTTTCTCTAAAGGGAGAAAATCCTACAGGTACAATGCCTAAGGGCCTGGCGCCTGCACTCGTGGCCGCTGATATTAAGTCAATTAAAGATTGGATTACTTCAACCAAGATACCAGTTGTCCCAAGTATTTCTTCTTTTACTTCCAGCTCACTTTCGATCAAAGCTGGAGATAGTATAACTTTAACTTGGTCTGTGCTGAATGCACAAACACTTAGCATCTCAGGTATTGGAGATGTTACTGGGAAAACTTCAGTAGTTGTAACTCCAAACGCTAATAGCGTTTATACATTAACGGCAACAAGTTCTGCTGGAACTGTTTCAAGTGCCTTAACTATTAATATCGCTTCGGCATCAGCACCATTGATCAATTTGTTTACAACAAGTGCTTCATTAGTCTTTGCTGGAGGAAGTGCAACACTTAATTGGAATGTTACCAATGCAACGACTGTTAGTATTTCTGGCATCGGAGTTGTCACAGGTACTTCTAAAGTCGTTACACCTGCAGTGAATACAACTTATACATTAACCGCAACAAATACTAATGGCTCAACAATCAGTTCAGTAACTATTAATATTGCCCCTGCTCCTATAATTGCAACTTTTACGGCCAGTGCTGCCACTATTACAAATGGAGATAGCACCGCTCTTACGTGGTCTGTAATGAATGCCACGACATTAAATATTTCTGGTATTGGCGTAGTTACAGGAACAACTAAAGTTGTTAATCCAACGACAACTACAACCTACACCTTAACGGCGACAGGTATTGGGGGAATCGCAACTAAATCCGTCATAATTACCGTCAATCCAGCAGTAGTGGTTGTGAACCCTCCCGTTTTGACTTCCGCTTCAAAATTTACCAATTTTCAATCTGTCATGACTTCTCGGTGTAACTCTTGTCATAGCAGCGATATCATTGGGAATTTTTCATTGCTTAAAACTGAAGAAGCATGGTTAAGCTCAGGTTATATTACCGCAGGGGATATTCATTCATCATTAATTTATACTGCTTTAAAAGGTGAAACAGTTACTGGGACTATGCCAAAAAATACGACGGTACTTACACCTGCAGAAATTACCGCAATAAAAGATTGGATTACTAATGTTCAAGTTACAACAAATGGTGTTTTTACTGGATATTCCGTTCGTTTAGGAAATAGACAATATGTGAATTCAATTTTTAAATTTGTTTTTGGTGAATCTAACACAACTCAACAAGGTGGATATCCCAATACTGTTAATTATTTAACTTTAAGTGAACAAAAAATACTTCGTAATGGATCTAGTTTTCAAGGTGCTTGTGATTTGTTTGCTGTCAGAAGAGATTTATCAACAGATTTAGGTTCAAATAATCCACCTGATCTTAAAGATGATTGGTGCTCATCTTCAACAAAAGCAACTGAGCAAATTATATCAATGATAGGAAAATCAAATTCAATTCGCCACGGTTATTTAACTCAAGTCTGTGAAGGCTATGTTAACCATGCCAATTCAATGAAATACGCAATGACAACTCATCATGGTTGGGTGAGTGGAGATTTGCCGGTTACAGATGCTAACCTTTTAATTGCCTATCAAAATTTTTATCCAGAAAAGGCACTTCCAGATAATTTCAAAACGGCTTATATGAATATTGCAAATTCGACGACTGTAAATGCTGATAAATGGAAATGGATTTATTTAACAATTTGTTTATCGGCCGAATGGCAAGTGCCTTAAGGACGAATAATATGATGATAAAAATAAAAATAAAAAACGTCACACTTTTAATATTAATTTTTAGTGCTAGTTCATTAGCAGCTTTAGAATTACCGCCTGCTGAATTATTTGTTAGATGTTATTCACATATGACAGGACTTAGACCTCAACGAAACGACGCACTTCTTGCTCAAGTCAAAGCAGGGACAAAAACTTATGTCGTAGCTTGTATGGAATTATTTGCCAAAGCTAAATTCGATAGTACAGGTGTCATAACTGCAAAAGTTGGAGCTAGTCCAGATCCTATTGCTCAAAGAGTTCTTCAAACGTTCAGCTCATTCCATAATACATGGTTTTCCAATTTAGATTATGGTTCAAAACTTGAGTGTACTCAATTTGATGTAATTGATAATCAAGAAATGTCTTATCATATTACAAATGCTCTTTTTAGAAGTAGACCATATTCTGAAGTCATCACAAGTGACCAAACTTATGCCGCCATAAGAATAAGTCCAAATAATGTAAACAATACTAGCTCACGAGTTTGTCCAGATTATGCACTTTTATCAGGTGTTAAATTTGTCTCAACGGTTAATACTGTTCCGACTTGGGATGGTAGATTTAGGAATGCAAAGTGGACTCCATACATTCCAGAAGTTGGAACTTTAGTTGGAATAAAACCCATGCCAGATGAGCCTTTTGTCCCTTATTTAAGTGGAGTTAAACAAGATGGACTTCCAGATCCCTATGAAAATTATGATCCAACATCAACTTACGCAACTACGAAATCTGAAATCGTAGATAGTAGTTTAATAAAAGCCGATTTTAATCCAAATTCAATAACTACCCCCTCAAGTGTAAAGATTCACAAATCTTACGGTTCAGGAATTATAGGTACGGTTCCTTATTTTGTTTTAAATAATGGTAGAAATGATAGCTTTAAAGCTGACGGTGTCGTCAATGTTGCAAGAAGGTGGTCAAAGAATGTTTTAAGAGATGTTCTTTGTCGAGAATTACCTGTTTTAAGAAACGAAGATGTAACGGCATTTGTTCAACCAACATCAAGTACTCCATTTAGAGCTTCAGCTTCTTGTGTTCGATGTCACAATACTATGGATCCTCTCGCCTATGGTATTAGAAATTTATCAACAACCAGAGCACATAATAATTATGACTCAAGTTTTAATGATGAATCTGGTAATCAATACGTCTATGACATTCCTGGAAAAACTTATTCGTTACATAAAACATTGTTTGTAAGAAAATATCCATTACGTGACCAACAAGCATCTTCTTTTACAAGATTAACTGCTGATGCTCGATTCCACCTTCAACCACCGGATGGAAAATTAAATTTTAGAGATATTTATGGTGTCCTGCACTCCCAATCATTTTCAGATTTGCAAGGTACAGCAAGCTTAGGAAATTATCTAAAAACCCTTGATGACTATTATGTTTGTGCTGCAAAAAGATATTATAACTTTTTTACGGGAATAAATGTTCCCATTTATGACTATGCTGACCCTACCCTACCTCCCCCAAGTGCTGATGAATTAAAACATAGAAATATAGTATTAAAGTTAGGATTAGATTTAAAGACCTCTCAAAGTTTAGAATTAATGGTGAGAGATATTTTGTCGTTAGACGTTTATAAGTTGCAAGGGTTCGGTACAAAATGAAAAAAAAACAAAAACTAAGTAAGACTGATGATGATTCTATTGTTAATGGAATTTCAAGAAGAGATATAATCAAATTATTAACCGTTGCTGGTGTCGGAGCACTTTGTCCAGTCGGTGGAATACTCAAGCTAGTAATTGATAATGCTATTCAAAAAGCAAATGCTACACAAGTCATCTCTAATTCTAGAAATTATGTTTTAATCGATGTTCATGGAGGATTACCTCGCTGGTTATGGGATTCTCCCTTAACTCCAAATGGGGCCTCTGATCTTTTTCAAGCAAATAATATGGTTAAAACAAATTTTACATCTGGAGGATCCTTAGGATTTTCAGCAGAATATAAAACCGTTTTAAAGAATGGCTACTACATGCCGTATTTATGGAGTCTTCAAGTTCCAAATTCTACTGGTGGTACTCGAAACATGGATGAACTTTTACAAAACATGCTCGTCATTCGCGGTGTGAATATGGAAGTCGATAATCATCCTGGTGATAATATGAAACTGACCCAACCTGTACCAGGTCTATTTTCGGTATCAGGACTTGCAGCAGATGCAGGAAAAGGACTTATTCCCGCTATTACGGTTGCAACTTATGAAGGCGCTCCTCTAGCTTATCAATCAGAAAAAGGAACTGGATTATTCACTATTCCAGTTGGAGATGCCAATTTTTTAACTTCTCTCTTTGATGCCTTTACAACTAAAGATGGGGCCAGCTCTTTTAGAAATAATACTGTTATAAAAGATAAAATTGATACTGCAATAGATATAATGTCTCAATATGGAAAAGCAAACGAACACGCAACAGATCCAGTTTTTCAAGACAGAAAAAAAGCAGAAGAATTATTTAGAGGTTCACTTGTTGGTTTAGGTGCTAGTGATTTTATCGCACTTAAAACTAAATATGATACCATTTTAAATCGAGTTTTAACTGATGCAAAAAATGGTGCTATTCCCGGAATAACTTCTATCCCTATACCTGGAATAAAATTTCCTTTAACCGTTGCAGGTAACAATAAAAAATTAGTTAAATTTGGCCAGGATTTAACAGACACTCAGCTAAATGGAAATATATATAACTTTGAAGGCCATATGATTGGAAACTCCGATGTTAAAAGTATGTTTAATACAGCTAAAATGACTGAACTTGCAAAGTGTTTTGCTTTCTTAGAATTTGTTTTAGTTAATCGTCTATCCAACTCAATCGTTATCTCGGCCATCAATGTTTTACAAGATCTTAACTTGGATAATTCACCACAGATCACAACACTTGCAACAGAAGTAGATGGTTTATCAACAACAAACTCAGGTGCTAATACTATCTTTAATATTCCCCCTGCAAATCTTTATAGTGGAGTGAAAAAAACGTTAAATATAGATTCACATGCAACTGGCTTAGTTCCAACCTTAATGTGTTTTTCAGTTTTTTATATTGGACTTTCTGCATGTCTGCTGGAGCTTATTGATAAATTAAAAGTTACAAGGTATTCCGATGACCCAACTGATTTGAGAGATATGTTTTCAGAAACCGTTATCCAGTTTGGAAGTGAATTCGATAGGCAACCAGATCATACAGGTGCGGGTTCTCAGCATGGATGGGTTGCTAATACCTTTACCTATATCAGTGGTGGAATTAAAAAATTTCAACTCACTGGCAATATCTTAAAAGGGACTGATTATCCAGGTGGCGGAACGTGGGGTATTGGAGCCCCTGTAAATGGAGTTAGTCGCAATGGTGGAGCAGAACTGATTCGACCAATTCATTGCGGTAACAGTATTTGTACCATGCTTAGAATAAAATCCGTTACAACTGCAGAAGCTTCGTTAGTTAATTTAATTAACGATGTTGATATTGAAATTATTCCAGAGCTTGAACTTCCGACAAATAAAGCTGGTTAAGAACTCTGTTGAATGCCTCAAAAAATTGTCAGATTAATTGATGTTTTTTTAACCCATTTTCATTATTTTAATAAGTTAAATACCTAATATTAAGGTTTATTAATTTATTCCCTCAGTATTACGTAAAAACATCCGAAAAAGATCAGATAATGACTTGTAGAGAAATTCACTTTAAATAATTATGAATAAATACATATTAGAACTTACATTCCTTTTTTTTTTAATGGCATTGTACTCATGTGTTCCAAACTCCGTTACCAATAAAGCAAAACAATCAGCGTTGAAATTTACTCCTTCTCCCAGCAACCCTACGGTACTAACGACAACAAGTTCAAATCCTACATTTTCTGGATTTCAAAAAGTCATCGCTGCCAAATGTATTACATGTCACAATAACGATGCTTCTGGAAATTTTTCATTAATTAATTCTGAAGCTGATTGGCTGAGATCTGGTTATGTGACAGCTGGAGAATATAAAACATCGACTCTCTATCTTTCACTTAAAGGTGAGAACCCTTCTGGAACAATGCCTAAAGGTCTTGCCCCGGCCCTGGTTGCGGCCGATATTAAATCTATTAAAGATTGGATCTCATCAACTAAAGTTCCTGTTGTTCCAACTATTTCATCATTCACGGCCAGTTCACTTTCTATTAAGGCCGGTGATAGCGTAACGTTATCTTGGACCGTGACAAACGCTCAATCGCTCAGCATTTCAGGTGTTGGTGATGTTACTGGGAAAACATCAGTTGTGGTTATTCCAAAAAGTAATACAGTCTATACATTATCGGCAACAAGTTCTGCCGGAACAGTATCAAGTGCATTAACTATTAATATCGCAACTGCTTCAGCACCAATAATAACCTCATTTACAACTAGTGCCGCATCGATTGCTTCTGGTGGCAGTGCTACACTTACTTGGAATGTTTCAAATGCCACAACCATAATTATTTCAAACATCGGAACTGTCACTGGTACATCTAAAGTTGTTACACCATCTGTGAATACAACCTACACACTTACTGCCACTAACGCTAGTGGATCAACAATCAGTTCCGTAACTATTAATATCGCTCCTGCTCCTGTCATTGCATCATTTAGTGCTAGTGCCGCCACTATTACCAATGGTGAAAGTACTGCTCTTACTTGGTCTGTGATGAATGCAACAACATTATCTATTTCAGGAATTGGAATTGTAACAGGAACAACGAAAGTTGTGAATCCTACGGTCACTACAACCTACACATTAACCGCCACTGGTATAGGTGGGCTTGCAACTAAGTCGGTGATAATTGCCGTGAATGCGGACGTCGTTGTAGTTAATCCTCCAGTTGCTTCAACTACTACTTCAAGATTTACAAACTTTCAAACTGTCATGACTGCTCGTTGTAATTCTTGTCACAGTAATGACCTCGTAGGAAATTTTTCATTACTTAAAACTGAAGATGCGTGGCTGAGTTCTGGGTATATTACGGCCGGAGATATACACTCGTCTTTAATTTACACTTCACTAAAAGGTGAAACAGCTACGGGAACAATGCCAAAGAATACTACCATTCTTACTGCAGCTGAAATCGGGTCTATTAAAGATTGGATTACGAATATTCAAATATCTACTAATGGAGTCTTCAACGGTTACTCTGTACGAATGGGAAATAAGAATTATGTAAATTCAATTTTTAAGTTCATTTTTGGTGAATCTAACAAAATAAATTATTACGACCAAGTTTTTACATTAAGTGAACAAAAAATTGTTTTGAATCCATCAAGTTTCCAAGGTGCTTGTGATTTGTATTCAAGAAGAATGGATGTTTCAATTCCTTCGAGTAGTAATGGTGGGGTAAATTCACCTGATCCAAAAGATGACTGGTGCTCAACCCCAACAAAAGCCTATGAACAAAAAACGACGATGGTAGGAAGAACTAATTCCATTCGACATGGATACTTAACTCAAGTCTGTGAAGGTTATGTCTCTCACACCGCTTCTTTAAAATATGCATTAACAACTCATCATGGATGGGTCAGCGGGGATTTACCAGTTAATGATGATAATTTATTAATTGCCTATCAAAATTTTTACCCAGAAAAAGCGATCCCGACAGATTTTAAAACTGCCCTGAATACAGTCGCATCTACTACAACTGTAAACTTAGACAAATGGAAATGGGTTTACTTAACGTTATGTTTATCTGCTGAATGGCAAGTACCTTAAGGATTATTTAAATGATAATGAAAATTAAATCTAAATATATAATTTTTCTCTTTTTAATAATTAATGCTTCTTCATTATCTGCATTAGAATTACCAGCTGCTGAATTATATGTGAGATGTTTCTCACATATGACAGGTCAAAGACCGCTTCGCTCCGACCCACTTCTTTTACAAGTTAAAGCAGGAACTAAAACTTATATTGCGGCCTGTATGGAATTATTCTCAAAAGCAAAACTTGATTCCACCGGAGTTGTAACGGCAAAAGTCGGAAATGCCCCAGACCCAATTGCTCAGAGAGTCCTTCAAACTTTTAATAATTTTCATAATACCTGGTTTACAACTCTCGATTTTGGTTCAAGTGTTCAGTGCGACCAATACGATCTAATAGATAACCAAGAAATGTCATATCATATTTCCAATTCTCTTTTTGGTGGAGCTCCATATTCACAAGTAATTACCAATGACCAAACTTATGCAGCGATAAGAACCAATCCAAATAATGTTAATAATACAAGCTCAAGAGTTTGCGGAGGTGCCTTTTTATCTAACGTTATTTTACTCTCCACAGTCAATACCGTTTCAGACTGGGGTGGTAAATATCGAGTGGCAAAATGGAGTCCATATATTCCTCAAGTAGGAGCACTCATTGGTATTAAACCAATGCCAGATGAACCCTTTATTCCCTATGTAGCAGGCTTAAAAGCAGCATGGACAGCAGATCCTTATGAGAACTATGATCAGACAAAACCTTATGCTCAATCCAAATCTGAAGAAATAGGTCCTAATACATTTGAATATTCTGCGAGTTCAATTAAAACTCCTTCAAATACTAAACTTCATAAACCATACGGTTCAGGAATAATTGGTACTGTTCCTTATTTGGTTTTAAACAATGGAAGAAAGGAAAGTTTTAAAGCTGATGGTGTAGTCAATGTAGCAAGACGTTGGTCAAAAAATGTTATAAAAGATGTTCTTTGCCGAGAACTTCCAGTTATTCGTATTGAAGATACAGCGTCGGCAGTGCAACCTACTTCAGGAACTCCTTTTAGAGCAAATGCTTCATGTGTTCGTTGTCACAATACTATGGACCCACTGGCCTATGGGATACGGAATCTATCTACTGCTAGATTTCATGAAAATTATGCCTCTGATTTTAAAAATGAATCTGGCTATACTTATAATAATGAAAACCCAGGTTATGTGCCTAACCCTAGTGATCCTAATGATCCTAAGCCAAAAGTTTGGGGACTTTTTAAAACACTTTTTGCAAGAAAATACCCAATAAGAGATCCACAAGCTACCTCTTTTAGAAGAGAAGTCGCCGACCTACGATTTCACCTTCAGCCTCCCGAAGGGAAATTTAATTTTCGCGATATTTATGGAGTACTTCATTCACAACCGTTTACAGATTTAACGGGACCATCAAGTTTAGGAAATTATATTAAAGATTTGGATGACTATTATGTTTGTGCAGCAAAAAGATATTATAATTTTTTTACTGGAATAAATGTTCCCATTTATGACTTTAAAGATCCAACCATGCCCGCCCCATCAACTGATGAATTAAGACATAGAAATAATGTCTTAAAACTTGGGACTGATTTAAAAACAACTCAAAGTTTAGAGTTAATGATTAGAGACATTATATCGTTAGACATTTATAAGCAGCAAGGATTTGGTACCCAATGAAAAAAAATAAAAAAAATCTTACAAATGAAAATGATACTCACGAAAATGGAATTTCCAGAAGAGATCTTTTAAAACTCATAACTGTTGCTGGAGCTGGAGCACTCTGTCCAGTAGGCGGAGTTCTTAAACTTGTTATTGATAATACTATTCAAAAAGTAAACGCTGCTGCAGTAAATTCAAATTCAAGAAATTATGTTTTAATCGATGTTTATGGTGGTCCTCCAAGATGGCTCTGGGACTCACCCTTAATTCCCAATGGATCAAGTGATCTTTTTCAAGACAATAATATGTTAAGAACTAAGTTTCTTCCCGGTGGACCATTAGGTTTTTCAACTGAATACAATACAGTTTTAAGAAACGGTTACCAAATGCCATATTTGTGGAGTCTTCAAGTTCCAAATTCAATGGGTGGAACTCGCAATATGGACGAGCTGTTACAAAATATGCTTATTATTCGCGGTGTGAATATGGAGGGCTCAGGTCACCCAGAAGCTAATATGAAACTAACTCAACCAATTCCCGGATTTGTTTCTGTTTCGGGCCTTGCTGCAGATGCAGGAAAAAGTTTAATCCCAGCTTTAACACTTTTAGGTGTAGATGGTGCTCCTTATGCATATCAATCTGAAAAAGGAACTGGATTATTTTCAGTTCCGATTGATGATAATGTAAATTTACTCACCTCTCTTTTTGATGCTTTCAATACAAAAGATGCTGCCAACTCATTTAGAAATAATACTCTTGTAAAAAGTAAAATAGATGCTGCCATAGATATTCTGGCAGCTTTTGGTAAATCTAATCAACATGCAACTGATCCAGTTTTTCAAGACAGAAAAAAGGCAGAAGAATTATTTAGAGGGTCTCTCGTAGGTCTTGGTCCACAGACCTTTGTTACGTTGACTGCTAAATACGAAACTATGCTAAAGAAAATTTTAACTGATGCTAAGAATGGGGCAATTCCAGGGATTACTTCCGTTCCAATTGCTGGATTAAAATTTCCAGTAACTGTTCCAGGAAATAATAAATTATTGTTTAAATTTGGCAATGAAGTTTCAGACACTCAACTCAACGGAAATGTTTTTAACTTTGATGGACATGTCATTGGCAATACTGATATCAAAAGTATATTTAACACTGCTAATATGACCCGAATGGCAAGGGCTTTTGCTTTTTTAGAATTTGTGCTGGTAAATCGTTTATCTAATTCTATTGTCATTTACATCGATCAAACAATTAATAATATGATACTTAATAATTCGTGTGCTTTGGATAGATTTAATACTGAAGCAACGCCCGGTGTCCCAATAACATCTGCTAATATTGGAACTAATACTGTATTTAGTATTCCACCTGATAAATTGTTAAATGGTGTTGCAAGAAATTTAGATCACGACTCTCATGCGTTGGGACTTGTTCCAAATTTAATGTGCTTTTCAGTAATGTATATGGGTCT
>CANCFT010000019.1 GCA_947377285.1 Bacteriovoracaceae bacterium
CAGCATGGGGAGTCAGTGCCCACTTTTTGATATTTAATTTCATCGTTACCTCCAATAAAAAACTTGAAAGTAACAGATGAATTTAAATCTAATGGGAATTTGTCACCCCCACCGCAATATATTTCAATCGAGAAATACACTCCGGTGGAGGTGGTGGGAATCGAACCCACGTCCAAAGAATCATCTGTAAAGCGGACTACGTGTGTAGCTTTGAATTATTGTCTCAAAGCGAAGACTATCTCTGCTTGTCTTCAGAGAACAGCCCGGTGATTATTTACGTTGTCTTCCCGGCGACTCAACGACTGAAGTTTTAAATGCTCCAGCACCATAGTTGTCACACACTTTGTTATCGGCTGTAACCACCTCAACGAACGGGCTTAATTAAATTAAGCAGCCATTGCGTATGAAAAATCGTTAGATTCTACATTTATGTTTTGATCGACTTTTTACCAGGACCATGCCGATCAACCTGGACACGCCCACAAAACGTCAGTACTCCCTGTCGAAACCGGTGCACCCCCATTTATAGAGAAGATCACTATATCATTTTATTTTGGCGGCAGTAAGCTCTTTTTGACTCGCTTTGTGCGTTAGTTCTTAGAAAGCTTGGGCCGACAGTGAGAATTCCACTTGATTAACATTATTTCCGTTGGGGTTAAGAATAGTTGAGAAAATAAAATCTATGTCTGTTGGTACGTAATAGAAAAGATCCATTTTAATTCTAGGTCCCATGAAAAAGCCGTTGATCATTTTTTCTTTTAAAATTTTTCCATCAAGGTATGTGCGGTTGGCAAATAAGGATTGTTGGCCCAAAAGAATATGGGCTTCGCGGAAATAGAGCGGCAGGAGATTTTTCCCGCGGTAAATATCCTTAAAATTATAATCCATCATCAAGCGAGACGAGAAAATTTCGTTTCCATAAGCGTCTCCGTAAGGCAGACCATAGAATTCATGAAAGCGGGCCTTTACAAAATTGCTCACTCCTCCGGCAAATGTAACTCCGCGGGTGAAGTCTGATTTAAAGAAGCGAGAATAATCAATTTTAAAAGAGGCAAGCCATTCTGGAACGACTCGAAAGCTAGCACTCACCTCTGATTTAGAGGCAAGATAAGTATTTCCGAAACTAGCATTATTAGCTTGAAGTTTTGTTACAATATTTAATGATTGAAAAGTATCATTAAAAGTGAGGGCTTGAAAATCCAGTGATTGTGTAACTCCAATCATTGACGTTTTTCGGCTTGAAATAAAATCTTCTGTTTTTGAAGAACCCATGAAATAGCCAGGCGAATAAGTCCAACGTTTTAAGAGCATTTTATAATTGGTCGAAAAATTTAAATCGAAAGTTTGGTTAAGGGTTGAATCAATATTAGAAACTGAATAATCTTGGTCAGCGAGAAGATTGATTGACCACAAGTCACTAATGCTCACTAATTTTTGAGTATAATCAAGAGTTCCACCGATGCGACTGACACTTGGATAAACAAAAAATTTAGCATCAAGTGAATGTACTTCCATTGGGTCAGACAATGTTGTCATCGCCCCAAAACTTCCTAAATTATCTGAACTTCCAAGTGCTAAAAACCAATAATGAGGAAGTAAATGATCAAGCCGAGGGTAACTTTCAGCTAATTTTGAATCATAAGAATTCATTTGGTCAGGAAGGATTTTATATTCTTTCGTAGCGATTGAGGTTTTATTTGTGACTAAACTTAAGATTTCTTTTTCTGAATCAATTTGTTTTTTCTCAAGGCTTCGAAGCCCATCGGCTAAAGTTAAAGTGTGATTCTCATTAAAAGTTAAACTCGTAATATTGGCTAAAAGTGAATTGGGAAGTTGACCCAATTGAACTGTTGGATTGATTTCAATGAATTGCAGTTGGTCTACCACTCTCACAATTAAAAATTTATCTGTCACAATTGGTAAATCATAACTTTTTTCATTCGTATAAATTTCTTCGAACTTTTTAAATTTCAAATCACTTATGACAAGCGAAGATACTCCAAAAGAATCATTAATCTTTAAGAGAATTTGCTCACCAACTTTTTTGACCATTGTAATATTATAACGAGTTGGAAAAATGATTAAGACTTCACCACCGCGCTCAATTTGCCAATGATTCTCCCAGAAGCTCACAGTGAGAAAATCTTCTCCCTGAATGGGGAGTACGTAGCTTGGGTCGTGCGGAAATGAAAGTGTGCGCTCAACTAATAAAGTTTCTGGATCAACATATTTCCAAACTTTATTGTGGTCGCGAAAATTTGGATCATCATTGAAGGCGACGAGGAGCAATTTACTTACTTTTTTATCTTTAGAATCATTATCCTCATCGACTTTGCTCACCTCCACCATCGCACTAATATCAGATATCGGAGCATTAAAAAAAGCTGTAAAACTCACCTTATCTAATAAATCATAAGATACCAGCGCTTCGCTTTGGCGTTGATGCTCGAGTTTATAAAGATGATCTCCATCTAAAACAAAATTTTTCTGAAAATCATCTCTTCCAAATGCATTCGTAATTTTTTCGCCATAAAGCTGAGTTGTATTTTCTTGTGGAACATAACTATTGAGATACTCTGTTCTAAATTTAAGAAATAACTCCTGAGCACTCTCCCCAATACACGCTTCAAACGCATTATTCAAAAAAAAGGGAATGGCCTTTGAATTTTCTTCCACTAAACATTTTATCGTTTTAGGTTTTTTATTTTCTATGTACTCTATAAAATGAGCACCGGCCCAATAGGCCAGCTGACCATTGGGATAAAAACCAGGATTGTCTAAGCAGTCAATGTTTTGGCAATTTTGTTGATTGTTAAAAAGTAGCCAGAGTTCTTTATTAAAAAGTGGAAGATGAAGGCGTCCGCCATTTAATAAATAAGACTCTCCCCAAACGGCAATCCCTTCGGTGAACCAACGGGGCACAACAGCAGCAGGTAATTTAGCAATTGTGCCAAAAATTTGTCTGCCGAAATCCATATAATCCCGAGTTTGGTCTAAATGAGTAATATGGACAAACTCATGGAGCACCAGGCCTTGAAGCCAATTCTCCATCACAATTAAATGTTCAAGATTATTTGAAGGAAAAGGGTATAAGTTAATAATATTGGTGGGAAATGTACGCGCGTTACCGTTTGTTAAACGCAGATACGGGTCTAAATTAAAATGAACGACATCGTGAGGTACGTATTCGAAATAATTGATCACTTTGATCAAGTCTTCTTTAATGATTCGCTCGAGACTTAAGGCCAGTTGTAAATCTTTTTGACTATAATGAATTTCGCCAAAAAATGTTCCGTAATTTGTTGGCATTGAGACATTTATGGTTTTTAACTCTTCAGCTTTCAAAGGAGAAAGAGTGATATTCAATATAAACATGAATGATAAAACGATAGACGAAAGGCCCATTTTTTTCTTCCTAATATGATGTACAATTGGCATAATCTTAACTATCTTTTTAGACTTTGAAACATATTTTAATGCTACCACCACATAAAGGAGCCCTTCCCATGAAATTTAAATCTATTGCGCTTTTAACTCTACTTGCCACTGTTTTAACTCTTTCTTCATGTGCAAACATCAAGAAAAAAACAACTGATGCTGACACATCTTCTGATAGTGGAAAATTAGACAATGGAAAAAATAATGGAATGTCTCTAGACCTAAATGGAGATTCTGATTCTAATAAAGCAGGTGCACTTAAAACTGTTTACTTTGATTTCAATTCAGCAGGACTTTCTGGCGACACAAAAGACAGCTTAAATAACAACGCTCAATTTTTAAAATCTAACCCAGCTGTAAAAGTACAAGTTGAAGGTCACGCTGATGAGCGTGGTGGTGTTCAGTTTAACTTAGCTCTAGGTGAAAAAAGAGCAAAAGTAGTAAGAGAATACTTAGCTGGTCTTGGAGTTGAAGCTTCTCGAATCACGACAATTTCTCTTGGTAAAGAAAAGCCAGTTTCTTTTGGTCACGATGAAGAATCATGGTCAAAAAACAGAAGAGCTAATTTTGTCGTTACTGCAAAATAATTTTGATTAAATATGTTTACCTTTTCTTATTGATTCTTGTTTTATCGGCGTGTGGTTTAACAACTACACGCCCTAAACTTGAGATGTCTATGGCCCAAGTGGCCTTTATGGCCGCTAAAGATTCTCAAGCCGATGTCAAAGCGCCCGGGCTTTTTCGCAAAGCCGAATACTACTACCTCAAAGCAAAATCCTCTTACAAACGCAAGTACTTCAACAAAGCCAAACAATACGCTTTAATGTCCAAAAAATATTCTGAACGTGCAGAATATGTTGCCATTCGAAAGAAGACATTAGAAAATTTATAAGTATTGATTCTTAAGTTTTCTTCTTTGAGGTAATCCATGAAATATTTACAACTTTTAGCTGTTCTTTCTATTCCGTTCTTACTGACTTCTTGTAAAACCCAAGAAGATATTCGCCGAGAAAAAACAGTCGAAAATTTAAATGAACAAGTGGCCCAAACTCAAAAAAGTACTGCCAGTGCGAGCTCGCGCTTTACGGCCATTGAAGAAGAATTAGCAAAACTTACTGGAAAAATAGAAGAGACTGTTCACAGTAAAAATCAAGAAGCTAAAGAAAATGCAACTATTTCAGAACGCCTCAATAATTTAGAAGAAACGAATAAAAAACAAACTGAATTTATTAAGGCCCTCAATGAAAAACTTCAAGACCAAAGTAAATATATTGAACAAGTTATTTCCTCTCTAGGTACTTTAACTGAGCAACAAAAAGAAACTCCAAAAAAAAAAGACTCGGTAAAAGATCAAGATAATTCAATTAAAGCGGCCGTTGCAAAATGGAAAACAAAAGACTCAGAAGGGGCAAAAGAAATCTTTCTAACTCTTCTTGAAAATAAAAAAATCAAAAAGAAAGATAAAGAAACGGCTTTTTATTATTTAGGTATGATTGAATACAAAGATAAAAATTTTGAAGAATCAAAAGTCTATTTCTCAAAACTTTTTTCTGAAAATCCAGATTCAACTTACGGGGCATCAACGCTGCTCAATTTAGCAAAATCTTTTGTGCAGTTAAAATCTAAAGAAGAAGCTCGCCAATCCCTTGATGAATTAATTACTCGCTTTCCTAAAAGCAAAGAAGCCCAAGAAGGGGCTAAACTGAAATCAAAAATTTAATTAATTTTGAGAATTGAATGAAAAAAACTTTATGGACTTTCATCTTTATTTTTTTAGCTTCATGTTCGAATTTTATTTCGAGTATTGATAAAGAAGCAGCAGCAACCAAATCAGCAACGCCTAAAAATTTGGCCCTGGTTTTTTCACATAATATAAGTGGTGAAACTCATCCGTGCGGCTGTCGCAATTTTCCATTGGGTGGTTTGCCTCAAGTGGCAGGGCTTTTTCATAAGTTGTCCCTTGATTCAGAAGTTTTTTATGTAGACACCGGCGATACTTTTTTTCCATCCTCAGTGATTCCCCCAACGATGAAAGACTCTTTAAGTTTTGCCGCCAATAATTTAGCATTGGGACTTGATCAATTAGGCCTTAAGTATTTTGTTCCAGGTGACCAAGACTTTGCCCAAGGATTAGAATTTTTAAAAAAAATTGCTAATACCAGAAATTTTGAATTTCTATTGTCGAATTTAGCTGATGAATCATTAATCAAACACAAACGTTTTGCCATAATAGAACGAAATAAATCAAAAATATTTTTAGTTGGTTTTGTAGCACCTGATGTTTTTAATGATAAAACCGCTCAGCTCTTTACAGATATACCTACGACACTTCCACAAATCATCGAAGAATTAAAACTTTCAGGTTATGAGGCCAATAATCCCTTTCACCGCTTAATTGTTTTATCGCATGCAGGTTTTGACCCTGATGAAGCTCTTGCCGTTAAATACCCAAATATTGACTGGATTATCGGTGCCCATTCCCAAAGTTTCTTACGCTTTTCTCGCGACGTTGGGGCCACTAAAATAGTCCAAACACTTTCTAAAAATCATTATGTGGGAAATATCAATATTGATACTCTTGCAAAAAAATCGAGTGATACTTATATATTGCATGAAATAAGAGATGAACTAGAAAAAAACTTAGTTCCAAATCCTTTTAGAAAATTTGTCGATGACCATAAGTCCCGCATCGACGCTATCCAAATCCAAGAGCAGTCTCGCATGAGTTCTGAGACAACCGCAAACTCTCCAGTTAAAAAATTTAAAACGGCCACCAGTTGTATTGAATGCCACAAAGCTCAAGGTGAGTTTTGGCAAGGGACTCCACACTCTATTGCTTACACCACATTAATGAATGTCAGAGAGCAAAACGACCTTAGTTGTATCAAGTGTCACTCGTTAGGATTAAACGATCCTAAGGGCTTCACTACTGCTAAAAATATGGTGAGTTTTAAAAATCGACCAGTCATTGATTATTGGAATAAAATCCATGAAATGAGTTCAGGGATCGCTTCTGTTCGAAAATTAGAGAGTAAACAAATCCGGGCCATTTCAAAAAAATGGATGGAGTTTGATAAAACTTCTGCTGTAAAAAGTAATTTTACAAATGTTCAATGTCTCAACTGTCACGACCAGCACGACGAACATCCATTTAACTCTGATATGCCTCAGAGTCATGAGCAAAAACTTGCTAGGATAAAATCAAAATGTCTAACTTGCCACACTAGTGATCAATCTCCAGAGTGGTATGGAAAAGATTTAAAATCAGTGAATGAAAAGTTGGTGGCGCATAAAATGAAAAAACTTAGTTGTCCTCTAATACAATAAAAGATTCAATTTTTTTTAATCTATTTTCATTTCATGAATTTTTTTAGTTGGGGCCGTAAGGCTTGAATTGGATTTATTTTGTTGAATGCGATTTTTAACTTCTTTGATATTTTTCTTTCTTTCATTTACTTGACTAGTGCTTATGGCCCCTACTCCAACGGGGATACTGTGCTCTGTAGTCACTCCATTGATAGTCATGCTTATGTCAAAGACAACATAAACTAATCCAGTGAACTCACTTAACTCCACACTGGACTCAATTATTTCACCTGCTTTAAGTTTTTGATTGAGAAGTTCTTGGAATTTTGAAATTTCAATTCCATCGATCCCTCTTACATTTTTCAAAGAAAATTGTTCTAAATCTTTTTGGGCAGTAAAATTAACGGTGAGTAAAAGACCATCAAGGGATTGCTCAACTTTCATAGGAATACTTTTTTGATTACAAAGGATTCGCGAATATTTTACAGGACGAGCGGGCTTTGCGATTCCCCTTCCTTTTATAATTGTTTTTGATGCTGCTAATTTGACTGTACCCACTTCTTTAGAAAAAAGAGGATTACATAGGCATATCATTAAGAGCATAAATTTGGCTTTCATTTCCATCCTTTTCTTAAAGAGCACTTCCAGTCACAGTAACATTCACTTTATTAGTTAATGACACAGCTGTTTGATCCGTATAAATATGGACAATATAAACCTGGCCCGCAACCGTGGCAAAATTATGTGCATATGTCGTGCTGCCTGGGCGATAGAGAGTATAAAAAGGAACGCCCGTATGGTAAACATCAATTTGATAGGTGTCACTCGAAGTGATATTCAAACTAGATAAACTTGAGGTCGCTGTAAATTTTAAATATTTTGAATTAAACAGTGAATTGTAGAGGCCGTAAAAATCAGTTCCTCCATTACTTCCATAGAGAGTAACTGCAACTGCTGAACCACCAAGTGTAAGTCCATTATAAACAGGAAGATTAGTACTCGCTCCACCATTATTAACTTCACTACTTCCATAAGGATCAGCAATGACTGAAATAGACTTAGACGACACCAATGTATTTATATTGCTCACCAAACTAGGATTCGCTGTTTTTAAACCATAGATAAATGAAAAAATAGATGTCGCTGCAGGAGTTGTTTTTTGATAACCCATCAGTACATCTAAAATAGGCCCAATCCCCATGGCCAGAGTATCATTCGCTTCATTGGTTGAATCATAAATATCATAAAGAATTTCTTGAATAGAAGTTTCTGAAAACCAACCAGGATGAGAATCTAAACCAGAACTTTCTAAACTCATACGGAATCCAGATTGCTGATGCAATCCTCCTGTATCTGAATAATAAACGTCAGGATCAAAGGCCATAGCAGAGAGAGCATTTCCCCAACCTTCACCGAAGGCCATAGACATATCTTTTTCATCACCTGAGGAATGACTTCCGCCATAACTATCAGAGCGCGAGAGATTGCTTTCAAAAAAATGTCCCCATTCATGAACGATAATATGATTGTCATATTCATCGGTATCGACATCAGCTTTTCCGAGAATAAAAAGTTGATTTATTGCAGAATCATAATGACTCGTAATAATTTCACCAATGGCCGCGTTTCCACTCACTCCAATATTATTAATACTCCAATTGATTTTTAATTGGGGATAAGTAATTGTGGGTCTTACTGAATTTATTTTTTTAGTGATGGTATAAACAGAATCTAGAATAGCAAAAGGAGCAGCATACCGAGTTCCTGTATATGATCCTGCAGCATTTGTTCCACTCCACCCTGATGTGGCCCGGACATCTTTGGTTGTATTACCAGTCACATTCATGGCGGATGTTACAATCGCGTAGACTGCTCCGCTGTTTGTATTGTCTTGAACAATCACTGCTGGCGAAGACATTTCTGCATAAATTCTTAACTTAACATTTCCATTACTCGCGATAGTAAAATCATAAGCCCCAGCATCGTTTGCGCTGGTTGAACAAATCACAGCATCGTTACTAGCATCTAGAAGCTCTACTGAAACGTTTCTCATTGGCTTAGTTACCGTTGATGCGTAATCAAGTTTTCCAAGTGCCGCTGAGACAAAATCATAAGTGAGATTTCCTGACACATGAGTCGTTCCACCACAATTTATAGTTGAAACTGGAATGACCGGAGCTGAGGTCGTCGGAGTTGTTGCAGGAGTTGTAGATGAATTGGTAGAAGTTGTCGCTTTACAACCAACACCTAAAATTAAGGTGAGTATTCCAAGCAAAGTAAGTGGTAAAAAACGACTAAAATTCATGATTTATTATCGGTCATTTTAGGGTTTTCTGTAGGGAATATTACTCTCTGTGACTAAGGCCATGAATAGTGAGATTTATCGAATTCTGAACAATTCAAAGTATCATGTTCATGCAATCACAACTGACCAGAATAATGGGCAATGAGTCCTAAGTTATGTTGGGTCCTCATCAAAAGATCATTGAGATGTTATCTTACTGGGATATCGAAATAAGTAAGGGAACAATTTGCAATATTCTAAATGAAGCAAAGCCTATTTTCAAAGAAGACTTGAAATCAGCAAGAGATACAGCTCTTAATAAATGTTCACAAGCTTTACAACTGGATTTGAGAAAAATAGATGGGCAGCAGCTTGCGCGATAGTTGCGCTTTGATCTCGAGAGGCGGGTCCACGAGATAAGAAAATATAAATTATGTGAGGTTTATAAAAGAATAGAGTGTGAAACCTTGGAGAAGTTACTAAAACAGTGGCGAGTTTTTTATAAACTAATGAAGCAATTTAAAAATAATCAAACACGTGAGCTTAGAATGAAAGTACGTTTTGAATTTGATCGAATCTGTTCAATAAAAACTTTGGTTAGGCCATTGGATGAGCAACTTGCCAGGACAAAAGCGAATCGTGAAGAACTCTTACTATTTTTAAAATATCCACAACTTCCTCTCCATAACAATATGGCGGAGATTGATATTAGAGAGCAAGTTATTAAAAGAAAAATTTCAATGCAGAACAGGTCACTGGGAGGAATGCAAGCATGGGATTTAATGCTTTCCTTAGCCTCAACATGCCGAAAAATTAAATTAAGCTTCTGGAGATATTTAGAAGATCGAATTTCTTTGAGAGAGGCAATTCCATACCTTGGTAAGATCGTAAATTCACTTTAAAAAATACAGAATATTGTGCAGTTACCTTTTGGCTGTCTAAAAATTTTACACCATGTAAAAAGTGACGTGGTTTTGGGTATTAAACCCAGGATCGTGCGAATATAGATGAAATCGTTATGGCAGTTTTATGCCTAATTAGGATATTCGCATGAAATACAATTTAGAGCGGGCTTCCCTTGTTTCACTTATTGCTGGCGAGCAAATTTCTTGTCTTATTTTTCTTGATTGCCTCACCAGGCTCGAATTTAACGGGGCCAAATGGATTTTTGCCGTTCCTTATCGCTTTTGGAATGAAGAATATGCCATACATTTAAAAGAGGAATTATCTCACTCCGAGAGGATTGCTTTATTAAATGAAATGCTAAAATGTGAACTAGATAAAGAGCAGTTATTTACTCAGCAAAAAACTAAGGTAGCTTGTATTGCACTCACCGAGCATTATTGCAAAAATTTGGTTTGGAAATTTTATAAACAATTTAAAAAAGAAACTCAAATAGAAGACGATATGATTGCGCCAATTTGCTACTTTATGATTTCATTTGTTTTAGAAAGGCGAGTGATGAAAATCTATCCACAATTGGCAAAATCGGTGGAAGACGATAGAGTTAGAAAATTATTCAAGGAATTTATTCTAGAAGAAAAAGAGCATTTACAATATATTTCAGGCAAACTTATAGAAGCAAGTTGTGAGCAAGACCTGATCGATAAATATGTTAAAATAGAAGAGGAAATGGCGGCATCTTGGCTCGAGGGAATTTATGAAAAATGCACTGATGATTCCGGGATTAGATGCGGTTTTCGTTCCGGCGAAGTTGAGACAGTGGACGCAATTTAGTAGTGTTCAAAATAAATTAAAAAGTGCTTCTGCATTACTTTCCAAGCTAAGTGGAAATTCAGAAGACCTTTTGGCCTTTTGTGCCCTCGATTCAAGGCAAATTATAAAAGACATTGATAAGGCTATTTTGGTCATTCACTTATTGCAAGTATCGATCATCGAAGAATTAGAAAGAACCTATCAGTTTGATGATATTTTAAGTTGTTCGCTGGGTGATATCGCTCGCAATGTCTATATAGGATCATTAAAACAAGATCACGCCATTGAGATGATCTGGTATTTTTCAAATTATAGAAAATTATGCCTTTCAGGTGCTACGGCCAGTGTGAAAGATGGCGGTAGTAATAATTTATCCCAGGTTCAGACCAGATGGCTTGAAGAGCAGGGATTTGATCTCTCTTTTTGGTCTGAAAAACATGCAACAATTGCAGGCAGTGATGTGGACCTAGAGCGAGTTTCACTGATGGGTACTAAACACAACTTGAAGATCAAGCCAGTGTTTCCTTTTCCCGTTCATAGCAAAGTTTTAGAACCTTCACTGCCACCAATGCTGGCATTAAAAGATAAATGGCCATTTGAAAATTTTAACAAAAAACCTTATTCTAGTATTTGGCTAAAACATCTTGAAACAAAAGAAGAAATATTTTGTGAATTCATGGATTGCGCGATCAAGCCAATTAGGTGGCTTGATTCGATTGAAAATTTATCTGCTCAAAATATCAATCATTATATCAATGTCGGTCCGGGGAGTACGCTTACCAGTTGGTTTAAAACCAGTCCTAAATATTCAGGTATAACCGTCGTTGAAAGTTGGGATATTTTAGGCAAGAGTTTTTGACACTATGACGGCATCAAGATAGATTATTTATTACTATGAAAATTAATCATCACCTCAAAATTTATCGCCGAGGTCATCCTCTGCAAAATTTTATTTCGGTAAAAAAAGATCCACTTTCCTTTTTAGCAAAAGCAATTAGTGAATGCGGGGATTTTGTTTTTATAAAAATGATTTTTTCTCCTTTTATACTAGTCAACGATCCTGAACTATACCGTGAAGTATTAATTGAAAAACCAAATATTTTTATTATTAAAGGTGGGGTCTCTGGTGGTCTGGCCCGTTTGATAGGTTCTGGAATCTTAACTAATCATGGTGTCAAGTGGAAAGAAAGTAGAAGTTTGCTTCAGCCCCTTTTTCAGCAGACTTCTATTGAGAATTATCTACCTCTTATCACCGATAGAGTATCAGAGAGTTTAGAGCGTTGGAAAAAAGATTTTTCTGGACGCACTTTTGAAATTAATCGAGAAATTTTAGCGCTTACTTTTCGTATAATGAGCTCAACTCTTTTTCAATATAATTCGAGCTTTAAAGAAGCCGATGATTTTGCCAATGCGGTGTGGATTTTACAACTTGATGGAATGAATCGCCACCTCTCAGGAGGAGATTATTTTTCATGGCTACCCAATTCCATTAATAAAAAAGTTAATGGTGCTAAACAAGTGCTGATCGAGCTGACGCAAAAAATGATTGTTAATGGTGCCAAACAGCCAATGGATGAAATTTTGTCTTTGCTATTTGCCGGCACTGAAAGTATTTCAAACACGATGTGTTGGGCAATGATACTTCTTGAAAATCATCCGGAGTGGTTAATAAAATTAAAAGATTTATCAAAAGATTCGTCTGTGGATAAAACCCAAAAAGATGAATTATTCTCTCAAGTTTTAAATGAAACTATGAGGCTTTATCCTGCAGGCTGGGCTTTTGAACGGGTGGCCTCACAAAATACTACGCTCGGTGGAGAATTTTTAAAAAAAGGAACCAGGCTTTTATTTTCGCCTTATTTTCTTCACCGCAATCCCCGTTTTTGGGTTGATCCTGAAAAATTTAATCCGAATCGTTTTTCCAATGGATCTAGAAATGCTGATGGAGTTCAAAAATTTGCTTACCTTCCTTTTGGCGCTGGCCCGCGCTCATGTATTGGCAGTCGGATGGCCCAGGCAGAAATGCAAATTATGTTAAAAATGATTGTCTCCAATACTGAGTGGAACTTTGATAACTCTTCGAAGGATCAAGCGATAAAGGCGTTAGGATCTTTCAAGATACGATTTAGCCATCCACTTGCTTTAACGATGAGGTTTCCAGTTATAGACTGAAGTGAACTCATCTTCTGTTTGAAATATTCTCTTTGGTTTAAACTGACCAATTCCCAATTTTGAATCATAATAAGTTTTAAAAACATTTTCTGGAATGAATTCAGTTTGGGAAGGGCCGATCACTTTTTCTTCTCTTAAGGCCTCGGCATAAAGAATATTAAACCGGCAAAGTGCATCGTCGAGTAAAATGTTAAAAGCTCCTGAAGATGTGTCAGATAAAAGCTCTTTGTAAAACTCTGGAAATCCCCAAACCAGATGGGAGAGTTTTTCAGAATGGTCAATCCATACAACTGGTTTAAAAGATAACTTATTTTCTATCTCTAAAGAATTTAATGCCAGATCTAATTGAGCCAAAGTAATTTTTTCACCAGTCATTGATAGCTCTTCTTTATCTCTGCCGGCAACTTTAATGAGTAAAGGTCGAGTAGAGAGTACTTCAATTTTATCACCCATTGAGTAATTAATTAGGCCACCAGGGGTTGTGATATAAATTGAATAATATTGACCAGCGCTTAGTTCGTGAGCAAAAAAGAATTGGTCAGCTTGCTGGTAGCAGCGAAATAAATATAAATTTTCAGTTAAATTTAAGGCCAATCCAAAATGGTTGGCATCATATGAATAGGCGATGGGTGCTTCTGTTGAAAAATATGTTTCGACGAAATGAAGATTATGCCCTGGGCGGCACCAGGTTTGTTTTATTTTTTCCCGATCGGCCAAACTGAGATGGACTGCACCGTAAATATAAAATCGTAAATTGGGCCAGATTTGATCGAGAAATAATCCATGATTTTTTTCTCGGACTTGTTCAACAAAATCCAGCGCCAAGGCCGGTATGCCGGAAATGGATACTATATTTTTTCCATGAGAGTGATCAATAGTCGCTTGCATTCTTTTAGACCACTCTTTAATCCAGAGATCCTGGTAGCAGGGTGAATATATTCCACGCAAATATTTTCTAGTCAAAGTAGGAATTAAACCAGATATATCTGCAATAGGAAGTCCTGTTGGGGAAGTGCCAACCATTGGTCTGGAGGCCAAAAGAACATGTTTGCCAGCACCTAATAATTTCCATTCACCAGTAGAGTAAATAAAACTTGCCATCATACGAGTCAGTGTCCTCTCGAGGGATTTAAGGTAGGCTTTATTTATGGGAATGTCTTTGGGGTCACCAAGAGTGCCGCTCGTGCGTGCAAAAGCTATAAGGCCCGCGCTGCCAAAGATTTTTTTATCGGTCTCACCATTATTAAAAATTTTATTTAAAGAAGCTTTGAGTGTCTCGCTGTTAGTTTTTGGCAATGAACGAAGTTCTTCAAGAGTTTTGCAAGTGTGAAATCCTATTGAATTGGCCTGCTCAGAATGCTTTAAAATTTTTTGAAGGCGTTTGAGAGTTTTGGACTGCGCTTTTTGAGGATCTATCAGAGAGTTTTGGACGATTTGAGCGTGCCATTTAAAATAATGTTTTAAAAACCAAATTATCATATTTAGATTATATTCGATGAATGACTTTCAGAACAATTCTATTTGTTTTAATAAGTTTTAAAGTTTTTTGGTCAACTAAGAAGATATTGTTAAGCCTAAGCGTTTATCTATAATTTGGTAAAATTGTTCTCAGTATAAAAAATACGCCCAACACTGAAGTTGTAGTTTCGGCCATAAAAAATGGCTCACACGCAGGCATTTCTTGCGATCTATTTATGAAAGTCATCTCTGCTGCTGGAGTGAGGCTTTCGTTTAAAATGGCGAGTTAATTTAATACAAATCCAATTATCCGATGGTCTATAAATGGGATAAATCCCTTTAAAACCGATAACAATTGAACACAGTGGATAACTTTTGAAATTCTAAAACTCTAGATTAAATTGTTGATTACATTACATTTTTTGATGATCTTTTGTGATTGCATGTTAAGCGCTATATCGGCCCGGGAAGTTCTCGTCTCGGCACCATTTTTTTTTACTGTCTTAAGTATCAATCAATTATTCAAGATTCTTAAGTGTCGTTATTTAATTTCGAAATAAGCAACAAGATTCATCTTCTTTTAAAAATAGTGATTCTCGGATTCCAACTTTAAATCAAGTGCAAAATGTAATACATAATGGAATTGTAGTGCCCAATTTTTTGGTATTGTAATATTAAAAGCTCGACATGAACGCATTATCTTCTTCTAATTCTTTTAAAGTCATATTTTTATAATTTTTAAAGTGCCTAGGTGCTCTTTTAAAAAGGGTTCTACTCTATCTCGATAGTAATCGCTACCACCAAAGTAAGACTGACTTATTATAATTACAAATACTAAACTTAAACTTTTCATGCTTTACTCCAAATTAAGTGTCGATAACTTGAGGTATTGATTATTTCATTAAGGTGAAACTTGTTTAATCAAACTTATGAACTTTTCTCGATAAATTCCTTTTTTCACAAAAAAGACATCGCCGTGTCTGCCGCCATCAATTTTCCAAAATGTTTTTTTCTTTGATGGAATTTTTTCAAAAATTTCTTCGCCAAATTTATAGGCAATAACCGGATCAAGTGGTGCGTGAATGACAAGAACAGGCATTGTTAAATGTGAAAGATCTTTTTGCGCTGTTTGCTCTGATGAAATAAGCCATCCTAAAACGTGATGAGTTTTTTCATTTGCAACTTCTTGAGGGGAACGGAAAGTTGAATCTAGGACTAAAAGTGAAATTTCATTTTTCCAGGAAACTTCTTCCAAAGAACGCATGGCAATTGCTCCACCTAAACTTTGAGTATAAATAATGAGCCGTTTATATTTATATTTTTTAAATTTGTCATAGGCCAATTGAAGAAAACGGACTCCGTCTTCGGCCACACCTCTAGGGTATGGTGTACCCTCGCTAAGACCGTAACCTCGGTAATCAAAAATCAGAACATCACTCGATTGATCAAGCATCCAGGTAAGATTAAAAACATGTGACGATAAGTTTTGAGCATTGCCATGAAACATAAGTACCAAGTTTTCAGGGTGAGCTTTTTTACTTTTTAAATCCCAGGCGACAAGTCTTGTTCCATCAAATGAGCGAGTATAAAACTCTTTGAAGTTAATGCCATAAGCATGGGGATCACCATGCAAATAACGATCAGGCTGATAAATAAGTGAGGTACAACCTGAAAACAGGAACAAGGAAATTAACACGAGAATTAACAGGTAAAAAAGTTTTTTAAAAAAAGAAACCATAATTAAATTGAAAAAGTCGCGTGTTAGTTGTGAATGCCCTAAACTTGGACACCAGCGCGCTTTCAAATCTCCATTCAGTGTTAGTAGTTGTAAAATAAGACTGCTTAAAACTCAATTGATTATAATAATCTTTTTTAAATTTTTTAGTGGCATCGACTTTGACTTCATTAATGAGTCCTAACTTTAATTTTGGATTCGCTTGAATCATCAAACTTCCTTGAATTCCCACCCCTACCCGGAATCCTTTTTCTAGGTGAGTTGAGGCTTCACCGAAGGGACCAATCATTAAGGCAGCAGCTAGTTTTTCGTTGGGAGAAAAGGTCGGGCCCATATAGGCCTTGGCCGAAAACTTATGGCATAAATCGCAATTTAAATCATAAATTCTTTCATCAACAATTTTCACCGTCCAGGAAAATTGAGGGTCATAGAAACGATACGGATGAAGTGAAGTTAGATTGACAAAAGTAAGTTGATCAAAACTTATTCGGTTAAGAGTTTTGTCATAAATTAAACTCCCTGTAAAAAAATCAAATTGTGAAAAAGGATCGTACCCCTCATCATTACTCATTAAATCGTGATAGCCTTCTTTGAATTCAATACCAACCATTGAATGTGTATTTTCAGAGCGAAGAAATGCCGAAAACTTTTGTGGCTGATGACTTTTATCTGGAAGATTGTGTTGAGCTGAGAGTTTTGTTTCGGTTAGCGATCCCGATTGAACTTGTTGGGGCAATTGAGAACGTTGTATAAGTGACTTTCTAAAAATCATTTTTTCATAATTACTTAAACGGTCTTTTGTTCGGTATCTCGTAAAATTTAAAAGTGCAATCACTCCATCTAACGCTTTGATATTTTGATAGTCCTTAGGAAAATCGAAACTGCTCGATAATTTTTTTACTTCCGTTAAGTCTTCGGGACTTAATTTTTGCAAAGTTCTTTCTAACTGCTTTTTTAAACTTGGTCTAAAATGCTCCGATCGAACGCGCCCTGGGATTGATTTAAATCTCTTAATCATCTCACTGGGAAGATAATACCAGCGCTCATGAGAATTCACATCTTCCCCTTCAAAAGGAACTGCTAAAATATCAACTAAAACAGCTGAACAATTTTCATCAGCGAAAAAATAATCGAAATAAGTTGTCTGATAAATTTCCCAAACATGATTAATAAATCGATCGAGTTCATCTGGTGACATATTAAGATCGTACTCGATTAAATCTCTCGACTCTCCATCATTGTATTCATTGACCTTCGTATAATATTTTGTAATTTCTAAAAGTCCTTTATAACCACCAAACATTCCTTTAAAAGCAAAGACCAGTCCTAAATCTTCTTTTTCAGGCATAGCAGAAAAAGCGATCGAATAATCAAGCAAATCACCTTGTTTATTTTTTTGGTTTAAACGGATTAAAGTATGGCCAAAAAGTGATGACGGATTATTAGGATAAGAAGAAGAAAAGACTAAGGTGAGGCTTTCAGCATTGAGTCCTTTTTTCCATTCGTCAAATTCAGGACAATTTATTTTAGGTAGATCTTTTAATAAGCCAAGTTTACTTAAAAAATTATACCGCTCGCGAAAAACACATTGAGGGTGATAGTTAAACCAGCCAGACTTAGCTTTAGGATCTTGAAAAGCTAAAATAGTGGAGTCGAGTTCAGCACCTGGATTAGACTTTCCAAAAGAAGAAAGAAAAAAATGTTCTCCATCGGCCCTCGATTGAGCCTTGTGATAGTGAAGGAGTTTTAACCAATAACTTTTTTGAATAGGATTGAGATTGTCAAAGAGCGAAGGAGTAAGTGCAATATTAGGTAGACCTGCCGACGAATCGGCAGGTCTTAAAAAATTAAATAAGAGAACAAGTAGAAGAAAGAGTCGCATTGTTTTTAATTTGAGCTTTTACGTTGTTATAAAGCTCTACCCCTGAAGTTGAATCAGATGGAAGAACAGTTTCGTAGTTTGCTTGAACCATTGAACCAAATGCACGTGAATTTTGGCAACCAAAAACTGAAGCAAATGAAGTTACGAATTCTCCATTTCCACGTGCCATATCGATCGCTAATTGATTCATATTCGCTTCAGCAAAATGGATTCCTTTTGCATCATTGTTTACGATTGAGTGCTTAGCACATCCTGAAGTTCCAAGAGTCATAGCTATTGTGTTAGAAAAAGTTGCGTTAACGATAGCTCTTGTTGAAGAAGAGACAAGAGATTGATTTTTTGCGACTTCCCAACCCATTCCACATCCTGAAGATGAGTCACCAGCAAAGGCAGAAGATACAGAAATAATAGCGAGCAAAGCGATAATAATGATTCTCATTAAGTCCTCCATGAACTATGAATGTTTACTTACCGAAATAGGATCAGGTATCATTACAAAAAACACAATGAAATTTTGCAAATGAAAGAAAAGTTAATATTAGGAATTGAAACCAGCTGGGATGACACTTCGATTGCTCTTTTAAAAGGCAATCCGGAAGATCTCACTCAAAAGCCAATACTATTGGCCCATCAGTCTTTTTCTCAAGAACTGATTCTTCAAAAATGGGGCGGAGTTGTTCCTGAAATTGCTGCTCGAAACCACTTGGAAAAACTCACGCCAATCCTAGAGTCTGCGCTTAATGAAGCCCAAGTTAAAATCTCAGAAATTGATTTAATCGCTGTCACAACTCACCCGGGACTTTTAGGTCCATTATTAACGGGAATTAATTGTGCAAAAACTATAGCTCTCATTAATGAACTTCCCATTGCCTCAGTCAATCACCTCTATGCTCATCTCGAAGCCATTCATTTAAGTGAGTCAATAACTTATCCTTATTTAGGATTATTGGTCAGTGGTGGCCACAGTCTTTATATTTTAGTGCGCTCACCTCTAGAATTTGAAATATTAGGAAACTCCATCGACGATGCGGCCGGTGAAGCCTTTGATAAAGGTGGAAAACTTTTAGGCTTGGGGTATCCGGCCGGAAGAATCATTGATGAAAAAGCACTTCTGGGTGACCATAAAAAATATAAATTTCCGATTTCAATGCTTGATTCAGGAGACGCTACTTTAAGTTTTTCTGGCGTTAAAACCAGTCTTCGAAATTTTCTTGAAGAACATCCCGATAAAAATTTTTTAATTGAAGATGTTTGTGCTTCTTATCAGTTTGCTATTGTTGAAGCACTCTCTAAAAAACTTCAAGTGGCACAAGATATGGCCTTCAATTTATATGGTGTTGATCTTCCGATTGTCGTCGGAGGTGGAGTTGCCTGCAATAGCTCACTTCGGAAAACACTTTTTAATAATTTTTCTAATGTTCATTTTGTTCTGCCCAAATATTGTACTGACAACGGGGCCATGATCGCCAACTATGCTCTACGAACTTTTCATCAAGCACTACCTTTTCCAGATTGTTTACTCTTGGATGCTAGAGGGCAATTCGTTTCAAAAGCAGAAAAGTTAAAAAACCAAAGGAAAACAAAATGACGAAAGCTAGGCTTGAATTGCCGAGTGCTGATAAATCTTTGGGGCAGCATTTTTTGCGCGATCAAAATATCATTCACCAAATCTGCAATGATTTTAAAAATGAGGCCGATGCGATTGTAGAAATTGGTCCAGGACCGGGAATATTAACGGAACACCTGGCCCTGTTAGGTTTGCCCTATTTTGTCATTGAAAAAGACACGCGTTTTGGCGTTTACCTCGAGCAGTTTTTAAAATCCGAACAAATCACCATGGACGATGCTCTTCAAGTTCAGCTTTCTCATTTTTTTGAAGACAAAGGTTTGAGTGGTAAAAAAATCTGGCTTGTCTCTAATCTTCCTTACAATATTGCCACTCCATTATTAGTTAATTTTTTGCAAGCTCCAGAAATTAAATTTATGACTTTGATGTTTCAAAAAGAAGTAGCCGATAAAGTCTTTCCTTTTGCCACCACTAAAAATTTTATGAACTCGCTTCTCGTATTATGCCAATCGTATTTTGAATGTGAACTTTTAGCCAAAGTACCACCGGGAGCTTTTTCGCCTCCTCCAAAAGTAGATTCAGCAGTCATCACTTTTAAAAGACGAGCCACTCCACTTGTTCCACTCAATGAATTTAGAACATTGGAAAAATTTTTGCGCCAAATGTTTTCTCAAAGAAGAAAGCAACTAGGTGGAGTTTTAAAAAGCAATTTTCCTGTTGAAAAAATAAAAGAAAGTTTTCAGGCCGTAGGAATTGAAACTACTCTCCGCTCTGAAGTGCTAACTCTCCCTCAAGTTTTAGAACTATACAGGTTGCTAAGGTCATGAAAAAAATAATTACGCTTTTACTATTTTTGTCTTTATTTTCAAATTTGGCATTAGCAAGTTATCCTGAATTTTTTGGAGCAAGTTATTCAACCTCTTCAATTGGAAATCAATCGACCCTTGACTCTAATGACCCCAGTAATAATTATTACACTCCGGCCATTTTAGGATTTTCTGATCGAGTCAATATCTTAATGCAGGCGACTTCAACTGCTACTACTTTTGATAAAATGACCAATATTACCGTCACCAATAGCACTAACTCCAGCTCAACAACGACTGGAAATGTTGATAATAATTACACAAAATTTTATGGTAGTGGTTTGCATTTTTCTTTGCCGATTGGTTTTCAGCATTTAGGAACACTCGGAATTTCTCTTTTTCTTCCAATTGGAAATCTCATGGAAACGAATTCAGGAAATCCTTTTTTACCTGAATATGTTATGTACCATTCACGCTACCGACGTACATCTATCTATTTAAATTTTGCCCGCAAATGGAGTGATGACCTAGCCTGGTCGATTGGAGGAATTGTAGGGTTTCAAGCCTCTGCTGATGTAAAAACTAATTTGAGCTTAAATGGTGCTGCTTATGGATCATGGGGGCAGGCCCGCTCTAAAATTGCTCCTTCACTCGGACTCATAACTTCAATCGTTAAAAAATTTGACCAAGTTAAATTGTATTTCACCTATCAGCAAGAAATGAAATCTAATCTTCACGCAGGAGTGACCGGTGAAATTAATAATCCATCCCTTGCTCTTTTTGAATCTGGAATTGATTCCGTTATTTTTTATGACCCTCACACTTTTAGACTTGGCGGCTCTCTTCAAAATGGATCGACCGAATTTTTTGCTGGGGCCGAATACCTAATATGGTCTGGGTATAAACCACCAACTATTTATATTACAAAAACTGGTGGAGTGATCGTCCCAAGTAGCAATTATGAACATATTAAAGTGAGAAATACTATCAATCCTCGCCTTGGTATGAAGATCAATATGACAGATCGATGGAGCGTAGGAGCTGGAGTTGCTTATCGAATGACACCACTAGATGGGGATTTTTCAGGTAGTGGAAACTCAATTGATTCCAATACCACTATTTTTACGACTGGACTACAATACCGCATTGTTATTTGGTCAAAAGATGTTAATTTAGGAACTTCATTGGAGTATCATAAACTTCAAAGTAAATACGTCACTAAATCTACTGGCCAAGAAGATGGAAGTGCCGGTTTGAAAATCGGATCCGGCGGCTACCAAATTGCCGGACATATTATTGCTGCAAGTTTTGGGATAAAATTTAATTTTTAAAGAATTTTAAAATTATGGGAATAAAAATCATAGGGACTAATAAACGTGCAAGCTTCGACTATATCTTAATGGATAAGTTTGAAGCTGGTATTGCTCTACTCGGAACAGAAGTCAAAGTTCTCCGAGAAGGACATGTCGCTCTTAATGAATCTTATGTGGCCATCGACGCTCGTGGTGAAGTATGGGCCTACAACGTCAATATCCCCCACTATAGCTTTGGAAATATAAATAATCACACTGAACAGAGAGTGAAAAAATTATTGCTTAATCGCCTTGAAATTACTCGTATCCATCACCAAATGAAAACTCAAAATCTTTCTTTAATTATTACTAAAATGTATTTTAAAGATTCAAAAATCAAATTGGAATTCGCCTTAGCAAAGGGCAAAAAAGCTCATGACAAAAGAGATGCTGAAAAAGAAAAAGATGTGGCCCGCAAACTTCAGCGCGGAAACTATGAAGACTAAGTAAGTTTTTTATTTTTTTTTCTTAACTGGCTTCTTTGAATTTTTACCCACCATCAAAGTCATCAGTAACCCGCCAACAAAACCAGCGGCCATAAATTTCAAGACAAAATAAAATGACTCATCTAAGAAATTCTGAGTGAAAATCCTAGAAAAAAAGCCAATAAAGTGACCTTTTGATAAAACATTAAACCAATCGAGTTGGCCTATAAGGAAATAAGATGGCCTAAAGTAAAGACCTACTGCTGTAGATACAATAGTAACTATAGGAATTAAAAATAGACGTTTCATATCCATCGATTATCTCAAAACTTTAAGAAAAAGCTACTCAATAAATTTAACTACACATATACTTAGTGAATGAAAAACTTAATCATCTTTTTTGTTCTCCTACTTAATTCACTTTTCACTCCTGCATTTGCAGACTACGTTAGGGTTAAAGCTCCACTGTTAAATGGGAAATTGATTGCCAATAATTTAGAAATGACAGATTGGCAGGCCGTCATGAGTTGCCATTTTAATGTTCAAGGCTCTCGTAAAGAATCAATTCGATACCCTCAGACTTTTTTAACTAAACTCGACGGTCATGCTTATGCTTTAAAAGTTAAGGCCGGCTCTTTAAGTGAGCTCCTCCCAAATTGGGAATTATTAACTTGTGCATATAAGCTCATTTTAATCGGTAAAAATAGCACGACTCACCAATTAGCTTTTGGTGAAATCTTTTTAGTCGGCAAAGAATCCGGAGTCATGAGTGAAGGGGAATTGCAAAGCATGCAAGATCCTATTCAATTAGCAAAAATCTTAAATGAGAGAACAAAAGAATTGGTCATTGCCTATGGCAAAGACGGTGGTATTGTTGAAGACACTAATTGAAAAATACACTCTTACAATTTTTCAATAATTATAAAAAAATTGCACTTCTTTGCTTTTTAAGTGATCTCGGGCTTTCGATTTGGTCATATGAGCAGCTTAAAAACTATGATCAATACCTAAAGATTGTAAAACCAATCGTTGCTTCTCCAGATTTTCAAGTCCAAATTTATGCACTTTTTCTTCAAAGTCTAATTTTTACATTGATGATATTTTTAGCCTTCCACTTGATTATTTATATCCTCTTTATTAAAAAACTAAAATACGCGGTTAAATACGTACGCATTTATTCTGCCATGGCGGCAATTTCATGTGTGCTGATGATCTTTTCTGGATATATTATTGCTCTAATCCCAATTTTGATTTATTCACTTTCCTTTTTTACTTTAAAAAAGAATCTCAATAACAATTCCTGATAAAAACGTTTAGAATTTTTTTAACTAATGTAAATTTATTTTAGTAAATTCAAAAATTTACCGATTCTGCTTAAAATATATGATTTAAATCACTCAATTTTACGGAGTTAAGAATGCTCTTTTTCAGTAATCGCTCAATGAAAACAAAAATTTTACTTTCCTTAGTTCCAATGATTTTTTGTTCATTGCTAGTTTCATTGCATATTTATAAAACTGGACTTATAGAAGATAAAGATTTTGAAAGAGCCGTGGCGATAACTGATACGGTTGCCATGGAAGAATTACAAATGGTCAGTATGTCAGAGGCCCTAAGAGGATATATTCTTGATCCTAAAAATACCAAAGAATTAGAAAGAAAAAAGAAAGCAGATGCCGACTATGCCTCTTTAGCTGCAAAATTAGCAACTATGACTAATGAAAATAAAATGATTTTTGATCTCAATGCTCAAATGGCTAAATTAGATGAAGAAGAATTAGATAAAGCTGAAACAGCTCTTGCAGAGATGGTTAATGAAGATAAAGCAAAAGTTTTAAATTATTTCAGCAATACCTATTCTCCAATTAGGGCAAAACAAAATACCAATTTTCAAAAACTAAAATCACTCTCATCTGCTTATAGTTCACAATTGATTTCAAATATTAATAAGAAAAAGCAATTTGAATCTATAATGACTATTATTTTTGTTTTGAGCGGTACTTTAATCGGAACGATCATTGTTTATTTTGTTAATGAAAGTGTTAATAAATTAACTTCTAAAGTTTTTGATGAAATCTATACTCTTTCAGATAGATTAACTTCTACGGCCAATGATCTTTCAAATAAAAGTAAAGTGCTCTCTGAAGCTACGACAGAAGAAGCTGCGGCCATTCAAGAAACCGCTGCTTCACTTCATGAAGTAACTGCGATGGTTCAAAGAAACACAGAAAATGCTGGAAAATCTCGCGATCTTTCTCGGATGAGTAGAGACGCTTCTCACCACGGACTTGAATCTGTGAAAAAAATGAAAGATGCCATGGAAGAAATCCAATTAACCCAAAGTAATATTATTAACAGTGTTGATGAAGGTAATAAAAAAATTGGAGAAATCGTCGGAGTAATTTCGGCCATAGGTGAAAAAACAAAAATTATAAATGATATTGTTTTTCAAACTAAACTTCTCTCTTTTAATGCTTCAGTAGAAGCTGCTAGGGCCGGAGAGCAAGGAAAAGGCTTTGCGGTTGTTGCTGAAGAAGTTGGAAATCTTGCTCAAATGAGTGGTAAAGCTTCTCAAGAAATATCTGAAATGCTAGATCAGAGTATTCAACGAGTAACTTTAATTGTCGATGAAACTAAAGTTAATGTAGAAAAAATTGTTTATCTTGGAAAAGAAAAGATCACCAACGGGACTTCTATTGCTATTGATTGCGCTCGAAGCTTAGAAGATGTCGTTAGTAAAATTGAAGAAGTTAATAGAACCATTGATGAAATTACTGTTGCTTCAAATGAGCAGTCACAAGGAATCACTGGTATCAACGCAGCTGTTGGTCAACTCGATTCAACAACTCAACAAAATAGTGAAATTGCCACTCAAACTTTTGAATCTTCAAAAGAGCTTAGCGATCAATCTACTCATTTAAGAAATATGGTCGATAATCTCGTCATTATTTTTAAAGGAAAAAGCACTTAACCAAAATTAGGAATAATAAATTGAGTGGCCTTCGGTTCAGTCCACTCAGGGAGAGGGCGGTTTTTTTCTTGAAGGACGTTTTGCCCGGCCAAGGCCAAAAGAAACGAATCAAATGCTCTAGGATTTTTAACGAGAATTTCAAGATCATGGTTATAAATAAAAATATCTAATTTTGCTTCAATTTTCTTAATAGCATCGAGGCGAACTTCTATTCCTAGATCAATATCATTTAACATATCGACATCTTTTTTAAGAATAATTTTTGATCGTAACAGTTCGATCAATATAATTTGTCCATTAGCTTCAAACAGCTCTAGGTGTTTTGGGAAATGTCTTTTGATATAACTAAAACGAGAAAGAATCATCAAAGAAATATTCCCAAAAGAGTCAAACGAGGTGTTAAAAGTTTCTAGGATTTGATCGTAGTAATACTGCCAGACCCAAAAATCCAGAGCTCGGTTCCAATAAGGCAGAAATCCTTTTTTTAATCGTCTTTTAAATGACCGAGTTAATAAGTGATGAGCTGTTTCTTTTTCAAAAATATCGCGGTTATAAACTATTTCATCAGCTTTATTTCTTTCTTGTTCATATTTTTTGGGATTTGAATTTATTAATTTTAAATCTTCGTTGAGAAGATTTTTCATTTTTTCTCGAACAGTCATGACACTTTCTTTGGGACATTGTCCCGCTCCCGGACAATCGAGTTCACATTTACTACAGGCAGAAGTGGATAATGGAAAATCGACAACAAGTTGCTTAACTCCAAAATTATGAATCCATGCTCTAATAGCTTCGTCGCTATCATTAGCTTCTTCATCTTTAACTGGTAATAGTGATTTTAAAAACCATCGGCTATTTTGCGGGTAATACTCAATAAGGCAGAAATAAAAATTATCATTCCTCCCCCCTTTCATGCTTAGACTTCCAATATTTTTAGTATCCATCTATTACTCCGATTCTTTTGAAAGTCTCTGCCTAAAGAGGTTTCTCAACTGAAAATTCTAATTTTTTCATATGGAATTTATCGATCAAAGTCTCAATAAGTTTTTTATCACCAGGAGAATGAGTAATAAGAAAACACCCTCCCCCGCCGGCGCCACAAATCTTCATACCGAAATGGTTACCCAAACTTTTTAATTCGCGATAGAGTTCTTGCATTGAAGGGGTCAAGATTCCTGGAAATAATTTTCTTCTTTCTTCTCCTTCAAGAGCGATAAGAGGAATAAGTTCTGTGTAATGTTTATTTTGGATAGCCAAAAGTGCACGATGTGAAAGATTGGCAATTTCTGCTAATCCAGCTCGGACAGCTTGGTCCTTATTAAAAAAAGCTTTATAAACTTCCCAATTATTAATTCCGGATAATCGTGTTTCTTGGCTGTATACTAAAGTCAAATGAGATTCTAAAACCATTTTTAATTCGTCGGTATAAAGTTGTTCAACATGAACTCTTCCCGGGCTTGGAATTAATCCCAAAACACCACCAAACATTGCAGGATAATAGTCTTGATAACCAGCAGGGCCACAATCAAGAATCCGGGCCTCTATGGAATTAACTTTTTGAATAGCTTCAATCCGATTATATTCAATTCCTAAAAATTGTGACAACGCTGAGTAACAAGTGACCCCCATCGCTGAAGATCCACCGAGCCCTGCTCCCGGAGGAGAACCCGACTCGAGCTCAAGGCGGACTCGAGAATGAAGCCCAAAGAGATTTAACAAGTGAGCAATAAAAGTAAGATTGCCGAAAAAACCTTTTTGAAAATGATCTTCAGTAAAATCTTTTGAATGAAATCTATCTGTCGAATTATAATCTTTAGAGACAATCTCTACTCCGTCAAAATCGATTTCAGAAACACTCACACGAGCTTTGAGCGAAGTCGCTAAATTAAGTGTAACCACATTAGGTAAAATGAGATTGATAGGATTTAGATCGAGTGTTCCGCCCAAAAGATCAACACGTACACTCCCTTCAGCAAGCGCCTTACGATTATTCATTTTATGCACCGTAAACTCCGATATATGGCAGCTCTCTATAAAGACCATCGTAATCAAGGCCATAACCTATAACGAACTTGTCTTCGATATCGAATCCTAAATAATCCACTGGAACTTCAATTTTTAATCGAGCACGTTTTAAAAGGAGAGAACAAAGCTTTAAGCTCGCCACATTTTTAAGTTTCATATGCTTTAATAAAAAACTAATTGTAAGACCTGTATCAACAATATCTTCAACTAAAATAACATGCTTTCCTACAAGGGATTGCTTTACATCAAGCCGGAAACTCACTTCACCTGTACTTTGACTTCCTTCGTACGAACTGAGTGAAACCATTTCAATTTGTACGGGAACTTTAATATTCCGCACTAGATCTGCGCAAAAAATGAATGAACCATTTAAGACACAGACTAAGATAATTTCTTGGTTTTGATAATCGCGATTAATTAAATCTGCTAGTTCTTTAACTCGCGTTTTAATCGCATCTTGAGAAATAAAGACATCAATTTTTTTGGAAGCAGCCATCCTAAAGTCCGAAGTTTAGGGTTAAGTATTGCTTCTATTGTACTATAAGTTTTTTGATTTGGAACTCGGCTCGTTTAAATTCCCACTTAAATTAGAAAAGAAAGCAAGTTGATCTGTATCTTCACCAAAAAAATCAGCATGTGCGCGGCAACGTGCTTCATAGAGATCTGTTTCTCCAACTAAGACTTGGGCACTTTCTTTTGGATTTTTTCTAAATGTTTTACTGGCCCCAGCTCCACAGACTGTACAAATAGCATGGATTTTATCTACAGAATCTGCAATGGCCAAGAGTGAAGCCATTGGACCAAATGGTTTTCCCATAAAATCCTGATCAAGACCTGCCATAATAACTCGGATACCTCTACGTGCCAATTTCTCGACTACTAGTGAAATATTTTCGTCAAAGAATTGAACTTCATCAATGGCCACAACTCGAGTTGAATCAAATACTCTTTGTAAAATTTCGATTGAACTATTTACTGGAGTCGCTTCCATTGAAATTGAAGAATGAGACACGACCTCTGTTTCGTGATAACGGTTATCAATAGAAGGTTTAAAAATTTGAACTTTTTGGCGAGCAATCTGAGCCCTTTTTACCCGACGAATGAGTTCTTCTGTTTTACCAGAAAACATCGGTCCGCAAACGACTTCAATACTTCCAGAAACTCCAGGCATAGTCCCGAAAAGTCCCATAGATTCCTCCAAAAATGTCTCAAATTCAATTCATTTAAAACTGTGTGTGTATTACGAATGATTACAAACAAAATGGCCCATGAGTACAATTAAAAATTAATAATTTCTAACATTGAACCTAAATAAACAATTTGAATCAGTTAGAGCAAACTAAATAAAAAAATAAAATAAGACGCACTGAATACTGAGATTAAAAAGATCAAAAAAAGTGGCGTCATTAAGATTAAAAAAGATTGCAATGAAGTAAATTCGTATTTTCTTTTGAAACCTTGAAACAGAAAAAAAGCCATCGCTACATTACTTAATACATTACCGATGATAGGAATGATTAAAAATAGGTTTGCAGAAAAAGCACTGGTTAATATCTCATCACCTAATTCGTCAAGTTGCTCAACTTGTGAATCAAAAATATTATTGTAAAAAGCAAAAAGACTTTTCCAAAACTTATAAGCAAATTGAAAAATGAACGGATAAAAGATAACGGCAAAAAGGGTTGAGATAAGCGATATTTTTTGGAGTTTAAAATTAAATGCTTCAAGTGCAAAATGAGTAAAATCTTTTGACTCTGAAAAATAGCTATAACTTTTTGCGCCTAAAAAAAGAGCAAAAACTGAATAAAAAGCCTGAAGTAAATGCAAACTCCAAGAAATTCCCATTAGTTCCAAATAAGACAATTTTCGATCGTCTTGTTCATGAGTTGCACTTCTGAATGCATTAAAATATAAAATGAGTGATTCTGTCATAAGCCCCTATTTTTTCTCTTCAAAATAATCAGCGCGTTTAATACTAAAAGGTAAAGTCGCTCCAACATAATGATGTATTTTAATTTTTAAATCCATATCCACTAAAATTGCATCATTGTCTTCAAGGATAACACTCAATACTTTATTTTCAAAATTCAAGCGCAATATATTCTTTCGAAGTATTTCGCTCGGACTTTCAGTCATGACTGTTACGTTATCACCAGTCATTTTTAAAAAATCAATGAGCTTTTTAAATTCTAAAGTTTTAAGAGTCGTCTTTGTGGTAATTGCGTTGATTGGTTCAACTTTAAAAAGCTCTTTATCAGTTATTTTAACTTGGTCTAAGAGATGATTGAAAAATGTCAAACCTAATGTATATTCACGGCCTTCAGGTGAAATATTCTTTTTCCAAAAATCTTGAACATTGACGAAAAAAAACTGCGCGTCCTCTGGCTTTAAAACATAAAGCAATTTATCTAAACTGGATGTCAGAAAATATCCTTTTTGCTCTCCAAAAACCTTATAGAGAGTCAACGTTATGTGCCTATTATTTCTATCTTTGATTTCAAACTGAGAAAGTATTTCAGATAAAACACTTGGCTCATAAGGAGTTATAACAGTACGACCTTGTAATTTTGTTAATGATGAATGAAATGAAAGCCAATTCTCTTCAAAATAGGCAATCCCTTTCGGAGGAGCTGGATTAGTCGTTGTTGATTTAAAATTTATAGAATATTTTTTGTTTCTAAATGTTGAAATCGTTATTTCTTCGAAATTTATATTTTTTTCATCAGTGTATAAATCCCTAAAGACTCTCGAATCATAAAAATAGAGATTAGTTAACATGAAAATCATTGAAAGCCGGTTATATTTAGCACCAGAGACACGGTATTCTTTATCTGATTTATAAGTCCCAGGATCAGGAGAATCATCGTTGGCCACGACTATTCGCTTTTGTCCATTCTGAGTAATTTCCATATAGAATGTTTGGTCAAATTCTAATTTTTTACCCAAAGAAAAAGTTATTTCTCCTTTTTCAAATTGAAAAGTCATCTTCAGAGCATCGTCAGGAATATAAAAAGCTCGACCAACTTTTAAAACATCCGCTTCACTTAGAAAGCTTTTTACTTTTACTCCGGATAAGATTTTAAAAAATTCATCTAATCTATCTTTTGAGAGCTGAATTTCTTTATCGCGAGAAAAATATATTTCCCCTCGTTTTATAAAATCAATTTTTAAACCTTTTACACCTACGAGTTCTCCTAAATTTTCTGAATTTAAAATTTGGGATCGGACTTGTTCTAGTTTTAAAGCATTGGAATTTCCACGCTCTTCAAACCAATAGGTCAATGAAATAGCTATAGCTAAAAAAAGAAATAACCATTTATTTTTATTTTTTTTAAACATTATTTATCTCTTTTTCGCCGGTACATATAAATACTCGTTCCAAATAATAGGAGTGGAGAAAACAAGACAGAGAAATAAAAAATAATCCCCATTTGGGGACTAGAAATAAAAATTGGTTCACTTTGAACGATAGGTAAATTAAAAGAAATGAGTCGATCCTCATCTACTAGCCAAGAGAGTGAATTAAGAAAAAGTGCGTAGTTGGCTCCGTATTTTAAATAGGCATTTAAAATAAAACCCGAATTTCCAAAAGCCACAATTTTATTATGCTCGCTTTCAAAAGTTGCAGCAAAATTTAAAGGCCCAGGTTTATCTTGCCCTTGAGTAAAGACAACTTGTTCCTTTGTGAATTCTTTTATATTCGTTTCTCCCCATGATTCAGGAAAATTTGAAGAACTCGCAAGCATCTTTACCGACCCTTTTTCTCCTGTTGTATTTTCTGGAACTTCTTCAATTGAAGCAACTAGAGGAAAAAAGACTTGTCCTTTGAATTTATGAGTCACCGGATGATCTGCATTAAAGACATCAACAAGTGGGATAGAACCATTTGATCCATTAACAAAACTTTTGCGGTCGATAATTAAATCATTGCGGACAATAATTCGATACCGGCTAAGAAGTTTTCTTAATCCTGAATGTTTATCAAGGTTAAGGTCCGGATCAATGGCCACCAGTAAGTTTCCTTTTCGGTCTAAAAATCTCTGAATGACATTAAGTTCACTCGGTTGCAATGACGATTTAGGTCCCCAAAGAATAAGCGTCTTAGCATCAAAAGGTATTTCTTGGGTGGTTAATAAATTAATCGGCCTAATATCAACGGCAGAATTACGAACGGCTTCGAAAATAAATTTCCCACCTTCGGTTTCTCCGTTAGTTATATCAACTTCTCCATGCCCTTGAACAAAATAAGCAACAGGGTCAGATGACCTAGAAATTTTAATAAGTCCATTTGTTATATTGAGCTCATCTCGTTCATTGACGTACTGTCTTTTCCCATTGAATTCGATAACGAGGGTCGCTGTATCTGTAATATGGTATTCGGCGACTAAGTCAGGTCGCACATCTATATCAATTTTTTCTATAACCAAGTCTGGTTTTAGGGCACGGTAAAATTCAAAGAGTGTAATCCAGGCAAGCGAGTCTTGTTTCCTGGCAAATATTTTGAATTTTAATTCCCCCTTCATATTTTTTAAAATATTTTGGGACTGATCAGTTAGTGAATTCATTTTATAAGCAGATAGATCTTTTTGAAATGGGTGTTTATAAGCTATGTAATTTGCCACTCCTAATAAACAAAAACAAAGAAAAAGAAAAACAATCGATTCTGTAAGTTTTTTAAATTGGTGGCTTTGGTAATAGATACTTAAACTCTCTCGGTTTAAGTAAATTAAGACTAGAGTAAGTACCAAGTTAAAAATTGTCAGGGGAATATTCAAAGCTAGGACTTCTGGAATTGAAATCCATAATGCAATTAGAACAAAATAAAGAATTAAATTAATTATTGCAATTAAAAGGTTATACCATTTTTTCATAGACTACCATTTTCTCGACTGCAGCGATTTGAGAGTTAATAAGAAAAAGAAACACAGGTAACTTGCAAAATAAACTAAGCTATAGGAGTGCACGACTCCTTTGACAAAACCTTCGTAATGAAAAGGCACCGTGAGGTACTGAATCATCAAAGCTAAGAGATAATTATTAGTTGCATTGACCGTTATCACCATAAGCATAGAGCCCAGCAAAATACAAAATGTCAGAAGACTTGCAACTATTTGGTTGTCAGTTAAGCTCGAACAAAAAAGACCAACTGACAAATAGGCCATAACTGATAAAAGCACTCCCAAATATGAACTTCCAACAACTCCCCAATCGCTATAGCCTGAAAATGCAAGAATTAAAGGAAAAATGAAAGTGAAGGACAACATGAAAAAAACTAAAAATGTATTTGAAATAAACTTAGAAATGATAATTTCCATTTGAGTTAGTTCTGATCTTAAAAGTAAATCAAGAGTTGCTTGTTTCCTTTCTTCCGCAAATGAACGCATTGTTAGTAGCGGACATAAAAAAACAAAAATGAAATTCATATTGCCAAAAATGGGAGTTATCACTGCCTGAGTCATAGTGGCAGACGTCAAAGTCTTGGCTTGAACGAGATAATTAAAAAATAACCACCCCATCATGAAACAAAAAAGACCTGTTAGTATGTATATGAGAGGAGAATAAAAAGAATCTTTTAATTCTTTTTTGACTAAAATATTAATTTTTGAAAGTACCATATCTGCTCGCTTTTAATGAATCATTTGTTTAAATAGCTCTTCAAGAGAGAGCCTGATTTCTGTGAATTCTAACAATCCAATATTTTCTTGGGATAAAAATCTTGAGAGCTCAGCCTTAAGACTTTCAGGCGCTGCAACAGTCATTGTCAGTAAAAAATCTTTTTCTTCATTTTTTTTAACATCTAGTGAATCTAGTTTAAAATTGGTCAGCATCTTCTTTTTTAGTTCTTCATTAAAATGAAGGACTCGCGCCTCAATAATCATTCTTGTTTTAAGATTATTGATAATTGAATCTAACGGGCCCGAGACAACAATTTTCCCATTATTGATCAAAGTGATGTCTGAACAAAGTAATTCAACATCATGAAGTTGATGGGTTGAAAATAAAATAGTGTGATCATTTTTAAGTTTAGTGATGAGGTCTCTGATTTCTGCGAGTGCACTCGGGTCTAAACCAACGGTTGGTTCATCAAGAATAATAATCTCTGGAGAATGAACGAGTGCCTGTGCAATTCCAACTCGCTGTTGATAACCTTTTGAAAGATTGCCAATTAAGCGTTCTGCCACATGGATAAGTCCAATTTTCACCATGACATCTTTGACAATTTCTCGGGACTTTGATTGTGAAATTAGTGTTGGTGAATAAATATCAAGGACAAATTTCAAGTAATCTTGGACACTCATATTTGGATAAAGTGGAGGGTGCTCAGGGAGAAAACCAATTTTACCATTTACGAAAAATTCACCACTAGTTTGAGGAATCAACCCAGTTAGAATTTTCATTGTTGTCGACTTACCAGCTCCATTAGGCCCCAAAAAGCCATGAACACTTCCCTTTTTCACAGAAAATGTAATATCGCTCAAGGCCACTCGGCCTGGATATGTCTTACTCAAGTTTAAACTATCGATTGCAATGTCTGAATTTCGCTCCATAGGACCACTCTTGGTGAGAAATATTTAAAAACTTTCAAAATCGTAGCAAAAGTTACACCATTTGAAAAAATTTTTAGTATAACTTAAGGTATGAATAATTATTTACGAAAAGTCTTTACACTATGAAAATCAGCGAACGTTTTAAATTGATGGTCGATAAAGCAGAAAATATTGTGATTAGTACACATATTTTCCCTGATGCCGATGGCATTGGAAGTGAAATTGCACTTTGTTTAGCAATGAGAGCACTTGGAAAAAATGCCATTTGTGTCAACGAAGAACCTCTGTTGGAGCGTTATAAATATTTAGACCCTAGTGATGTTGTCATTTCATTAGCAGATTACCGTTCTTTTTACCCAGATGCTTTATTAGATCTTTTTATTGTGACAGATACCAACTCTCTAGAAAGAATTGGTGATGGCGTAAAAAAGTTGGCATCTTCTGTCAAAGAACACCTTTTTATCGATCACCACCCCTGTCCAAAAAGTGTCATGGAAAATAATTGTATTGATACAAGCAAAGCCGCGACAGGTGAATTGGCCGGAGACCTCATTCAATCTATAGGTGTAGAGCTGACTCGCGAGATGGCACTGCCTCTTTATACAGCAATCCTCATCGATACAAGTAGTTTCCGTTACCCTACTGTAACCGGTGACACTCATAGACTCATTGGAAGTTTAATGGATACTGGAGTTCGCCCTCCCCATGCTTACAATATGATTTACGGGACTAAAAAAATAACTTTCATGAAACTTTTAGGTAAAGTCCTGGCCAATGTTCACACCACAAAAGATGAAAAAATTGCTTGGCTCACTTTGAGTGAAGACTTGTTAGAAAAATTTCATGTCGACACTGAAGACACTCATGCTTTTATAAATCATCTTTTAGTTTTAGATAATATAAAAGTTGCAGTCATGTTTAAAGAAATGGGTGATCACGTAAAAGTCTCTTTGCGCTCCGTAGGTGTTATAGATGTTGGAGTGATGGCCAAAAATTTAGGTGGTGGCGGCCATGATCATTCCGCTGCTTGCATTATTATTGGCAAACTAGACGAAGTGATAAAATCAACCATTGAAAAACTTCAAATTTTATTAATAGAAGCTGAAAAGCATGAAGAAATTATTAGTTTAGGTTAATTGTCCGCTAAAATTTTTTCTAATGTTTCCTTTTCTCTTGGATTAAAATTAAAGGCTCCATTTTTTAAAACAGATTTCAATTTTTCTTGAGTATTTGAATCTTTTGGATCATTGAGTTGAACATCACTTAATAGAAGGTGTGAGTCTTTCACACTATCAACTACCTCTGGTTCTTTTTCTAAAATCATAGGTTTTGCTTCGTCATTCATAAAGCCAGAACCTAATGGTTTTGAATTTTTTTGGATTGAAAGAGATTTAGCACTATTAGATGTTTGAACATGATTAGCAAGTTTCTCTTTAATCTCTTGATTACTAATAGCTTTTTTTTCAGGTGCCACTTCTGGGTCTTTGCGAGATTTACTCGTTTTTTTTGAGGAATCTGCACTGGGGACACTATTTGAATTAATACTTGTTGGTGGGGAAAAAATTTTCATAGATTATTCCTCTCTTTGTCTCATACAATAATAACCTAAATGTGGAAAAAATATTATCGGGCAAGGAGTCCCCACCAATGTCAGACTTAAAAACTCTACTAATGTCAATCGACGCTATTATCTTTGATATGGATGGAACAATTGTAAATACTGAACCCCTACATGCACAGGCGGCAGTTGTCGTATTAAAAGAATTAGGAATTGAGATCGACCTTGAGGCTTGCCTAGACCAGTATTACGGTATGACAGATACGGCAGTATTTAAATTAACTTGTCCAACTTTGAGTGACAAAGATATTGAACTCGCGATTGCAAAAAAAAATATTCACCTATTGAGTTTATTTAAAAAATTATCTCCAACAGATAAAAACCAATATATTACTCCAGGACTTTTTGAATTTCTAAAGTACTTAAAAAATGAAAATAAACAAATGGCGGTAGTTAGCGCAAGCGAAGATATCATTGTAAAGGCTACTCTTCAGTGTTTTGACATTCAGCCATTTATAGATTTGCAAATGGGAAGGAATCAAACACAACTAACTAAACCTCACCCAGAGCCTTACTTAGAAGGAATGCGTCGTCTCAATACAAATGCATTGAAAACTTTAATTTTTGAAGATTCTCCAACAGGAATTCAATCTGCCCTGGCCAGTGGTGCTCAAGTCATTCGAATTACCGGCTTTGCTCATTCAGAAAAAATCTTACATTCTCATGAAATTAAAAATTTTATTTTCTAAGTGCTTGAGAAATCGATTCTTAAATGGCCTTGTGCCTTGACGGAAAAAAGTAATTCATCCAATCTTCCCACTTACATTATTTTATTAAGTTTTATAAGGGGAATGACAATGTCAAAAGTCCTAATGATGGCCGTGTGCCTAATCAGTATTTCTGCTCATGCAGAAACAAAATTCAATTTCAATGGAGACGCTTATGTCCGTGGCTATTTCTTAAATGGCACAGGAGCAGATCACACTCAAGCTTTTAATCAATTTTTTCGTTTAAATGTAGATGCTGCAGCTGACGAAAACCTCACTATCAAAACAGGTTTAGTTCTCTCTTCTGAAACTTGGCAAGGAGACACCCATACAACAGGTACTACTTCTGGAGCAACTGCAGTAGGTGGAACCAATGAAGATGGTACTGGAAATGGAAATATCACTCACCTAGATCATGCCATTATTGAATATAAAAAAGATGGATGGATTACTTCTGTTGGACGTCATGCTGTAACTTCTCCAGGAAGTTTCTTAACTTCAGATGACCGCAGAGACCGAGTCCAAGTCTTAAAAGTTATGCCTAATTATGATTTGCTTGCTCTAGTCTATGATAAGAGATCAGAAGGTTCTTTATCAAATAGCAGAGATGATCTCGACATGTACTCTATTAACTATTATGGTTCAATCCCTCTTTTTAAATACGCCCTACAAACAGGTTACTGGAAATCTAAGACGCCTGTTACTTTAGATAATATTAAACAATTTACTCCTCAACTTAATGGAAAATTATTAGGTATTGAATACAATGCTTATTATACAATTCTTTGGGGTGGATCCGTCCTTTATAAAACTGATCACCATTCTGCAGCACTTCGCTTAACTAAAGATCTTGAAATTGTAAAAGTTGATTACCAATCTGTATTTACAAAAAGAGGTGGATTGATAGCTGGTGGGTTTGATACTTTATCAAGTATTATTAACAACAACCCTGATCATAACCAATCTTCAATTAAATTAAGAAATATTGGACAAGGTTTTGGAAATAAAACTGGAGATGAATGGCTACATATGCTTAAATTTTCTAAAAATATCACGACAGAATTTTCGGCCAGTATCGGTGGTGGTTACGCAAAAGTACTTCCAACTTTTGTTTCTACTAAAATTGAAAATGATACTGTTCTTGATGTAACTGCAAAATATACTTTTTCTAAAAGTTTAAATCTCGCAGCTGCTTACGGAAAATTCTTTGGTGACAACAAAGACCACGCAGGAAGTTTAACTCTGCTTGCTAATTTTTAATAAATTACCTAAATAATGGGCACTTTTCAAGAAGTGCCCTTTTCTTAAACACTTGTAATTCCTGAGTGATTTGCTTTTCTTGTCCAAACTCCAAATGCCTATTATTCTGTCGAAAGCTCGAAAAAACTTGTGAGTTTTCTGTTGAACGTACGCTCATTGTTGAACACAGTTGTTAAGAAAAACTCGCGACCAGAATATGGAAATATTAGTTATGATTCATGCATTAAAAAGATCAAAAGTTTTAGTTCTCTCGGCCGTAATGACTTTAGGAATTTTTTCTACGTCTTGTGGAAATGGTACTAGCTCTTCCAACATTTCTATCCCTGGTGTTTCAAAATCATCAATTACACTTGGAACAGATTCTGTTTTAATTTCATTCGTTTTCGATGCTATCCAATTAGACGGAGGACTTCGGTATAATATTCCTAAATACCCAAATTCTTACTTAGAAATTTCACCTGATCTTCAATCATCTGGAACTTTAATGTCTATTAATCTTTCAATTAAAGATGTTGGCAATTCAGGATTACAATTATTAGATCCACAAACTCTTCCAGGTGGCAGAGCTCTTCCAGGAGTGGCAAGTGGACGTTTGCCAGCTGTTGCCTTCACGATTGCTAAGTTTAAAGGAATGAGCTTTTACGTAGCTCCGAAATTATTTGGTGTATTTATTCCACTTAATAACTTAGGCATTGGAAATTCTATTATTACTGCAAGATACTTTGTAAGCAGTACTCGAGTTGGTAATATTTCATTAGTTGGTGCAGATGCTAATGGTGAAAATTCTGGTCTATTACTTATGCTAGATCTAAGCAGCACTATCGCTCAAAAAACAATTCAAAAAGCAGCTCTTAAATAATTAAGTGCAATTGATCAAAGCCCCAAATCAAAATTTGGGGCTTTTTTATTTCGACTTGCTAATCGGTTTTTTTATCAAGAAAATTTGCCATTGATTTTTAGTGCTTGAATCATTTTTTAATTCAATATAGACAGGCTTTTCTTTTTTTTCAAGATCGTTATTAACGAAAAATTTCTCACCTAAAACAGTCGTTATATTATAGAGTCCCTGGTGATTTTCAGTATCGATTAAATACTTAAGAAATATTAAACCCATCGGCGCTTCACGGCTGCCAAGGTTATCATAAGATTTCATATCATTGAGCGCTGTTCTCGTTTGGAACTTTTTAATTGGATTTGCCAAGTCTGCAATCATTTGTTGCGAGAATTCAAAATCATCACGAAACTTATCCATATCTAAAGCGATTGAATCTGGAGATTTTTCTTCAAATTCTAAAACTGATTTTTCAAACTCACTTAATTCTGGTTTTGCTGGTGGAGCTATGGCCACAACTTCCTTAACTGGTACTATGACCGGAGCAACAACTTTTGGCACAACTTTCTCAATGACTACCTTTTTAGGTTTAGGTTTTGGTAAATTTTTCACTAAAGGTTGAACCTTTGGTGGTTTGAGAGCAACTAAAAAATCACTTAATCCTTTTATATCAAATTCTTTTAGGGCCCCTGGTAAAAACAATTCACCTTGGAGGTAACGGCTCCCCTTTCTAACTAAGTGGGAATAAACTAAAGGGAACTGACGACCTAAACTATTATAACGAATTTCCTTAGGTGAAAAGATTTTTACATATCGGCGTAAACAATCTTCACCCATTCCGCTCTTATTGATTAAATTAAACGCGTTGGATTTTTCAATAAGTTCAGTTGCTTTTTCAACATAAGAAGTTCCAAAAAGAGAATCCTTTTCAGAGCAAATATTTTGAATTAATTCTTTATCACCTTTGCATATATTTCCAAGTGCATATTTCACTTCATCAAGTGAAAGCCCCTTGCAATTTTTCCCTTCACTTAAACACCAATCTTGTAATCTCGACTTAACAGGATCAATGGTTAGTAATGTTGAGTGATGAAAATTATCCAACCAGGTTACTAGTTCTTTTTTGTTAAAACTATTACTTGTTATTTTTGAAATTTCATTAGAAAAAACAGCAGAAGCTCTTTCATGAAATTTTTTCATATCATCACTTTGAGGTCTACACTTTCCAAAAATCTCGTCAAAAGATAATGAACAAATATTTTTTCCTGCATTAAGTTCTGACGATAAGTTGTGATTAAGCTTAATTGATTCAAAAAGGTAACTAATACTTAAAAGCCGGTATAAATATCGAATATATTCAATACTTTCACCCAGTGTAATATCAGGACATGTCGATTTTTCAATAATTTTTTGTGACCAAAAATTTTCTAAATCTAGTGTTTCTACTTGAATTTGAGCATTAAAATAATTTTCTTTAAATTTGTCCTCAAGTAACTTCAAAGTTCCATTTTGAGTATCTAGACGGGCCCGCGGATCAGTTGCGCCAATGTAGTTCTCTGTTTTTTTTTCGCCTAAAAAAAGATTATTGTAATAACTATCAAGAAAATCATTTTCATTTGCAAAACAAGAGTGTTGAAATTGTATAAAAAGAATGAAGAGCAGTAATAATTTTTTCATTTTTTCAACAACTTTTATTAGTTAAACCAAAATAAACTCATACTTGGAATATAGGTGATTAATAATAAAGCCACGACTAGCAAAACTAAAAACGGAATTGAAGCACTATAAAGATCTGTAATTGGCTTTTTAAATCGATTGCTGGCAATAAAAAGATTTATTCCAACGGGTGGATGTAAATAACCAATTTCTAAATTAGTTAAAAAGATAATTGCTAAATGTACAGGATCTACACCAAAATCATGGGCAACTGGAATAATGAGTGGGACTACTACAATAATGGCGCTGAAAATGTCCATTACACAACCCACTATTAAGAGAAAAACATTTAAGAAGAAAAGAAACGAATACTTATTTGTGAGATAAGTTTTCATCAAAGCGAAAATCTTCATTGGTACATCTTCATCAACCATAAAATTAGTGAATGCAAGGGCGCAACAAAGTACTAATAAGATACCGGCCACTAGGCTCATCGTTTCTATAGACACACGTGGTATATCTTTTTTTATTGATAAATCTTTATAGATAAAAACTTCTATTATAAAAATATACAAGGCCGTAAATGCTGCAGCTTCAGTGACTGTAACAAATCCACCATATATTCCAACTAAAACAGCTATCGGAAGGATAGCTTCTAGCCAAGATTGTCTTAATGCAGTAATAAAATCTTTTAAAATAAATTTTTTGCGTGCATCTTTTTTGGGGCTATTGTAAACCGACCAACATGACAGAATAAAAATAATTAAAAAACCAGGAACAATTCCCGCTTTGAAAAGTTTATCAATATCAACCTTGGCCATTAATCCATAAAGTATAATCGGTAACGATGGAGGAAACAATAAACCTAATGATCCTGAAGCTGTTATTGCGCCTAATGTATATTTTTCTGAATATCCTTCTTTAATTAAAATTGGGTAAATCACTCCTCCTAGAGCAATAATGGTCACTCCTGAAGCTCCTGTAAATGCCGTAAAAAATGCACAAACAATTAGTGTAACAATCGATATCCCGCCAGGAAGCCAACCCAAACCAGTTTCAGCGAGCCTCATCAATCTTTTGGGTGACTGACTTTCTGCCATCAAGTAACCTGCAAAAGTAAATAACGGGATTGTCATTAAAGTTGGTGCAGAAGAAATTCTATACATCTCTTGAGCAACAGCAGAAACCTCAACACCTGAAAAAGAAAATGCAACAAGTGCTGCTAATCCCATAATGATAAATAATGGGACTCCAATACTTGCCAGTAAGCAAATCCCTAATGTAGCAAGCCAACCCATCATATATCACCCGTTTTTTTTATCACTGCATCTTTATCAAAACTTAAAATAAAAAGTGTAAAAAACCGAATTGCTATTAATCCAAGACCTATGGGAATCATTGAAACTAAATATCCACTTCCAATTCCCCAAAATTCAATTTTACTAAATTCCATTTCAACTTTAGTGAAGTCAATTCCTGATTTAATAAGCCAAATTAAAACCAAAGCTGAGGATAATAAGATAATTCTATTCACAAATACTTTGGCTTTTTCATACCCTTTAATTTCTAAAAATTTGCTAATAAGATCAATCCCGATATGATTGCCACGCCCTGTGGCCACGACTCCACCTAGAAAAGTTGAGAGGAGTACCAAGTGGCGAACGAATGGGTCAATCCAAGATAAATTCAGATGAAACCAACGCAGGATAATTGTTCCTGAACTGCAAAATAAAATGGCAAGAATACTTGCTACCAACAAGATGGAAGCAAATTTTTCAACGGCCCAGTCTAATTTTTTTATCGTATTCATACTTTCAAGACCTCTTATTTTTTCTTTAGCTCTGCTTCTAATTTTTCGAGAGCAATATTTGAGAATAATTTTCCTTGAAGTTTTTTAATAATTTCTTGGCGGTAACTTTGAGCTTGTTTAATATCAGCGTCGCTAAATTTTAAAAATTCAATTTTTTGAGCTCTCATACTATTGAAAGCATCTTCATTATCCTTTAAATTTGTTGTATTTATTTCACCTTCATATTTCTTAGAAATTTCGCTAACAATTTTTTGGTCAGCAGGATTTATTTTCGCCCAAGAATCACTAGTGATCACAAAGGCTCCGATAGAATATGAAATCGGAAAATCAATTACATATTTTATTTTGGTATTCCATTGCAATGAAATAATCCCAATTCCTGGTGCATAAGCAGCATCAATCACACCTGTTGTGAGTGAAGAAAGAACATCGGGAAGAGCAAGTGGTACGCCAATTAACTGCATGACTTCCATCATTTTATTAACTAATGGATCCCCTTCCCATGACCAAATCTTTACTGACTTTGTTGAATTCAAATCAGGAAGTTTTTTCTGAGACACTAAATAGATTTGACCGATTTCAAAAGTTGCTAAATTTTTAAACTTATTTTTTTCAAAATTTGCATTAAAAAATGGAGTTAAAGCTTGCAAAGTCCGAAGTGCTTTTTCACGATTTTGGTTAAAGTTAAAAGGAATTTCCATTACCCGCACATCACCATTTATATCGCCTAACGTTTTCCCAGTAAATATTCCACCGTGCAGCTGCCCTATGCGAATTTTTCTTAAGACATCTTGCTCATCACCTTGAGAGCCACCATAATATATTTTTATTTCAACATTACCTTTGGTTGCTTCTTTGATTTCCCCAGTCATTTTTTTAATAATTTTAGCCCAGCCTGTGCCTTCTGGAACGAGTACTCCGATTTTAATTGGAGAAGCAAACAGAGAGGTTGTAGTTAACAAAAGGCAAGCAAGTAGTATTTTTTTCATCATTATTCCTTTAGTTCTTTAGTCCTCTATTCCAAGGCTATTCATTTAAAAAAAGTGTTTTTCGTATTTCGTAATGAGTTCAAGTCGCTTCAAAGCTAGTGCTTGATAAAATCGCAACCGCGATTCTTGGTTCCATGTACTCATGGATTCTTTTGGTACATCTTGAGTTGAATAAATATAAAAATTATTAAATTCTACTTGTCGCTTTTTTAAAAAATCAATTTGTTGATCAAATCCTGCTCTGTCATTTTGAGGAATGAGATAGTATTGCAAATAGCTAGTTCTAATAAGCCAATTATGTGGATGATTCGCAATTGCTCGAAGAAATATTTCTTTTCCTTTTTCTGGATTTCCACCAAGCATCTTAGGTCTTCCAGCTTCAAAAGCGCCGTAAAAAATATCACACATTCCGTAATTAATTTTTGGGTCTTTCATGCAAACCCAATCAAACATAGATTTAGCGGCCGTAAGTTGAGCAACCATCGAAATATTATCTCGTTGTAAATTAATTAATCCTGCAAAAGATTGAGCTGTAAATAAAACTGTGTCTAAATTTCTTTTTTCATTTGATAAGCGTCTATCAAAAAGATGAGCAATCCCTTGAGGTTCATTCATTCTCGAAAGAATTTCATTCAGTTCAATTTTATGAGCTTTTAAGTATCTAAGTCCAAAGTTAAAGGCCCTGGTATAATTAAAGAGTGCTTGTGAAATTCCCATTTCACTTTTTAATTCACCCCAATCTTCATTGTGCATTTCTGTTTCATTTATTGCGAATGCAAACCCCGCATAACCTTTTGTTAGTGTGGCAAGGATATCTAAATTCTCTGGTGATTGAGACAAAAGTCCTTCCATCAAAATTAAATTACCAGGAACACCTGACTTAAAAAGCTCGTAATTGGATTCTGCCTCAACTTCATTGCTGGCACTATAGAGAAGTCCGGATGAAGTATTGATTGCCATTTTATTGAAAGAACAGGAAGAAAGTGAAAGTAATAGTATGAGTAGGTAAAAAATAGGGCAAGGCCGCTTCATAAGTAAGCTCTCTTATGTTTATATGTGTATGGCAAAAAATACATGTTCTGCAAGATAGGATGCCCTACATATCAATGATTTACAACACTTTGAGAGGAGTCAAAGTTTGCCCCTTTCCCATCTATGACCCCGTCTATAGAAAAAAATCTGAAGTCGTGATACAATAGGCTTAAGTTTTAACTATTCACGACCGATGATTAATACTAATTCACTCGGGAATGAAATGGTAAGGAGTACGTATTGAATACTACCAACACTTGGTAGCTTTTCTAAGACCCTAATGCATTGAGAGCGTCTCTTTGCTACAGGTTGGAAAGGTTGCCTAAATGGCTTTAAAAAACCCGAACAACTTTTAACAATGAGGACAATCATGACTACTGTAATTCTAAAAAATGCACTTTTATCAAACTCAGAAACTAATCCAACAGATTCTCGGTCGTCGGCAGACGTAAATTTAAAAATGTCGACTTTTTCAATGAGTACACTTGAAGAACGAAAAGGAAATGTTGTGAAGCCATTGAGTTTAAGACCAAACCGATCTTTTAAAAAAAATTCTAGTCTTAAACCACTTGGATTAAAATCTCGACAATTTTAATTAAGAAAAGAAATTTCGCCAATCATCCCCAAGGATAATTTTGAGTTCAGTCACAACTTTATCCAAGGGGAACCCAACTACATTTGAATAACTTCCATTGACCTTAGAAATGAATGTTAATCCTGGTCCTTGAATTCCATATGCCCCTGCTTTATCAAGAGAATCACCAGTATTTAAATATGCTTCCATTAAGTCCGGTGTGATGTCGTTAAATGTTACTTCTGTTGAATCGTAAAAAAGATGCTCTTTTATTTTTCCAGTCTGAAGGTCAGTGAATAAAAAACTCACTCCCGTAACAACCTCGTGAGTACAATCAGAAAGTATTGTAAGCGTCTCTTTGGCTTCAGTAACGTCTTTGGGTTTTCCAAAAACTTTTCCATTATAAACAACAATTGTATCGGAGGAAATGATAAATGAAGTTTTAGAAGTTAAACTTTCAGACTTTAATTTATTTAAGACGGCCCGGGCTTTTTGTGAGGCTAAATCAACTGCAATTGCATAGACGTCTTGCTCTTTTGAGACTTCTTCAATATTTGCTGTTAATATTTGAAATGGAATACCAAGCCAAGAGAGGAGTTCTTTTCTTCTCGGGCTCTGGCTTCCTAAAACTAAAGTATAAGATTTATTTTTATCTAATTCCATGCATGTGCTTCCATAATGCTTTTGTGGTTGAATTTAAAATTTCACCATTTTCTGATTCGTTATTTAATTCTGGATAAGAGTAATACCTGTCTATTGCCCTACTAAAAAAATAATTCCCAAATTCCATTGCTTTAATAGATTCCCCTCTCAGTTTTAATCGTTCGCCAAAATGAGTTGAGACCAAAAGGTTAGTTGTTTCAATTCGTCTAAAATATTCTTTAATATAGTCTAACCTAAGTTCTAGGTCTTGCTTTATATTTTCCGCAGATGATTCATGCGATATTGCCCCCCAAAGCCTATACCCATCGATTAAGGATAAGTGAGAAGCATCATATTTTTCTCTAAAGGCAAATTCTGAGTATTTTGTCATCATCAACTCTCTTGCAACTAAAAGGCTGGGGATATATTTTGTTACAAATTCCCCCATGGATAACAAATATAAATGTTCAGTTGCTTCACTAATTAATCGGCCTGTTTCATCAACTTCCATCCATTTGTCAGATGGCAGCGGTGTTAGATCAGTATTTTCAAAACCCCGTTTCTGAATTAAAAGTTCACTCGGTTTACTTTTTTCTTCATTAGATTTTAATCCTAATAATATCTCAGATCGGTTCTTAATATACGACTTTCCTCCGAAGATACTTACAATTTCGACGTGTGGGTTATATCCCAAGACAGAAGCATTAGGCATTATGAGAAAAACATAGGACGGTTTCCCAAGTGTTAATTTATTATTTTTTTCTACCAAAGAATTGAGATTTTTATATTGATTGAGAACAGTTTGTTTTTCTGAAACCATCTCTATTAAATTTGATTCATCGTAAGATTTTTTATCAGGTATAGGAATGGCTTCATAAAGTGAAATTGGATTGAAAAGAACATCAGTTTCTCGTAAGTTAAGTTCTTCGTAAAGTGATTCACTTCTCGAAAGCCATAACACATTTCCTGAATTAATTCTGGCACTAAAAAAATTCTCTTTCACTCCAATATTAATTTCATTAAAAATAATGCTTGATTCAGGAGAAAGTCGAACCATTGTTCCATCAAGTAAAAAAATCCATGCATAACTATCTCCTGTTGCTTGGACTTCATCCCCTTCATAAATTTTGGTTAAATACCGGGGATTAAAAAAACTTTTTCCGCGGTCCACGCGGCATGTTCCTGCGCACTGAAAAAAACGTCCAACAACTTCTCTCGCATTTTTTTCTTTTGCCAAAATTTCCCATCCGGGAGTTAACGCTTTGTCATCAATCTGATTTTTCCACTCTTCAAACGAAAAAAAATGGTTAAGATTGACTTCACCCCATTTCGTTGTGCCAAATGACATACTTTCTGGATCTTGAAGCACGACGGTTTCTTGATTTTTGTCCTCTGCAACGCTCAATGACATTGTCTCATTAAAAAGTCCAAGAAGGCTTAAAGCGAATAGAAGATTAAGAACAAATAATTTCATCCCTCTTAATCGGTTTAGCTATTCAAGAAGTGTAGCTTCTTGCTATTCAATACCTTGAAATAGTGCTAAAATTTCCCACTGTGGATTAACACCTAGGAGTAAGCTCGTGTCGAATGTAGACAATACTGAACTAAATGAATCAGAAAACACTTCTTTTTCTTTCGTAAAGACTGAACATAAAATTTTAGAATTTTGGAAAAATGAAAATATTTTTCAAAAGTCCCTTGATCAAACTAAAAAAAACAAACCCTATATTTTCTATGATGGACCTCCATTTGCCACTGGACTTCCTCACCATGGTCACCTTCTTGCTTCAACTTTAAAAGATATTGTTCCACGATATTTCACAATGAAAGGCCGTTATGTTGAAAGACGTTTTGGTTGGGACTGCCACGGTTTACCAATCGAACATGAAATTGACAAAAAATTGGGCATGTCGGCCCAAGATGCTGTCAAAAAATTTGGAGTAAAAGGCTATAACGACGAATGCCGAAGTATTGTTCAAAGATATACAAGTGAGTGGGAACGTACAATTACTAGAATTGGACGTTGGGTAGATTTTAAAAATGATTACAAAACCATGGATGCTAATTTCATGGAATCTGTTTGGTGGGTCATCAGCGAATTATGGAAAAAGGATTTAATCTATCAAGGGACAAAGGTCATGCCTTTTTCAACTGCCCTTGGAACAGTACTATCCAATTTCGAAGCCACTTCAAACTACCAAGACGTGCAAGATCCTGCAGTGACCATTTTATTTAAAGTCAAAGACCAAGATTTTCATATTGCTGCTTGGACAACAACTCCTTGGACACTTCCTTCTAACCTTGCTTTATGTATGGGGGCAGATATTGAATATGTTAAAGTTCACGATAAAGACCGTGATATCAAATTTATCATAGCCAAAGAAAGAGTTGAGGCTTACTCGAAAAAACGAACATTAGAAGTTTTAGAAACGTTTAAAGGCTCTGACTTATTAGGTCTTCGTTATGAACCACTACTTCCCTACTTTAAAAAACATGAATCAATTGGTGCATTCGTTGTATTAAACGACGGCTATGTAACAACAACTGATGGAACTGGTATCGTTCATATCGCTCCTGCTTTTGGGGAAGACGATAATCGAGTGATGAAAGAAGCAGGTATAGGTGCCATTGAATGTCCTGTTGATGATGCTGGGAAATTTACAAATGATGTTTTTGATTTTGTCGGAATCCACGTCAAAACGGCCGATAAAGACATCATTAAAAAATTAAAAGATGAAGGTAAACTTTATGACCAAGCAGTCTTAGTCCACTCTTATCCATTTTGCCCTCGATCAGATACACCTCTTATTTATAAAGCAATTCCTTCGTGGTTTGTTTCGGTAGAAAAAATTAAAGAACGCTTACTACATTCAAATTCTCAAATCAATTGGACACCTTCTCACATTCAAGAAGGTCGCTTCGGTAAATGGCTCGAAGGGGCCCGCGATTGGTCAATCTCTAGAAATAGAATTTGGGGAACTCCCATTCCTCTTTGGATAAATGATTTAACGAATAACCGTATTTGCATTGGCTCGATTGAAGAACTTTTTAAATATACAGGTGTAAAGGTCACAGATCTTCATAAAGAAAATATCGATCACCTTACATTCACTCATACTGGTGAAGAGGGAACTTACCGCAGAATTCCAGAAGTACTAGACTGCTGGTTTGAATCAGGTTCAATGCCTTATGCTCAACTTCATTACCCGTTTGAAAATAAAGAAATGTTTGAACAAGGCTTCCCGGCTGAATTTATCGCTGAAGGATTAGACCAAACTCGCGGATGGTTTTATACCTTAACAGTTTTATCGACAGCACTCTTTGATAAACCTGCCTTTAAAAATGTTATCGTCAACGGAATCGTTATGGCCGAAGACGGAAAAAAAATGAGCAAGCGTTTAAAAAACTACACTGCTCCAGATGAATTGATGGAAGTTTTCGGTGCTGATGCCCTGAGACTTTATTTAATTAATTCTGGGCTTGTGAAGGCCGAAGAGCAACGTTTTACTGACTCAGGTGTTAAAGACATGGTCAGAAAAGCACTTCTTCCATGGCAAAATTCGTTTAAATTTTTCCAAACTTATGCTGAAGTTGATGGCTGGTCTCCTGTAGACCACTTTAAAACTTCTGATAATATTGTCGATCAATGGTTAATTTCAAATTTACAAACTTTGAAAAAAAATATCGCCAAAGAAATGGAAGAATACCATCTCTACAACGTTGTTCCAGCTCTCTTTACATTCATTGAAGACTTAACAAATTGGTACATCCGATTAAACCGTGCTCGATTTTGGGGAGACGGATTAACAGATGATAAATGTGCAGCCTACTCAACTCTCTATACAGCATTAAGAGAACTCACAATTTCAATGGCACCATTTGCTCCTTTTTTCTCGGAATATGTTTTCCAAGAATTGAGAAAAATGAATCCGAAAGAAGTTGAGTCCGTCCACCTTTGTAGTTACCCAATGCCAAATGAAAACTTGATCAATAGCGATTTAGAAGTGGCCGTAGGAAGAATGCAGCAAATTATACTTCTTGGTAGACAAAAGCGTAATCTTGTTCAGATTAAAGTTAAAACTCCATTAAAAAGATTGACGATTATCCATAAGGATCAAAAACTTTTAAATGAAATTAAAAAACTTCAGGATTATATTCAAACAGAATTAAATATTAAAAATATTGAACTCTCTACGGAAGAAGAAAAATTTATCACTCTTTATGCAAAACCAAACTTGCCGATTTTAGGAAAAAAACTTGGTAAAAACATGGGGAAATATAAGGCCCTTATCGAAAAGCTAGGGACATCTCAACTGACTGCTCTGGAAGAAACCGACTCACTTTTAATAGATGACGTCGTGTTCTCGCAAGAAGAAATCCTTATTTTTAGAGAGCCTAAAGCTGGCACACAGGCCATGAGTAACCGCTTTATTTCAATTGATATCGATACTGTACTCGATCAAGATTTAGTGAATGAAGGACTTGCCAGAGAAATAGTTAGCCGTATCCAGAAATCGAGAAAAGATTCGAACTTCAATGTTGGAGATAGAATAATAGTTACTTATTTTGGACCAGCACTTGAAAATGTCGTAGAGCAATTTAAGGATTATATTACTGGTGAGACTCTAGCTGTCACAATGGAAAAAGCAGCAAAGATGCAAGAGTTAATCTATGAAATTGATGAACTTCAATTTTCAGTTTCATTGAAAAAACAATAATGACTATCGTCCACTCATGAAAATTGAGTGGACGATTTTTTTAAAGACTAATATTTTTTAAATCTTCTAAATTAGAAATATTCACAAACTTAGCTATACTGTGATTTTTGAGGGCTTCTCTAACATCTGCTTCTAAGATTGAAGTTGTGATCAAAACGACAACATTGGACTTAGGTGTTTCTGGCTTCACAAACGATCTTGAAACAAGTTTTAATTCCTCTAGATTTTGATTAATGATTTTAGAAGGTCGGTATCCTCCTTCCATTAAAGATTTAACCAACTTAAGTTTTTCAACATCTAAATTAGTATAAACTCTCTCGCCTTTTCCATCCCTTATAGGTCGTGGAAATTCATAACGACGTTCCCACATTCGAAGTAAATACTTACTAATTCCTGTTTCTTTTTCAACAACATTAATTGGATACATAAATTTATCTCCCTGATAAATTTATACCACCATATAAGCCTTGGAAGACCAAGACGGCCATTAGACAATTCATCGTCTTAGCACTGTCTTTAAAAATAAAGTAATTCTTAATATTCCTGCGGGAAGATTTCGTACTGCTCGATATGATAGTTATTCTCTGAGCGTATTTGGATAGATTTTCCATGTGCTTCTTCGAGAGTTTCTATCAGGTCAAAATCTTCGCTAGTTAAAGTGGCAGTAACTTCAGGGTGAGCATAGATAAAAACTTTTGTCCCCTTAGATTTGGCCAGGGCCCGATTGAGCTCGCGAATAAGTTCATAACAAACTGTAAGTGTCGATTTCACTCGCCCTGTTCCTTCGCAATAGGGACAAGGTTCACACATAATCCGCGACAAAGTATCGCGAGTCCGCTTCCTAGTCATCTCTACTAAACCAAGTCCAGAAATTGGCAGTACATTTGTTTTTGCGCGGTCTTTTTTGAGAGCTTCTAGAAGAGCGTTATAGACGATTTGGCGATTTTCTTCTCTTTCCATATCGATAAAATCGATAATAATAATCCCGCCGCAATTTCGAAGCCTAAGTTGATAAGCAATTTCTTTTACCGCTTCTAAATTTGTTTTTAGAATTGTCTCTTCAAACGTTTTCCGCCCAATATATTTTCCAGTATTAACATCAACAGAAACTAAGGCTTCTGTTTGGTCTATATTGAGTGAGCCACCTGACTTCAGGTAAACCTTATTATCAATTGCTCTTTCAACTTCTAAATCAATGCCAAATTTTTCAAATATAGGAGTGGACTCTTCCGAGTAAAATTTAAATTTTCCTTTCATCGTAGGAAGAAATTTTTGAACAAATTTTTCTGCGTCTTTTAAATTTTCTTTTGAATCGAGAATAATTTCATCTACGTCTTCATCGGTAATATCGCGAAGAACTCTTTGGATAAAACTTAAATCTTGATGAATGACATAAGGAGCTTTTGCCCCTGTAGCTCTTTTTTGAACATCTTTCCAAATCTTGACCAGCATATTGTAATCAAATTTAAGTGTCTTATAAGATTGACCTTCGGCAACAGTTCTCGCAATGACTCCAGTCCCATCAGGTCTTACCGTTTCTAGAATTTCTTTTAATCGTTCACGTTCTTTTTCACTCTCAATTCGTCTTGAAACACCGGTGTGTTCAATAAATGGCATAAAAACTATATGTCTTCCAGCAAATGTAATATGGCGAGTGACTCGCGGACCTTTTGTTGAGATAGGTTCTTTGGCCACTTGGACTAAAATTTCGTCACCTTCTTTAATGAAGGATTCAATACTAATATCTGGTCTAAATCGCATATTGACGGCTTCAGAAAGCGTGCTCAATTCATCTGGAATAACTTCTCCCAAACGTTGGCTTTCCGCCAATGAGCGACGGCTTTTTTCGGCCATTTCTCGCTGCTCTTCGATAGTTGGAATATAGGCATCATCTACATAAAGAAAAGCTGCCTTTTCATAGCCAATATCGACAAATGCTGACTGCATTCCAGGAAGAACTCGCACAACTTTTCCCTTGTAGATATCACCTACAAATGGAAAATCGACTCGGTTATCTTCGGGGTTGTGAACGTGAGAGCGCTCCATTAAAAAATCGAGAATTTCACCATTCTCGATTAGAGCGGCCCGACACTCATTGAGTGTCTGGTTGATAATTAGTTGCTTGGCCATTAAAAAAATCCTTTAAAATATAAATCTCTTATATTCTATCAAACCTTGAACGTTGTTTCAAAGGGCATAGAGCGCACTAGGCAATTGAGGTCAATAATAGTTGAGTAAATGGATTAGAAACTAAATTCATAACCAAATGTCGGCTCTGGTAAATAATTTTTAGCAATTCTGAATTCTGAAAAATCGGTTTTACTTAAATTAGCAAAAGTTTCTGGGCCAATAGGCCTGTCGTTGTTTCCAATACCAATAGTAGAAGCGCTACGAGTCACTTGTGAAAAGACAACCACTCCAACTCCAATGACTATTCCAAAAGCTGCACCTACAGCTACATTTTTATAGTGCTTCGAGGGATTATTGACGAAAGAAAGAGTTGATAATCCAAGTACGGCGCCAACGGCCCCCGCTCCTAAAACAATACTAAAATCTCTTAAAGATTCATCTATAGCACTATCTTCTGAAGTTGCTCCATAGGCCCCTGCGACTTGTGTCAATATCAGGAACGTGCACATGATTTGGTAAACATTTTTTTTTATGAACTTAAACATAGTCTTTGTCTCGCGTTAATTTGATTTTTGTCTGTCTTTTGAATACACTAACTCTCTTGGATTCAGCCAAATTCTATTGAACACCAACGTGAGAGCGAAATTCATGAAACAAACTTTCTCTGCTTATAATATTATACAAAAGAAACGAGATAAAGAAAAACTTACGAAAGATGAAATCACTTGGTTCATTGAAGGTTTAACTAAAGGAGAAATTGCTGATTATCAGATGAGTGCATTACTGATGGCGATTTATCTTAACGGTCTTGATAAAAATGAAACAGTGGCCTTAACCGATGCCATGCTTTATTCCGGAAAAGTTCTCAATTTTCCCGAACAATATTTTATCGATAAACACTCCACTGGTGGTGTAGGCGACAAAGCGTCTTTTATCCTAGCACCAATTGCTGCTGCTTGCGGTGTAAAGGTTCCAATGATTGCTGGAAGAGGCTTAGGGCACACTGGTGGAACAGTTGATAAAATTGAATCAATTAAAGGATTTAAAACTGATATTTCACTTGATGATTTTGTTCATCTGGTAAAAGAAAGAGGGCTTGTTCTCATTGGACAAACCGGAGAAATCGCTCCTGCAGATAAAAAAATCTATGCTCTTAGAGATGTGACAGCAACGATTGAATCTATCCCTTTAATCACTGCTTCAATTATGAGCAAAAAATTAGCAGAAGGGGCAAGTGGAATAGTAATGGATATTAAAACTGGCAACGGCGCCTTTATGGCCAAGCTAAGTGATGCCAAAAAATTAGCCGAAAGCATTCGCCAAACAGGATTGCGTTTCCATAAAAATATGATGACGGTGATTACAGATATGTCTGAACCAACAGGTAATGCCGTTGGTAATTCTTTAGAAATTATTGAAAGTATCGAAACCCTAAAGGGGCGAGGTCCTTCGGATTTAACTGAACTTTCATTGACTCTCGCTGGGGGAATGATTTATTTAGCGGGCCTTGCTAAAACACATAAAAATGGAATTGAGCAAGCTCAACTAGCATTAACTTCAGGTGCTGCTTTAGATAAATTCCGTGAACTCATTGAGTCTCAAGGCGGAGATGTAAATGTCATAGATGACTATTCATTGCTGCCAAAAACTAAATCGACTTTTAATGTACTGGCTACAAAAAATGGTTATATAACTCAAATTGATTGTAAATCTTTGGGTATGCATTGTGTGCGCTTAGGTGGTGGTCGCCTTAAAACTTCTGATAAAATTGATTTTGCTGTTGGATTTATTTTGAATAAAAAATGCGGTGATAAAATTAAAAAGGGAGATACTCTCGCAACTATTCATTGTCACGATCATCAATTAGATTTGGCCCGTGAATTGGGCTTAGAAATGTCGTCAAAAGATATAGTGATAAAAGCTGTAAAAAATAAAACAAAAAAGAAACTCATCATCGAAGTTCAAACCAAGTTTGCACCTAAACTCAAAAGTAAAAAGAGAAAATAATAATGAACGATAAATTCTTACAGGCTACAAATTTTATTAAATCAATCAGCTCGACTAAACCCAAAATTGGTATCGTCCTGGGCTCAGGACTAGGCGTATTTGTCGAACAAATAGAAAACAAAACAGTCATTTCTTACAATGATATCCCATTCTTTAAAAAAACAACGGTAGAAGGTCATGAAGGAAAACTAATTTTAGGTAAAGTTGCTGGTATTGAAGTCGCAGTAATGCAAGGTCGCCTTCATGCCTATGAAGGACTCCCTATGGAAGAAGTTGTTTTTCCGGTCAGACTCCTCGCCTATTTAGGAATTGAAACTTTAATTCTTACCAACGCTGCGGGTGGAGTAAATTTAAATTTCAAACCAGGAGATTTAGTTTTAATCCAAGACCATATAAATCTCATGGGACAAAATCCTTTAATTGGCCTAAATGATAATTCAATGGGACCGAGATTTCCTGACATGAGTAATGCCTATAACTCTGAACTCAATGATATAATGAAAGCTGCCTTTTTATCTCTAGGTCATCAAATTCAAGAAGGCGTTTACGCCGGTGTTTTAGGACCAACTTATGAAACTCCAGCAGAAATTAAAATGATCCGCACACTCGGAGGAGATATGGTTGGAATGAGCACTGTGCCTGAAGCAATTGCTGCTAACCATATGGGAATCAAAGTTTGTGGAGTGAGTTGCATTACCAATATGGGTGCCGGAATTGTAAAACAAACACTCAAACATGAGGACATTAAAGATGTTGCTGCAAAAGTAATGGTTCACTTCACGGCACTTCTTACTGAATCCATTAAAAAAATCGGACAACTCTAGGAGTAAAATATGACATCACAATCTCTTCGCACACATGCTCAAGCTGCAGCTAAAAATGCTTATTCTCCCTACTCTAAGGCCCATGTAGGCTGCGCTCTACTAACGTCAGATGGCTCCCTTTACACTGGTTGTAATATTGAAAATGCAAGTTATGGTGGAACAATTTGTGCTGAACGAGTGGCTATTTTGAAAGCTGTTTCAGATAAAAAAATGAAAATTACAAAACTCTATGTGTTCACTAAAGAAGGATGGCCGCCATGTGGAATGTGCCGCCAAGTTATGAGTGAATTTGCTGATGATAATTTGGAAGTCATTATTGGAAATGAAGCAGGTCATGAAACAAAAATGAAATTTAAAGAATTAATGCCACTGTCTTTTACACCTGATCATTTAGTACCATAAAGTATCTTTAAAAAAAGCCAGACCGATTTATCATCGGTCTGGTATATATAGACGACTATATTTGGTTTGAATCTACAGAATCTTCAATCCCCATATATTTTCGATAAATTTTATCTTTGAAAGAATCAACCCGTTTTCCTTCATCAAGACATTCTTGAAATTTCTTTGCGTCACTGCTCAACTCACCTTTCATAACTTTAGCATCGCATTCATTTTTTCTGCGTAAGTTTTGTTCTTTCATTTGATCACCAGTTTCATAATTAAAAAGGTCATAATAATTATCTGTTTTTTGATCAACTAAAAGATCATATGGTGCTTGAGTATTTTCTTTGTAGACCATTTGAATTAAATTATCTCGGTCATAAATAAAGAATGGACTCTTGGTATTTCCTTTATTTAAAATTGTTTTATATGTTTTATTTCTTTTTGGAGCTGGGTGATCTGCTGGATCTTCAGTTCTATATTTAACGGTTATTGGAGTTTGTACTTCATCACCATACATAATTAAATCATGAAAAGCCATTAAGTCTTGCTCTCTAAGTCTCATGCATCCATGAGAGTCAAACCCTCTTACAAAAGATGTATTAATTTCGATATGAAATCCAATTGAAGTTGAATCAGTTGTTAAGTCAGTACCTTTTAAAATTCTTATAAATGGTTTACCAGCAAAATATCTAGGCTTTAATCTTTTCGAAATCACGGCCCTCTGATCAATGAATCCACTTTGAAATCTTGGTGTTACTAAAGATGTTTGTCCTTCATTCATTACTCCTTCATCAAATGACCCGACACCAATTGGAAATACTAACTTAATGTCTTTTATTTTATCTTGAATAATTACTTTTCGATCAACTAACCCAACTTTAACTTCGAATTTCATGTCTTTGAGCGGAAGGATTCCTTCGCTTTGAATGACTAAATCAGCAAGTTGTTTAGCATTTGTATTATAAGTTATGACAATTCTTTCAAAATCTAGTGTTTGGTTTTTATATTTAACAAAACCCACAAGACTTAATTTAACAGTATCTCCATTTAATTCAGGCATCTTACTTATATAAACATCATGTAAGACTTCGATTGAATTTTGATTAAAAAAACTTTCAGGAGATTTTTTAATAATGGCATCAATATTTGCAAGTCCAGGTATTACGTTTGGAAACGTGGCAACTAAATCAGCAACTCTTACACCTATAATTTTATTTTTAACTTCATTTGGAATACTATTCTCTATTGCAAAAACGTTTTTGCAAGTCGAGAGCATTAACAATACTCCAAGGCCTGCAGAAACAAACTTGTGTTTACTGATCATAAATTCCCCCATTAATAATTTCTTTAGGAATTACCAAATGAAATACACCCAGGTAATCAAAAACAGGAGAAGTGAATTTTTTACATACTTGCTGCTTAAAAAATTCTTTCAGAAAAATGTTCTATATAAGGTCATATGAATATTTTAAATTCAATAAATTTTAAAGAATCAATTTCAGTTTCCCTAATTTTATTTTCAGTAATTGACATCTTAGGTTCAATTCCTTTTATCATTGATATAAAAAAGAAATTTAAGTCTATCGATAGTTTTAAAATTACAGTTGTATCAGGTGCCTTACTTTTTTCATTTCTTTATATTGGTGAGTCTATATTGAGATTGTTTGGAGTAGATGTTCAATCCTTTGCCATTGCAGGAGGATTGATTATGTTTTTTTTAGGATTAGAAATGGTTCTAGATATTGTTATATTCAAACACGACCATCAAGATTCTAGCAGCTCCCCCATAGTCCCACTTGCCTTTCCATTAATTGCTGGGGCCGGATCAATGACTACACTTATTTCGCTTAATGCAGTATATGCAAGGATCAATATAATTTTCGGTATTTTACTAAATTTGGTAATTATTTATTTCGTCTTAAATTCTTCAAGTTTCATCGATAAAAAAATAGGGAAAACTGGAAATTTAATTCTAAGAAAATTTTTTGGAACCATCCTCTTAGCAATGGCCATTAAATTATTTAGAACAAATCTCGTTCTAGGATAATCCCTCCTCTATAATATTTTCATACTTTTGGTCCTTATGCCTTTTTTTGATATATACACAAGTTTAAATTATTAATTAATATATGGAGAAAACAATGAAGCAAATTTTGTTAAGTCTTTTGATTCTTTCATTCAACAATCCTCTAATGGCACAAACATCAATTTCTTTAGAAATAAAAGCACCATTTGTTTCAGCTCAATGTAAGACCGTAGGAGTTGACAGTACTTCTTCAACGGCATTTCGAATTAATGCATTAACTGCAACTGAAAAAGCAGAAAAAATCGAATTGAGTGTAAATGAATCTTTTTATGTTTGTCAGTTAAGTTCAGACTCAGAAAATAAAAAATCATTAGCTTGGAAAAAAGTAGATCCATTTTCTCCTTTTGAAGTTCAATATTTTAATGGTTCAATGAAAACAAGAAAAGTTTTTATGGATTCTAATAAAAAATCAAACAGATTAGAATTTATTTCTTTTGATGAATCAACAGGGGACTCTAGCAAGTCACGAATGGCATCTGCTGCAAATGACAACTTTGTAAGTCAATTGTCTATTGAAAAATCAAAGCTGCTAGATCAGAATGACTTAGACTCTTTAGAGCAAAATAAATCAGTCATTAAAAAAGTTATCGTTTTCAATATTTTCAATGCAACAAATACTGTTGATAATAAAGAAATTGAAACTGGTGATCAATTTTCATCAGGGCAATATATCCTTTTAACTTTTAAAAAAGTTGATAACAAAATTACCTTAACTAAGATTTCTTTGTAAGTTTAGATATCGAAAAAAATTATTTAGAGGTTGCTCCCTTTCAATTTCAAATGTTAGAATAAAAATTCTTAGTTACATTTAAATTGATAAGGGGGCCCTTTATGAAATTACTTATTATGACTCTTGCTACTTCTCTTTTTGTTTTCTCAAGTGTATTTGCTGCCGCACCAACAAAGGCCACGACCTTAAATGTAATCGTTACCGACAAAGGCTTTGAGCCTGCCTCATTAAAAGTAAGTCCAAACCAAGAAGTTATTCTTTCTGTTACACGAAAGTCTGATGCAACTTGTGCTAAAGATATCGTTTTTCATGAGCAAAAAATTAAAAAAGATCTTCCTTTAAACAAAGCTGTCGCAATCAATCTTGGAAAATTAGCTAAAGGTGTCGTTAACTTTAGTTGCGGAATGGATATGGTTTCTGGCGTAATTAATGTTCAGTAATTAAAAAGTTATAGTAGAAGATAAAAATGGTGGGAGTTGAGGGGCTCGAACCCCCGGCATCTACCTTGTAAGGGTAGCGCTCTACCAACTGAGCTAAACTCCCATTCTTATCTAGAAAGCGATCTTTTCTTGAGGGTTAAAAATAGTAAAATGGTGAAAGTCTGTCAATTGAAAAAATAGATAAATTGAGCAAAAAAAAGGGGACCCGAAGGTCCCCTTTTCATTTAAAATAATTAGTTAGCTACGCCCATACCGCGGTCTCCATCAACCACAGTAAGAGTTGGAGCCACAACCTGCATAAATTTCTCAGGTTGATTAAGCTCAAGAGCGACTTTCAAAACTTCCTCTACATGAGCACAAGGAATAATCTCTAAGCCATCTTGTATTTCTTGAGGGATATCAGCTAAATCCTTCACGTTTTTCGCTGGAATAATAACCGTTTTAACTCCTGCATGTTTAGCAGCAAGAAGTTTTTCTTTTAATCCACCAATTGGAAGCACTCTTCCTCTGATCGTCACTTCACCAGTCATCGCAACATTTTGATGAACTGGAATTCCAGTGATCGCTGAAGTGAGAGCTGTCACCATTGTTACACCGGCCGATGGCCCGTCTTTAGGTGTTCCTCCTTCTGGAACATGGATATGGATATCATTTTTGTTATACCAGTCGGCCGATATTCCCAAACGTCCTGAGATTGATCGGACATAACTAAGAGCTGCTTTCGCCGACTCTTGCATGACTTCTCCAAGTTTCCCAGTGATTTGGATTTTTCCGTTACCTTCAACTGTTACCACTTCAATATGAAGAAGCTCTCCGCCAACACTTGTCCAAGCGAGACCGTTAACCAATCCAACTTGAGCGCCTGCTTCAATATCAGTGCTATCGTAACGACGAGGTCCCAGGTATTTTGGAAGTTGTTTCGAAGTCACGTTGAATTTCTTCCCTGCTGGAACTTCTTTTGTCACAACTTCAGTCGCGATTTTTCTGACAACATTATTTAATTGTCTTTCGAATTCGCGAACACCAGCTTCTTTTGACCATCCACGAATAACATCCATCATACAGGTGTCACCGATTTGGACTTCATGGTCTACTAAACCATTGGCCTTCACTGCTTTTTTCAATAAGTATCGCTTTCCGATTTCTAATTTTTCCTGAGGAGTGTATCCAGAGATATGGATAATTTCCATACGGTCTCTTAGAGGTCCTGGGATTTTACTTAAATCGTTAGCAGTCATTACGAACATAACTTTCGAAAGATCGTATTCAACTTCAATATAGTGATCAGAAAACGCTTTGTTTTGTTCAGGATCCAAAACTTCAAGCATTGCAGAAGCCGGATCACCGCGCATATCAGAAGACATTTTATCGATCTCATCAAGAAGGATTAATGGATTTGATGTTCCAGCTTTTTTAAGCGCCATCATCAATTTACCAGGCATCGCTCCCACATAAGTACGTCTGTGACCACGAATTTCAGATTCATCACGAACTCCACCAAGAGAAATTCTCTGGAAGCTTCTTCCTAATGATTCAGCTAAAGATTTTGCAATTGATGTTTTACCAACTCCCGGAGGACCTGCTAAACATAAAATTGTTCCTTTCCCTTCTTCTTTTAAAAGAGAGCGAACAGCTAAATATTCTACAATTCTTTCTTTAACATCTTTCATTCCGTAGTGATGGTCATCAAGAATTTCGCGAGCCCTAGGAACTGAATTATTATCTGTAGTGTACTCATCCCATGGAAGAGAGAGCATCCAATCAATATAATTTCTCACAACCGCAGACTCTGCGGACATTGGAGACATTGATTTTAATTTCTTTAATTCTTTACCTGTTTTTTCACGAGCTTCATCAGGCATTTTTTTAGCAGCTAAACGTTCTTCCATTTCTTGGATGTCAGTTTTGCCATCTTCTTTTTGGCCAAGCTCTTTTTGAATCGCATTCATTTGCTCATTCAAATAGTATTCTTTTTGAGACTTTTCCATTTGCGTTTTTACGCGTGTACGGATTCGTCTTTCAACATTGATGATTTCAATCTCACCTTGCATTTTTTCTAATAAAAGCTCAAGTCTCTTTCCTACTTCAACGGCTTCTAAGATTTCTTGTTTTTCAGAAATCTTCATCGTTAAATGAGCAACCATTATATCTGCTAATCGCGAAGGATCAGTGATCGAAGAAATACTCATAAGAAGTTCAGGAGGAATTCTCTTATTAAGCTTCACATACTGTTCAAAGATTCCTTTGATGCTTCTTATGGTGGCTTCTAGAGTGACAGGATCCTTAGTTTCTGATGAGCATTTTTCAACTTCTGCAAAATAGCCTTCAGCACCTGATTCAAAAGTTTTTAACCGGGCACGGTACTTTCCTTCTATTAAAACTTTTACGGTATTATCCGGTAGTCTCAACATTTGAATAATGTTTACGACAACACCGACTTCGTAAATGTCTTCACGGTCAGGATTGAGTACACTCGCATCTCTTTGAGTGACTAAGAAAATTTCGTTGTTGTTTCTTTGAGCTTCTTCAAGCGCAGAGATGGATTTTTCTCTTCCCACGAATAGAGGTACAACCATATGCGGGAAAATAATCATGTCCCTAAGTGGAAGTAACGGGAACTTTTTTGATTCTGACCAAGCTTGCGACATAGTACCTCCTGCACTATTTGTTACATCCTCTGGTTCCTGTGGGTATCACTTCTTGACTGCCACCTTGAAACTGAAGGGTCTAATAAAATGATGACATGAAAATGTAATCGAGGTCAAAAAAAAAGTAAGGGCATTAATTGCTTTAATCCCAAAATTTTCAAATGGTTATTATTTGTCCAAGAAGCGTTAAGGAGCTAAGTTCCAGTTTTTTAAAGTGATCATGCGTAGGGGCAAATTGTAAGTAAGAGTTAGTTGAAAAATTTGTAAGAATTTATTTTTTTCAATAGGTTATAAATAAAGTCGGATTTGTAATTATGACAGGCTTTTAGAAGTTCACTTGAATTTCATTAAATCCACATGTTAAGAAGTGGCATGAATCATAAATCATTATTAAATAGTCGCGACTTAGGATATTTTCTTTTTTTTATTTCAATGGTTGTTTTCTTTTATCACCTTTCAAATATTAATAAATTCTATTTCGACGAAGTTCATTATATTCCGGCAGCTAAACAGTGGCTCCAGATGGCCCCCGTTATAAATACCGAACATCCTCCATTCGGAAAATACATCATTGGTGGAAGTATTAATTTTTTCGGTGACAATCCGATTGGCTGGAGGGCGGCTTCTGCCTTCACAGGTGCCCTGGCAATTTTATTGTGCTATCTCATCGCCAATTTAATTTTTGATGATTTAGTAATGGCCATGTCTGTTGGCTTTTTTAGCCTTTTTAATTTTTGGTTTTTTGTGCAATCTCGAATCGCAATGCTTGATATTTTCATGGTGACATTTTTTCTTTCTGGAATTTATTATTTCTTACGATATAAATTTGAATATAATGAAAAAAAATATTTTTATATATCTTCATTTTTTTGGGGACTGGCTGTTGCTATAAAATGGTCTGCTATTTTTATTTATTTCCCATTTTTCATTTTGTGTTTATATTCAGAATTTGAGACTAAAATGAGCAATGAACAAAAAAGAAAAGTTTATTTAAATTTTTTCATTTTTGGTTTTTTTTCAATCATTATTTATTTCTTAACTTTTATCCCTTATCTTTTTGTAGCAAATCCTGGAAAAAGAACATTATTTGAAATTCTTTTTTCTGTCCCACTCGAAATGTTAAAACTTCAAGCGACTGTTGCTGGAACACATCCCTATAATAGTCTTTGGTATACCTGGCCTATCATTCTTCGCCCTATTTGGTATGAATTTTCTCAAAGTGCTGATCATTTATTTTTTAAAGGAATTGTCCTTTTGGCCAACCCATGGCAAATGTCACTGGGGATCTTGTCAGTTGTTTTACTTTTGCTTCGATGGAGAAAAATACAATCTATTACAAAGTTTACAGTAGTTCTCTTTTTATGTTCATGGCTGGCATGGCCTTTGGCCCCACGAAAAATTTCATTTTTTTATTATTTTTTCCCTTCGGCAGTTTTTTATTCATTTTTAATTCCTATGTCTCTCAGAGAAATCTTTGAGCATAAAACGGCTAAAATCATCATGGCCGTTTTCACTATAATATCTTTGGGCTTTTTTATTTATTTTTATCCCATCTTAAGTGGGGCAGAAACGGCTGAGAGTATTCGTGGGCAATGGTATTGGCTAAAAAGTTGGATTTAAAAAAAGCCTCCACTTGGGAGGCTTTTAATATTTCTTAAAATTTCAAATCATTATTAAGCTGACTCAACCGATTTTTTTGCAGCTGACACAGGGGAAGTTGTTGCGGCCGGTGCAAAAGATTTTCTAGGTCCTTCAATCACTTTCGGCGCTCCTTTTCCAGTTACTGATTCGAGAGTCACAATAACTTTACAAACTTTTTCATTCGAAGGAACTTCATACATTACATCGAGCATTGATTGTTCTAAAATTGCTCGCAATCCTCGGGCACCTGTTCTTCTCTCTAGTGCTTGGCGGGCCACTTCTTTAAGAGCAGTTTCTTCGAACTCGAGCTCGATTCCTTCATATTCAAATAATTTTGCATATTGTTTTGTTAAAGCATTTTTTGGCTCTGTTAAAATAGAGACCAGTGCTTGCTCATCTAACTCTGAGAGCATGGCATTGACTGGAAGTCGTCCGATAAATTCTGGAATTAAACCAAATTTTGAAAGATCCTCAGGTTCAATTCCACCCATTTTTTCAATGACTGATTGTTCTGCTTCTGATTTTTCAGAAATTAATCCCATTGGTCTTTTGGTCATTCTTTTTTCAATAATTTTATCAAGGCCTACGAAAGCTCCGGCGCAGATAAAAAGAATATTTTTTGTATCCACTTGGATAAATTCTTGTTGTGGGTGCTTTCTTCCACCTTTTGGTGGAACTGAAGCAATTGTTCCTTCAACAATTTTAAGAAGCGCTTGCTGAACACCTTCACCTGAAACATCTCTGGTAATAGAAGGGTTTTCAGATTTTCTGGCGATCTTGTCAATTTCGTCAATATAAACAATTCCTCGTTGAGCTCGCTCAACATCGAAGTCGCAGTTTTGAAGAAGATTAAGAATAATATTTTCAACGTCCTCACCAACATAACCGGCTTCAGTTAATGAAGTTGCATCTGCAATAGCAAATGGTACATTTAAAAATTTAGCAAGTGATTGAGCGATTAAAGTTTTTCCAGATCCTGTAGGGCCTGCGAGTAGAATATTAGATTTCGCTAACTCTACAACATCAGTTTTTCTCGGGTCACCATTTTTATGAGAAATTCTTTTATAATGATTATGAACCGCAACTGAAATGATTTTTTTTGCTCTATCTTGTCCGATAACATAATTATCTAAGTGAGCTTTAATCTCGTGAGGTTTTGGAACATTATCTACTACTGATTTGGTATTACTTTTTTGAGAGTCTTCAAAAATAATATCGTTACATAGCTCAATACATTCATCACAAATATAGCAGCCAGGGCCAGCGATAAGTTTTTTGACTTCCTTTTGAGATTTGCCACAAAAGTTACAATGAAGGGCACTTCCGAAATTTGCTTTATCTTTTGTCATTTGCTTTTAATCCTTCGCTAATCACTATGATTTTATTTTTTTAATTTATTTCCGCTTCTATCAATAACTAAATCGATTAATCCCAATTCAATGGCCTTAGTTGGATTTAAATAATTATCACGGTCAGTTTCCTTGATAATCTTATCCATTGTCATGCCCGAACTAGAGTGTCTAATATAAATCTCGTTTAATTGTATTTTGAGATCTTGAATTTCATTGGCTTGGATTTGAATATCACTTGCTTGTCCACGTGCTCCACCTAAAGGCTGGTGAATCATGATGCGTGAATGCGGAAGTGAATGTCTGTGTCCTGCTGCTCCAGCAGTTAAAAGGAGAGAGCCCATCGAAGCGGCCATTCCTACACAATAGGTATACACTGGGCAGGTAATATGTTGCATAATATCGTAAATCCCAAGGCCCGCGTAAACAGATCCACCTGGGCTGTTGATGTAAAAATGAATCGGAGCTTCTGCATCTGATTGCTCAAGAAACATCATTTGCGCCATAATTAAATTGGCCACTGTATCGTTAACTTCTGTCCCTAAAAAAACAATTCTATCGAGGAGAAGTCTCGAATAAATATCGTATTGTCGCTCACCACGAGCTGTTTGTTCAATAACGATTGGGTTAGGGATATAAGCTTTAGGATCCATTATTTACTCCACGTAAAAAGTGTTCGGCTAAGTTGATTTGTATACAATACGAAAACTATTCGGCTCCAGGGCCTTAATTCTTTAACTATTTAGCTTACTCTAAAAGACTTTTTTAACAAGGGATAAGTCTGCGTTATTTTGAGTATTTGGCTTGATCTTAATGGGCATTCATCCTAAAGTGTTTAGGCTAAGAGCAAACATAATAATTTATATTTTACTGGAGGAATTCATGTCTAGACTTGTAGGTAATACTGCTCCTGATTTTACAACTGACGCTGTTGTTAATGGAGAAATCAAATCTCTTTCACTTCACAAAGATTTTGCAGGAAAATGGAAAGTACTATACTTTTATCCTCTAGATTTTACATTCGTATGCCCGACTGAAATCACTGCCTTTGAAGACAATTTATCAAAATTCAAAGAACTTAATTGCGAAGTCATTGGTTGTTCAGTGGATTCAGCTTTTTCTCACCTTGCTTGGACTAATATGGAAAGAAATAAAGGTGGTCTTGGAAAAATGCACCATCCTCTAGCAGCTGACCTTTCAAAAAGTATTGCTCGCTCATATGAAGTTTTAGCCGGAGACGCTGTTGCTCTTCGCGGTGTTTTCGTTATTGACGATAAAAACGTTGTTCAAACAGCTACTGTAAACAATCTCTCAGTAGGAAGAAATGTTGAAGAAGTATTAAGAACAGTTGAAGCTTACCAATATACAGCTAAGCACGGGGAAGTTTGCCCTGCTGGTTGGACAAAAGGTGCTGCTACGATGAAGCCAGATCCAAAAGGATCTCAAGAGTATTTCAATAAATTAAAATAGTTTTTGGTGAGACAATTTATGTGACCGCGAATAATTTTCGCGGTCATTTTTACTCCCTACGCCCCCCGCCAAAGTAATTTTTTCACTCCCTTAAATCTTCATTGAAAAAGCCTCTTTCTTAGTGGATAACCATCAAAATCTTTGGGGGATAACTGACAATGAATACTGAGATAGAAAATCTAGTAAGCCTAGATAAATGGAAAGTGAATAAAATAGAAGAGAGCAGAAATGATAATTTTTCTGATTACCTTAAAGTTTTAAGTTTTAATGACCTGGTTAATGAGTCAAACGATTTAATGGACCAAATAAAAAGAAACGAAGAATCCACTGACCTTTTTTCAAAAACACGATTAATGATGAGCGAATTTTCAAGCCGACTTGAAATTGAATCAAAACATTTAGCAGATACTGTTAAGGAATTTAAAAAGCAGATTGAAGATAAATTACATTAAGTAAATATTTGGAAGATTATGGATAAGTGATAACGATCTTACCCCCGCCACCAGCTGTTCCGGGATTTGCTGCAGCTCCAGGTTTTCCGTAAGTCGGGTCCGCTGAAAATGTATTCGTGGTTACGGTTGAATTTGTAACTATAACATAATTACTACCACCTCCACCGCCTCCTGCGCCTGAATCACTTGTACTTCCAGATCCACCGCCACCGCCGTTGTAGCCAGATCCACCACCACCACCGCCAGAACCACTATAGGCAGCTGCACTTCCAACTGATCCTCCAGATCCTCCATTTCCATTTGTTCCACCTCCACCATTTCCTGCTGTAGCTGTTGTTCCATTGCTCCCGTTTCCTCCAGCGCTTCCAGCAACGCCTGTTGCATTTCCAGATCCACCGCCACCCTTAGCAGCTGTACTTCCTGCGGCACCACCATTACCCCCCAGAGTCTGTGTGCCCCCGGCACCACCTTTTCCGATAGATCCGTTATTGACTGTCCCGTTAACTCCAGAACCTCCAGTCGTCACGTTAGCTTTTCCACCTGCACCGGAAGCAATACTGGAACCACCACCGCCTCCGCCTCCTCCACCTGCGGCCACCATTACTGTCGTCCCATCTGAGTCATAAAGAATCGACATACCACCACCACCACCACCGGCAGCGTTGTTGGTAGCACCAACACCCGCTCCTCCAGAACCCGCAACAATGACGTTACGAGAGACTCCACCAGTTTGACTTGTGAATGAAGCGACAATATATCCACCAGGTCCTCCGGCACCACCTAAACCATTATCAGAACCTTGATAACCGCCAGCACCACCTCCACCACCAAAAGCGGTAATCGTAAAAGTTGTACAATTAGAAGGAAGGGTAAAAGTTCCACTTGTTGTAAATGTTTGAGTGCCAGAGCAACCAGGCAATGGAATAAACATAAAAGGAATATTTCCCCCTGCCTTAGCGCTTGAAGAAAATCCCATTATAAGACTTATAAAAAGTATTGATGTTTTCATGATTAAAACCCTGAAGTCCAAGACACATACACAACTGTTCCTACTCTCATTAAAGTATAAATTGTATGTGATGAAGCTGTACGAGCTGAATTGGCCGGTTTAAATCTATAGCTGACTGTACCTGCATCTGTTCCTGTTGTTGTTGTTGAAAAACTACATTGAGTCGTACTTGTGTCAGTAGCAACTAAAGTATAAGTTCCACCGTCTCTTAGGTTGGCAAAAGTTAAATTTGAAGCGCAATTATAAGTTGTAGTTGAAGCATTTCCATTATTCCAATCAACGGCTCCCGTAGAAATTGAAGATGAACCAGATGATAATTGCCCAGAAGCGCGGATGTTACCTGTGACATCGAGTTTTTCTGAAGGAATTGTATTCCCGATACCGACATTTCCTGAAGATCGATAAGCATTTCCTGATGTAGTTGTCCATTGACCAAAGCTGTCCACGTATTGTTTATTAACAGCATCAGTAAGTGAAACTGGGGCAAGTGGTACAGTTAAAGTCTGTGCCGTATTCGCCGGATAAACAATTCCATTGATTGTTGGCCCAGTTGAAAGCGCCGCTTGTTTATTATTAAAAATATTCCAATCTGAACTTAATAAATATCCATTAACTGCTGTCGTCGCTGCGGCCATTGATACAATCGGAGCCGTCGCTGTTCCACCGATTGTGACTGGAGCTGTTCCAGAAATACTTCCAACAACTACTGGATTTGTTCCGGCAGTTACACGACCTTGAGCGTCTGTAGTTACTGAAGTATATGTTCCTGCTGTCCCTGTATTTTTTAAAGTTACTGAACCTGTATTAGCGAGTGTTGCATCTCCTGACATGACAACTCCAGTTGCCACGTTACTTCCATTTCCAACTAAAAAACTTCCCGATGCAAGAGTCGTTGTTTGTTTTGCATT